>JAUVVG010000040.1 GCA_030604735.1 Azoarcus sp.
TGCGGACGATTACAGCGCAGGGAGCCCCCGGCTAGCGGGCTCCCTGCGGGACGAACAAGCCCGGCTGCGGTCAGCGGGCGGCGCGATAGGCGTCCAGCACCGCCTGGCCATCGGCCCCGACGCTCTTGACCCATTCCTCGGTCATCGTTTCGCCGATCTTGCGCAATTCGGCGTCGAACTCGGCGGACGGTGTGACCACGTTCATCCCGTTGCTACGCAGTTGATCCAGATACCAGTCGTTGCGCTCGGCAGAGCTCGCCCAGCCGCGGGTTTCGGCCTCGGCGGCGGCGGCCAGCACGGCGTCACGGGCGGCCTGATCGAGCGCATTGAAATCGCGGGTGCGCACGAAGACGACGTTCTTTGGCAACCAGGCGCGTACATCCGAATACCAGGACAGTTGCTCCCAGCTCTTGGAGTCGTAGCCGGTCGCCGAGGACGTGATGTTGGCCGAGACCACACCGGTGGATAGGGCCTGAGTCAGGTCGGCCGCTTGCACGGTGACCGGCTGGGCGCCCATCAACTCGATCATGCGCGCGACCGTCGGGCTGTAGGAGCGGATCTTCATGTTGCGCAAGTCACCCACCCCGGACAGTTCCGAGGTCGAGTAGATGCCCTGTGGCTGCCAGGGTACCGAGAACAGCATGGTCAGACCGGCCTTCTCGAGACGTGCATTCACCGCATCCCGCGAGACATCCCACAACGCCTTGGCATCTTCATAACTGGACGCCAGGAAGGGCACGTTATCGAGCGCGAAGAACGGATCCTCGTTCGCCATGCCGGAGATGATGACCTCGCCGATCTGTGCCTGGCCGGTCTGCACCGCACGCCGGATCTCGTTGGCCTTGAACAAGGAGCCACCCGGGTGGACCGTGATCTTGAGCTTGTCTCCGGTGGCCGCGGCCACGTCGGCGGCGAACTGCTGGATGTTCTCGGTGTGGAAGTTGGTCGCCGGATAAGGCGTGGGCATGTCCCAGGTGGTCTGCGCGACGGCAGGTGCCGCCGCGACGAAGGAAGTGGCAAGGGCAAGACCGATGGAGCGCAACACAGTGTTCATCGCAAAACCTCCGAGAGAGTGAGGAAAACGCCTGATTCCTTTGTGACGACCGGCTGGGTGAAACGCATGGCAACTAGTCGTTGATAAAATATTCGTGTTTCTTTTATAATTTGTCAAGAAATCGTACATAAAAAGGAGACGAAATGCCCAAACCCTCTATCCGCAAGCCAGATCCTTCCGACGGCAGAATCGTGTCCTCACAACACCTGATGTCCCCGAAGTCTCCTGAACTGTCCGAATTCGAGTTCGGCATGATCATCGCGTGGCATGGTTTTGCGCGCTGGATGATGCGTTGCATGACCGCTGCAGGCGTCAAGGACATGGCACCGACCGACGTGCTGGTCCTGCACCATGTCGCGCATCGCCAGACAGAGAAACGGCTGTCCGACATCTGCTTCGTGCTCAACATCGAGGACGCCCACGTGGTCAGCTACTCGCTGAAGAAGCTGGTCGGCCTGGGCCTGGTCAAGAGCGTCCGCCATGGCAAGGAAGCCTTCTACTCGACGACGCCGGCCGGCAACGAGATCTGCGAGCGCTATCGCGAGATCCGCGAGTCCTGCCTGATGCCGGGCTTTTCCGGCACCGAGGCCGAGAACGACCAGATCGGCGACCTGGCACGCCTGTTGCGGACGCTGTCCGGCCGCTACGACCAGGCTTCGCGGGCCGCTTCGACCAGCGCACCTTGATTCCGCCGCTCGACCTCATGACTGTCCTGCCCTCCCCTCGTATTCTCGACCTCGGCGACGCCGCCTTCACGATCGAGTTCGGCGAGCGTATCGACCCCCTGCTGCAGAGCCGGGTCCGGGCGCTCGATCTGGCCATCGGCGAAGCCAGCCTTCGTGGCAGGCTGACAGGTATCGTCGAGACCGTGCCGACCTTCCGCTCGCTGACCGTGATCTACGACCCGCTGGTCACCACCCGCAGAGAGCTGACTGCCGGCATCGCGCATATCCTGGACGAAGCCGGAGAAGCGGCGACCGCCGAGCCCCGCCACTGGCGACTACCGGCCTGCTACGAAGGCGAGGCCGCACCCGACCTCGCCGAGGTCGCGGCGTGGATCGAGGCCGACACCGACACCGTGGTGCAGCTTCACGCCGGCACCGAGTACGTGGTCTATATGCTCGGCTTCCTGCCCGGTTTCCCCTTCATGGGCGACCTGCCCGAAGCGCTGCAGTTGCCCCGGCGAGCCGAACCACGGGTGCGCGTCCCGGCCGGCAGCGTCGCGATCGCGACCGGGCTGACCGCGATCTATCCCTGGGAAAGTCCGGGCGGCTGGCACCTGCTCGGACGCTGTCCGGTGCAATTGTTCGACCCGTCCCGTGCCGACCCGGCCTTGCTTCAGCCGGGTGACCGGGTCGGCTTTTTCCCGGTCGGGCGCGAAGATTACGAGACGCTTTCCCGCGATCTGGCCGCCGGCCGCATCGATCCGCAGCGCTGGTGCGAACGCGGCCAGGCTCGCCATGCGGGAGTACGCCGATGAGCACCAGGCTCACTGTCGTTTCGGCCGGCGCCTTCGCCTCGGTCCAGGATCGCGGACGGGTCGGCTTTCGCCGCATCGGCGTGCCCTGGTCGGGCGCGCTCGACCCCAACCTGCTCGCCATCGCCAATGCATTGGCCGGCAACCCGGCCGGTCACCCGGCGATCGAATGCTTCGACGGCGGTCAGCAGTTCCAGGCCGAAGACGGCCCGGTCAGGGTGGCCGTCGCGGGCGACGCCCGACTCGAGATCAAGGGTACGGATGGGCCGCGCACAGCGGCCGCGTGGCGCTCGCATGTACTCGAACCGGGCGAGACGCTTCGGATCGGAAAAATGAACACAGGACGGATCGCGATGCTCGCCGTCGCGGGGTTGTCGATTCCGGTCGCGATGAACAGCGCCTCGACCTATGTGCGCGCCGGCCTGGGCGGCTGGCATGGCCGAGCGCTGAGCACGGGAGACAAGCTGCCGGTCGATGCGGTCGGCGCAGTACCGGCGCGCTCGCTGCCCGAACCCTTGCAGTACCAGGATGCACCGATCCGGCTGGTGCTCGGTCCGCAACACGACCACTTCGACGCGACCGCCAGGGAGGCCTTCCTCGGTCAGGCCTACACCGTCAGCGCCGCCGCCGACCGCATGGGCATCCGGCTCGATGGCGCGCCCATCCGGCACGACCCGACGCGCGGCCACGAGATCGTCTCGGATGCGATCGTGCCGGGCGCCATCCAGGTCCCGGGCAATGGTCTGCCTATCGTGCTGCTCGCCGACGCCCAGACCGCGGGCGGCTACCCCAAGATCGCGACCGTGATCACGGCCGACCTGCCCCGCCTGGCGGCCAAGCGTCCCGGCGAAAAGGTCTGCTTCGTCACGATAGACGCGGCCGACGGGGAGTTGGCCGCCCGCGCGCTGGCGAAAACGCTGGCCGAGGCGATCGCATCGATCCGACTCATCGCCGGCGAGGGCGTCGACCTGGACGCGCTCTACCAGAGCAATCTGGTCGGCGGCGTGGTCGATGCGCTCAGTCCCGAATACATCACCTTGCATGCATGAACGCTGGAGACCCGACCATGGAACTCAACCTTAATGCCGACCTCGGCGAATCCTTCGGCGCCTGGAAAATGGGCGACGATACCGCGATGCTGGGCATCGTAGACAGCGCCAGCATCGCCTGCGGCTTTCATGCCGGCGATCCGCTGGTGATGCGACGGACGCTTCATGCCGCCAGGAAAGCCGGCGTCAGCGTCGGCGCGCACCCGTCCTTCCCCGACCTGCAGGGTTTCGGGCGTCGCCCCATGCAAATGGCATCCGACGAGCTGCAGGCGATGGTGTTGTACCAGCTGGCCGCGCTGGCCGGCATGGCCCGGATCGAAGGTCTGGTGATGACCCACGTGAAACCGCATGGTGCGTTGAACAACATGGCGGCCGAAGATGCACTGATCGCCGGGCGCGTCGCCAAGGCGATCCGCAGCTTCGACCCCGGCATGATCCTGGTCGCACCGGCCGGATCCAAGCTCGCCGAGGCCGGCGAGCGGGAAGGCCTGCCCGTGGCCGGCGAGGTTTTCGCCGACCGCGCCTACACCGAACAAGGCCATCTCGTGCCGCGCAACCAGCCGGGGGCGGTGCTGACCGAAACCCGCGATTGCGTCCGCCATGTCCTGCGCATGCTCGATGCGGGCGGCATCGTCTCGGCATCGGGCAAGAAGCTGCCGGTGCCGTTCCAAACCGTCTGCGTCCATGGCGACAATGCCCACGCGGTCGAAGTCGCGCGCGCGGTGCGCAAGGCGCTGCAGGACTCCGGCTGTGTGCTCAAGCCACTGCCGGCAATGGCCGCCTTCTCGCACTGAGCCGTCCGGTCAGCCGACCATCTAAGCCACTTCCTCGCGCAACGCGGCCACGCTCAGAAAGCGACGCTCGAACTCGGCGGCCGGCAAGGGCCGGCTGAAGAAATAACCCTGACACAGGTCACAACCGATTCGCTTCAACCAATCGTACTGGTCCTGGGTCTCGACCCCTTCGGCGACGATGCGATAGCCGAGTTGATGGCCGAGCACGATCATCGCATTGACGATCGCGGCGCCGTTGCGGGCGCTACGCTCGATGAAACGGGTATCGACTCCGGAGATGAAGGACTTGTCGATCTTGAGCGCGTCAAACTCCACCAACTGCAGATAGGACAAGGATGAGTAGCCGGTCCCGAAATCGTCGAGCGCGATCAGGCAACCGGCTTCGCGCATGGACTGCAAGGCCCGCAATGCGGCCCCCTCGGGATTCAGCAACACCGACTCGGTCACCTCGAGTTCGATCAGGTGCGCCGCGACACCGTGTCTCGCGCTCGCCGCGAACAGATCGTGCTCGACCGCACGCTTCATGAACTGCCGCGCCGACAGGTTGATCGAGACCCGGAACCCGTCCGGGCACGTCCCCTGCCAGCGTGCGAGCCGACCGATCGCGGCATCCATCACCCACTGTCCCAGCGGTTCGATCAGTCCGGTTTCCTCGGACAGGGGGATGAACTCGTCGGGTCGGACCATGCGCTCACCGTCCTGCCAGCGCACCAGCGCTTCGGCGCCACACACACGCCCGGTCGCGAAGTCCTGCTGCGGCTGGAAGTGCAGGCACAGGTCGCCATTCTCGATCGCGACCCGCAAGCGCTGCTCCATCGCGGCGCGCTCGCTGACACGGACCTTCATCCGGTTCTCGAAGAAGCGGACCTCGTTGCCGCCCGCAGCCTTGGCCTCGTACATCGCGATATCGGCACAACGCAGCAGGGCATCGGTGTCCACGCCGTTATCCGGGTACAGGCCGATACCGATGCTCGCGCTGACCCGCATCTCTATGCCTTCGATCGAGATCGGCTCCTCGATCAAGGACAGCAGCCGTCGCGACACGTTTTCCACCTCCAGGCGATCGGCCAGCCCGGTCAGCAACACCACGAACTCGTCTCCGCCGTGGCGCAGCAGCACGTCATAGGCGCGCAGCGCGGCCGGCAGGCGGGCGGTGATCCCGACCAGCAGTGCATCACCGAAGAGGTGGCCTCTGGCATCGTTGACGTTCTTGAAACGGTCGAGATCGATGAAGAGCACCGCCAGCATCTGCCCACTGCGTCTTGCCGCCGCCAGCGCGCCCGGCAAGCGCTCCATCAGGCCCCGTCGATTGGGCAGGCCGGTGAGCTGATCGATGACCGCGAGATCGCGAATACGCTGCTCGCGCTCGACCCTTTCGGTGATGTCCGACACCGACCCGGCCATCTGGGTCGCGACCCCCTTGGCATTGCGAACCGCCATGCCCCGCGCGGCCAGCCATCGATAAGCCCCGTCCGATGCCCGTACCCGGTACTCGCAATAGAAATGGTCCGTCACGCCCTTCAGGTGGGCCGACACCGCCTGGTTGTAGCGCGCCCTATCCTCCGGATGGACAATGCCGAGCCAGGTCTGGGTATCGTCGAGAAAATCCTCCGAGTAACCGAGTATCGCCAGCAGACGCTTGCCGACCCTGAGCCGCTTGGTAACCGGATTCCACTCGAACACCCCGTCATGCGCGCCTTCGAGAACGAGCGCGTGGGCGCGCAGCACCTGCCGGATCCGCAACAGCACCGGTATGCCGAGCACGAAGCCGGTCGCAAAGGCGGCCAGCGATACGAAAGACCAGGCCTTCTCCTCACGACCGACGGAGACCCCGACCAGGGCACTGACCAAGCTGAGCACGAGGAATCCGGCCGCAAACAACAGCCAGCGCTGCAGCGTCACGACCCGATCGGTCATGCCACCCGGCTCGACAATGCTGTTTGCCATCCTGCGCTCCCGAGAACGAATGCGGCGCGAACGCCTGGGCGGGCATCATAGCCCAGATCACGAAGCCCCAAAAAAGGGCCGGCACACGACCAATCCGCTGTGCCACGCGCCCGGCCTGGGCGACAAAAAAGGAATCCCGGGCAAGGATGCCTTTTTTGTCATACTCTCCTGGAATAAGGGCCAGCTGCTCGAAACCCGCTGCCGGCGACGCCAGTCCTATGACCCGGCCGAGCCAAACATCGAAATCCTCGGGCGCGGCGCCAATGACTGGCCAAACCGCATCGCCACCACGCACCCGGACTCAGCGCTGCTTGCCCACCTGATCGCCGATCACCCCGCCAATGGCCGCGCCACCCACGGTACCCAATACGCCACCGTCGGTCACCACCGCACCGGCCACCCCGCCTACCCCCGCACCGACCACCGCGCTTTTTTGACGGGACGACATGCTGTCCCAGGTCGCACAACCGGTCGCCGCAAAGGCGAGCACAAGAATGACAACACTCGTTCTGATCTTCATCTGGGCCTCCTTTTCCATTTGGTGCGCAAGCGTTGAACCGCATTTTCTTGCGACTTGTCTTTATTGAAACACGCACCGGCCCGAAAGTTTCACGACACACCGGTCCGGTTTGTATCAAGGTATTCAGAATGTAAGCGCCGCTGTCACGCCATGGCTGGACCACGCCCGCCGAGTCGATGCGCCGACTCCGGTCTCGCCGACTCAGGGCTTGGCATACAATGCCGGTTCGGTCCGGCTGCGCCATGGAGATTCGAAGGCGCGCCTGTTTCGTCCCGCTCAGGGCAACCCATGCATGCGACGGTGCTCACGATGATTGACGCGTTACGAATCTTCTCCTGTAGTTCCAATCCGCAACTCGCCTCGGAGATCGCTGGCCATCTCGGGCTTGCAGTCAGCCCACTGGTCGTTTCACGCTTCTCGAACGACAACCTGCATGTGCAGGTCCAGGACAATGTCCGCGAGCGCGATGTCTTCGTGGTGCAGTCGTTCTCCGAGCCGGTCAGCGACCACATCATGGAGTTGATGATCACGCTGGACGCACTGCGCAGCGCGTCCGCCCGTCGGGTCACCGCGGTGATTCCCTATTATTCCTATGCGCGCTCGGACAAGAAGGACGCGCCCCGGATCTCGATCACCGGCCGCTTGATCGCCGACATGCTCAAGACCGCCGGCGCCGACCGGGTGCTGACGATGGATCTCCATGCCGACCAGGTCCATGGCTTCTTCAGCGTGCCGGTCGACCACCTCAGCGCGATCCCCATCATCGTCGATCACTTTCGCAAGACGCATGACATCTCGAACCTGGTCGCCGTGGCCACCGACGCCGGCGGCGCGAAGCGGGTCGGACGCTTCTCCGAACGGTTAGGCGTACCGATGGCGATCATCGACAAGCGCCGGGTCAGCGACACCGACGTCAAACAGGGTCAGGTGGTCGGTGACGTACAGGGTCGCGACGTGGTGATCTTCGACGACGAGATCGCCACCGGCGGCACCCTGCTCGCGACGATAGGGACGCTTCGCGCCGCGGGCGTGCGCAGCATCCATGTGGGAGCGGCGCACGGGGTCTTGTGCGGCCCGGCGATCGAGCGCCTGCGCAATGCCGACATCGAATCCATCGTGGTCACCAATACCGTGAGCGTGCCGCCGGAAAAGCGCTTCGACAAGCTCACGGTGCTGACCGTCGCACCGCTGATCGCCGCGGCCATCGAGCGCATCCACACCGGGGAGAGCGTCGGTGCGCTGTTCTGATGACCCGACTTCAGCCATAAGTACGGGCAACAATCGCAGGCTGTGAGTCGCAAGTCCTGAGCGGCAAGCGGCGGCGGGGTCAGTCTTGGTCTTCGGATATCCGGTCAGGCGAGCCTGAACTCGGCCGACATGCACACGCCGTCGCCGGTTTCCAGGTTCTCCGCCCGCAGCGTACCGCCGTGAAACACCGCGATCATTCGTGCCACATACAGGCCCAGGCCGAGATGCGGCTCGTCGCCGCCGTCGCGTTTGCGCGCGCTCACCATCGATTCGAACAAGCGCCCTTCGAGTTCGGCCGGCAACGGCGGGCCGATGTTGGTCACCGACAACTCGGCCATGGCCGAGAGAAATTTCAGCGAAATTCGTATCGGCGTCTCCGGCTGCGCGAAGTCGGCCGCATTCTCGACCAGCTTGTCCAGCATCTGGGCGGCCAGATCGGGCGCACCGCGCACCCATACCGGGTAGGCCGGCAGATCGCCTTCGAACCTCTGGGTGGGATAGACGACGCTGTAGCCATTGACGCACTCGTTAACGACGGTGCGCAGGTCGAAGCGCTCCGACTCGGTCGTCGCCAGTGCCTGCTCCATACGGGTCGCTTCGCTCATCCGTGACAGGATGCGCGACAGCCGTGACAAGCCCGCCTCGGCACGCGCCATATAGGTCTCGGCCTCTTGCGGCATTGCCACGGTGTGCAGATTCTCCAGCGAAGAGCGTACGACCGCGATCGGGGTACGCAACTCGTGGGACAACCTGCTCGCCATGCTTTCCAGGTAGGACTGGTTGCGCGCCAGGCGGTCCAGCAGCGCGGAGAAGCTGCGTGACAGATCGCCGACCTCGTCTCCGGCGACCGAACCGGTACGTACCGGCGTGATCCGGCCACGGGCATCGATCGCGCCCTCGGCCTCATCACGCAGCCTGCGTATCCGCGACGACAGCCTCGACGCGAAGCCGAACACCAGCACCGCGGCAATCACGAAGCCGGCCAGGGTCAGCAGCAACAGGCGCTCCAGTGCCCGATTGCGCAGGGACTGGATCGAGTGGGTGCTCTCTTCGACCACGACCGCGCCCAGCACCTGGTCACCACTCCAGATCGGATGGGCTGCCGAGACGACCATCACCCCGCTGTCTGCGATCCGGCTCAGGCGCGAGGCGGGCGCCCCCATCAGCAAGGCATCGAAGACCTCGCGCCCGGTCGCCACCCGGTCGGGGTCGACCACATCATCGAGCGCGGCCCCGCCGGGCGGCATGATGCGGGCGAGCAGCGCATACCACGGTCCTTTCCAGCCGGTCAGGCGCTCGCCCCCGTTCCCGCCTGCTGCCCCGCTTTCCGCCCTTTCGTCATGACGCAGGCTACCCGCCAGCGCCAGCACCCGCAGATCCCGATTGACCACCCAGATCCGCGAGGTCGTGCGCTCCAGTCCGCGCAGGATGGCCTCTACCTCGGCCACCGCCGGTTGATCCGATTCGACCTCGGCGGCGGGTGTGGGCGCGGCTTCGACCAGCTCCTCGCCGGGCAGCAGCGCGATCGAAGCCGACTGGGACGACAGGCTGGTGCGCGGCCTGACCTGCATGAGCTGCGGTCTGTCGTGCAAGGCGGTCGCCACCGCGCGCGAAGTCGCCACCAGCGCATCGCGCTGGCCCTCGAGCAGCAAGGCCTCCATCTCCTTGACGTAGCGATAGCCCACCCAGGGCAGCGCCAGCAGCAGCAGTGACAACAGCGCGAGCTTGGCACGCAGGCTGAAACGCGGGCGGATCGCGGGTTTCATCGCGCTCAGGCCTTCCAGCGGTATCCCATGCCATAGACGCTTTCGATACAGTCGAAATCGGCGTCGATCGCGGCGAACTTGCGCCGGATCCGTTTCACGTGCGAGGTGATCGTGCCGTCATCGACCAGTCTCGCGTCCTGCATCAACTGGTCACGGCTCTTCACATGGCCCGGCGTCCTGGCCAGCGTATGCACCATCCAGAACTCGGTCAGTGTCAGCGCGACGGGTTGTCCCTTCCACTCGGCGACCAGCCGCATCGCATCCAGACGCAGCGGCCCACGCTCGAGCAAGTCCTCCTGCGGCCTGGCCTCCGAGATCGCCTCGACCCGGCGGAACAGCGCCGCCACCCGCGCCAGCAGGTGCGGCAGGCTGACATCCTTGGTCAGATAGTCGTCGGCACCGAGTCGCAGCCCGGACACGATGTCGAAATCGCTGTCGCGCGCGGTCAGGAAGATGATGGGCAGACGGGCCGACATCGCGCGCAACTCCCCGCACAAGGTGAAGCCCCCTTCGGGCTCGTCACCCAGGCCGATGTCGATGATCGCCAGATCGGGCAAGCGGGAGCGGAACGCGGCCAGCGCCGCCGGCCGGTCGGCATAGGCGGCGACATCGTAACCCTGCCTGACCAGCGCCTCGGCATAGTTGGCCCGGATGGCCGCCTCGTCCTCGACGATCGCGATACGTCGTCCCATTCGTTCACTCCTCGCCGGTCGTCCAGAATTCGCCCCCAATGAGTCCCCACCGCTCACCCATCGACCGGCCTCTCGAACGTCCTGCGCCTGATCACCCCGAGCCTGTCGAAAAACATGGGCGCCAAGGTGCAGCGACCAGTTTCATCCCAACGAAGCCGGTAGGGTAGTGAGCGGATCGATCATCGGCCCGGTGCCGTCATGCCAGCCACGGTCGCGCAGCGCCTGCCGCCGACTATACCACCCGGCCCGCCCCCGCACTCCGACCGGACCGGCGTCAGGCAAGACAGCCATTTTATTGCCACATTTCGTCATCGCTTTTCCATGATTGCAGCAGGCCCGGGCCGGATTGCGGGCTTCTAATGCTCGCATGCCCAATCGAGAGGAGCGTGACATGGAAGCAAGCCAAACCCTGACCGCCACAATGACCAACGCCGTCGATGGAACCGGTCACGTCGAGAAGCCACGTCATTTCGCAGTGGAACTGCTCGGCCTCATCCTGCGCATCATGGCGACCGCGCTGGCGATCAACATCGTCTTCGCCGCCATCGTGCTGCTGCTCGCCGGCCAGGCGGCGGCCGCGGACAGTCCAGCCGATGCCGGCATTGCATCGGCCAGTGTGCATCAACTGCCCCCCGGCCGTGCCGACCCGGCCTGCAAGCGACCCACCGCGCGCGATCATGAACTGATGCTGCTGCATCGCATGACACTGGGCCTCCCGACCCCGCCGTCGGTTGCGGAGCACTGACATGAAACCAATCGCCACCTGCCAGAACTGCCGCAGCCAGGACTTTCTCGGCGTGGAATGCGCCTGGCCCGACCGTCATTGCCTAGGCCCCCGCCTTTCGCAGCGCTCTCATTGGCGCCCCAAGCTGCGACTCGTCGCGCTGACCACCACCGGCCTGCTGTTTGCGGTGATCGCCTGGCAGATCCTGAGCTGAGCACGGATCCGGTCCAGCCGTAGCGCATCACCCGTTGCCCGGCCTCAGCGCGAAAGCCGCGCCTCCTGCGCATCCAGGCGGCGACCGAGTGCCGGCAGACGGGCCAGGATCGCGATCACGACCAGAGCGAATGCGATCCGCGACCAGAGCACACCGGACAGGTCCGCGCCGAGCAGCAGGATCAGCAGCGTATCCTCGATGAGGCTGTGACACAGGCCCAGGAACCCCATGGTCAGGAACACGTCACGCCGGGTCAACGCGCCCGAGCGCGCTTCGCGAATCAGCAAGCCGGCCCCGAAACTGAGTCCGAGTGTCGCGCCGATGATGGTGATGTTGCCCGCCTCCTTGCGAATGCCGATCAGGCGCAGCACCGGCGCAAGCAACCAGTGCATCAGCCGTTCGATACCGAGCAGGCGAAGCATTCGCAGCAGGGCCATCAGCGTCGAAATCACGACGAACACCAGCGCAAGCAGACGCAACTGATTCAGGGCCCAGGCGCTCAGAGAGGCGTCCACCTCGCCCGGTTGCCACAGCAAACGGCTCTCCGACTGCAGGCTGCCGCTCAACCCATAGGCGAGATCGAGCAGCATGCCGAGTGCCAGCGCACCCCCCAGGCGGATCGCCAGCGTCGCCCGCCAGC
This sequence comes from Azoarcus sp., assembly GCA_030604735.1. Taxonomy (GTDB): domain Bacteria; phylum Pseudomonadota; class Gammaproteobacteria; order Burkholderiales; family Rhodocyclaceae; genus Azoarcus_F. Next base: position 12,126 of record JAUVVG010000040.1, read on the forward strand.
TGACACCGGTCGCCTTGGCCACCGCGCCTTCTATTGGCAACGAGTGCGCCACCAGGATCATCGTCCCGAGCACCGTGACCTGCGCGACCGTAAGAGGTTGATGAGCGCCATACTCGACGAAGACGATCATCGCGGTATAGATGTTGGTCAGCATCGCCGCCGCCCAGACGATACCCATCGACTCCGGCAGCCCGACCAATTGCATCACCGGCGACAGCAACCAGGCCAGCCAGGCGGTCGCGCCCATCAAGTCCAGTGCCTTCACGACGATCAGCGCCGGCACCATCACCTTGAGCAAGGTCAGATAGACCGAGCCGACCTCGGCGAAAAAACGAGCAAAGGCCCCCAACAGGCCGGGACGGGAAGACAGGGTCATGGTTCGGAGATTCGGGGCAGCAGGGACAGGGCAAATGCCGGACAGGCCGACAAGCATACCGTCAATCGACCCATCCTGCTCCGCGGCGCCCCGTCCAAGCCCCGGACGGACACCCGCCGCCTGAGGGTTTCTGTCGGGCCGGCCTCGGGCTCGCGCCCAGCGCCACACCAGGGTCGAACACTCGCGCCCGGGGCACGGCGTCGGCAGCCCACGCTGCCTCGAAGGGCGACCGGATATCCACTGGAACCGACCTGCCGGCGGCAAGGCGCCGGGAAGAGTTTCTTGGCTGACGGATCCTGTGAGAAACTTCACGATGAAGACGAAATTCTTGCCGAACCTGTCCAGGGCGGTCAGCCCGACCGGTGTCCAGGCATCTCGGCAGTACGCGACTCGGGGCGGCGAAACGCATCGAAACGGAGCACAAGGTGACCGACACCACATCAGCCAGCGCACATGCCGACCCGGCCGGATCACGGGCCTATGCGGGCGTGCTCGCCGAGTGCCGCGAGCTGATCCGGACCCGCGCCTGCTCCGCGCTGGCGAAGCTGCGTGCCGCCCTGGAGGAAGACATCGAGGCCCGCAAGCTGGGCGCGCTCGACCCGGAAGAGGAGAAGATGCTCATCGAACTCCAGGTCCAGCTCCGAGCCCAGGGTGATGAACTCGAGCGAAGCTTCGCCAGCGCTTTCGAGCATGCGTTCGGCGCCTTGTCCAAAAAGAAGGCCGCGTCGGCGAGCACCCTCTACGGGGGCAACCATAACGGCAACATCGAACTGTCGCTGGTCGATGACCAGGAATTCTCTGAAGCCCTGACGGTCAAGGGTCAGGCCAACGTCCTCTACGGCGCCTGCGAGTCCGAACTCAAGGACTTGCTGCCGCGGATCGCGCTCATGCTGGGCGCTTCTAGCGAACTCGAAGCCTCGGATAACCCGGCGGGCCCGGAAGCGGTCTCCGAGGCGCTGAAGGAAGCCTGTTGGTCGCTGACCTGCCCGCGACCGGCCAAGGAAATGCTGTTCGAGATGATCACGCGCAAGCTCGCGCCGGAACTCAACACCATTTACCGTGACGTCAATCAGCACCTGATCGTACGCCGGGTCTTGCCCCGCATCCGCCACGGCGTCAAACGGGGCGGCGTGGAGAAGCGACGCACCCCGCCGCGACAACGTCCGCCCGAAGTCGAGGCCGACGCAGCCGACGTGCTCAAGCAACTGCTCGCGTCCGGCGGCGGCGGGGCGGAGGGTCTGGCCCAGGCAATGGGCGGGGCGGGCGCGATGGGTCACTTCGGCGGGACCCCGCAGGCCAACCCCGGCGTGATGCAGATGCTCACCCGCCTGCAGCAGGGCGAGAGCGAGGTCGAGTTCGGCGACGCCACCTTCAGCGTCGACGCCACCGCGGCCGCGACGATGAACGTGTTGCACGGGCTGCTCGATGCCGGCATAGGCAAGAACCTCGGCCCGGTGGACAACATCGTCATCGACGTGGTCGCCACCTTGTTCGATTTCATCTTCGACGACGCCCGTGTCCCGGAGGCGATGAAGGGACTGATCGGCCGGATGCAGTTGCCGGTGCTCAAGCTCGCACTCGCCGACCACAGCTTCTTTTCCAACCGCAACCACCCCGCCCGGCGCCTGATCAACGCGATGGCGCAGTCCTCCTCGACCTGGGACGGCGAGCTCAACCCGGATTCATCGTTGTACAAGGCGGCCGAGCCCCTGGTGTTGCGGATCCAGAACGAGGCCTGCGAAGACACCAGCGTGTTCGCGTCCTGCCTGGACACCTTCGAGGCCTTCCTCGCCGAGCAGGAAAAGCTCGCCGACCAGAAGGCCGCAGCGCTGACCAGCCGCCTGACCGCACGCGAGCAACTCGAGATCGCCCGCACCGTCGCCGAGGGCGCGATCGCGGCCCATACCGCCGACCAGGACATTCCCGAAGCGGTCCGAAACTTTCTCGCGGAACATTGGCTGGGGGTCTTGACCGAAGCCGCCCGCAGCGGCGGCGAGGACGGCGGCCAATGGAACGAGCGGGTCACCACCATGGACGACCTGGTCTGGAGCGTGCGTCCAAAGCAGGGGGCGGACGAGCGCCAGCGCCTGGTCAAGATCCTGCCCAAGCTGCTCGGCGGCCTGAAGGCCGGCCTGGAAACGGCCAAGGTGGACACCGCACCGCGTGAGGCCTTCTTCGCCGAACTGGTCAAGTTGCATGCGGTCGCGGTGCGCGCCGGGATGGCGACACCTTCGCCTGCCACGTCCTCGTCGACCACGCCCTCGGTCAACCCGCCTCAAGGGGCAAACGTCGAGCCTGCTGCAAAACCGGTCGCCGCGCCACCGCCACCTGCGCCGGAACCAGAAGCCGACGAGCTCGACGAGCTGCAACGCGGCACCTGGATAGAGCTCGCGCTCGACAACGGCGAACGACGCGCGGTGCGGCTGACCTGGATCAGCCCGGCGCGCACCATGTACCTGTTCGCCAATCGCCAGGGACAACGGGCTCTTGCGCTGACCCGCGCCGAACTCACCCGCAAGTTCAACAGTGGCGAGGCTTTGCTGGTCGATGACGAACCGTTGATGGACAGGCTGGTCGCCGATGTGCTCGACGACTACAAACCCGCCAGAGAGGGAGCCAGCCGATGAGCGGACTCGCCGAACATCGTCCGCAACAGGACGTCGTACGCGACATCCGCGCCTTTCTGGTCGGCGCCGAGTCCTTGCCGAGTCCACGCGGCACCGCGCTGAAACTGATCGAGATCGCCAACGATCCCAACGCCTCGCTCGACGACGCGCTGCACATCGTCAAGACCGACCCCGCCCTGACCGGGTTCACGCTGAAGGCGGCGGCCTCGGCCCGCTTTCACGGCATGGGAGACCAACTGGACCTGGGTCGGGCCATCCAGCGCCTGGGCTTGAATGCGATCCGGGCCCATGCGCTGACCCTGTCGCTGGTCTCCCAACGCGACCTGCGCAACTGTCCGGGCTTCGATTACAGCCGTTTCTGGGTCGGCGCGCTGCATACCGGCATCCTGACCGAGGCATTGGCCGATCGCTGCGTGCCCCGCGCCGGGACCGACACCTTTTCGCTCGGATTGCTGGCCGATATCGGCCGTCTCGCTTTCGCAACCGCAGTCCCGGCGGAATACGCCCAGGTGATCTGCGCGGCCAGACCAGACGGCGTCGATCTGGCCGACCTGGAGCGCGACACCTTCGGCTTCGATCACCACGAGTTGTCGTCGGTCCTGCTGGCCGACTGGCGACTGCCGACAGCGCTGGCCGACCTCGTCTATTGGCAAAGCGACCCTGAAGGGGGTGGATTCGCAGCCGGCTCGCCGAGCCATCGACTGGCGAGCGTGCTGCAACTGGCGCGCAGCCTCAGCGATGCCGCACTGGACCCGGCCGAACGGGGCGATCCATCGGCGAGCACGCTGTTGCGTGCCGCCATTCTCGATCTCGCGCCGGAGGAGATGGACGACACCGTCACCACCTCCATCCCGACGCTGACCGAGTGGATCGCGCTGGTCGGGTTACCGACCCCACCCGTGCTGCAGGCGCGGCCCAAATAGACCCGCCTCAGCCAGCCTGTTGTTGTGCCTGCTGCTCGGCAATCTCCGCTCGAACCGCCTCCATGTCCAGCTTGCGTACGCCCTCAATCACCTGATCGAGCGCACTCGCCGGCAAGGCGCCGGACTCGCGAAAAACCATGATGCCTTCCCGAATGACCGCGATGGTCGGTATCGAGCGAATCTGGAATGCGCCGGCGAGTTCCTGCTGGGCTTCGGTATCGATCTTGCCGAACACGATGTCGGGATTGGCCTCGGCAGCCGCCTCGTAGGTCGGCGCGAAACTCCGGCAAGGCCCGCACCAGGCGGCCCAGAAGTCGAGGAACACGATATCGTTGTTTTCCACGACATCATTCATGTTGTCGCCGGTGATTTCGAGGGTGGCCATGCGGGGCTCCAGTGCTGATTTCAAGAACGGTCAGGATACAGAATCGAGCAGCCGTCGTCATTCGGGGTGCCGCCGTCGCACTCCGCGGCTATGATGATCGGCATACCGAACCTGAAAGGAGAATATCGCGATGGGCATAGAGATCACCGGCCTGCTTGGACTGATTTGGCTTTTCGTCGTAATCTGGGCCATCGTGAAGGTAGCGCAAAGCCGCGCCGCACCGGTTCCCAAACTGCTCTGGATCCTCATCCTGCTGTTCATGCCGGTGCTGGGCTTCATCCTGTGGTTGTTCCTGGGGCCCCGTGGATAGCGCTGCGTTCGACCATCACACTTGACGTGATCGAACCCGGTTTCGATCCGCGAACAGGGGGCAAGAAATGAGCAATACGACCAGGGAACTGACCTACGAATGCGATGCCTCAGCCGGCGAGGAGGCCATCGAACTCATCCTCCGACCGCGTGACAAGGATCTCGGCGGGTTCTCGGTGCGTCGCTTGCTGCCAACCGCACAGCGCAAGATGGTCGGACCGTGGATATTCTTCGACCATATGGGCCCTGCCGAATTTCCCGCCGGGCAGGGCATCAAGGTTCGCCCTCACCCGCATGTCAATCTCGCCACGGTGACCTATCTGTTCGACGGCGAGATCCTGCATCGCGACTCGCTCGGCAGCCTGCAAGCCATCAGGCCGGGCGACATCAACCTGATGGTCGCCGGTCGCGGCATCGTCCATTCGGAACGCGAGCGCCCGGAAGTCACCGCGGCACCGCATCGGCTGCACGGTTTGCAGCTATGGCTGGCCCTGCCCGAGGCGGACGAAGAAGTCGAACCGGCATTCCATCATTATCCGTCGGCCGACATTCCCGCGCTGCAAGTGGACGGGGTGGCCTTGCGGGTCATGATGGGGTCGGCCTATGGGGTGACTTCGCCGGTACGCGTGTTCGCCGACACCCTTTACGTGGAAGCCCATCTCCAGCCCGGCCAGACGCTGGCGCTGGCGGAGGCCAGCGAGCGTGCGGTCTACGTCGCGCAGGGCGCGCTCAGAATTGCCGGCGTCGAGGTGCCCGAGCATGCGATGGCGATCTTGCGCCCGACCCCGGGGGTATGCGTCGAGGCGACCCGGGAGACCCGACTGGCCCTGATCGGCGGCGAACCACTCGGCCCCCGCTTCATCGAGTGGAACTTCGTCTCCAGCCGCAAGGAACGCATAGAGCAGGCGAAGCAGGACTGGCGTGAACGCCGCTTTCCGGCCGTGCCGGGTGACGAGGAAGAGTTCATCCCGCTCCCGGCGTAGCGCCGACCGACCGGGGACAGTCGTAAGGCCGCGTCGTCAGATTCGGCCCGACTCACATGGCCGGCAATATCTCGCAGTCGCACCAATCATAAGGAAACAAGCGGGGTCTCACGCCCCGCGTCAAACACGCGGTATTGGTTCTTTCCGGCCAGCTTGGCCTGGTACATTGCGTGATCCGCCTGGCGCAGCAACTGGTCAGGATCAATTGGTACGCGCTGTGGGTAGAAGGTCACCCCGACGCTGGCCGACACCACCAGCGGGACGTCCTTGACGGACACCTCGGCCGACGCGGCATCGAGCAAACGGGTCAACAGCGGCATGCAGGCATCCGGACTGTCCAGATCGACCAACACCGCGACGAACTCGTCCCCACCCAGGCGTGCCAGCGTGTCGGTTTCGCGCAAGGCATGGCGCATTCGATTGGCGATCGCGACGAGCAGACGGTCGCCAGAATCATGACCGTACCTATCGTTCACTTCCTTGAACCCATCGAGATCAAGGTAGGCGACCGCCACCATCGTGCCATGCCGCTGGCTGTTGGCCAGTGCCTGATGCAGTCTGTCTGCCAATAGAACGCGATTGGGCAGGCCAGTGAGCGGATCGTAATGTGCGATCCTTTCGAGTTGCTGTTGCTGCATTTTCTGCTCGGTGATGTCGCGTACCGTGCCCTGAATGACGGCACGTCCGGCAATCACGGTCCGCGTCAGCAGCAAGGTACAGGTCATGTCGCGCCCGTCGAGGCGGCGGTGCGTCCACTCGCCGTACCAGGTCCCCTCACGCATCGCGATATCGATCAGTTCCCACGCACATTCGCTCGACGGGCGGCCATCGGGCTGAGTCGGCGGAGAGAGGTCGATCGGCGTGAGTACTCTCACGTCGTCGAAACTTGCCGCGCCGAACAACTCGAGCATGGCCGGGTTGACCGCAGTGAAGCGCCAGTCAGGTGGCTCGGCGATCATCAGCGCATCGCGCGACTGCTCGAAGATGAGCCGGTAACGTTCCTCGCTGTCACGAAGCGATTGTTCGAGACGTTTTTGCTCGGTGATGTCCAGTGCGATCTCGAGACGGACGTAACGGCCGTCATCCCACGGGATTGCCTGGTCATGAAGCTGATACCAACGATTCAGGCGAGGGTTGAAATGCTCCCAGACCACCGGCGCCGTCGGGAGACCCTCTGCACCGAGCAAACGGCTGTTCGTGCAGAAACTACAAGGCCCATTCATGTCCTGCTGTATGGTCTGCCAGCATATCTTGCCGACGACATCCCCCAGCACCCTTCTCCCCAGCGCATTGACAAACAAGACCTCGTGCGTATTCATGCCAGAAACATAGACCACGGCATTGGTCCCGTCGAGGATGTTCATCAGTCGGCTGCGAACGAGCGCCAGCGCCTGCTCGGCCTGGCGGTGGGCCTGAACCTCGCGGATCAAGCGCAAGGTACCTTGTGAATGTGCCGCGTAGATCGCGAGAACGATGTCGGACAGATCCTGCCCCGCACTGCCCATGCACTCGCGCGCATGGGCCTGCGCCGCCTCTCCTGTCAGACCCCGCTCACGCGCACTCACGAGGCAGGCCATGTAGCGGTCCGACTCGAGGATATGGGATATCAGCCAACCCGTCAGGAACGCTAGGGTGCGCTCGGTCACCTCCTCCACCAGCAAGGTATCCGTGCCCTGCTGCAAGGCTCGCACCTCGGACTCGAACGACCTATGGCTCAGGTGGTGCTCGTGGGTCAGCGGATCATCGGGCAGGAACTCGCGCCAGATCGACTCCTCGGTTTCGAAGTGGTAGCTTGCATACTCTGTCAACTCATCCAGGATCTGGCTGAGCGCCCCGATCGACAAGGGCGACGCGGCTTGACTGGCCAGCCGGTTGAGCAGTTCGACCAGGCGTCGGTGCTGCACATCGATCACTTCGATGCCGGTCGCGAAGCGCGCGTGCCACGGGAAGATGTCCATTTGAGTCATGCGGTGTTCCGGTATCGGACGAAACGAGCCCCTCGAATCTGCAAGCAGCGCTCATGTTACCGTAGTGCAGCAATTTTATGATGTCGTTATCCTCGACCCCACCACCACGACCCGCTTGATCAACCCGGGACGCCCAGCCAGAAGACAAGGAAACCACGCATGAAACCCGTGTTTGCCGCGCTCATCGACGCACTCGGAGAATCCAGCCTCATCCACGGCCCCGAGGTCGCGCAGCGTGCGACCAGCTACTGGGATCCCTCCCCGACCCGCGCCCAGGCCATCGTCAAGCCGCGCGATACCGCACAGGTCAGCGCCGCGCTCGCGATCTGCCATCGCTTCGGACAAGCCGTCGTGACCCAGGGTGGCCTGACCGGGTGCGCGCGCGGTGCCGACACCACCCCGGACGAGGTCATCCTGTCGCTGGAGTGGCTGAACGCGATCGAAGCCATCGACACGGTCGCCGGCACCGCCAGGGTCCAGGCCGGCGTGACGCTACAATCACTGCAGGAAGCGGCACGCGAGCGCGACTGGCTGTTCGCGCTTGACCTCGGTGCGCGGGGCAGCTGCACCATCGGCGGCAACATCGCGACCAACGCCGGCGGCATCAACGTGCTGCGTTACGGCATGATGCGCAATCTGGTGCTCGGTCTGGAGGCGGTGCTGGCCGACGGCACGGTGCTCTCCAACATGGACGAAGTGCTGAAGAACAACGCCGGCTACGACCTCAAGCAAATGCTGATCGGCACCGAAGGCACGCTGGGCATCGTCACCCGCGCCGTGGTCCGCCTGCATCCGCTGCCGGCCACCTGCCAGGCGGCACTGGTCGCGCTCCGCTCGTTCGAAGAAGTCACGGCACTGCTCAAGCAGATGCAGCGCGACCTCGCGGGCACGCTGAGCGCCTTCGAGGTCATGTGGAACAGCTACTTCGCAGCCGCCACGGTACCGGGCGGCCACCGCCCACCGATGGACCGGACCTATCCGTTCTACGTGATGCTGCAAGCCGAAGGCGCCGACCCGGACACCGACGCGAGACGATTCGAGGGCCTGCTCGAGGCGGCGCTAGAGCGCGGCCTGATCATCGACGCGGTGATCCCCCGCTCCGAGGCCGAACGGCGAGCCTTATGGGAGGTCCGGGAGAATTTCGAATCCATCCTCAAGAACCGCAAGACCTACCTGTACGACGTCAGTCTTCCGCTGCGCCACATGGCCGACTATGCCGACAGCGTGCGTGAGCGCGTGCTCGCGCGCTGGCCCAGAGCGCGCTGCATCCAGTTCGGCCACATCGCCGACGGCAACCTTCACCTCTTCGTCCAACCCGAGAGCGACGACGCCGATCACGCGGCCTGCGACGAGGCGGTGTACGAGCCACTGCTACCGTTCGGCGGGTCGGTATCGGCCGAGCACGGCATCGGCCTGGAGAAAAAGGACTGGCTCGCGCGCAGCCGAAACCAAGCCGACCTGGCCGTGATGCGATCGATCAAGCGCGCACTCGACCCGAAGAACATCCTCAACCCCGGGCGAATATTCGATACATGAGTGGGAGCCGATCGCCGGCAACGACTCAGAACCGCGCGCGGAAGTACCGCTTTTTCGCGCGCCTTCCAGGCGCTGATGCATTTGGTAGCCGGCCGCGCCGGTCGTAGCACGGTCGAATGACGCCGTCGTCACGGGTTACGGCGAGGCATACGGAATTTCCGCCTGCTACTTTCGACCTGGCTGCGCACGATGCAATGCTCGGCATGATCGTTGACCATCCCCATTTGCTGCATGAAGGCATAAACCATTTTTCCTCAGTTAAACCTTCAAGAACTGTTGCAAACTCAATGCTGGAGCGGGTTGGCGGAGAAAAAGGGAGGTCACCCAATGGGTGAGAGGGAATTTGATCACACACCAAAGATACTTTGGCAGGCTATTGGCCAATCGGATGACGGTGACGTGGGAGTCAGCCACAGCTCGCGTTTCAGCAGTACCATCAAAGGCCGCTATTCGACCTGCGGTTCCTGTGCCTGTGGAGTTCCAGAGCAAGTCACCTTGGCACAGGAAACGCTCTACACCATAAGAGGCAACAGATTCATCTGAAATGCGTCTTGCCTGTCCACGCCTCCTCCTCGCTACGGTTGTCCAGGCGCGTGCGCGACAGGGCGATGGCTTCGTGCAGCTTGGCCTGCAGCACCGCCTTGGGCGGCAGGGCGGTGAGGTATTCGGCGACGTGGATGCCGCTGGCGTCCAGCTCCAGCAGCTCGATTTGCTCGCGCTTGTTGTTGCCGCTGCAAAGGATGATGCCCAGCGGCGAGGCTTCGCCGGGCTCCTGTTCGTGCTTGGCGAGCCAGCGCAGGTAAAGCTCCATCTGGCCCTTGTATTCGGCCTTGAAATCGCCAAGCTTGAGGTCGATGGCCACCAGGCGCTTGAGGCGGCGGTTGTAGAACAGCAGGTCGATGTAGAAGTCGTCGTGGTCGAGCTGGATGCGCTTTTGCCGCGCCACGAAGCTGAAGCCCGCGCCCAACTCCAGTAGAAAGCCTTCGAGCTCGCGCAGGATGGCGTCTTCCAGGTCTTTTTCGAGGTAGCGGTCCTGCAGGCCGAGGAAGTCCAGCACGTAGGGGTCTTTCAGGACGAGGCTGGGGCTGAGCTCGCCGGTCTGACGCAGGGTGGCGAGTTCCTGCGCGAGCAGGGCGTCGGGCTGTTTCGACAGGGCGGTGCGCTCGAAGAGCTGGGAGTCCAGCCGCTCCTGCAGGGTACGAGTGCTCCAGCCCTCTTGCTGGCACATCTGCAGGTAGAAATCGCGCTTCAGTGGATCGTCGATGTAAATCAACGTACGAAGATGGGTCCAACTCAATTGTCTCCGCGCTGCGGAGACAATCTCTCCGTCGGGGTACACCTCGGCAAAGCGTAGCATGTGACGGAGGTTCTTCTCGGTGAAGCCGCGGCCGTAGTCTGCGGTCAATTGTCTCGCCAGTGCGGAGACAATCTGTTCGCCATAGGCGGCACGCTTCCCATGCAGTATCTCATTGCGGATGCGCTGACCGATGCGCCAGTAAAGCAGGGTGAGTGCGCTATTGACCGCGCTGGCGAGCTGCTGGCGGCTTTGCTCGATAAGGTCACGGATATCGCCCAGCAGTTGCGCCTGTTCCAGGGGCGACGCAGATGTGGCGGAAGGCTTGCGTGGGCTGCTCATTCTTCCACCGCCTCGGCGCTGAAGTGGTGTGCCAGCGCGGCGGCCAGCTCGCTCTTGAGGCGGTTTTTGGTTTCTTCGATCTGGCCGCGTAAGGTTTTGTACTTTTCCAGCAGCACCAGAAACAGGATGCGCTTGCGCGCCTTGGCCTTCCACAGACGCCAGATGATCTGGAATGCGGTGTAGGTCTTGCCGGTGCCGGTCGCCATGACGAGTAGCACGCGCTGCTGTCCCCTCGCGATGGCCTCGATGGCGCGGTTGATGGCGACACGCTGGTAATAGCGAGGCTCCTTGCCGCTGCCGTCGGTATGGAAAGGCTGCTCCACCAGCTTGACGGCGCTTGCCTCGGTCAGCCCTTTCCATTGCTGATACAAGGGCCACAGCGCTTCAAGAGAGGGAAATTCGTCGAGGCCGAGCTCACGCTCCACTGGCTGGGTTAGGCCGGTGCGGTCGTGAAGCAGAAAGCCGCTGCCATTGCTGCTGATCGCGAAGGGTGTGTCGAGCATCTCCGCGTAGGCGAGCGCCTGCTGCATGCCGTGGCCCACGGAAAACCCCGCCTGCTTGGCTTCGATCACTGCAATGGGAAGGCTCGGGTTCGCGTAGAGCACGAAATCGGCTCGTTTCGGACCACCCTTGGCCTGCGGATTCTTGATGCGTGCAGCCAGCTTGCCGCGCACCATCACCCGGCCATCCGTGAGCGTCACTTCTTCGCGGAACTGGTGCTGTTGCCAACCGGCCCGCTGGAGGGCGGGAGTAATGAATCTGGTGCAGATGTCGCGTTCACTATATTGAAGCTTGTCCATCGACCATCCTCGCAAACCCTCACAGCCAGCCATGCCATTAAGATAACTCCCAAACGCACCGGGAAAGGGAGAATCAATACTCAAGAAGGCGATATTGCCGAGCGGTATGCGGCATGTCAAAAGAGAATCTCGCTCGCATACATCCCGCTTGCGCCAGCCACACCGCAGCCCAACTGACTTCCACCGACGAGTCGGGTATCAGTTGACCAGGTAACGACCAACTGCGGTTTCGTCCCAGTCGATACCCGTTCCGGGCGGATGCAGTGGCCTGGCGTTGAGTCTTTCCAAAACCCGGGAGCGCTTGGCATGATTGGAAAACGCCAAGGCGGGCCTGGCACCCTAGCTTGGGCGGTACAGCGCGCACAGTTTGTTGCCGTCCGGATCGCGCACATAGGCCAGGTACATGTCGCCGCCCGGCTTCTTTTCGCGCAGCCCGGGCGGATCCTCTATGGCTGTACCGCCGTGTGCCACCGCGACATCATGGAATTGCTGGATCTGCTCGGCCGACGAGCACTTGAACCCGATGGTCCCACCGTTGGCGAAGGTCGCCGGCTCGCCATTGATCGGCTCGGTGATTCCGAAGGTGCTGCCGTCGTGCCGATAGAACAAACGCTTTTGGCCGGTGGGTGCGGCATTGACCACGGCCGGCCCCGCGCCCACTACTGCGAGTACCGCGTCGTAGAAACGCTTGGCGCGCTCGATGTCGTTGGTGCCGACCATGACGTGACTGAACATGTTGTGTCTCCTGGTTCGATGTATTGTTGCTCGATGGTGGTGCGCAATGGTTTTGCCGGCTCAGCCCGGCCGATTGCGCATGAAATCGGCAGTCTGGAAAAAGTTCTGTAGCAGGCGCTCGCGCAGCGCCTCTTCGATGCCGGCCTCCTCCATCGCCAGCATCATGCAGGCGACCCACTGGTCGCGCTCGCGGGTGCCGATCGCGAACGGCATGTGACGGGCACGCAGGCGCGGATGGCCGAACTTCTCGACGAAGAGATCCGGCCCACCCAGCCAACCGGACAGGAACATGAACAGCTTGTCGCGCGAGCCCTGCAGATCCTGTGGATGCAGGTCGCGTATTTCACGGAACTGCGGGACGCTGTCCATCAGCGCATAGAACCGGTCGCACAGTGTCGAAACGACGGTTTCACCGCCGATTCTTTCGTAAGTCGTGGGTTGATCCATCGGATGGTCGTAAGAGTTGGTCTGCATGAGCGGGGGCAGCGATCGCCCCAGTGGAGTGTGTGCGACAACCCGGCTTCCCAACAAAGCTTACGCTAGCGATCAGCGGTGGGTGCCGGCGTTGGCACAGGTCGGGCAGAACGTGGCCCGAGATCGGATTATTTCATACACCTGACGAAGAAGCTGACAGGGACCGAGCGAGCCGCTGCTCGGCTTCGCACACAAGGATTCGGGGAGGACAGCCCGACCGCCAGCAACGACAACGCAACCGGACGCCAGATGAATCGCCGGGTCGAGATCGTATTTGCGCGGTAGCTACCCCCCGGCCCGGACGGCGCCGCGCACTATCGGCCGCATTGCAGTTGCCCGGAACTGACCACGACTGCGCAACTCAGGATGCCGCACTGGCAGTGCCTGATGATGACGGGCTGGGCTTCGGTACCGATGTTGACGCCCGGGGAGCAAGTGCATTCCTGCGGCTGCGGACTGGGCTGGGCGCTGGCCGATGGAGCGTGGATGGACGCCGTGAGGGCAAAAGCGGCGACTATCACGACAAACATGGTCAATAGGGATTGTTTCAGTCGGACAAGTGTCATCATGATCTCCTGACGAGTAGGTGAAGCAGCACTTCAGTATGGGTCGTCAGGGGCGGGAGTTGAAGCCCGCCGGCGCAGCCAAGTCGGGCTACATCGCTGCGAGGGAAGACCTGGTGTCGCGCTTCCAAGGAACCGGGTCACGGTTAACGAATGCGGCGCAAGCGGATTGCTGGATGAACCCTGCCGGAACGTATGCGGTCATACCGGTCAGTCCGATACTGGAGAACCGTATCCTGTCCCTGACCCGCCCCACCACCTTCGCACTGTTCGGCCTCGCGCTGGGCCTCGGCTCGACCGCGACATTGGCTGTCGAGCGCCCGCATTTCTGGTCCGACGGAGAAGTGCTCCTCAAGACCTCGCTCTACACCCGTCATTACCGGGACGATTCACGCCACATCAATCACCAGCGTATGGCCAATCTGGAATGGATCGCCGACACCGGCTATGTCCCGCCATGGACGGACCGCGGTTTCGCGCGTGCCGATCGAACCCGCTGGCTGGCCGGTGCCGCTGCGTTCCGCAATTCGTTCGGTCAGCAAAGCACCTACCTGTACGGCGGCTTCCGCTACGAACTCGCGCAGCGCGAGCATGCCAGTGCCTATGTCAAGCTCACCGGTGGTGTACTACATGGCTACCGCGGCGAATTCCGCGACAAGATCCCGCTCAACCACCTGGGTGTCGCACCTGCCGTACTGCCCGCGATCGGCATCGACTACCGACGGGTTAACCTGGAGTTGATTCCGTTTGGAACCGCAGGGTTCATGCTCAACATCGGCTGGTATCCGCGCTAAAACGATCACGACTTACGCTGGAATGACGAATTCAGCGTCCTTCTACATAGCTGTCATGCACCAGTCACGCGAGCATAAGGCTTTGGCACAAGTGCCGCTGAACCTGGACGACGCTGAAGGACGCCGGCACACCAGTCACGTTACGTGCCGTTCGTCAGACCCTCTGCCCACAGCGGGTGCAGAAGGCCTGACCGGGATTGATGCGGTTGCCGCATGCGGAGCATGGCGCCGGCTGTGACGGGACCGCGGGGGCTTGGGGCGGGTCGTGGTTTTCGATGGCGAGGCCGAGCCGCTTCACCCCTTCGGCGAAGTACGGCTCCGGAGGGATGGTCACCGCGTTGATGGACGAGAGTGCGGCGAGCGAGGCTGGCAGGTCGTCCCGCCCGGGCATCACGGCCTGCTCGACCAGCACCGGGAGGATTGGCACGCCCATGTCGATCGCGGTCTCGAGTTCGAAGCGGACCGGGTCGTCAGGTTGGTCCAGTCGGCGACGACCCTGGCGATCGACCGCTGCGACCCACTGAGGGCCGATGATGGCGACCAGCACCCGTGCCACCCGGATGGACTCTTTGACCTTACGGGTGAAATCGATGCCGGCCGGTATCGAGTCGACATCGCGGAAGATCGCCTGGTCCCCGAAGTGGGTGCCGAGGCGGTCCCGGATCCGTCCGGTGATGTGCTCGGTGTCGTCCCGGCGATAGGAGAGAAAGATCATCGGCGCGGAAGCTGCGTCGCGTGCAGGGGACGATGGAACAGCCTGGTTCGCGATGGTGTCGACGGGGCGACGCTCCCCGGCCGTCTCCGTGCCGACGATCCGCATGAAGAAATATTCCGATGGCGAGAGGGCCGAACCCAACAAACTGCCCAGGCCACGCAGCGAGAACGTCCCATGCCCACCGAGCGAAGCCTTCTCCCCGCACTCGAGCGTCACGGTCTCATCACCAGACAGGTTCAGAACGAGCGGCGGACTCTTGTAGAAGTCCATCGAGACGGAGATCTCGTGTTTGCCAGGCGATAAGCCGAAGCGTTTCGTGACCCCGGCATCCAGCTTGTCTACCTTGCGGCCGTCGATGACCACGCTATAGGCGCGCAATGCATTGAGCGCCGAACGCAACCTTGTGATGACGATCGTCGAGATTGCCTGGTGGGTCACCGTCAAGCTCCTTGCTCGCTAAACCTCACCGAGCAGACTGTACAAGACCACGATCCCCAGTGCGACGAAGAACCAGAGCTTGCCGACCGCGACCTTGTCCTCGGACTCCGCCCGAATCCAGTAGTAGAGCCCCATGCCGATGCCGATCAAGGGCATGAGAAGGCTCGCCGCGAGCACCCCCCACTTGAGCCCCGGCACCACGACAGCGGTCGGCTGCGACGGGTCGATTATCCGAACGGGCTCGACGGGTTCGGCCGGAACACGTGGTTCCGGCGCCGGCATCGCCTCGGCAAGATCCCGCCCGCAATGCCCACAAAAGCGGGCCTCCGACTGATTCTCCTTGCCGCAGTGGGGACAGAACACCGTTCGCTCCGAAAAGACATGGCCACGCTTGAACTATAGAAGATTGTGCTCGCTCGGCAATGACGCTGGTCAGTCGGCAATAATCACGTCGTCTATTGGCCGACGCAGACTGAATGGTGCCGTGGGGCCATGGCCGAAACGGACCATGAGCAGCGCGTGTTCTCCTTCGAGCTTCAGCCATGATTCGAACTGCGGGCGCAAGGCGCGCACTTCGATCGGCTGGTTGATGAAGGCGGTGCGGATATTCAGCGCGGTCGCTCGCAGCGCGAAGCGCTCATAGGCACGCCCAAGCTCGACCCACGCCGCCTTGTCCTCGTGGCTGGATACGAAGACCGCCACACCGGCCGAACTTCTGATATTCGTCGCATCGGTTCTGGCTTGCCCTTCAGGCGTGAGCACCAGCCCGATAATCCGTTTCGCCAGCCAGGTCGGCAAGGCCGGCTGACCGCCGGCGCGCCCGGCCAAGCCGTCGCCCTGGCGCATTGCCTCGGCAGGATTGAAGCGAATCCATGAAACGAGCTCGTTGCGGAACGCCGGATCGGTCAACTGGGCGACGTTTCCCCGCGTGACGTAGTCAATCACAGCGTTCTTCTCGGCGTCCGACGACAACATGATGGTACGGACAGACGGCCCTTTGCCCGCCTTCTCCAGTTGCTCAAGCTCCGTCACCTCAATCGGGTTGCCGTCATAAGCCGACTTGACACATTGCCGTTGGGGTATTGCCCGATAAAGATCCGTCGCCCGCGCCGTGGCGTCACGGGTCAGAACAACATGAACGCCGTTGTCGCCGGTGTCGAATCGGACCTCGGCTGAGAAACCCTGCGCGGCAGCTGCATGAACCAGGTTCTCGGCGGCGCAGCCCAGGCTCTTGAAGAGATGGCTGTCATCGGGATCGACCACCGGGCAGCGCCGAGAGAAGTCGGGCAGGATGGTGATCGAGTCTTCTCGGACGCGGAACTTCCAGGGCTGTGTGTTATGGCTGGAGGCCGCCAGCGTGGCGTGCCGAATCAACTCCCTGGCATCCAGCTTGCCGTCTGCCCGTTCGGTTCCCGGGCGACGCATGTCGCTTGCCGCCTGGTCGTACTCCTTGGTCGATGTCATCATGATCCAGGTGCCAGAAAACGCACGGCCTTGACCTTTGCCTTGAAAAACACAAAGTGCTCGTCCGTGCCGAACATGTTGCCCGCCTCTACACGGAAGGGGATGCGAAAACCCTGAACTTCACGAAAATCCGACAGTTGTCCCCCGAAAGGTTGAAACCGGTGCTTCTTTTCAGGGTTGGCATCGCTCCATCGCATGAACTGAACCACCAGGGGACGACCTTCGCCATCCAGCTTCATGTCCACCGCCTGCGACAGCCCGTTGTGGGTCACTGTCACGCGGGCAGTGTCCCGATCCGGGGCGTCCCAAACAACACCTGGTCTCGGGAGCAAGGCGGCTGGGGTCCAGAACGCCGCCTCGGCGATATATCGGCCATATGCGGCCCTTGCATGGTGAGTGTCACCGCCCAGGCGAGCAACCGGTATCAGGCCGAGAACTCGGAAGCGCGTCCAGCTCCCGCTGTCGGAGCCGGACACCGGCACGACTCCGGGCATCTTGACCTTCCAGACAAAACCCGTTGGTGCGGCCAGAATCTGCCTGGCATCCATAGGTCGGTAGTTCTGGTTCTCCCGAGTGCCCAGACTGAATTCACCCCCCATGTCGATCTCAGCGACCGTCAGCAACGGTGTGCCGGGTTTGATGGCAAAGTTGAAGAACCGCTGCGCCGGTTCAGGCAAATCGGCCACCATGACAGGGTCGTACATAGCGGAATCCGTCGGTTGCGATGCGGCCAATCGACTCCACTCCTTGCGCTCTACACGCTCATCCCACAATCGAAGTGCTACGAGCGAGAGTAGAAATAACCCCAGCATTACCAAGATCGAGTACACGACTGTTCTCCAAACAACCGGCAAGGTGGCCAGCATCAGCGGCGGCGCGCAGCACCGTCCGCTGCATGCCCTTGTCGAGCGGCAGTTTCACTTGGAATGACCGAGTACAATGCGTTTCGCAACGCGAGGTCCCGCGGATCCCCGGTAAGCGCCGTTCCCATTCGATTGGTGACGTAGGCGTAGCCGATACCCGCCTTCGGATCGGCGAAGCCAAGCGAGCCGCCCGACCCAGGCTGTCCGAACGAACCCTCGCTGCCGAACGACCACGCCGGGCAGTGCTTCATGAAACCCAACGAAAACTGCACACCGTCACCCTTCATGCACTCGTCGTAGAAGCCCCGTGTCGGCGGCACCGCCGGCTCCGATAGCAGGCGTAGCGTTTCTGGGCGCAACTTCAGCTCTCGACCGCCGGTCGCGAACACACTGTAGGCACGGGCAATCGCACGAGCCGTACCAACACCCCCTCCGGAGGGGACTTCGAGATTGCGAGCGTAAATATGGTGCTCGTCATGAGGGAACATCGAACCCACCAGCGCTCGCGAGATGTTCGAGCGGCGATTCAAAGCAGTGAAAAAGAAGCTGATTCCAAACCCGCGCACCATGGCAAGCAGGCTTGGCCGCACCAGCGTCGCCAGCCGGGAATCCGGAATGTACTCCGGCAGGCGGATATGGAAATCAAGCCCCAGCGGTGTGGCGATCTCGTCGTGAAAGAACTGTCCCAGGCTGCGGCGCTGTGGATCGATGCGGCGCAACAGCTCGTTTTCGTAATAGCCGAGTGTGATCGCGTGATAAGCCTGCCGTGTACCCGGTTCCCATGCGGGCTTCTGCCGAGCCAGCACAACCGCAAGACGATCGAGGTCTGCCACGAGGGTTCGGTCGCCCTGCTCTTCGAAGGCGAACAGGCCGGCTTGGTGTGCCAGGAGCTGGCGGACGGTGATGTTCTCCTTGCCATTCTGTGCGAACTCCGGCCAGTAGCTGCAGACGCGCGCCTCGTAGTCGAGCCAGCCACGGGAGTGGGCGAGGGCGAGCGTCATCGCGGCCAGGCCTTTGGTCGTCGAGTAGACCAGAACCATGGTGTCCTTCTCCCACGGCTCACCGGTCGCCTGGTTCCTCACACCCCCCCACAGATCAACGACCTTCTCGCCCTGGTGATACACACAACAGGCGCCGCCCAGTTCATGGCGCAAGGAGAAATTCTCGGCGAACGCATCGCGCATCGCCTCGAAGCCGGCGCTCACCTGCCCCTCAATACGCACTGTGTTGTGATGTGTCACGTCACCAACTCTCTACTTCGGATCCGACTTCGAGTGCCTTCGCCCAACGTGAAGCTCAGGGACGACTTTCCGCCGGTGCGAAGCGCCGCCGGAAAGTCGTCCCCTGAAGCGAGATGTTCTGCGGCAGTTTCACTTGTGGCCAAAGAATTCAGCTGCGTTTCAAGGCTTTGTTCTGATACGAGAAGGCAGTGCGAAAAACTTCATCAACGTTAACCAATTCGCCGATGGTCGCGCCCGCCTTGATCTTTTCCTGAAGGAGATGCTCCGTCTCCAGAAGCTGCTGTGCCCTCTGCAGAATGTCCGCAGCCTGAGCCATTGGCACGACCACCACGCCATTGCCGTCGGCAACCACGATGTCCCCTGGAGAAACTGGCACTCCGGCGCACTGGATCGAAACGTTGACATCTCCGTAGCCTGCGATTGCGCCCACGTTGGGAACGATGCCCTTGCAGATCACGGGAAACCGGATTTTTCTGATTTCCTCGACATCCCGGCAGGCGCCATCGATGATGGCCGCGACCGCGCCGCGATTTCGCGCGGACATTGTCATGTTTTCACCCCAGAATGCCGTATTCGTCGACCCATGAGAGTCGATAACCACAATGTCGCCAGGTTGGCAGATGTCGATTGCTTTGAAGGCGGCCGCTAGATCTGCGGCAAGAGTCTTTACGGTGACTGCCGTGCCGACGACGCGTATTCCCTCGAAGAGGGGTCTCATATCAGACGTCATCGCATTGAATCGTCCCATGCAATCCGAGATAGCGCAGGTTATCGAGTCGTGTGCGAGCAGCCTCTTGAAGCCCTCCACGATCTCCGCAGGAGGCCTTTCAATGGATTCAATGATCATGATGTACCTCCTTCGTCAGTTTCAGCCGCTGAGACTGTTGCCCTGTCACAGAACGCCTGAATTAAGCCGCGCCGAGGCGACGGCTTGAATGAATTGTTAGGCCATGGAGCTCTAGGCACGAACTGCCGCTTCGATTTCGGCAATGTCGATCTTCTTTTGCTTCATCATCGCTGCGATCGCCTTGGCAGACACATTCTTGTCGGCCCTCAATGTCAATTCTGTCAGCCGCCTCGGGAA
>JAUVVG010000004.1 GCA_030604735.1 Azoarcus sp.
GCTGCCTTGCGACCGGTTTCCTTAGCGATCTCCGGGGTCCAGTCCTTGCCCTGCCAGTCGACCAGGTGCGACGGGGCTTCCTTGGTCATGCCTTCCCACCACACGTCGCCGTCGTCGGTGAGCGCGACGTTGGTGAAGATGATGTTTTCCTTGAGCGTGGCCATCGCGTTGAAGTTGGTCTTCTCGCTGGTGCCGGGGGCGACGCCGAAGTAGCCGAACTCGGGGTTGATGGCGCGGAACTTGCCGTCCGGGCCGGGCTTGATCCACGCGATGTCGTCGCCGACGGTAGTGATCTTCCAGCCGTCGAAGCTCTTGGGCGGGATCAGCATGGCGAAGTTGGTCTTGCCGCAGGCCGACGGGAAGGCGGCCGCGACATAGGACTTCTCGCCTTCCGGTGACTCGACGCCGAGGATGAGCATGTGCTCGGCCAGCCAGCCTTCGTCACGCGCCATGGTCGAGGCGATGCGCAGCGCGAAGCACTTCTTGCCGAGCAGCGCATTGCCGCCATAACCGGAGCCGTAGGACCAGATCTCGCGGGTTTCGGGGTAATGGACGATGTACTTGGTGTCCGGGTTGCACGGCCAGCGGCTGTCCTTCTCGCCTTGGGCGATCGGAGCGCCGACCGAGTGCACGCAAGGGACGAACTCGCCGTCGCTGCCCAGCACTTCGAGTGCGCCGCGGCCCATGCGGGTCATCGTGCGCATGTTGGTGACCACGTAGGGGCTGTCGGAGATCTCGACCCCGATATGGGCGATCGGGCTGCCGAGCGGGCCCATCGAGAACGGGATCACGTACATGGTGCGACCGTGCATCGCACCCTTGAACAGGCCGTTCAGGGTATCGCGCATTACCGCCGGGTCTTCCCAGTTGTTGGTCGGGCCGGCGTCATCCTTGTTCTGCGAGCAAATGAAGGTGCGGTCTTCGACCCGGGCGACGTCGGAGGGGTCGGACCAGGCGAGGTAGGAATTCTTGCGCTTTTCCGGGTTGAGCTTGATCAGCATGCCCGATTCGACCATCTCGGCGCACAGCCGGTCGTATTCTTCCTGGGAGCCGTCGCACCACACGACGCGCTCGGGCTCTGTCAGGGCTGCGATCTCGGCAACCCACTGTTTCAGTTTCTCGTGGCGAACGTACTCGGGTGCTGCGGCCAGAACGGCCTCGGAAACGCGTTGGTTCATTATGACGAACTCTCCAGGTTGCAAAAGCGAAACCGGCAACAGTGGGGCGGGTAGGGTGACCTGGACCACTGCGACAGGGGCTTCGGTGGCCCCGACTGTGGCGACTTGCGGAAACTACTAGGGTTAACAGCAGTCGTCGAAAGCCTAATATTATGCCATGACGTAACACCGGCCGAAAACCCGCTTGGCGGAATTGCTGTAAAGGCTTATAAGGCTTATTCTGCGATTCGAATTGTAATGTCACGATGTGAAACTAAGGCCTGTGTGTCATGTCGATCACCGGGCTGTGTAACCGACGAGCGGGATGGTTGCGTGCATGACCGGACGGGCTCAGTGTGCGCTCAGGATGCACCGGGCTGTAGAGGGCCTGTAATGAAAGGGCAGGGCTGTTTGCTCTTGAACCGATAAGAGGAAGAGACAATGGATGAACTGATTCGCGCTGCGGCGCTCGACTATCACCGCTATCCGCGTCCCGGCAAGATCGCGGTGACGCCGACCAAGGTATTGACCAACCAGCGCGATCTGTCACTCGCCTACTCGCCCGGTGTCGCGGCCGCCTGCGATGCGATCGTCGAGGACCCGGGCGAGGCCGCCAACCTGACCGCGCGCTCCAACCTGATCGGCGTGGTCACCAACGGCACCGCGGTGCTCGGGCTGGGCAACATCGGCCCGCTGGCGGCCAAGCCGGTGATGGAAGGCAAGGGCGTGCTGTTCAAGAAGTTCGCCGGCATCGACGTGTTCGACCTCGAGATCGACGAGCCGGATGCGGACAAGTTCATCGACATGATCGCGGCGCTGGAGCCGACCTTCGGCGGGATCAACCTCGAGGATATCAAGGCGCCGGAGTGCTTCTACATCGAGAGCAAGCTGCGCGAGCGGATGAAGATCCCGGTCTTCCATGACGACCAGCACGGCACTGCGATCGTGGTCGGGGCGGCGGTGCTGAATGGCCTGCACCTGCAGGGCAAGGCGCTCGACAAGGTCAAGGTGGTGACCTCGGGCGCCGGGGCGGCCGCGTTGGCCTGCCTGGGCTTGCTGGTCAAGCTCGGGGTGCCGGTCGAGAATATCTGGGTGACCGACATCGAGGGCGTGGTGTTCGAGGGGCGCACCTCGCTGATGGACCCGATCAAGGCCCGTTACGCGAAGCGGACCGACGCACGCAAGCTGACCGAGGTGATCGAGGGGGCGGATGTCTTCCTGGGTTTGTCGGCGGGCGGGGTGCTCAAGAGCGACATGGTCGCGAAGATGGCGGCCAATCCGCTGATTCTGGCGCTGGCCAACCCGACTCCGGAGATTCTGCCGGACGAGGTCAAGAAGGTACGCGACGACGCGATCATCGCGACCGGGCGGTCGGATTATCCGAACCAGGTGAACAACGTGTTGTGCTTTCCGTTCATCTTCCGCGGGGCGCTCGATGTCGGGGCGACCACGATCACCGACGAGATGCAGCTCGCCGCGGTCAAGGCGATCGCGGAGCTCGCCCGCGCCGAGCAGAGCGACATCGTCGCGTCTGCCTACGGCGAGAAGGTGTCGGGTTTCGGGCCGGATTACATCATCCCGCGGCCGTTCGACCCGCGCCTGATCGTCAAGATCGCGCCGGCGGTGGCCGAGGCGGGCATGACGTCGGGTGTGGCGACCCGTCCGATCGAGGACTGGGACGCCTACCGGACGCAATTGAACAACTTCGTGTGGCAGTCCGGCCTGATCATGAAGCCGGTGTTCGCCGCCGCGCGCAAGGCCCCCAAGCGCATCATCTTCGCCGAGGGCGAATCCGAGAAGGTGTTGCGTGCGGTCCAGACCGTGGTGGACGAAGGGCTGGCGCGACCGATCCTGATCGGCCGACCGGAGGTGATCGAACACAATATCGAACGCTTTGGCTTGCGAATGCAGCCGGAGCAGGACTTCGAGCTGGTCAATCCGGATTCCGATCCGCGCTTCAAGGAGTTGTGGAGCCACTACCATGAGCTGATGGAGCGCCGTGGGGTGTCGGTGGAGTATGCCAAGAAGGAGGTGCGGCGCCGGACCACGCTGATCGGGTCGCTGATGCTGAAGTTCGGTTACGGCGATGGCCTGATCTGCGGCACCTATGGCATGCACGCGCTGCACCGCGAGTTCGTCGAGACGGTGATCGGGCGCCGCGCGGGGGTGAAGACCCTGTATACCCTCAACGTGTTGAACCTGCCCGGCCGTACCCTGTTTCTCGCCGATACCTATGTGAACTACGATCCCACCGCCGAGCAGATCGTCGAGATGACCGTGCTCGCGGCCACCGAGTTGCAGCGTTTCGGGGTGGAACCGCGGATCGCGTTGCTGTCGCATTCGTCCTTCGGCGCGGCGGAGTCGCCAACCGCGGACAAGATGCGCCGCGCGCTGCAGATGCTGCATGCCCAGCATCCGGAGCTGCAGGTCGAGGGTGAGATGCATGGCGATGCGGCGCTCGATGCCGAGCTGCGCACCCAGATATTCCCCAATGCGCGGATGCGTGAAGATGCCAACCTGTTGATCTTCCCGACCCTGGACGCGGCCAACATCGCGTTCAACCTGCTGAAGATGGCGGCCGGCGAGGGCATGACCATCGGCCCTATCCTGCTTGGCGCGGCCAAGCCGGTGCATATACTGACCCCGTCGGCGACGGTGCGCCGGATCATCAACATGACCGCGCTCGCCAGCGTCGAGGCCACCCAGGAGTCCGAGGCGGAAGCGGCCGGCTGAGGATTGCCGGTGCGGCGGGCCAGCTTGGGGTTATGATTCGGGCATCCTGTTCGAGGGCGCCGATGAAATGGAAGGAGACAAGGCAGCACTGATCCTGACCGGTGGCGGCGCGCGCGCCGCCTATCAGGTCGGGGTGTTGCAGGCGATCCGGGAGCTCTGGGGTGAGCGGCCCGGTCACCCTTTTCCGATTCTGTGCGGCACCTCGGCGGGCGGCATCAATGCGGTGGCGCTGGCGGTGTTCTCGTCCGACTTCAACGCGGCGGTGCGCAAGCTGGCCTGGATCTGGCGACACTTTCATGTCGACCAGGTCTATCGCGCCGATGCGTTGGCGCTGCTGGCGACCGGGGCGCGTTGGGGGGCGGCGTTTTCGATGGGCTGGCTGGTGCGGCAGACACCGCGCTCGCTGCTGGACAATTCGCCACTGCGCCAATTGCTGACCCGCGTGCTGGATTTCGAGGCGATCGAGGGGGGTATTGCGGCCGGTCGGCTGCATGCGGTGTCGGTGGCGGCGTCGGGATACTCGTCCGGCGAGAGCCTGACCTTCTTCCAGGCCGCCGCAGGGGTCCAGCCGTGGCACCGCGCCCAGCGCATCGGGGTGCGGACACGCTTGCAGGTCGAGCATCTGCTCGCCACCAGCGCGATTCCGTTCGTCTTTCCGGCAGTCCGGATCAACCGGGAGTACTTCGGTGACGGCTCGATGCGTCAGCTCGCGCCGGTCAGTCCGGCCATCCACCTCGGGGCAGAGCGGGTGCTGGTGATCGGTTCGGGCCGCCTGGCCGAGGAGGGGCGCCAGCGCACCGAAGCCTATCCCTCACCGGCGCAGATCGCCGGTCACGCGATGTCCAGCATCTTTCTGGACAGCCTGGCGGTGGACCTGGAGCGGATGGACCGTATCAACCAGACTCTGGCTGCCTTCACCCCGGAACAGCGGGCCGCGGCCGGGCTTTCACTGCGACCGATAGAGACCCTGGTGATCTCGCCCTCGCAGCGTCTGGACGCGATCGCCGGCCACCATCGCGAAGAATTGCCGCGGGCCTTGCGCGCGGTGTTGCGGGGTGTCGGCGCAATGCGTCGCGAGGGCTCGACCCTGTTGTCCTACCTGTTGTTCGAGCCCGGCTTCACCCGCTCGCTGATGGCGCTTGGTTATCGCGACGCGATGGCCAAGCGGGACGAAGTGTCGGCCTTTCTGCGCCTTTGAGCGGATCTGCCCGGTGCGACCCTCGCCGATCAAGTGCGATGCGGTGCTCGAACGGTGACGGTAATCGACGGGAGAAAACAAGGACGGATGTGCTCGATGTCGGACACGACGGACAGAACATGGGTAGAATCGAAACTCGGTGTCGAAATCCGGCGCCCGCCTCGTTTCCTCGCAGATCGGACTGTTCTCGAAGAAAGTTGAGAAATTACTTTAAAAAGACTTGATATCTGTTTATTTTCGTTAAGAATGTAAACAGGTGTTACGAACTTTCTCTGAAACACGTCTTGCGGGTCCGATCATGAAGTCACACCTCTGTGTCTCCTGCCTCCTTGGGTTGATCCTTGCGCATTCCGCATTCGCTGAAACACGCGTCAGGACAGAATTGGCGAGCGCCTCCCGAATGCAGCAATCCACCTTTGCACCGGGGGGGCAGACCCAGATACCGATCGAGTTCGATCGACACGGCAAGCCCATGCTGGGCTCGGCCTCTTTCGTGATCGCAAGCCAGAACACCGGTGAGATCATTTCGGAGCGGGCCGCGGACAAGGTGGTCCCGATCGCGTCGATCACCAAGCTGATGACGGCGATGGTCATCATCGACGCGCGACAGAATCTCTCCGAAGTGCTGACCGTGACCGCCGACGACATCGACCGGCTCAAGGGCACGGGCTCGCGGATGCCGGTCGGGGCTCGACTGACCCGCGAGGAGATGTTGCACCTGGCCCTGATGTCGTCCGAGAACCGGGCCGCTTCGGCGCTGGCCCGCCACTATCCGGGCGGTCGCGCCGCGTTCATCGAAGCGATGAACGTCAAGGCGCGCATGCTGGGCATGTGGAATACCCGCTTCACCGACAGCACCGGGCTCGACCCGCGCAATGTGGCCAGTGCCCACGACCTGATCAAGCTCGTCTCGGCTGCCTCCACTTACCCGTTGATCCGCCAGTTCTCGACGGCGGACGAACGCAATGTACGCGTCGGTCAGGGGAGTCTTCGTTATGGCAATTCGAATGCGCTGGTGCGTGATCCGGAGTGGAAGGTCAGCCTGTCCAAGACCGGATTCATTCGCGAGGCCGGTCGCTGCCTGGTGATGCAGACCTGGATCCGCGGCGAGCCGGTGATCATGGTGCTGCTCAACTCCGAAGGCCGCTATACCCGCACCGCGGACGCCAAGCGGGTCAAGCAGTGGCTGGAAACCTCCGGGGTGCAGCGGGTCGCGTCGGCGGCGCGTCCAGGCTGATTCGCGCGTCGCTCAGCGACCGGTGCGCTTGACGTAGCCCAGGGTACGGGAGATCTCCGCCGCGGTGCTGCGTACCAGCGGCGCCCAGTCGGGGTTGAATCGATCCGATGGGGTGGACAGGGACAGTCCGGCGATGAGTTCGCCACTGTCGTCGCGAATCCCGGCTGCAATGCAGCGCACTCCGTTTTCCACCTCGTCCAGATCAAATGCCACCTCGTGGCGGCGCACCTTGTCGAGTTCCTTCTCGAGCGCGACGGGGTCGGTGATCGAAGCCGGCGTCGAGCCGGGCAGGCCGGTGCGTTTGGCGTAGTCGCGGACTTTTTCGATGCCGTCCTCGACCAGGAACAACTTTCCCGAGGCCGTGGTGTGCAGCGGTGCGCGGGCTCCGACGATATGGACGACCCGTACCGCCGAGCGGCCGCTCGAGGTGCGGTCTACATAGACGATCTCGTCCCGATCCCGGATACCGAGGTTCACGCTTTCGCCGGTTTCGGCATGGAGCTTGAGCATGAAGGGCATCGCGGTTTCACGCAGCGAGATTCTCGACTTGACCAGACTGCCCAGTTCCAGCAGGCGGATGCCGAGCCGGTAGGTGCCGCCGTCGCCGCGTTCGACGAAGCCGCTTTGCGCCATTGCGCCGAGAATCCGGTGCGCGGTGGACGGGTGCAGTCCGCTTTCCGCGGCGACCTGTTTGAGCGGCGCCGGATCGGGGTGATGCGCCAGCACGTCGAGCAGCTTCATCATGCGCTCGACGACCTGGATCGGGTTCTTGGTCTCGGGAGGTGTCTTGGTTGTGATAGTCACTTTGGTACAGTGGTCAAACTTGGATGTGCGGAGTCTACCCTCACGGGTTGATTTCGCCTAGTGAAATAACATTGCAGTGGATCAGCGGCGAGGTCGGGAAGATGCGGGTGGGTTTGTTCGTGACTTGTCTGGTCGATTTGCTCAGGCCCGGCATCGGTTTTGGTGCGCTGCGCCTGCTGGAGGCAGCCGGGTGCGACGTGGTGGTGCCGGGTGGCCAGACCTGCTGCGGTCAGCCGGCTTTCAATGCCGGCGATACCGCGTCGGCGAGGGCGCTGGCGACCCGGGTGATCGACCAGTTCGAAGGGCTGGATTACCTGGTGGCGCCTTCGGGTTCATGCGCAGGCATGATCAAGGTCCACTTTCCCGAGTTGTTCGGCGAGGACGAGCGCATGCGCGTGCGCGCGCTGGCGCTGGCTGATCGGACCTTCGAGCTGACCGACTTTCTGGTGAAGTTCGGTGGCGAGCTGCAGCCGCCCGGCGATTTCCGGGGGACGGTGACCTATCACGATAGTTGCTCCGGTTTGCGGGAATTGGGCATCAAGCGCCAGCCCAGGCAGTTGCTCGGTCGCATGGCCGGCGTCGACCTGGTCGAGATGGCGGGGTGCGAGGAGTGCTGCGGGTTCGGCGGGATGTTCTCGGTGAAGTACCCGGATGTTTCGGCCGCGATCACCGATCGCAAGTGCGGGCAGGTGAGCGTGACCGGGGCGGATGCGGTGGTGCTGGGCGATCTCGGCTGCATGCTGGCGATCGAGGGGCGTTTGCGCCGTCTCGGCGACGAGCGCACCCGGGTGCTGCATGTGGCCGAAGTGCTGGCGGGCGAGGATTGTTGAGGTGCGCTCGCAGGCGATGTACTTCAAGGTCCGCGCCGGCGACAAGCTGGCCGACCGACTGTTGCAACAGAATCTGGCCAAGGCGCGGAGCAAGTTCGTGGATGCCCGGGCAGCGGCGGTGGCCGCTTATGACGGTGACTTCGAGGCCTTGCGCAGCGCCGGCCAGGGCATTCGCGACCGCGTGCTGGAGAACCTGGATCTGTGGCTGGAGACCTTCGAGGAGCGCGCCCGGGCGCGTGGGGCCGAGGTCCTGTACGCCCGCGACGGCGAGGAGATCTGCCGGCTGGTGACCGGAATCGCGCAGCGGCATGGTGTGACCAAGGCGGTCAAGTCCAAGTCGATGCTGTCCGAGGAGGCCGGCCTGAACGCCGCGCTGACCGCGGTCGGCGTGCAGCCTGTGGAAACCGACCTGGGCGAGTACATACAGCAGATCGACGACAATGAGCCCCCCTCGCACATTCTGGCGCCCGCCTTTCACAAGTCGCGCGAACAGGTGGCCGACCTCTTCGCCCGGGCTCACGGCAAGCCGCGCAAGACCGACATTCCGGAGATGACCCGCGAGGCACGGGAGGTGTTGCGCGAGCATTTTCTCAGCGCCGGGATGGGGATCTCCGGTGGCAACTTCCTGATCGCCGAAACCGGCTCGGTGGCGCTGGTCACCAACGAAGGCAATGGCCGGATGGTGACCACGCTGCCGGATGTGCATGTGGTGATCACCGGCATCGAGAAAATCGTGCCGCGCCTGGAGGACCTGGCGACATTGATGCGACTGTTGCCTCGCTCCGGCACCGGTCAGGACATCTCGAACTATGTGTCGGTGCTGACCGGGGTGAAGGGCGAGGGCGACCGGGACGGGCCGTCGCATCTGTACGTGATCCTGGTGGACAATGGCCGGGCCTCGCTGGTCGGCTCCGAGTTTCAGGACATGTTGCGCTGTATTCGATGCGGCGCTTGCATGAACCATTGCCCGGTGTATCAGACCGTGGGCGGTCATGCCTACGGCTGGGTCTATCCCGGTCCGATGGGCGCGGTGTTGACGCCCTTGTTCACCGGCCTGGGCAATGCACTCGATTTGCCCCATGCGGCGACCTTGTGCAACCAGTGCGGTGTGGTCTGTCCGGTGCGGATACCGCTGCCGGAGTTGTTGCGCCGCTTGCGCCAGCGACAGGTCGAGGCCGGCTTGCGCCCGCGAGGCGAACGCATCGGCATGCGCGCGTGGGCCTGGCTCGCCCGCCGGCCGCGGCTCTACCGGCTCGCGACCCGCTTGGTTGTGCGCTATCTGAACTGGCTGGCCGAGGGCGCCGACCGCATCCGGGTCATGGGTGTGGCGCCCGAGTGGACCGCCGAGCGGGATTTCCCCGCGCCGCAGGGGCGGACCTTTCACGAGTTGTATGCGCAGCGCAGGCGGACGGGCGAAGAGTAGCGGCTTCGAGCGTGCCTGATGACGTAGCCGGGGGGCTGTACCCGGTGGTTGGGAACCGAAGGCGCAGGGATGACGGGGGTGAAGCGGTGAAGGATCGCAGCAATGTGGCGGGGGCCGGGCCGGAGGGTGGTCTGGCCGGGCGCGGGACGATGGAGGCGGGCACCGTGGCGGATGACGTTCTGCGGGACGGTCGGTTGCAGGGCGGGGCGTCCGGCGGGTGGGCCGGGTCGGCGCGCGAGCAGATTCTGGAGCGGGTCCGGGGTGCGCTGGGGCGGACTTCGGAGAGTCGCGCGCGGGCCTTGGCCGACATCGCGGCGGCCCTGGTCGACCGCGGTCATGGCCCGCGTCCGCCGGCCGCTGCCGATCTGGTCGAGCGCTTCAAGCGCGAGTCGGCCCGGATGTCGAGCACGCTGGACACGGTGACGAGTCTGCAGGCGGTGCCGGAGGCCGTGTCGCGCTATCTGGCGGCGCAGGGCTTGCCGCGCAGCGGGGTGGTTTGGCCAAGTCTCGCAGGGCTGGACTGGGCGCGGGCCGGGCTGACCCTGGAAGCGCGCGAGGCACGCGAGGGCGATCTGGTCGGTGTGACCGGCTGCTTTTGCGCAATGGCCGAGACCGGCACGGTGATGACTTGTTCCGCGCCCGAGTCGCCCGCGACCGCCAGCCTGCTGCCCGAAACCCATGTGGTGGTAGTGCCCGCCACGCGGATCGTGCAGGGCATGGAGGAGGCGTGGCAACTCGCCCGTGAGGAATACGGCATGGCACTGCCGCGGGCGGTCAATTTCATCTCGGGGCCGTCACGGACCGGCGATATCGAGATGAACATCGTATTGGGGGCGCACGGGCCGTATCGAGTGCATATCGTGATGGTCCGGGAGTGAGCCGCTTGTCGCCATGCGAACATGTAGACGACGAGGTCGGCGAAGGTGTTCGCGCAGATATCGGCGAAGATGCCGATTCCGCCCTGTCAGGGCGGGGTGTGATCGACCGCTGGCCGCGAACGCGTAGACCACGCGTAATTTTACGGATAGGTTCCGTCGGGCGGTTTCGCTAGAATTGGGTTATTTTAGCGATGTCTTATGGTTCGGCTGCAATTGTGGTCGTCACCGGACGGGATGTGTGGATAGCCGCCCTGGCTCGCGCCGGGGTTTTTTTCGTTGGGGATGATGTGGTCCGTCCCCCGTCAATCCGGAATGGAACGCCATGAGTCTGGCTTTTATCGTACTGCTGCCCTTTCTGGGGGCGGTTCTGCCGGCCCTGATGATTCGGGCCGGCCGCAATGCCTGTGCGATCGCGACCGGGGCGGTGACGCTGCTGGCGCTGGCGCTGCTGCTCGGCCATGCGCCGGCGGTCATGAAGGGCGAAGTGCTGTGGTACGGCTTCGACTGGGTGCCTTCGCTTGGGTTGAACATCCACTTCTTCCTGGATGGATTGGGCTTTCTGTTCGCGTCGCTGATCCTCGGCATCGGCCTGCTGATCATCGTCTATGCCCGGTTCTACCTCGCCAAGGAAGATCCGATGGGCAATTTCTACACCTATCTGCTGCTCTTCCAGGGCGCGATGGTGGGGATCGTCCTGTCGGACAACATCCTGCTGTTGCTGATTTTCTGGGAGCTGACCAGCCTGTCGTCGTTCCTGCTGATCGGGTTCTGGGGGCACCTGCCCGAGGGGCGCCAGGGTGCGCGGATGGCGCTGGCGGTGACCGGTGGCGGGGGGCTGAGCCTGATCGCCGGCATGCTGATCCTGGGCAACATTGCCGGTTCCTACGACCTGACCGAGATACTCGCCAGGACCGACGTGATCCAGGCCTCGCCCCTGTATCTGCCTGCGCTGGTGTTGATCCTGGGTGGCTGTTTCGCCAAGAGCGCGCAGTTTCCGTTCCAGTTCTGGCTGCCGCATGCGATGGCGGCGCCGACCCCGGTGTCGGCCTACCTGCACTCGGCGACCATGGTCAAGGCTGGCCTGTTCCTGATGGCGCGGTTGTGGCCGGTGCTGGCCGGCACCGACGCGTGGTTCTACCTGGTGGCGACGACCGGGCTGGTGACCATGGTGGTCGGTGCCGGCATCGCCTTGTTCAAGGACGACCTGAAGGGGTTGCTGGCCTTCTCGACGGTGAGCCACCTCGGGCTGGTCACCATGCTGCTCGGCCTCGGGTCGCCGATGGCGGCGGTGGCGGCGGTCTTCCACGTGATCAACCACGCGACCTTCAAGGCCGCGCTGTTCATGAACGCCGGCATCATCGACCACGAGGCCGGCACCCGCGACATCAAGCGCCTGGGCGGCCTGCTGTTCCTGATGCCGGTCACCGCGACGATGGCGATGGTCGCGGCCGCCTCGATGGCCGGCATTCCCCCGCTGAACGGTTTCCTGTCCAAGGAGATGATGCTGGAGGAGGCGGGGCACACGGTCTGGTTCGGCCAGGGCTGGGTGTTCCCGGTGGTGGCGACGGTCGCGGCGATTTTCTCGGTCGCCTATTCCTTCCGCTACATCGTGCATGTGTTCTTCGGACCGAAGCGCGACGATTACCCGGGCGCCCCGCATGATCCGCCGGCCGGATTATGGTTGCCGCCGGCGCTGCTGGTCGGGCTGGTGGTTGCGATCGGACTGTTCCCGGAGACCCTGGTCGGTCCGCTGGTGAGGGTGGTCGCGACCGCGGTCATAGGCGGGCCCCCGCCCGAGTTCCATTTGTCGCTGTGGCATGGCTTCACCCCGGCCTTGTTCATGTCGGTGGCGGCGGTCGTGATCGGTCTGCTCGCGCTGGCGGGTTATCGCCGGGTGCGCGCGGTGTGGGCGGCCGGGCCGCATCCGGACGCCAAGGCGATGTTCGACTGCCTGCTGGCATCCGTGGTCGCGGCCAGCCAGTGGATCACCCACGGCCTGCACAACGGCTCGCTGCAACGCTATCTCGCGATGATGCTCGGTGCGGCGGTGGTGCTGGGCGCCGGGGCCTTCTTCGGCGGTCCGCATCTGCCCGGTACCCGGGCGTTGCAGCCGGTGCCGCTGGCGGTGTGGGTGGTATGGCTGTTGCTGCTCGCGGCCTGCCTCGGCACCGTGATGCTGCACCGGCACCGCCTGCTCGCGGTGCTGGTGGTTGGGGTGGCCGGCCTGGTCGTGTCGGTCGGATTCATCTATCTGTCCGCGCCGGACCTGGCGATGACCCAGATCTCGGTCGAGGTCGGCACGGTGATCCTGATTCTGCTCGCGCTGTACTTTCTGCCCAAGCACACCCCGGTCGAGAGCCGCGACCCGCGTCGCTGGCGCGACGCCGTGCTTGCGTCCTTGGTCGGGCTGGGCGTCGGCGGGCTGAGCTGGGCGATGATGACCCGCGACTTCGAGACCTTGTCCGGCTTTTACCTCGAGCAGTCGGTACCGGGCGGGGGCGGGACCAACGTGGTCAACGTGATCCTGGTCGATTTCCGAGGCTTCGATACCTTTGGCGAAATCATCGTGCTGGGGGTCGCGGCGCTGGCGATCTTCGCGTTGCTCGATGGCGCGGTGCGCGGCGACGCCGGTCGTCGCCTGAGTGCATGGCGACCGGAGTTCGCGCTGACCGCCGACCGCCACCCGATGATGATGGTGATCGCGACCCGGGTGATGTTGCCGCTGGCGCTGATCGTCGGCGCCTACATCTTCCTGCGCGGGCACAACATGCCGGGCGGGGGTTTCATCGCCGGTCTGGTGGTGTCGATCGCGCTGATCATGCAGTACATGGCGAGCGGCTTCGGCTGGGCGGCGCAGCGGATGCGGATCGACTATCACGCGTTCATCGGAGCCGGCGTGCTGATCGCCGCGGCGACCGGCATCTTCTCGATGTCGCTCGGTTATCCCTTCCTGACCAGCGCCTTCGACCATGTGCATCTGCCCATCGTCGGCGAGTTCGAGATCGCCAGCGCGATGAGCTTCGACACCGGCGTGTTCCTGGCCGTGGTCGGCGCGGTGATGCTGGCGCTGGCGAACTTGTCGCGCCTCGGACGGCGTGCCGGGCAGGCGCCGGTCAGCGAAAGCCCGATGGATATCGACCCTTCGACCGGTCGGCGCCGCAGCCGCGATCGCAATCGCGATCGCGTGATCAAGGGGAGTTGAGATGGAGTTCATCGTGGCGAGCGCGATCGGCGTGATGATGGCAGCAGGCGTCTACCTGGTGTTGCGGGCGCGGACCTTTCCGGTGGTGCTGGGCTTGTCGCTGATGACCTATGCGGTCAATGTGTTCCTGTTCGCGACCGGGCGCTTGGCGGTCAATCTGCCCCCGGTTATCAGCGCGGAGGCGACCGGCTATACCGACCCCCTGCCGCAGGCCCTGGTGCTGACCGCGATCGTGATCTCGTTCGGGATGACCGCGGTGATCGTGGTCATGGCCTTGCGCAGTTATCTGGAGAGCGGGACCGACCATGTCGATCTCGACCATGCGACCCATGCCGGCGATGTCGCCAGCTCCGACAACCCCGCTCGCGCCACGGCCACAGGCACCGACCGCGAGCGGGCCACCGGCGGGGGTAACCGATCATGAATCATTGGCTGATCCTGCCCATTCTCGTGCCGGCGCTGATCGCGCCCTTGATCGCGCTGGCGATGCGCTACGACATCGTGCTGGCGCGCGTGTTCTCGGTGGCGTCCTCGGTGCTGCTGCTGGTCCTGTCGGTGATCTTGCTCGTGCTGGCGGGCGATGGCGACATCCTCACCTATTCGCTAGGCAACTGGGCGGCACCGTTCGGCATCGTGCTGGTGCTGGACCGCCTGTCGGCGATGCTGCTGGTGCTGACCGCGGTGCTCGGTTTGCTCGTGCTGCTCTACTCGCTCAACGGCTGGGACAAGCGCGGACGGCATTTCCATCCGATCTTCCAGTTTCAGCTGATGGGGATCAACGGCGCCTTCCTGACCGGAGATTTCTTCAACCTGTTCGTGTTCTTCGAGGTCTTGCTGATCGCCTCTTATGGTTTGATGGTGCATGGCGGCGGGGCCGAGCGGGTCAAGGCCGGGGTGCAGTACGTGATCGTGAACCTGGTCGGGTCGTCGGTGTTCCTGATCGCGGTCGGTTTGATCTACAGCGTGACCGGCACCTTGAACATGGCCGACCTGGCCTCGCGGGTGGCCGAGGTTCCCCCGGCCGACCAGGCCTTGCTGCGCACCGGGGCGCTGCTGTTGTTGCTGGTGTTCGCGATCAAGGCGGCGCTGGTGCCGGTGCAGTTCTGGCTGCCCGGCACCTACGCCAATGCGGCGGCGCCGGTGGCGGCCTTGTTCGCGATCATGACCAAGGTCGGGGCCTACTCGATCATCCGGATGTACACGCTGGCCTTCGGCGACAAGGCCGGCGACCTCGCCTGGCTGGCCGCGCCCTGGCTGTTGCCGGCGGCCTTGGTGACGCTGGTGCTGGGCATGCTGGGCGTACTCGCGTCGCGGGCGCTGGCGCAGATGGTCAGCTTCGCGGTGATCGGGTCCATGGGTACGCTGCTGGTGGCGGTGTCCTTGTTCACGCCGGGCGCGATGTCGGCGGCGCTGTTCTATTTGCTGCACTCGACGCTGGCCGCGGCGGCGCTGTTCCTGATCGTCGGCCTGATCGCCGAGCGTCGGGCCGATCGGGTGGATGCCATCGTGGTCGCGCCGCGTTTCGCCCAGATGGGCCTGCTCGCCAGCCTGTTCTTTCTCGGCGCGATCGCGATCACCGGCATGCCGCCCCTGTCCGGCTTCGTCGGCAAGCTGTTGATCCTGGATAACGCACGCCACAGCATCGCCGCGGTGTGGGTCTGGAGTGCGATCCTGATCACCTCGCTGATCGCGATCGTCGGCTTCGCTCGGGCCGGCAGCACGGTATTCTGGAAAAGCGGATCGGTGGAAGGCATGCTGCGGGTCAGACGCCTGATGCCCTCGGCGCTGCCACTGGTCGCGGTGGGCTTTCTGATGGCGGGCACGGTGATGCTGACAGTGTTCGCCGGGCCGCTGACCCAATACATGGACGAGACCGCGATGCAGATCTTCACCCCGTCGCTGTACATCGAGGCCGTGCTAGGCCCGGGCTGGAGGGAATGACGGTGGCCGGAAAACGAATCAAGGACGAGCGCAGCTTCATGCAGCGCTGGCTGCCGCACCCGCTGCTGTCGGTGGTGCTGGTGCTGGTATGGATGCTGCTGCTCAACAGCTTCACCATGGGGGGGTTGGTGATGGGGATGCTGCTCGGCATCGTGATCCCCATCATCACCAGCAGCTTCTGGCCGGAGCGCCCGCCGATCCGTGCCTATGGCCGGGCCTTCGCCTTCATGGTGCTGGTTGCCCGCGACGTGGTGGTCGCGAACATCCATGTCGCGCGACTGATCCTGTTCAAACCGGCCGATCAGTTGCGCACCCGCTGGGTGACCGTGCCGCTGGAGCTGACCTCGCCCGAAGCGATCACGGTGCTGGCCGGCACGATCACGATGACGCCGGGCACGGTCAGTAGCGACCTCTCCGCCGATGGGCGCAGTCTGCTGGTGCATTGCCTGGACGCGCCGGACGCCGAGGAGGCGGTGTTGGAGATGAAGACGCGCTACGAGACGCGACTGAAGAGGATATTCCCGTGAGTCGTCGTTCGACCCCGGTTTGGGGAGGAGTCGGCCGGGCAGGTGGCCGCTTGGCGCTGCGGTCAGGAGCACGTGCAGGAGCAGGCGATCTTTCGTTGACGGGCGCGCGGAGCGAATCGAGGTGTTGCAGATGATTGAATACGCACTTGTCTTTGGGTTTTTTGCGGTGTCTTTGGCGCTGCTGCTGAACCTGTGGCGGCTGGTGGCCGGCCCGACCCTGATGGATCGGGTGCTCGCGGTCGATACCATGGTGATCAACGTGATCGCCCTGGTCATCCTTTTCGGGATTCAATACACCACCACCACCTATTTCGAGGCCGCGCTGCTGTTGGCGATGTTCGGCTTCATCTCCACGGTCGCCTACTGCCGCTTCGTGATGCGCGGCGACATCATCGAGTGAGGGGAGGGTCATGAACTTTCTGTTCGAGTTCGTCATTTCATCGCTGATCGTGCTCGGTGGCATCTTCGTTCTGGTCGGGTCGATCGGCCTGATCAAGTTGCCCGACCTGATGACCCGGCTGCATGCGCCGACCAAGGCGACCACGCTCGGTCTGGGTGGCGCGCTGGGGGCGTCGATGCTTTACTTCCTGTGGGGGGAGGGCACCCTGTCGATTCACGAGGTGCTGATCAGCGTGTTCCTGTTCCTGACCGCGCCGGTGACCGCCCACTTCATCGCCAAGGCGCACTTGCACCTGAACCGCGATACCATCCGTCAGGAATTGTCGCCGACCGGCCGAGACCATGGCTGGAGCACCTTCGACACCGTGCCCAAGGAGGCTGCCGAAGCCGGCAAGGCGATCGATCAGCCGCGAGGCTGAAACCCGAACACGCGGGAAACCGCACTGGAATTGTCATGACCGATAAACGCCGGGAACTCGACGAGACGTCGAACCCCAATCCGGATTCCGCGCAGGACGGCGCGCAGCCGGGTACGCCCGAGCAGCGTCGCAAGCTGGGCGTCCGCAAGACCGACGCCGACGCCGACGCGCCGGCCGGTGCTGCCCGTCGCGGGCTGCGCACCCGCTTCAAGCCGGAAGGCCTCAAGCCGGTCAAGCGACCGCCCAAGCGCACAAGCCGTGATGCGGCGCCCGAAGCGGGCGCGGAGGCGCGTCGCAGCAGCGATTCGAGCCGGCGCAGCCCTCGTCCGGTGGAGCGTGACGGTGAATCGGCACGTCGTGGTCGAGAGGGCGGTGCTCGCAGCAGCGAGGCCGACCCTCGCAAAGGCGAGTCGGATCCTCGCCGCGGCGAAAGAGCGTCTTCCAGTAGCGACCGGGATCGTCGTGGTGTAGATCCGACGCGTCGCGGTGGTAACAAGGACGACCGTGGTGGCCTGCCGGGCCGCGACGGCGCGGCAAGGCGTGGCGGTGTCGAGCCGGCGCGTCGTGAGGGTGATAGGGACGGCCGCGGGGGGGCGTCGGGTCGCGATGGCGAATCGATGCGCCGTAGCCGGGACGCGGCACCTCGTGCGGATGAGGCGAGAAATCGCAGTGGAGAACGGGGCCGTCGTGATGCCGGTCCCGGTCCCGGCCCCGCTTTCAGCCCAGGACCGCGCCTTGACAGGTCTGATCGCGGCGATTCGGCCGGCCATGCCCGCAAACCGTCTCCGCCGCGGCAGGCGCCGCTGAAGCGAGACGTCAAGCCGCGGGCGGCAGAGCGCTTGGTCGCCGACGACGCATCGCAGGAGGGTGTGCGCTTGTCCAAGGTCATGGCCGAGCGTGGCCTGTGCTCGCGTCGTGAGGCGGATGCGATCATCGAACGGGGTTGGGTATTCGTCGATGGCCGCCGTGTCAGCGAGCTGGGCGTACGGATCGACCCGGCTGCGGTGATCGAGCTCGCCCCCGAGGCCGAGGAGCGTCAGGCGCGGCAGGTCACCATGCTGCTGCACAAGCCGGTCGGCTATGTATCCGGCCAGCCGGAGCCCGGTTATGAGCCGGCGGTCGCGCTGATCGGGCCGGATAACCAGTTCGATGTCGATACGGCTCAGCGTTTTCACCATTCACAACTGAGGGGACTGGCGCCGGCTGGTCGACTGGACATCGACTCCACCGGCTTGTTGGTGCTGACCCAGAATGGCCGGATCGCGCGCCAGTTGATCGGCGAGGATTCCAAGATCGACAAGGAGTATCTGGTCCGGGTCGAGGGCGAACTCGACGACCAAGGCCTGGCCTTGCTCAATCATGGCCTGGAACTGGACGGACGCAAGCTTCGCCCGGCCACGGTCGAGTGGGTCAATGACGATCAGTTACGCTTCGTGTTGCGCGAGGGGCGCAAGCGTCAGATCAGGCGGATGTGCGAACTGGTCGGGCTGAGGGTGATCGGCCTGAAGCGGGTCAGGATCGGCCGGGTCAAGCTGGGCGACCTGCCCTTGGGGCAGTGGCGCTTTCTGCGGGCGGACGAACGCTTCTGACGTCCGTCTCCGCAGTCTCGGCGAAGTAGCCTTCCAGCGGGCAGAGTCGGCCGGCCGGGCAGTCGTGCTCGCGGGCACATTCCTGTTGGGTTTCATCGAGCAAGACCATTTCGTGGACCGCATCGCAGCGTCCGATCGGGGAATCGAAGAAGCTCATGTTGTTCTCCTTCCAGGGTGTGGAATGCCTTGTTTCAGTGTAGGCGAGGCGGTCCGGTTTGCTGATTTCGCTCATGGTTTGTTGACCCATCTCAAGGAAAATCGCGGCGGCCATTCAGGTTTTCCCTATTGAACCCGGAGCGCAGGATGGGGCAGACTACATCGCCCCGCCCTGGCGCGTGTCTCGGATCGGCCCCCCGAGGGCGTCGCAACGGACCGCTTGGATGTTGATGGGCGGGACGGGTACAGGGCCAAGCTGAGCGCTGCACCAACGCGCTTGGAGTGGTGGAGAACAGGATTGAAGCATCCGCTGGGGAACCGGCGGAGTGGTCATCGGGTCGGATGAGTCGCCGACGGATGAGCCTGACTGTCGATGGGCCTGGCCGGCATTCACATTGGGAGGGTTACTGATGCGGGTTTCGGATTCGGATCGCTCGCGGAGTGTCACATGCTGACTGCGGTGTTCGCGATCGCGTTCGCCGCCTTGATCGCGCCTGCGCTGTCGCGCCGGTTCGACGACCGTGCGGGCTGGGTGCTGGCGATTCCGCCGGCGGTGGCATTCGCGTGGTTCGTGACCTGTATTCCGGTCATCGCCCGGGGCGAGGACATCGTCGAGACGCTGACATGGGTGCCGACGCTCGGGGTCGAGGTCGCGATGCGGCTGGACGGCCTGTCGCTGCTGTTCGCGCTGCTGATCACCGGCATCGGCACCTTGATCGTGCTCTATGCCGGCGCCTATCTCTCCGATCACCATCATCTCGGGCGCTTCTACGCCTACTTGCTGCTGTTCATGATGGCGATGCTCGGCCTGGTACTGGCCGACGACATGATCGCGATGTTCGTGTTCTGGGAGCTGACCAGCGTCGCGTCCTTCCTGTTGATCAGTTTCCAGCACGAGAAGTCGGTGTCGCGGCGGGCGGCATTGCAGGCCTTGCTGATCACCGGAGGCGGCGGCCTGGCCTTGCTGGCCGGGCTGGTGTTGCTGGGCTTCGCGGGCGACTCGTGGCGGTTCTCCGGGATCGACGTGACCGCGGTCGAGTCCAGCGCGCTCTACTACGGCATCATGGTGCTGGTGCTGGCCGGATGCTTCACCAAGTCGGCGCAGGTGCCGTTCCACCTCTGGCTGCCGAATGCGATGAATGCGCCGACCCCGGTGTCGGCCTATCTGCACTCGGCCACCATGGTCAAGGCCGGCGTCTATCTGCTGGCGCGTCTGAACCCGACCTTCGGCGGCGAGATGGGCTGGAGCATGATCCTGATCGCGTTCGGCGCGACCACGGCCCTGGTCGGGGCGGTGCTGGCGATACGCCAGACCGACCTCAAGCGTCTGCTGGCCTATACCACGGTGACCGTGCTCGGCCAGCTCACGATGCTGATCGGCACCAATACCACCTACGGCCTGCAAGCCTTCGTGCTCTACCTGCTGGCGCATTCGCTCTACAAGGGCGCACTGTTCATGGCGGTCGGCGCGGTCGATCATGCTACCGGTACGCGAGAACTCTCGCGTCTGGGCGGATTGCTCAAGCTGATGCCCCTGACCGGAGCCGCGGTCGGACTGGCGGCGTTCTCGAATGCCGGCCTGCCGCCTTTCTTCGGTTTCATCGCCAAGGAGTTCGCCTATGCCGGCCTGATCCAGATGGGCATCACCGGGTGGATCGTGACGATCGCGATGATCCTGACCAACGCTTTGTTGCTGGCTGCTGCTGGACTGGTGTTCATCCGCACCTTCCTGGGGCCGCGTGGGCATTATCCGCGTGAGCCGCACGAGGTGTCGCTGCCGATGTGGCTGGGGCCGATGTTGCTCGCGATCGGCGGCTTCCTGCTGGGCGCGTGGCATCACTGGCCGGAGACCTGGCTGGTCAATGCTGCGGTACAGGCTGTGGCGAGGGGTGAGGTCGACGTCAATTTGTACCTTTGGGGGGGCGTGACGCCAGCCCTGATCACCAGCCTGATCACGGTCGCGCTGGGGGTGGTGTTCTACCGATTCCGCCACCAGGTTAGGCTGCAGATCGCGCGCTGGCGGGTGTTCTGGGGGGTCAGCGGCGACCTGATCTGGGATCGTTTCCTGAAGCGGATCTTCGCCTTGGCGTCGCTGACCGCGAGCGGCTTCCAGCATGGTTCGCTGCGTCTGCACCTGACCTTGTTGAGCCTCGTGCTGAGCGCAGTGGTGTTCGTCTCGCTGGCGATCGGCGGGGCCGGCTTGTTTACCGGGGGGAGTTACACCGATCTGAATGTGCCCTCGATCATGGGCAGCATTCTCGCGCTGTCCGGTGCTGGAGCGGCGGCGGTGATGCGCGGGCGACTCGCGCTGGTCGCCGCGCTCGGGGCGAGCGGTCTCGGGCTGGCTTTGTTCTTCCTCGCGGCGAATGCGCCCGACGTGGCCACGACCCAGCTGATGGTCGAGACCTTGACCGTGGTGTTCCTCGCGTTCGTGTTGCGCAGCATGCCGGCGATTCCCCGGGTGGCGGACGAAGGTGGAATCTCGCGCGCCGCGCACATCCTGATCTCGGTGCTGTTCGGCCTGGCGGTCG
The DNA here is from genome assembly GCA_030604735.1 of Azoarcus sp. Taxonomy (GTDB): domain Bacteria; phylum Pseudomonadota; class Gammaproteobacteria; order Burkholderiales; family Rhodocyclaceae; genus Azoarcus_F. Next base: position 21,025 of record JAUVVG010000004.1, read on the forward strand.
CGCTGGCCCTGCTGGTCGTGGTCAATGTGCCGCTGGCCGGTAACATCGCGGACTGGTATGTGCAGAACAGCTATCCGGGCGGCAAGGGTGGCAACGTGGTCAATGTGATTCTGGTGGACTTCCGGGCCTTCGACACCCTGGGCGAGATCGTGGTCGTCGCGCTGGCCGCGCTGGCGGCGGCGACCCTGCTCGGGGGGGGGCAGCTGACCGAGATGACACGCAAGGGCGAGCCGGAATTCGGTTCGGTGATGCTGCGCCAGGCAGTCAGGCCACTGGCCGGCATGCTGGTGCTGGTGTCGCTGGTGCTGCTGTGGCGAGGCCACAACCTGCCCGGGGGCGGTTTCATCGGCGGGCTGGTCGCCGCGGTGGGCTTCATCCTCGTGGTCCTGAGTTTCGGCAACTACCGGGCGCGCGCCCTGATGTGGGTGCGTCCGACCCTGCTGGTCGGTGTCGGGCTGGCCTGCGCGGTGGGGGCCGGCATCATCGGTCTGCTGATGGGCGAGGCGTTCCTGAAGGGCTTGTGGATCTTCCCGCTCGGCTTGCCCCTGGGTACGCCGTTGCTGTTCGATGTCGGGGTGTTCCTGACGGTGTTCGGCTCGGTCATGCACATGATGCAAAGACTCGCTGGGAGACCGGTGTGACGATGGAGATGGATTCGATGGCATTGACCCCGGGGTCAGCGCTAGGGCTTGCTGCCCTTGCTTTGGTCGATACTGGATCGTGGTTGAGTCGTTCGACTACCGAGAGCCGGGCGGAGCATGCCGGTCGTGTGGCTGCGGTGGGTCGTCCGCTTGAGCGGTCGCGACGGGGGGAGGGCTGACATGGAGTGGCTCGCAGCCTTGACCGCAGGAGGACTGGCCGGAATCGGCATGTGGTTGTTGCTGGACCGCAACCTGATCCGGGTCGTGCTCGGCGTCGCCATCCTAGGCAATGCGATCAACCTCGGGGTGCTGACCTCGGGGCGCTTTTCCGGCACTGACGCGGCCTTCGTCACCGCCACCACGGTGCCGGCCGATCCGGCTAATCCGCTGCCGCAGGCCCTGGTGCTGACTGCGATCGTGATCGGATTCGGCCTGTTCGCGTTCGCGCTGGCGGTGTTGAAGAGCGTGCGTGAAAGCCACGGTATCACGACCACGGACCGGGTGACCGAGGTCACCGAGGAGCCGGCCCCGGACGCCGAGGAGGTCGGGCTGCAGGTGCACCAGGATGACGCCGACGTCCACCACAACGAGGGTCAGCCGGAAGGCTTGGAGGTGCGCCGATGAACACGCTGGTCGTTGCGCCAGTCGTCGTTCCGCTGCTGACCATGCTGGTTGGGGTGATGTTGCGGCCCCACCATCAGCATGTGAAGGTCGTCAGCGTGATCGGCGCCATCGTGCTGGTACTGGTCGGCATTCGTCTGGTGGTCCTCGCCGATGCCGGCGTGGTGCTCAGCGCACAGCTCGGCGGATGGCAGGCCCCTTATGGCATCACCCTCGTGATCGACCGCCTGTCCGCCGCGATGGTGGCGATTACCGGCGTGATCGGGCTTGCGACCGTGCTCTACGGCTTGGTGCGGGAGGGCAATCCCGACGTGCTGCGCAATTTCCATGTCTTCGTGCATGGTTTGCTCGCCGGGGTGTGTGGCGCCTTCATCACCGGCGACATCTTCAACCTGTATGTCTGGTTCGAAGTGTTGCTGATCGGCTCGTTCGCGCTGATCGCGCTGGGCGGCGGCAAGCGCCGGCTGGCCGGAACCATGACCTATCTGGTGTTGAACCTGCTCGCGACGCTGGTGTTCCTGCTCTCGGCCGGCTTGATCTACAGCGCGACCGGGACGCTCAACATGGGTGAACTGGGGCTGATCTTCCGCAGCGGCGAGGTCCCGCCGGCCGCGACGCTGGCGGTGGTGATGATGCTGGTGTCGTTCGCGATCAAGGCTGCGCTGTTCCCGGTGTTCGGCTGGTTGCCGGCCTCGTATCACGTGGCCTGGACGCCGGTTTCGGCCCTGTTTGCCGGCCTGCTGACCAAGGTCGGGGTCTACGCGATGATCCGGATCGTGACGCTGGTGTGGCCGGAGTATGGCGCGGCCCACGAGGTGTTGCTGTGGGTGGCCTGCGCGACCATGCTGGTCGGCGTGCTCGGTGCGGCGGCTCAGAACGAGGTCCGCCGGATCCTGTCGTTCCATATCGTCAGCCAGGTCGGCTATATGATTCTCGGGCTGGCGTTGGCGAGTCCGCTGGCGATCGCCGGGGCGGTGTTCTATTTGATCCACCATATCGTGGTGAAGGCCAATCTGTTCTTCATCGGCGGTATCGCGGCGCGGCTGACCGGCTCCGAGCGGTTGGCCGGGATGGGCGGGCTGTATGCCAAGACTCCCTGGCTCGCGATCCTGTTTGCGATTCCGGCGTTGTCGCTGGCGGGCATTCCGCCCTTGTCGGGTTTCTGGGCCAAGTTCGTGCTGGTCAAGGCCAGCCTCGCCGACGGATTCTGGTGGGCGGCCGGGGTCGCGCTGCTGACCGGGATCTTCACCTTGTTGTCGATGAGCAAGATCTGGAACGAGACTTTCCTCAAGGCTCACCCGCAGGGCGAGGCCGCGATCCGGACCGATGTCGAAGTGCGCTGGGGCTGGTGGGCCGTATCAGGGCTGGCCGCATTGACGGTGCTGATCGGTCTGGGCGCCGGGCCTGTAATGGCTTATGCGGTAGCCGCCGCGGAGCAGCTCGCGCAGCCGGTGAGCTATTTCGAGGCCATCACGCATCCGGGAGGGCGATGAGATGCTGGGTTTGCACATTCTGATCGCCGTGGGGATCGCCGCCTTCGCCAACGCGCTCGACCCGCTGGGCATCGTCGGTGCCTTCATATTGGTGTATCTGGTGCTGCGCCTCGGGGGGCGTTTCATTCAGATGGGCCATTATCTGACCCGGCTCGAACTCGGGGTCCGCTTCGTCGCCTGGTTCGCGCTCGAGGTCGTCAGGGCGAGTATCGATGTCGCCAAGCTGGTCGTCTCCAAGCGGGTGTCGCCGTCGCCGGCGGTGATCAAGATGCGCCTTGAAGATGGACGTGAGGATGTGGCCACGCTGATCGGGCTGTTGCTGACCTTGACGCCCGGCACCATGGCGCTCGACTACGATCCGGAGACCTCTGAAATGTATATCCACGCGCTCGACGCGCGTTCGGCCGAAAAGGTCGAGGGTGGCATTCGCGAACTGGAGCACCGTTTGCTGGAGTGGATGAATCCGGAGCGAGGCGGCAGGGCGGTGGGAGAAGAACAGGTATGACGGAGGCGGTGATGATGAACCTCGCTGGCGAGCGCGACCGTCTGGTGGCGGGGGCCGCGCGATGACGATGACGATGGAGATGGTGGGGGCGTTCTGGGTGGTGCCGCTGGTTGCTTTGATGCTTGCGATCAGTGCGATCATCATCCTGGTGCGCTTGCTCAGGGGGCCGACGGGGCCGGATCGGGTCGTCGCGATCGATGCGCTGACCCTGCTCGGCGTCGCGGCGGTGGCGCTGGGCGCGATGATCAGCGGTCAGATCGTGTTTCTCGACGTGGCGGTGGTGTTGTCGCTGGTGGCCTTTCTGGGCACGGTGGCGTTCGCGCCGCTGTTTCGCAGGACCGAGCTGAACCGGCGCGAACGTGCCGGGCTGGATGCCGAAGAGGAGGAGCGCTCGTGAGTGGTTCTTTATGGCCGTGGCTGGCCACGGTACTGGTGCTGGCCGGAGGCGTGTTCTGCCTGCTCGGCGCGATTGGAGTGCTGCGCTTGCCCGATTGCTACAGCCGCATGCACGCGGCCAGCAAGGCCGGTGCGCTCGGGGCGGTGCTGGTGCTGGCCGGTGTCGCCGCGGCCAGTTCCGGTGCGGCGGCGATGGAGGCCTTGTTCGCGATGATGGCGGTGCTGGTGACCGCACCGCTGGCCGCCCATGCGATCAGCCGTGCGGCCTATCATGCCGACATCAAGCCGGTAGTGGGCGAGCTTGGCAACGTGATCGAGGACGAGCAGGGCGGGCAATCGCCGGCCACTGCCGAGCCGACGCCAGAGCGTTAAGCACCGCGAACTGAACTGGAGTTGGTCAGCGCGCCGCGGTGCGCTTCCTCTCCGACTGAGAAAAGGACGTTCAGAAGGGCGCGCCCCGTAGCCTCCTGCGTCGCGCAGACCGTGGGTGCGCCGACCTGAAGTCCGACTGCTTCGAATTCAGCCCTTCTCGCGAACCCAGGAGTCCTTTAGCGTCACTGTCCGGTTGAACACCGGCGCGCCCTGTGCCGAGTCGACCCGGTCGGCGACAAAGTAGCCGTGACGTTCGAACTGGAAGCGTTCCTCCGGCTTGGTGTACTTCAGGGCAGGCTCCAGCCAGCCACGAATCGTCCGGTACGAGTCCGGGTTCAGGTCGTCGAGGAAGCTGCGTTCATGGCCTTCCGGGTCGCCTTCGCGTCGTGCGCCGGGGTAAGGATGGGCGAACAGCCTGTCGTAGAGTCGGATCTCGGCTCCGCAGCCGTGTGCCACCGACACCCAGTGGAGGTTGCCCTTGACCTTGTAGTTGTCCGCGCCCGGGGTGCCGCTCTTGGAGTCCGGCATGTATTCGGCCAGCACTGCGGTGACCTTGCCGTCGGCGTCCTTTTCGCAACCGGTGCATTTGACCACGTAGCCGTAGCGCAGACGGACCATGTTGTCCGGGAACAGTCGGCGGAAACCCTTGATCGGGGTCTCCATGAAGTCTTCCCGCTCTATCCACAACTCGCGGCCGAACGGCATTTCGCGTTTGCCCATCTCCGGCTTGAGCGGGTGGTTAGGCGCCTCGCAGGCTTCGCTGTGGCCTTCGGGATAGTTGGTGATGATCAGCTTGAGTGGATCGAGGACCGCGACCCGGCGTTCGGCCGAATCGTTGAGGTGCTCGCGCATGCATTCCTCGAGCACGCTCATGTCTATCCAGGCGTCGGACTTGGACACCCCGATACGCTCGGCGAACAGGCGGAAGCCCTCGGCGGTGAAGCCCCGGCGGCGTGCGCCGACCAAAGTCGGCAGACGCGGGTCGTCCCAGCCGGCGACATGGCCCTCGTCGACCAGCTGGATCAGCTTGCGCTTGGACAGCACCACGTAGGTCAGGTTGAGGCGGGCAAACTCGATCTGCTGCGGCAGCGGCCGGACGAAAATCCCGATGTCGGCGAGCGCGGCGAGCAGCCAGTCGTAGAACGGGCGCTGATCCTCGAACTCGAGGGTGCAGATCGAGTGGGTGATGTTCTCGATCGCATCCTCGATCGGGTGGGCGAAGGTGTACAGCGGATACACGCACCAGCGGTCGCCGGTGCGGTGATGCGCGACCCGGCGAATCCGGTAGATCACCGGGTCGCGCAGGTTGATGTTGGGGCTCGCCATGTCGATCTTCGCGCGCAGCACATGACTGCCTTCGATGAATTCGCCATCGCGCATGCGCCGGAACAGGTCGAGGTTTTCCTCGATGCCGCGCGTGCGGTAGGGGCTGTTACGGCCAGGCTCGGTCAGCGTGCCGCGATAGGCCCGGATGTCGTCGGCCGATAGCGAGTCGACATAGGCCTTGTCGGCCTGGATCAGCCCGACCGCGCACTGGTACATGGTCTCGAAGTAGTCGGAGGCGAAGTACAGGTGCTTGCCCCAGTCGAAACCTAGCCAGCTGACCGCCTCGATGATGGCGTCCACATACTCCTGCTCTTCCTTCTCGGGGTTGGTGTCGTCGAAGCGCAGATGACACTCGCCACCGTAGGTCTGGGCCAGCCCGAAATTGAGGCAGATCGACTTGGCGTGGCCATAGTGGAGGTAGCCGTTGGGCTCCGGCGGAAAGCGGGTCTCGACCCGGCCGTCCCATTTTCCAGTCCGATTGTCTTCGTCGATGATGTTGCGGATGAAATTGCTGGGAACGGCGGGGAGCTCGGATTTCGGGTGTTCGGACACGGGAGAGCCTCGGTCAGTGAAGCGATACGAATGAAGTGAGTGCGGATTTTAACCCGTGGGCCAGTGTTTGCAGGGATGGAAGCGTGGTTTGCGCACATCCGACGGATGGGCTCCGCTAAACTCGCAGGGTCGTGGTTGGTTCGGATTGACCGAACTGTCTGATCGGGGAGTGTGAATGGGAACGCCTGTGACCTGGTATGCCTTTGTCGCGGTCGGTATCGGGGCCGCCCTGGGTGCCTGGTTGCGCTGGGGTTTGGGCCTGTTGCTCAATCCGGTATTCGTCTGGGTGCCGCTGGGAACGCTGGTCGCCAACCTCGGTGGGGGCTTCACCATGGGTTGGGTACTCGGGCTGATCCAGGCCGTGCCGGACATGCCGCCTGCGGTCAAACTGTTGCTGACGACCGGCTTGTTGGGCGGTTTGACTACGTTCTCGACCTTCTCGGCGGAAGGGCTGCACTTGTTGCAGCGCGGCGAGTGGGGCTGGCTGGTGGCACACACGCTCGCCCATGTGCTGGGCTCGCTGTTCATGGCCTGGCTGGGGTATGCCGTGTTCTCGGCCTGGCGTGGTGCTTGAGCGGATTATCCAAGTCGCACTCAGCGCCTGCGGCTGAGGGAGACAGGCTTTCATCCGGTAAGAAGGGGCACGGGTAGGCCGTGGCGTGAACGCGTTTCGTCACTTCACCGACGCGGGTAGGGCGCGCGCATCCCGATATGGACACTCCCGGGCCTCGCCATTACCGCGCAAGCCAGTCGACCACGCCATCGCCCGCGGCGTGGCCGGTGGCGAAGCAGCCGGTCAGAAGATAGCCTCCGGTCGGCGCTTCCCAGTCCAGCATTTCACCGCAGCAGAAGAGGCCAGGCCATCGCTTCACCATCATGCGGTGATCGAGTTCGTCGAGTGCGACGCCGCCCGCGGTGCTGATCGCTTCGTCGATCGGGCGGGGGCGGGCGAGTCGCAGCGGGAGGGACTTGATCTTGGCGGCGAGGGTGCGCATGTCATTCATCTCCTCTGGCGGCACGAACTCTCGCAGCAGGCCCGCCTTGACGCCGCTGATGCCGGCCTTGCTGTGGAGGTGGTTCGACAGCGAGCGGCGCCCGCGTGGCTGCGACAGGGCTTCGGTCAGCGCCGCCAGCGGCCGCCCCGGGAAGAGGTCGAGCCTGATCTCAAGCGGGCTACCGGCAGCCTCGATCGCATCACGGATCGGGGCGGCGAGGGCGTAGATCAGGCTGCCTTCCAGTCCAGCGACGGTGACCAGGCATTCGCCGACACGCTCATGCCGGTCCCCATCGGCATCTTTGATGCGGATTGCGATGTTCTTGAGCGCCTGTCCTGCAAAGCGGTTGGCGAAGTAGTCGCCCCAGCCGATGCCATCGCCGCTTGGACTGCAGATGTCGAAGCCGCAGTTGGCTGGACGCAGTGGCGCCAGCGCGATGCCGCGATCGGCCAGCCACGGCATCCAGGCGCCGTCCGAACCCAGGCGCGACCAGCTGCCACCGCCAAGTGCGAGGACGACGGCGTCGGCCGACCGGGTGAGTGCGCCCGAGGGGCTGACAAGACGCAGGTCGGTAGTGGCCTTGCCATGCGGGGAGACCCAGCCTGTCCAGCGGTGGCGAGGGTGGATCCGCACCTGCGCTGCACGCAGACGCTGCAACCAGGCGCGCAACAGCGGCGCCGCCTTCATCTCGACCGGAAAGACCCGGCCGGAACTGCCGACGAAGGTGTCTATGCCGAGCTCGCCTGCCCATTGGCGTAGCGCCTCGGCGCCGAACCGGTCGAGCAGTCCGCTCATCCATGCTGCGGCCTCGCCATAGCGGGCCACGAACTTCGGCGCGGGCTCGGAGTGGGTCAGGTTGAGCCCGCCTATGCCGGCCAGCAGAAACTTGCGCCCGACCGAGGGCATCGCATCGAACAGCTCGACCCGGTGACCGGCCAGGGCGATCCGTTCGGCGGCCATCAAGCCGGCCGGTCCGCCGCCGACCACGATGACATTTCGTGGGTTTGGTGTCATCGCAAGAGCTCCCGCCACGCGTCGCGTTTGCGGGCGAAGGACTGGGCGGCGTTGGCCGGGCTGGTCGAGGGCAGGCGATGCAGGCTGAGTCCCGGGTGGGCAGCCAGGGAGGGCAGGATTTGTCGTTTGAAGATCCGCTCGGCCGTGCCGCCATTGAACAGGATGCGCGTGATGCCCGGGTGCTTGCCGAGGAAGCCTTCGACGTCGTTGGTCTGCATGGAGTGAGCCTCGATCTCGCTGTCCAGGCTGCCGTTGCGCCGGCAGGCCCCGAGGACGTCCCACAAGGCGTAGCCATGCCGGATCAGTTGCTCGACCCGGCTCTCGTAGGGCAGGCCGGGGTCGAATCCGAGCGAGGCGGCGACGACGGGCCAGAAGGCGTTGCGCGGGTGCGCATAGTATCGCCCGGCCTCCAGCGATGCAGCGCCGGGCATGCTACCGAGTATCAGGGTATGCGGGTGCGTTCCGACGACAGGCGGAAAACCTTGCAGCATCTGAGGGCCGATCTGGTGGGAGAGATCGACATTTTGCCCAAGTTGCGCCCGGTTGAGGAAAACGGTGCGGGCGACGGGTGCCGGAGGCGTGGCGCCGGTTAGGGTGGGGGGCTGTGCGAGTGATCAAACGGACGAGCGCTCGGCAGGACGAGCGGTGGCCACGACGAGTACGAGCAGGACGGGTGCTGACGGAATGCGCACTGACAGGACTGGCGGTGGCAGGACGAGCGGGAGTCGTCAGGAACAGGGCGACCGGTGGATCAGGCGGATGGACGGCCGACGGTGCCCATGCAGTGCTTTCTGCGCGTTGGGCGGAATCGACCGACGACCTTGCTGTCAAAGTGTGCATCCCGGATTGCGGTCCGGGACTGCTCGGAGGCTTGTGCGCCGGTCGCGCAATGAGTTGGGTTCCGGCGTACGAGGCGTCCCGTACATCAATCCGAAACGTTCGGAGGTGAATGATGAATACGCATGATTTGCCCAAGATGTTCTATTCGTACAAGGAAGGCTGGCAGGATCTGATCCAGATTCATCCGACCGTCTCGAGGCTCTGCCTGACCTATGTGGTCCCGATGTCGCTGATCCCGCCGGCGATGTTCCTGTATGCGATGATGGTGGCGCCGGGCAGCGTCTTTCCGGCGTTGGTGCCGCAGATGACCGCTTTCGAAGCGGTGGCTGTGGCGGCGGTGTTCTTCCTCGCCGAGTTGGCGATGGTGTTCCTGATGGCCTCGGTAATCCAGCAGATGGGAGACGTGGTCGAGGTCAAACCGACTTATGAGGACGCGTTCCTGCTGGCCGCGATCGCCCCCACGCCGCTGTGGCTGTCGGCCTTGGCGCTGTTCATTCCGTCGATATGGGTCAATGGCGTGGTGGTGGCGGCCGCATGGGTCGGGTCGGCAGCGCTGATTTTCCATGGCTCGGCCCCGCTGTTCCGTCTCGAGGATCGCAGTCAGATCCGATTGATGGGATCCTTCGTCCTGATGGCCGGCGTGATCGCCTGGGCGGCACTGATGGTCGTGCTCGCCTTGCTGCTCAGCATCATCATCGGCTTGCGCTGATAGCCCATTGACGTGAAAGTCGCCGTGGCGACTCGCGACCTTCCCTTTCCCGAGTACGGGAGGGGGTTTGGGATGAGAGGCAGTCATGGCGGCTTTCGCCGTTCGCGGTGGATGCAGTTCCTGATCGTCAGTCTATCCAGAATCGACCGCGCTCTCTGAGCATCTGCCACGTGCCGTCGGCGTCGCGACAGGCACCGAATCTGAACGAGGGATCTAGCCCGGGGAAAACAAAGCGCAGGTCCGCGAACCAGGCACAGTCCCGACCGTCCTCCGTCCGCGTGGTCCGGTCCAGCACCGGATAGCGCGCGAAGCGGCGGAAGGGTGCGAACTCGTGTCGGGACCAGGCCTCGCGGGTGAAGGGTTGGTCTTCCGGTCGCTCGCCGTAACGGGACAGCAGTTTCCAGTCCAGAGCGTCAGGCGCCGTGTAGGCCGCACTCATTTTCGGCAGCAGGATGCGGTTTGGCCGACCATGCAATCTGACCCTGGCGACCCGATACTGATCGCCATCGACGATGATCAGCTTCCAGTTGAAGGGTGACAGGGGTTGCGGCAGGACGTGAGCCTGCGCCCTGTCCAGGTCGTGGCGGCTGGCGTGCTCCGCGGCGATGGCCAACGCCTGCACACTCGACTGGGCGAGGAGGCCGATGTAGGCCATGGTGATCGCCAGGGCGGTGGCGGCGATGATCCGCCCACGGGGGCGGGTGAGCGACAGGAACAACCCGGCCGCGAGGACCAGCGTGATCCACGGATCGATCACGAAGGCCAGCGGGATCATGAGGCGATGATCCGAGAGCGGGGCGAACAGCATCAGCCCGTAGGCGGTGATCAGATCGCCCAGAAGGTGGATGGCCAGGCCCAGCAGGGACGGAATCAGAAAGTCGCGCCATCGATACTGTCGCTGTGACAGGCGTGAAAGCGTGGCCGCGAACAGATGGGCGAGCAGCACCGCCCAAAGTGGCAGCATGATCAGCGAGTGGGTCACGCCCTGGTGCCAGTTGAGATAGTTGAGCGTACCGGCCAGACGCAGGATGACGTCGAGGTCGGGGAACATGGCGGCGGTCGCGCCGGCCGCGACCTGCAGTCGGATCGACGGCCCGGTCCGGTTCGCGGCAGGGTGGGCGACTGCCCGTGCGAGTACGGCGCCACTGAGGGCGTGGGTGAGCGGATCCATCCCGCAGGGGCCGGCCGGGTTCAGTTTCCGGCCAGCCCGGCGTCCCCACGCTGGTCGTCGTCGGCGCAAGGTGCGATGGGCGCCTCGGCCTGGCCGGACCGACGGAAGAACAGGCGGTCGAGCTTTTCGGCGCGGGCGAGCTGGCGGTCGAGAAAACGCCGGGTTGCCGCGGACTCGGCCGATGCGTCGCGCATCCAGTAGGCGAAGGTGGCGAGGTAAAGCGAGGTGAGCGCGGTTTCCTCCAGTGCCCGCCGGACGAAGGTGGCGTCCCGCCCCGCGGCTTCCCTTATCCACTGGACGGTGCGGCTGATTCGCATCACGGCCGGAAACTGGATGTGGACATGCCCCGGCTCCATCTTGGCCATGATCATCTGGCGGGTGACCTCGCGGTGGGGGGCAAGGGCATCGAGCCAGCTCATGATGAGTCGGTGCAGCCTATGCCGCGGCGCAGTCGTGGCGAAGTCGGGGGCGGTCGACGCGTGCAGCATCGCTGCGTCGGCGCGGTCGAACCAGGCCTCGACCAGGTCTTCCTTTTCACGGAAGTGGTGACGGATGTCGTCGAGCGTGATGTCCAGTTCTCGAGCCACATCGAAGAGTCGCACCGCTTCCCAGTGGTGGCGCTCACCGAGCGCAATGGCGGTGTCGACGATGCGCTCGCGCAGAGGGGGCTGGTCGGTCATGTCGGTCTCCTGCGTGGGGCTTACCGTTGCAGTATAGGTGGCAGCGGGGGAGTATTTGCCAACTCGAGGGTCGGCGGCGAGTTCGCGATGGTGAGATGCGCGTCGGGGCTGGTTCCGGGGCTGGGGTTTGAACCCTCGGCGACTCAGCCCGAGCGCATGCCGCTGTTGGTGCGCGTAGCGGCCGCGATCCCTGCTGTTTGAGGCCGATAGGCCGAGTTCAGGGATCGCAGCGAAGCGCGCCTTACAGCGGCAGCGCGAGTGGCTGTCGGAGCCGAGGGTTCAAACCCCAGCCCCGGGCCATCCGGCCGTGTGCGGTGTCGGTCTTGGCGGTGGCGGGCTGGGCTGGGTGAGGGGTTCTGGCATAATCCTGGCTTTGCCGCCGGCGGGCGGGCCAGTTTTCCTCGTCCGGATCGTGCCCGGACTCGACCGTAACCGACCTTGACCCACGCTGATTCATCTTTCCGGCCCCGTTCCGGGCAGACCGACCCTTTCTTCGACGATTGCCTGACGGCCGATCGGCCCCGCCTGCGCGCGTTTCGGCGCAAGCTCGGGCAGGCCAGCCAGGACCGCCGGGTACAGTTGCAGTCCGAGTTCGATGCGCTCCTCGCGCGCTCGCGTGCAGCACTCGACGCGCGTCGGGCGGCGTTGCCCAGACCCGACTTCCCGCCGGAGCTCCCGGTCTCGGAACGCCGCGTCGAGATCGCCGACGCGATTCGCGACCATCAGGTCGTCATCGTCTGCGGTGAGACCGGTTCGGGCAAGACCACCCAGTTGCCGAAGATCTGTCTCGAACTCGGCCGTGGTGTGGCCGGCCTGATCGGACATACCCAGCCACGCCGGATCGCGGCGCGTGCCACCGCAGAGCGGATTGCGCAGGAGCTCGACAGCGAACTGGGTCGCACGGTCGGCTTCAAGATCCGCTTCACCGACCGGATCAGCGAATCCAGCTATGTGAAGCTGATGACCGATGGCATCCTGCTGGCCGAGACCCAGTCCGATCCGCTGCTGTCGGCCTACGATACCTTGATCATCGACGAGGCGCATGAGCGCAGCCTCAACATCGACTTTCTGTTGGGTTACCTCCGCACCCTGTTGCCGAAACGGCCTGACCTCAAGGTGATCGTGACCTCGGCCACACTCGATGCCGAACGCTTCGCCCGCCACTTCGCTCAGGGCGGCAGGCTGGCGCCGGTGATCGAAGTCTCCGGGCGACTGTATCCGATCGAGCTGCGCTATCGGCCGATCGAGCCCACCGAACCGAGACAGGACTCGCTTGGCCGGACCGCCAGATCTGCAGCGGGGCGGCGCGAGCGCGAGCGGGATCTGTACGACGCCATCGTGGATGCAGTCGATGAGGCACAGGCCTGCGGGCCGGGTGGCGTGCTGGTCTTCCTGCCTGGCGAGCGGGAGATCCGCGAGGCGGCCGAAGCCCTGCGCAAGGCGCATCATGCCGCAGGACTGGAGATCCTGCCCTTGTTCGCGCGCCAGTCGGCCAGGGAGCAGGCGAGGGTGTTCGCCTCGGGCGGGGGCCGCCGGGTGGTGCTGGCGACCAACGTCGCAGAGACCTCGTTGACCGTGCCGGGCATCCGCTATGTCGTCGATACCGGTCTTGCCCGGGTCAAGCGCTATTCCCACCGCAACAAGGTCGAGCAACTGCAGATCGAGAAGGTCTCGCAGGCCGCAGCGAAGCAGCGCGCCGGGCGTTGTGGCCGGGTCATGGACGGGGTCTGCTTCCGGTTGTACGACGAGGAAGATCTGGCTGCGCGCGATCCGCACACCGACCCGGAGATCCTGCGCTCGTCATTGGCGGGGGTGATCCTGCGGATGAAGTCGCTGCGCCTGGGCGCGGTCGACGATTTTCCGTTCATCGATGCGCCCGCGCCGCGCATGATCGCCGACGGCTACCAGTTGCTGATCGAACTCGGCGCGGTGGCCGATGACGACTCGCGTGATCTCACCCCGGTCGGTCGTGAACTCGCCCGCCTGCCGCTGGACCCCAAGGTCGGACGGATGTTGCTGGCGGCTCGCGAGCAGGGCTGCCTGGCCGAGATGCTGGTAATTGCTTCGGCCTTGTCGGTGCAGGATCCGCGCGAGCGGCCGCAGGAGTCCAGCGGCGCCGCCGACCAGGCGCATGCCCGCTTTCGCGGCGGGGAACAGGACCAGCGTTCCGAGTTCCTGTGGTTCCGCAATCTGTGGATGGCCTGGCAGGACGTGATTCGACACCAGTCCGGCAGCAAGCAGAAGGCCTGGTGCCGCGAGCATTTCCTGTCCTACATGCGGATGCGCGAATGGCGGGATGTCCACGCCCAGTTGCATGTCCTGTGCGCCGAGCACGGCTGGAAGGAAAATCAGTTGCCGGCAGGCTACGACTCGATCCACAAGGCTTTGCTGACCGGCCTGCTGGGCCATATCGGCTTGCGGGCCGAGGACGGCGGTACTGGCAAGGGAGGCGCGGCATCGGCCGGGCGGGGTGGTCAGTCCGACGGTTTTCATGGGGCGCGCGGCATCCGCTTCTGGCCTCATCCGGGATCGAGCCTGGCGCGCAAGGCGGGCAAGTGGATCGTCTGTGCCGAGTTGATGGACACTTCGCGCTTGTTCGGGCGCTGCATCGCCCGGATCGAACCCGAGTGGCTGGAGGAGGTCGGGGGACATCTGCTCAGGCGTCACGTATTCGAGCCGCACTGGTCGAAGTCGGTCGGGGCGGTGCAGGCCTGGGAACGCGGCACCTTGCACGGGCTGGTGCTCTACGCACGGCGACCAGTCGCGTACCGCGAAATCGACCCGGCCCTGTGCCGCGAACTGTTCATCCGGGAAGGGCTGGTCCAGGGTGAGGTCGCCGAAGGCGCGCTGCGCGGGATGGGCTTTCTCCGGCATAACCTCAAGCTCGTGGGCGAGATCGAGCGCCTCGAACACAAGTCGCGCCGACCGGACGTGCTGGTGGATGAAACGCTGATCGAGGCCTTCTACGACAGTCTGATCCCGGAGGAGGTCGTCGATTTGGCGAGTTTCGAGGCCTGGCGAAAGCCTGCCGAGAAGGCTTCGCCACGTTGCCTTTACCTGAGCCGCGAGCAATTGATGCGGCACGAGGCCGAGGGCATCACCACCGAGCGCTTTCCATCGGCGCTGGATGTGTTCGGCCAGAAGCTGAAACTGACCTATCTGCATCAGCCCGGCGAGGCTGACGACGGCGTGACGCTGAGCGTGCCGCTGGCGATGCTGAATCAGGTCCCGGCCGACCGGTGCGAGTGGCTGGTGCCGGGTTTGCTCGAGGAAAAGGTCGCGGCTTTGCTCAAGACAGTGCCGCAGCGACATCGCCATCGTCTGCAGCCGCTGGCCGAAAGTGCGGCCGCCTTTGTCGCAGCGGTGGAAGCCGGGGAGGCCGATGCCACCGCGCCGCTGCTACGCGAACTCCAGCGTTTCGTCGAGGAGCGGGTGTCGCTCAAGCTGCCGGTCGAATCGTTCCGGCCGGAGAATCTGAGGCCGCACTGTTTCATGAACTTCCGGGTCATCGACGAACACGGCCGGGTGTTGGCCCAGTCCCGAGACCTCGCCGACCTGCGCGCCCGGCTGGGACGCCAGGTGACCGAACGTTTCCGCATGGCGAGGGTGGAGTCGCTCGAGGGCGCACAGGCGGGCGGCACGGTCGCTTCCAAGGGACGCGCGAAAGAGGCGTCGAAGGAGGCTTCGCAGGGCTCGACGGTTGCTGGCGAGGCGCCGCCCGGCACGCTCTCCGGTTTGACCGCCTGGACCTTCGGCGAATTGCCGGAACTGCTCGAACTGAAAGTGGGTGGACGCGACGTGATCGGCTTTCCGGCCTTGCATGACGATGGCGACAGCGTTTCGATCCGCCCCTACGACACGCCCGAGGAGGCTGCCCGGATCCACCGCGCCGGGCTGGCGCGGCTGTTCGCGCTGAGCTTGAAGGATCAGGTGCGGGCGGTGGAACGCTTGCCGGGCATGCGTGAGCTGGCGCTGGTTTTCATGCCTTTCGGCACCGAGGCGGAGCTGAAGTCGCAGCTCGTCCAGGCCACGCTGCAACGGGTTTGCCTGCTCGATCCGCTGCCGGTGAGCGCCGACAGTTTCACGCAGCGCTGTGCAGAGGCCAAGCCGCGGGTGAGTCTGGTGGCGCAGGAGTTCATGCGACTGGCCAAGTCGCTGATCGCCGAACATGCGTCGGTACAGAAGAGGCTGGTCACGTTGAAGGCTTTCCCCGAGGTGGCGTCGGACATCCAGGCTCAAGTGCAGGCGCTGATGCCTGAGAATTTCCTGATCGCCTTTCCGTGGGAGCGTCTGATGCATTTTCCCCGTTATCTGCAAGCGGTCGGGGTTCGATTGGACAAGTTGCGCGAGAATCCCGCGCGCGATGCCCAGTCCATGCGCGAATGGCGAGGGCTGGCGCAGGACTGGGAGCGTGCGCTGCTGGCCAAGCGCAAGGCGGGCGTCGAGGATCCGTCGCTGGAGGAGTTTCGCTGGCTGCTGGAAGAGCTCCGGGTCGGCCTGTTTGCCCAAGCGCTCAAGACGCCGATGCCGGTCAGTGTGAAGCGACTGCAGAAAATTTGGGAGGCGAGGCCTAGATAGGCATGGATACTTTCGCCAGATTGTCGTGGGACTGGCATGCTTCGATGCATGCGCAAAACCGAACTTCGTAACGATTCGCCGGGCAGCCTGTTCGATGACCTGCCGGCCGGGCAAGAGCAACAGGTGATGGCGGTGAAGCAGGCGCACACGGCTGCGCGCCAGCAAGGCCTGCCACGGCTGCTGCAGCCCAACGGAGGGCAGATCGAACCGTGAGCCTCGGATCTGGATCTGGATCGCTGCTGGGTGAGGATTACCGGGTTCGGCCGGTGTATGGGGCTATGTCGAGCGGCAGGACCTGAGCCGGTTGATCGAATCGATCAAGGCCTGCGGTAGCAACGCTGGGCGTTCGGCGATCGACCCGCGGCTTGCGGCGATCAAATGCTTCTCGGGCTCTGATCCCCTGCGTCAGCCCATCTGCCTGTCGTCGCCCGGTCGGGTCATCGCCATCGGATCGACCCAGCGGTCGAAATCGACTTCGCTCACCAGCCCGAGCGCCAATGCGGCCGCTTTCAGCGTCGTGCCCTCATGGTGGGCCTTCTTGGCGATTTTGGCGGCGTTGTCGTAGCCGATATGCCGGTTCAGCGCGGTGACCAGCATCAGGTTGCGAGCGAGGTTCTCCTCGATTCGGGGCAGGTTCGGTTCGATACCGCTTGCGCAGTGAAGGTCGAATGAGCGGGCGGCGTCTCCCAGCAAGCGGATGCTCTCGAGGACCGCGTCGGCCATGACCGGCTTGTACACGTTCAACTGGAAGTTGCCCTGGCTGCCGGCGAAAGCGACGCTGGCATCATTGCCGAAGACCCGGGTGCAGACCATGGTCAGGGCCTCGGCCTGGGTCGGGTTGACCTTACCCGGCATGATCGAACTGCCAGGCTCGTTCTCCGGGATCAGAAGCTCGGCAATGCCGGTGCGCGGACCACTGGCAAGCCAGCGCACATCGTTGGCGATCTTGAACAAGGCCCCGGCCAGGGTGCGCAATGCACTGCTGAAGTTGACCAGGGGATCATGGGCGGCCAAAGCCGAGAAACGATTACGGGCGCTGCGAAAAGGCTGATCCGTCTCTTCCGCGATGTAATGGGCACAGCGCGTGCCGAACTGCGGATGGGCATTCAGTCCCGTTCCGACCGCGGTGCCGCCTATCGCGAGTTCATGGAGGCCGGCCTGTGCGGATTCGATGACATCGAGTGTGAAATCGATTTGCGCGACCCAGCTGCCGATCTCCTGCCCAAGCGTGATCGGGGTCGCGTCCATCAGGTGAGTGCGGCCGCTCTTGACGACATCCGCAAAATCGTCCGCTTTTGTGGCTAGCGTATCGCGTAGCTGCAGCAGCGGCGGGAGCAACTCGTGGTGCAGGGCGGAGATCACCGCGACATGCATTGCGGTCGGAAAGGTGTCGTTCGAGGATTGACCACGATTCACGTCATCGTTCGGATGGATCGGCGCCTTGCTGCCGAGCGGCGCGCCGGCCAGCTCGTTGGCCCGATTGGCGATGACCTCGTTTGCGTTCATGTTCGACTGGGTGCCGCTACCAGTTTGAAACACGACCAACGGAAAATGATCATCCAGGTCGCCGGCGATGACTTCCTGTGCCGCTTTGGCGATCAGATCGGCCTTCTCGCGTGGCAATTCCCCCAGTTCGGCATTTGCGATCGCCGCGGCCTTCTTCAGCACCCCCATGGCATGGACGATCGCCGGTCGCATCCGGAACCGATCGGTGCCGATGGCAAAGTTCTGGAGTGAGCGCTGGGTTTGGGCGCCCCAGTAACGATCTGCGGGAACGTCGATCGCCCCCATGGAGTCTGATTCGGTGCGTAGCTTCATGCTGTTGATTGTAGGCCAGCGGTTTCCGGCCTGCCGGGCTTACTGCGGCGCGCGTTGCAAAGTCCTGGTCGGCGTCTATCAATATTCGGACAAGTTTGTTTCGGAGTAACATACCGCGATGATCCAACAGCAGATTCCTGACCTTCCGGGCAGCCACGCATTGCGTCGACCTTCGGATTTCGCTTTTCGGTGCCGCGAGGCGCTTCGTTTTGTCGCCGCGATGGCATCAAGTCGCGATGGCAGGCGCATCATTGTCGCGCATGTCGTCAATGCGACTTTGCTTGCCGGCATGTTGGTGATCGCGTTGGTGCTTGCCTTGTTCGGTTTGTTCGAGGGCTTGACCCTGAGACGACGCACGCTGGTGCTGAGTTTCAGTGCGCTGGTCGTCGGGTCTGCGCTGCTGCCCTTGCTGACTATGCCTTTCTTCTCGTTCAAGGACGTTTTCGATCGCTGTATCCACAAACTGACGCGTCGTCGACTCTTCGTCAGCCTGAGCAAACACGTGTTCTATCGTCCGACCCGGGACGGGGGCTTGTCATTGCATCTGGCCAAGGCCCACGCTCTGCTCGCCGAGAAATATCAGCTGGTCAGCGCAGAGCCTGTGGGCCGAATCGGCAACACCAGCCGTCTTCTCGGGATGTCGCTCGCGCGTTCGATTCGTGACGCGGTCAGGCGCTCGCGGCGCCTGGTCTTGCGCGGCTGGCTCAGGCCCGAGCAGCGGATCACCGGGGCGACCTACGGTTATCTGTTCGGTACCGCGGGCAGCAAACTGCGCCTGAAGCGTTGCCAGCCGCCATGGTGGTCGCGCATATTCAGCTCCGTGTTCTACCGCTATGGCGCGCTGCACGCGGTATTCATGTACTTCATCATTCATGACAAGCTCCCAGCGTCGTTCGACCCGGTGTATTTCATCGCTCAGGTCGGCGATCTGGTTGGCGACAAGGTCGCCTGAGCGGGAATCGGACCCATTGCCACGTGTGGGCGAACGCCATTCCTCCGGGGCGAACTCCAGACTGGTATCGGTGCGGGATGATCCGGCCCGTTCGTCCCCTTTCGAGGTGAGACGAATATGATCCAGGTCAAACTTTTCCGATAAAGACCACGACAACATCAAGGTCGAAGCCCATAATGGACAACTTTGTCCAATGGAGCGCAGGGCTACCGAAGAGCGCCCGCGCCGATGAGCATGAGCCTGAATCGCAAGCTGGTATTACTGTTCGCGGGACTGATGGCCGGGGTGCTGGCCATGGTCGTACTGGTGATCCTGTTCGCTTTTCGAAGTTACTCGGTGGCGTCCTCGACCGCCCATGTCAAGACGGCCGCCGAAATGGTCAGGGTGCATCTGACCGAATCGATGATACAGGGCACGATCCATGATCGTGCGCAGTTCCTGAAGCGGCTCGAAGAGGTCGATGGGCTGCTCAGCGCGCGGGTGATCCGCTCCCATCATGTCAATGATCAATACGGCGGCAGCGGGCTGGACGAGATGCCGGCCGACAATCTGGATCGCATGGTGCTGGCTGACGGACGCGAGCGCTTCGTGGTGAATGACGAATGGGGTGCGGCCGTTTTTCGCGGGACCATTCCGTTTCCGGCCACCAGCAGTGGGTCGCCAAACTGCATGCAGTGCCATCAGGTACCCGAAGGTACGGTGCTGGGCGCGGTCACGTTGGAGGTGTCGATCAGCGAACTCAAGAATCAGGCCTTGATCACGGTCGCGACGATCGCGTTGGTGTTGGCCGCCTTCTCGGTGCTCGCGATTCTTGCGCTGAAACGGCTGATCCGTCCGGTCGGGGAAACCGCGCATGCGGTCGAGGTGGCCGTCACCCGAGCGATGGCCGGTGATTTCAAGGGTCGCCTGGAAAGCAGGACCAACGACGACATCGGCAAGATCGCGCTGCAGATGAACAGTCTGATGGACTTTCTCGATGGTGGGCTGTCCCGTATCAACCAGCGCGCTGCGCAATTGACCCAGCGCCAGCCTCGCCAGGACGAGAACCAGCTCGAGGTCACCATCGATCTGGTCAATGGTTTGGCCGATGCGGCAAGCTTCAAGCAGGCCATCGAGGAAGACGAGCACAAGGCCGAGATCTACGACCGTTTCGGGCGCATCCTGTCCGAACGTCTGGGCTTGAGCCACTACTCGATTTATGAAACCGACGGACAGAAGCAGCTGATCCCCATCATGGTCGACGGCGTCCCGCAGGGGGCGTGCAAATGGTGCGATGAGCAGATTCTCGCCCGCAACGACTTGTGTCGCGCGAAGCGGACCGGGCATGCGGTGGATGGGCTGACCCACCCCGGGATCTGCTACGCGTTCCAGCCGCCCTCGGGGGAGACCGCGGGCTACCGGCATTACTGCCTGCCTGTGATGCAGCAAGGTGGGGTCGGCAGCATCATCCAGTTGGTGACCGATGCCGAAGACGCGGCCCGGCTGGAAGAGCAGATTCCCTATGTGCGGGTGTTCGCTCGGGAAATGGCGCCGGTGCTGGAGGCCAAGCGATTGACGGAAACCCTGCGCGAGTCGGCCTTGCGCGACCCGATGACCGGTCTGAACAACCGCCGTTATCTCGAGGAGTATGTCGATACGCTGATTTCGGCGGCGCGGCGTCGCAAGTCATCGATGGCCTTGCTCTTGCTCGACCTGGATTACTTCAAGGTGGTCAATGACACCTACGGGCATGATGCCGGTGATACGGTGCTGAAGTCGCTCGCGACGACGCTCAGGAATTCGGTTCGGGCCTCCGACATGGTGATCCGTTTCGGCGGCGAGGAGTTTCTGATCGTGCTGCAGGATACCGAGGCCGGGGGTGCCGCCCAGGTATCCGAAAACATCCGCGCTGCGGTCGAGGCCTTGAAGATCAACATAGGCAGCGAAATCCTGCAGAAGACGATCTCGATCGGATTCGCGATGTTCCCTGAAGACAGCGAGACCTTCTGGCAGATCGTGAAATTCGCAGATGTCGCGCTCTACCGGGCCAAGCATGATGGCCGCAACCGGGTAGTGCGTTTCAACCGAGAGATGTGGGAAGAAGGCAACACGAACTACTGATGCAAGGCGTCCGCGCCGGCGACGCGACGCCTGCCAGGCGCACCCTCGGCGCCTGGCAGGCACAAAAAAATCAGGGTTCGCCCGATCTGTTTGGCGTGGTCGACGGCAAGCGTTGGAATCCGACATAGCGGCCGACGAAGCGCGCCTTGCCGTGTTCAAGAAACCGGGCGAAATCCCATTCCCCCGGTCGCAGCAGGTGCTGGTAGGCGTCGCCGAACACGTAGGTTTCGGCATCGATCTGCTCGCCGCCCGGTAGCGACACGCCCACTGGCCGGCGGTCGTACTGAATGCCTTCGAAATCGTCCAGCCGGGCGATCTCCACCGCGCCGAGATCCCGATACAGAATGCCTTGTACCCGGGCGTTCGGATTCGGCCGAATGCCCGGGTAGTCCTGATCAGCGACCGGGTGCCGGACGTAGCCCATCAGTGCGGCCGGCTCGCCGCGCATCCGACGGCCGCATACCGAGGACATGATGTCCTCGCACATCAACGAGCCGTAGGTGAAGCAGTGACGCAGAGGCATGGCCTGGCCGCGGATCAGCGCACCACCTGGGTGAGTTCCCCTGCCTGGTAGCGTGCGGCGATGCGCTCGAGCGGGACCGGCTTGATCCGGCTGGCCTGACCGGCGCAGCCAAAGGCTTCGAAGCGGGCCTTGCACACGAACTTGGCGGCCTCGCGGGCCGGCTTGTTGAACTCGCGTGGATCGAACTTGGAGGGGTTCTCGTAGAGGAACTTCCGCACCGCGCCGGTCATCGCGAGCCGGATGTCGGTATCGATGTTGATCTTGCGCACCCCGAACTTGATCGCGGTCTGGATCTCCTCGACCGGCACGCCGTAGGTTTCCTTCATGTCGCCGCCGTACTGGCGGATGATTTCGAGGAGTTCCTGCGGGACCGAGCTCGACCCGTGCATCACGAGATGGGTGTTGGGGATGCGCTTGTGGATTGCCTTCACCCGCTCGATCGCGAGGATGTCGCCGGTCGGCTTGCGGGTGAATTTGTAGGCGCCGTGGCTGGTGCCGATCGCGATCGCGAGCGCGTCGCAGTCGGTCTGCTTGACGAAGTCGGCAGCCTGGTCAGGGTCGGTCAACAGCATCGAGTGGTCCAGCGTACCCTCGGCGCCGATCCCGTCCTCTTCGCCGGCCTGGCCGGTTTCGAGCGAGCCCAGGCAACCGAGCTCGGCTTCGACCGTGACACCGATCGCATGCGAGAACTTGACCACCTCGCGGGTGACCGCGACGTTGTAGTCGTAGTCGGACGGGGTCTTGCCATCTTCGAGCAGCGAGCCGTCCATCATTACGCTGGTGAACCCGGAGCGGATCGCCGCCATGCAGATCGCTGGGGACTGCCCATGGTCCTGATGCATCACGACCGGGATGTGTGGGTAGGCTTCGACCGCCGCATCGATCAAGTGGCGCAGAAAGGCCTCCCCGGCGTACTTGCGCGCGCCAGCCGAGGCTTGCATGATCACCGGGCTGTCGGTTTCCGAAGCCGCTTCCATGATGGCCTGCACTTGTTCCAGGTTATTGACGTTGAAGGCCGGCAGACCGTAGCCGTGCTCGGCGGCATGGTCCAGCAACTGTCGCATTGAAACGAGGGGCATCGTGGTTCTCCGTTGTCGCGTCGCGTGGGGCGGCGCTGAGGGTGAAAACTGTATTTTACCTTTGTGGACGGAATGTGGCGCGAGACGAGTGCAGCGCGTGTCGTGTCCAGACCCGAAGCGCGCTTCCCGTTCCTCGGGCGCGGGGCTGCCGAAAACGGAAACGGCACCCGCGCGTTGCGGATGCCGTTTCCCGATCGCTGGCGTGACCCGGCTCGGGTCACGCGCCGGATCAGCGTTGCAACTCGGCCTGGGTCGTCGCGTCGAGCCGACCGGTCACCGGAATGCCACGCTCGGCCTGGAACTCACGCAGCGCATTGGCGGTGCGCGGGCCCATTGCGCCGTCGGCTGGACCGGCGTCGTAGCCCATGTCGTTCAAGGCTTGCTGTGCCTGGCGCAAGCTGACCCGCGCCCCGGAGTAGCCGCCTTGCTGGGTCGCCCCATCGACCCCGAGGCGCCCGCCCGTACCGAGGCCTCGGTCGCCCATGGTCTGGGCCTGGTAGTTGCGCAGCGCGACGACCAGCTGGTTGTAGGCGTTCATGAACGCGCCGGCGATGACCTTGCCCTGCGGGGTGTTGGTGTAGCCACCCACGCCGGCACCGGCACCGCCGCCGGCGAGAAAGCCACCCAGGTTCATGTCGGTATTCTTGGCGCTGCCCTCGGCCACGCCGACCTGCACGCCGGAGCGGTTATCGACCAGCGTCAGCAAGGTGGCGGCCTCGTTGGTACGGATCGAGCCGACGATCGCACCGAGCACGCCGCCGCCGATCGCTCCGGCGGCCGCACCGAGTCCGCCGGTACCGCGTTCACTGAACAGCACCTCCGGTGCCATTGCGTAATCCGCGCTGACCATCTGGCCGCGACCGAAGTTGCTGCCGGCACGTAGTTCGCCGCTCTGGGCCAGTGCGCGTTCCTGCTGCATCATCGCCATGCCGCGACCGCGATCGACCACGATGAAGCAGTTCGACTGCTGGATCAGGAGACGCAACACCGGTACGGTCGAAGTCAGCCGATACTGATTGGTCAGGATCCGGTACCAGTCGGAACCCTGGTCCTCGATCACGGCGATGGTGCCGAAGGGACGTTCGCAACGTTCGAGTTCGCCACTGGCATTGGCGCTCGATGCGCCGCCAGCTGCACCGGTTGCGAGAGTGCTGGCACCCCCGGTGCGGACCGGTTGGGCGACGCAGGCGGACAAGCTGACCGCCACGCAGGCAAGCGCAAGGTATTTGAGTTTGCTGTTCATCTTGAGGAGTTCCGATCGGAAAATCGTTTGACTGGGATGTGGCGCGGGAGCGGTGCCGCACCCCTTCGAAATGAAGGGCCGCCGACCGATGCACGACCTTCCCGAACTATAGGACAAGTGGGTGTCTGTTTCAAATCGTAAATTACAAGACTTTCAAAGGACAGTCTTTGTGGTGAGCCGCGACGCTCTCTCAAGCGGACGGGAGAGATTTCGCGGGAGAGAGGGGCGGTTCTCGTGGCGGCACTTATCAATCGGGTAACCGATCCCATGACCGCCAGCGGCGAATGTCCTGCGTGTCCTGCGTGCCGGGGTCACTGGAGGCGGTCAAACCAGTGTGGTCACCTGGGTTGGCGGAGGGTGTTCCCCGACCTTGACGATCTTCAGCGTGTTGGTGCCACCGGTCGAGCCGATGGGTTCGCCTATGGTCAACACGATCAGGTCGCCGCGCTCGACGACCCCCTGGTCGAGCAGGACTTGTTCCGCCTCCCACAGCATCAGGTCGCGATCCTGATGGGTCTGCGACATCAGCAAGGGGTAGACCTCGCGAAACAGCGTCATCTGGTTGCGCGACCCGGTTTCCGGGGTCAGCGCATAAATCGGCACGCCGCCGTTGAGCCGGCTCATCCAGAGCGCGGTCGAGCCGGTCTGGGTCAGCGATGCGATCGCCTTGACCTTGAGGTGGTAGGCGGTCCAGATCGCGGCCATCGCGATCGACTGGTCGATCTGGGTGAACACCCTGTTCAGCACGTCGCGGTCCAGCGTCACCTCGGCCGATTTCTCGGCCTCCAGGCACACCCGGCTCATCGCCTCGACCACTTCGACCGGGAAATTGCCGGAGGCGGTCTCGGCCGACAACATCACCGCGTCGGTGCCGTCGAGCACCGCATTGGCGACATCGGAGACCTCGGCGCGGGTCGGGACCGGGCTCTTGATCATCGATTCCATCATCTGGGTGGCGGTGATGGTGAGCTTGTTGCGTTCGCGTGCGGCGCGGATCATCTTCTTCTGCAGTGCCGGGACCGCCGCATCACCGACCTCCACCGCGAGGTCGCCGCGGGCGACCATGATGCCGTCCGACGCCTCGAGGATTTCGGCGAGGTTATCCACCGCCTCGGTACGTTCGATCTTGGCGATCAGCAAGGCTTTGCCGCCTGCCGCCCGCATCAGTTGCCGCGCCATGTACATGTCGGCCGCGGTCTTGGGGAAGGAAACCGCCAGAAAGTCGGCGCCGATCGCCGCCGCGGTGCGGATGTCGTCCATGTCCTTGGCGGTCAATGCCGGCGCCGACAGACCTCCACCCTGACGGTTGATCCCCTTGTTGTTCGATAATTCGCCGCCGGTCCTCACCCGGGTGTGGATCTCGCTGCCGAATATCCGCTCGACGTCGAGCTTGATCAGACCATCGTCCAGTAGCAGCACATCGCCGGGCCGCACGTCCCGGGGCAAGTCCTTGTAGTCCAGTCCGACCCGGGTCGCATCGCCTTCCTGGCAATTCGCATCGAGGATGAAGCTCGCATCACGGGTCAGCGTGACCTTGCCCTCCTTGAATCGTCCGACCCTTATCTTGGGGCCTTGCAGGTCTGCCAGAATGCCGACCGGGCGACGCGCCCGCATCGAGGCGTCACGGATCGCTTCGGCGCGCTTGACATGGTCTTCGGCCTTGCCGTGCGAGAAGTTCATCCGCACGACATCGATGCCCGCATGAACCATGCGCTCCAGCACATGCGGGTCGGTGGAAGCGGGGCCGAGCGTGGCGACGATCTTGGTATGGCGGGGCATCGCATGTCTCCGTTCTATGGTCAGCGCTCGTAGCGTGCCTCGAGTGCCGCGATTGCAGGCAGCGTCTTGCCTTCGAGAAACTCGAGGAAGGCGCCGCCACCGGTCGAAATGTAGACGACATCCTGGGCGATGTTGAACTTCGCGATCGCCGCCAGGGTGTCGCCGCCACCGGCGATGGTGAAGGCCTCCGAGTGGGCGATGGCCGAGGCCATCATCTTGGTACCGCCGGCGAACTGGTCGTGCTCGAACACCCCGACCGGGCCATTCCACACGATGGTGCCGGCATGCGCGATGATGTCGGCCAGACGTGCCGAGGACTTGGGGCCCACATCGAGGATGCGGTCGTGCGGGCCGACTTCGTCCACCGGGATTCGGTTGGCGCGGGCCAGGGCCGAGACCTCGTCGGCGACCACCACGTCGACCGGCAGCGGCACCTCGGCGCCGCGCGCCCTCATCATGTCCATGATCGCCTGGGCTTCCTTGACCAGTTCCGGTTCGGCCAGCGACTCGCCGATGCGTTTGCCAGACGCGAGCAGGAAGGTATTGGCGATGCCGCCACCGACGATCAGTTGGTCTACCTTCTCGGCCAGCGTTTTCAGGATGGTCAGCTTGGTCGAGACCTTGGCGCCGCCGACGATCGCGACCAGCGGGCGGGCCGGATTCTCGGTGGCCTTGGACAAGGCGTCGATCTCGGCGCCCATCAACATGCCGGCGCAGGCGACTGGCGCAAACCGCGCCATGCCGTGAGTGGTCGCTTCGGCGCGGTGGGCAGTGCCGAAGGCATCGTTGACGTAGACATCGCACAGTGCGGCCATCTTGCGTGCGAGTTCCTCGTTGTCCTTCTTCTCACCCTTGTTGCAGCGGCAGTTCTCGAGCAAGACGACCTGACCGGGTTCGACCGTGAAGCCGCCGTCCACCCAGTCGGTGATCAGCCTGACGGGCTTGTGGAGCAGCTGGCCTAGCCGCACTGCGACCGGCATCAAGGTGTCTTCGGCGCGGACTTCGCCCTCGGTCGGCCGGCCGAGGTGAGAGGTGACCATGACCGCCGCACCGTTCTTCAGGCAGTACTCGATCGACGGGATCGAGGCGCGGATACGGGTATCCTCGACGATATTGCCGGCTTCGTCCTGCGGCACGTTGAGGTCGGCGCGGATGAAGACCTTCTTGCCGCGCACGTCGAGTTCGGTGAGTTTTTTGACTTGCATCGGAGGCTCGGATGTAAAAATGCCCTGCAGGGCAGGGCACGGATTGATTCGAAAGTGTTTTATTTGGCTTCGGCGAGTACGCGGGCGGCGTCGAGCATGCGGCAGGAGTAGCCCCACTCGTTGTCGTACCAGGCCAGCACCTTGACCAGGTTGCCTTCCATGACCCGGGTCTGGGTCGCGTCGAACACCGACGAGTGGCTGTCGTGGTTGAAGTCGCTGGAGACCAGCGGGTCTTCGTTGACCGCGAGCACGCCCTTGAGGGCGCCGTTGGCGGCTTCCTTCATCAGTGCGTTGATCTCTTCCTTGGAGGTGTCGCGGCTGGCGGTGAAGGTGAGATCGACCAGCGACACGTTCATGGTCGGCACCCGCAACGCGAAACCGTCGAACTTGCCCTTGAGCGCCGGCAGCACCAGCCCGACCGCCTTGGCCGCACCGGTCTTGGTCGGGATGATGTTCTGCGCGCCGGCGCGGGCGCGGCGCAAGTCCTTGTGACGCACGTCCACCAGCACCTGGTCGTTGGTGTAGGCGTGGATGGTGGTCATCAGGCCTTTCTCGATGCCGATGTTGTCCTGCAGCACCTTGGCGACCGGCGCAAGGCAGTTGGTGGTGCACGAGGCGTTCGAGACCACGGTCATCGCCGCGGTGACGACCTCGTGGTTCACGCCATAGACGATGGTCGCGTCGACATCATCGCCACCCGGGGCCGAGATCAGGATCTTCTTCGCACCCTGGTCGAGGTGCACTTGGGCCTTGGCCTTGCTGGTGAAGGCGCCGGTGCATTCCAGCAGCACGTCTACGCCGAGTTCGCCCCAATTGATGTCGAGCGGGTTCTTGGTCGAGAAGAACGGGATGCGGTCGCCATCGACGATCATCGCGGTGTCGCCGTCGGTCTCGACCGAAAAGCGGAAACGACCATGGGTCGTGTCGTACCTGGTCAGGTGGGCGTTGGTCGTGATGTCGCCGGAGGCGTTGATCGCGACGACCTCGAACTGGTCGCGCAGACCGAGTTCGTAGATGGCCCGCAGCGTGCAGCGACCGATGCGGCCGTAACCATTGATCGCGACTTTGATGGTCATTGAGGACTCTCCCGTGAAGAACAGAAATCGGTGGGCCCGCACCTGGATCGGTCCGGACCGTCAGGCTGAAACTTAAAGGCGCTCGGCGACCGCCCTGACCACCGCGTCGGCGGTGATGCCGAAGTATTCGTAGAGCTCGCCGGCCGGGGCGGATTCGCCGAAACGGTCGAGCCCGACCACGCCGCCCTCCAGCCCGACATACTTGCGCCAGCCATCGGTCACGCCGGCCTCGACCGCGACCCGGGGCAGACCGGCGGGCAGCACCTCGGCCTGCCAGCGCTTGTCCTGACGGTCGAATACATTGGTCGAGGGCATGGACACCACCCGCACCGCGATGCCGCGCGCGGCAAGCGTCTTCTGCGCACTCATCGCCAGCGCGACTTCCGAACCGGTCGCGATGATCACCGCCTGCGCCGGCTTGCCCTGCGCTTCGGACAGGATGTAGCCGCCACGACGGATCGCGGCGATCTGCTCGGTGGATCTCGCCTGAAAGGGCAGGTTCTGGCGCGAGAACAGCAGCGCGCTCGGGCCAGTGTCGCGTTCGATCGCGCAGGCCCCGGCCGTGGCCGATTCGACCGTGTCGCAAGGGCGCCACACATCCATGTTCGGGATCAGGCGCAGGCTGGCGGCATGCTCGACTGGCTGGTGGGTCGGGCCGTCCTCACCCAGGCCGATCGAGTCGTGGGTGAACACGAAGATCTGGCGCTGCTTCATCAGCGCAGCCATGCGCAGCGCGTTGCGCGCATAGTCGCTGAACATCAGGAAGGTTGCGGTGTAGGGGATCAGCCCGCCGTGAAGCGCGATGCCATTGGCGATCGCAGCCATGCCGAACTCACGCACACCGTAGTAGAGGTAGTTGCCACCACTGTCCCGGCTGACGCCCTTGGAACCGGACCACAGGGTCAGGTTGGAGCCGGCCAGGTCGGCCGACCCGCCGATCAGTTCCGGCAGCTTGGGGGCGAAAGCCTCGATGCTGTTCTGGCTGGCCTTGCGGCTGGCGATGGTCTCGGCCTTGTCGTTGAACTGCGCGATCACGCTGGCTGCGTGTGCCGCCCAGTCGGCCGGTAGTTCACCGCTCATGCGCCGGCGCAATTCGGCTGCGAGTGCCGGATGGGCCGCGGCATAGGCGTCGAAGCGGGCATTCCAGGCGGCCTCGGCGGCGGCGCCGGTCTTACGCGCATCCCACGCGGCGTAGAGCTCGGCCGGCACCTCGAAGGGGGGATGGTTCCAGCCGATGTGGGCGCGGGTCGCGGCGATCTCGGCGTCGCCGAGCGGCGCGCCGTGCACGTCGTGGCTGCCTTGCTTGTTAGGCGCGCCGGCCCCGATCACGGTCTTGCAGCAGATCAGGGTCGGTTGGCCGGTGTTGGCGAGCGCCGCCTGGATGGCGGCTTCGAGCGCGACCGGATCGTGACCTTGAACATTCGGCAGAACCGGCCAGCCGTAGGCCTCGAAACGCTTGGGCGTGTCGTCGGTGAACCAGCCCTCGACATGGCCGTCGATCGAGATTGCGTTGTCGTCGTAGAAGGCGATCAGCTTGCCCAGGCCGAGCGTGCCGGCCAGCGAGCAGGCCTCATGCGAGATGCCCTCCATCAGGCAGCCGTCGCCGAGGAAGACCCAGGTGCGGTGATCGACCACGGCGTGGCCGGGGCGGTTGAACTCGGCCGCCAGCACCTTCTCGGCGATGGCCATGCCGACCGCGTTGGTGATGCCCTGGCCGAGCGGACCGGTGGTGGTCTCGACGCCCGGCGCATAGCCATGCTCCGGGTGGCCCGGGGTACGGCTGTGCAACTGGCGGAAGCGCTTCAGTTCCTCGATTGGCAGGTCATAGCCGGTGAGGTGTAGCAGCGCATACAACAGCATCGAGCCATGGCCGTTGGACAGCACGAAACGGTCGCGATCGGCCCAGTTCGGGTTGGCCGGATTGTGCTTGAGGTGATGGCGCCACAGGACTTCGGCGATCTCGGCCATGCCCATCGGCGCGCCCGGGTGGCCGGACTTGGCCTGCTGGACCGCGTCCATGGCCAATGCACGAATCGCGCCCGTGATCGGATTGAAGGTAGGCGGGGTGACGCTACGGGTGTCTGACATGGCAATCGGTCGGCTACTGCGCTGGGAAAACCGCGATTATCGCCGAAAAGCCCGCGTGACGGTAGGGCGGCTACCGGCCGGTGTTGGTCAGGAGAGGCCGAATGCAGGCGGCTGCGATGACGGCGACGACGGGCGACGGTAGCTCGGAGAAGGCAAGAGGGGACGGTAGGCGTGTGGGGCGCGGACGCCGCGCGGGGTTGCGGGCCACCCCTGTCCGACGGGTTTGCGTCAGACCAGCTTGCGTCGCTTCTCCATCAGCTTCCAGATCAGCGGGGTCAGGATCAACTGCATCGCGAGGTCGAGCTTTCCGCCCGGGATCACGATCGAGTTGGCGCGAGACATGAACGCGTCGTGGATCATGTTCAGCAGATACGGGAAGTCGATCCCGCGCGGGTCGCGGAAGCGGATCACGACCATCGATTCGGCCAGGCTGGGGACGTCGCGTGCGATGAAAGGATTGGAGGTGTCGACCACCGGCACCCGCTGGAAGTTGATATGAGTGCGTGAGAACTGCGGCACGATGTAATGCACATAGTCGTGCATCCGGCGCAGGATGGTGTCCTGGACCGCCTCCATCGAATAGCCGCGCACCCGGGTGTCACGATGCAGTTTCTGTATCCATTCGAGATTGATCGTCGGGGCGACGCCGATCAGCAGGTCGACATGCTTGGCGATATCGACCTGCTCGGTCAGCATGCCGCCATGCAAGCCCTCGTAGAACAGGCAGTCGGTGCCGACCGGCAGGTCTTCCCAGTCGGTGAAGGTGCCCATAGGCAGGCTCCACCGGACCGATTGCTCCTCGTTGTGGATGTAGAAACGCTTGCGGCCGACCGCGGATTCACCATAGCCACGAAACAAGGCCTCCAGTTCCTCGAGCAGGTTGGCCTCCGGGCCGAAATGGCTGATCCCGCGCTCTCCGCGCGCCTCGGCCTCGTCTATCAATTGCTTCATCTCGACCCGCGTATAGCGATGGAAGCTGTCGCCTTCGACGATCGCGGCATTGACATTCTCGCGATGGAAGATCGCCTCGAAAGTGTGCTTGACCGTGGTGGTGCCGGCGCCGGAGGAACCGGTGACGGCGATGATCGGATGCTTGGCGGACATGGTCGGGACTCCGGAGTGACTCAGTCGGTTGCGCGTCCGGCGTGCCGCTCCGCGAATACCCGCTTGGCCGCGACGACCAGGACGTGCACCTCTTCCATCGACAATTGCGGATAGTTTTCGCGCAAGGAGCGGTAGGCGAGGTGGTCCAGCGAACGATTGCCCCACGAGTTGGCCGGATCGAAGAAGGGCTGGATCACCTCTATCGCCTCTTCGAAGATCGCGCGTACCTCGTGGTACTTGCGGCGATCCTTGCCGGGGGGCGAGGCCGAGTCAGTCGCACCGTATGCAGTCATGGTCGTCAGCGATGGCGACGCGGCCACCTGTCGGGTTGGAAGGTCGGATGGTAGTTGAAAAAAGGTTCAGGAGTGCCCGGAGACCCAGTTGCGCCACTCGGCGAACAAGCTGGGGCTGGCCGCGGCGATCACGCCGCGCTTGACCGCAGGCCCCGCCATCAGCGAGCCGCCGTCCAGCGCCACGGCCTCGCCCCCGGCTTCGGTCAGGATCAGGTGACCGGCCGCATAGTCCCACAGCATCTGCCCCCCATGCAGATAAATGTCCAGGCGGCCGGCTGCGACGAAACACCACTCGAGCGCGCTGGAGCCGAAATTGCGCTGCGAGTAATACGGCGGTCGTACCGCCAGCTCGTCACCAAGATGATGACTGATCCGCTTGAAGTCGATCCCGGCGACCGCGTCGCCGATCCGTTCGGCGGCCGAGCGCAATGGGAGTTCTGCACCGTTGAGGAAGGCGCCGGCGCCCTTGGCAGCGTAGAAGGACTCGTCGGTGACCGGGTTGTAGACCACCCCGAAGCGTGGCTCATGATCGACCAGGTAGGCAATCGACACGGCGAAAAAAGGGATGCCGTTGGCGAAGTTGGTGGTGCCGTCGATCGGGTCTATGCACCACAAACCCTTGCGGTTCTCGGACCACAGTCGTGCCTGTTCCTCGCGACTCATCTCCTCGCCGAGCACGTCGCCCGGCATCAGCTTGGGCAGTTCCTCGCTGAAGCGGCGTTGCGATTCCAGATCGGCCTCGGTGAAGAGCGAACCATCCGGCTTGCGATTGCGGGCGGTCTTGAGATAGCGCGGCAGGATCACCTCGCGCGCGATGTCCCTGACCAGAGACTCCAGCGCACGGGCGCGGGACAGGCGGTGGGCAGCGGTGGGCATCAGGCCTCCCGCCACTTGATCGAGCAGCCGATGCTCGCGACCTGTTCTGCAGGCCCATGCCCACTGCGCGCGACCTGCTTCATCGCTTCGAACAAGTCGCGACGAGCGTCAGGCGCGGCCGGACTGCGGCCGGACGCATCCAGGCGCCCCCGGTATTGCAGTTCCAAGGCCGCGTTAAAGCCGAAGAAGTCCGGGGTGCACACCGCGCCATAGGCCTTGGCGACCGCCTGGGTCTCGTCCAGGACATAGGGAAACGGAAAAGCCAGCCGTTTTGCCACTTCGACCATGTTGTCCCACGCGTCTTCCGGATAGATCGCCGGGTCGTTGGCCATGATCGCGATGCTTCTTACCCCGAGGCCTGCCAGTTCGCGCGTGTCCCGGATGATGCGATCGAGCACCGCCTTCACATAGGGACAGTGGTTGCAGATGAACATCACCAGCAATCCGTTTTCGCCTTTGGCCGAGGCGAGGCTGTAGCGTTTTCCGTCTACGCCGGGCAAGTCGAAATCGGGTGCTCGCCAGCCGAAATTACAGATTGGGGTGGTTGTTGCCGCCATCGCATCGCTCCGCGCAAGGTCTCCATCCCTATAATAGCCCGGTTGATTTACGAATGGCCACGCACAGCCGGTTTGTTCGGCACGGTTTGTCCGACGCTGAGAGCGGGCTCTGCAGCGAGTCGATGCCCAACAGTTTGCCATGCCCTCTATGCCTCCCTTGTCACGATCATGACCGCGCGCTTCCATCATCCTGATCCCCTGCCGGGGCGAGGGGATTGCCTATTGCCCGAGGCGCTGGCGCACCATGCGACGCGGGTCTTGCGACTCGGCGAGGGCGATGCCATCGTGTTGTTCGACGGGCGGGGTGGCGAGGTGCGCGCATCGTTGCGGCAGTCGGGCAAGAGCTGGTATGCCCGGCTCGAGGTCCGCGACGAGGTGGAGCGCGAGTCCCCGTTGCGGCTGGTTCTGGTCCAGGGGCTGGCCAGTGGCGACAAAATGGACTGGATCATCCAGAAGGCAGTGGAGTTGGGCGCTGCAGCGATCGTGCCTTTGCGTGCCGACCGTTCGGTACTGAGGCTCGCGCCGGAGCGGGCGGTCAAACGGGCGCAGCACTGGCAGCAAGTCGTGGTCTCCGCGTGCGAACAGTGTGGCCGCAATCGCGTCCCGGAGTTGAGGCCCCTGACCGGCCTGGCCGAATACCTCGGACAGCCTGCCGATGCGGTGACCCGCTTCGTGATGGCGCCGGAGGTGGGCCAGAGGCTGGATCCGGCCTTCCGCCCCCGCGGTGAAGTGCATGTGCTGGTTGGTCCGGAAGGCGGATGGTCCGACCCGGAGCTGCAGCTGTGTCTGGCGCGGGGATGTCTTCCGATGTCCTTGGGGCCCCGGATCCTTCGCACCGAGACCGCCGGGCTTGCGACGCTGGCGGCGATGCAGGCCTTGTGGGGGGATTTCTGAGCCGATGTCCGATTCACCAGAGAGGAGTCAAGATGTTCGAATCAGCCGAGATAGGCCACAAGACCTCCAAGTCGGACTATGACGAGGCCGTGCCGGCCCTGCGTGCGGAGCTGCTCGATGCCCAGTTCGAGTTGCTCGAGCGCAAGGGGTTTTCGGTCGTCGTCCTGATCAACGGAATCGACGGCGCGGGCAAGGGGGAAACGGTCAATCTGCTCAATGAGTGGATGGATCCGCGTCATATCGAAGCCTGGGCGTTCGATGCTCCGACCGCCGAGGAGTCGGAACGTCCCCACATGTGGCGGTTCTGGCGGGCGCTGCCCCCGAAGGGCAAGATCGGGGTGTTGTTCGGAAACTGGTACACCACGCCGATCAACGAGCGGGTGGCCAAGCAGATCAAGGAGTCCGAGCTCGATCAACATCTCGACGAGGTCAATCGGTTCGAAAGCATGCTGGTGCGCGAGAACGTCCTGCTGATCAAATTCTGGTTCCATCTATCGAAGAAGGGGCAGAAGAAGCGCCTCGAGTCGCTGGAGAACGATCCCAAGACCCGTTGGCGGGTCACCGACGCCGACTGGCATTTCTACACACTCTATGACCGCTATCGCGAGGTGGCCGAGCATGCGCTGCGGCGTACCAGTACCGGTGAGGCGCCGTGGCTGATCGTGGATGGCAGCGATCCTCGTTTCAGGGCGCTGTTCGTCGGGCGTACCTTGCTCGGCGCGCTGCGCAAGCGTCTGGAGCTGACCGGACAGAACTGGGTACAGCGCCAGACCGCGCCGCCGTTGCCGCCTGCACTGGATCAGCGCAATTTTCTGAATACGCTAGAACTCGACCAACCGCTCGGCAAGAGTGATTACAACGAGTTGCTCGAGGCACTGCAGGGCCGGCTGGCCTTGCTGACCCGCGACCCGGCCTTCACGACCCGCTCGCTGATACTGGTTTTCGAGGGCTCTGACGCTGCTGGCAAGGGCGGGGCAATCCGGCGTATGACTGCGGCGATGGACGTGCGTCGCTACCGGGTCATCCCGATCGGCGCGCCGACCGACGAGGAACTCGCGAAGCCCTATCTGTGGCGTTTCTGGCGGCAGTTGCCGCGCTGGGGCAAGGTCGTGATCTTCGATCGATCCTGGTATGGCCGGGTCCTGGTCGAGCGTGTGGAAGGCTTTTGTTCAGAGGCCGACTGGATGCGGGCCTACGCCGAGATCAACGATTTCGAGGACGAGCTGGTCGATGCCGGCGCGGTCGTGGTCAAGTTCTGGCTGGCGATCAGCAAGGACGAGCAACTGGCGCGTTTCCAGGCGCGTGAGCAGGAGCCCCACAAGCGCTTCAAGATCACCGATGAGGACTGGCGCAACCGTGAGAAATGGGACGACTACGAGCGCGCGGTGTGCGACATGATAGACCGCACCAGTACCGAGATTTCACCTTGGACCGTAGTCGAAGCGAACAATAAGTATTACTCTAGAATCAAGGTGTTGCGTACCGTGTGCGAGCGCCTTGAAGCGGCCTTCGGGCGCTGACCCGGCCGGTGATGGCGAGGGCGGTGGGGTGGGCCGGTGGTCTGCGGCTCGAAGCCGACTGTCGTCGTCGCCCGCGAAGCGTTGCGCTATTCCGCTAGAATTGAATCATTACGACTAGAAACCAACAGGCGGTGCCAGGCGCCGCGATAATGACATGTCAGCAGTCCAGAGTCAGTCAGAAGCGGATTCCACCGCCCAGTTCGTCGCCTGGGTGCGCGGCGCCGCGCCGTATGTCCACGCTTTTCGTGGCAAGACCTTCGTGATCGCCTTCGGTGGCGAGGTGGCCGGCGGCGATCGTGCCCAGAAGCTGGCCTATGACTGCAACCTGCTGGCAGCACTCGGCATCAGGCTGGTCCTGGTGCATGGCGCAAGGCCGCAGATCGAGGACGAGATGGCCCGTCGCGGCCTCGAACCGCGCTATCACCATGGTCTCAGGGTCACCGATGCGGCCGCGCTCGAATGCGTCAAGGCTGCGATGGCCGTGACCCGGCTGGAGGTCGAGGCCTTGCTGTCGCAGGGTTTGCCGAACACCCCGATGGCGGGGAGCTACATGCGGGTCACCGGTGGCAATTTCATCACCGCACGACCAGTCGGGGTGGTCGAGGGCGTCGACTTCCAGTTCACCGGTGCCGTGCGCAAGATCATCGCCGACGAGATCAAGGCCGACCTGGATCAGCAAAATGTGGTGCTGATTTCTCCGCTGGGGGTGTCGCCGGCAGGCGAGATCTTCAACCTAAGCATGGAGGACGTCGCCGAGGCGGTCGCGGTGGCGCTGCGCGCCGAGAAGCTGATCTACCTGTGCGATGCGCCGGGTTTGCTGGACGAGACTGGTCACCTGATCGATTCGGTCACTGCCGATGAGGCGGAGCGCATGTTCGAAGCCAATCAGGGGCTGACCGAGGATCTTCACCTGTACCTGCCTTGCGCGGTGCGTGCGGTGCGCCGGGGCGTGGCGCGCGCCCACCTGATCGACCATGACAAGGACGGCGGCTTGTTGCTGGAGTTCTTCACCCATGCGGGGGTCGGGACCGTCGTGTCGCGCGATCCGCTGTTCCGTTTCCGTGAAGCCTCGTTCGAGGATGTCGCGGCGCTGGTCGCGCTGATCACGCCGATGGAAATGGACGGCACGCTGGTACGGCGCGGTCGTGAGCTGCTCGAACAGGAGATCGAGCGTTTCACCCTGGTCGAGCATGACGGGGTGCTGGTCGGCTGCGCCGCACTGTATCCGTTCAGCGACGAACGCGCCGCTGAACTGGCCTGTCTCGCGGTCACGCCCGAATACAGGCGGGCGGGGCTGGGTGACCACTTGCTCAAGCGCATCGAGCAGCGCGCCCGCATGCAGCGGCTCGAGCGCTTGTTCGTGCTGACGACCCGCACCGCGCACTGGTTCCGCGAGCGCGGGTTCAACGAAACCGGGCCCGAGGCGCTGCCCAGGCAGAAGCGGGAGTTGTACAACTTCCAGCGCCGCTCCAAGGTGTTCGTCAAGAACTTATGAGCGACGTGCCCCGCCCCTCGTCGCAACAACGGTCGCTTCGTCGGGAAACGGAGAGGCGACCGGATGACGGGATAGGGGTGTCGGTGCTGGTGGGCGTGCTGGTCGCATTGGCCTGTTTCGTGGCCGGGCTGCTGGCGTTTCGTTTTGGTGGTGGAGAGCTCTGGGCGCTCGCACTCGCCGCGGTCGCGCTGGTCGGGCTTCCGGCCACCGTGCTGACCGTTTTGCATGTGCGCAGTCGCGCCTGCCTCCGAACGCTCTACTCGGATGCCTTGTCGAGGCGGCTGGACGAACTCGATTCGGCAATGATTGTCCGCAACCCCATGGCCGAGCCGGCATCGGCCGAGATGCTCGAACGCATCGATGCAGCGGTACGCCAGGCCGAGTTGCTGAGGGAGATTGCAGACGGTGTGCACGGGGTCGAGGCGATGTTCGATCTCGATGGACGGCTGATCTGGATCAGCCCGTCGGTGCAATCCTTCACCGGTCGCTCCCCTGCGGAATGCATGGAAGCACCCGATCCGTTGGCGCTGTTGGTGCATGACTCCGATCTCGGCTATTGCCGACGGGTGGTCAAGCGGGTGGTCGAGCAGGGTGATCTCGAGTCTTTCGAGATGCGGCTGAAGGACCGCGACGCTCAGGTGTGTTGGGTCGCATGCCGCTGGCGCCGCGTGATCCAGGTTGGTCGCGTGTTCGGTCTGCGGATGTCGGCCGAGAATGTGCAGGAACGCAAGGAAACCGAATACAAGTTGCTCGAGACAGTCGCCGAGCTGCGCCGATCGCAGGCGCTGCGGGAGCATTATCTGTCGCGCAGCAACGACGAGCGGATGCGTTTGACCGCTCTGCTGAACGTGATAAGACTCGGTATCCTGTTCATGGATCGCGACCACCGGGTGTTGTACTTCAATCGCGCGATGCTGGATATCTGGGGCTTCGCGCCCGATGAGAACCTGATCGGTCTTCGCGACGTGGTGTTGCAGAGTCGGGTCGCGCCGCTGCTCGAAGAGCCGGAGGTGTACTTCCGCAGTATCCAGAACGTCGTCGTGTCCGGGCGAGACGATACGTCGCGCGAGATCCGCTTCAAGGATGGCCGGGTCGTGACCGATGCTTCGGCCATCGTCGAAGGCGGACCGGACAACCGCGGCATCGGTCGGGTCTGGATCTACGAGGATGTCACCGAGCAGCGCCGAATCGGTGAGCGCCTGATCCAGCTCGCCGAGCGGGATCCCCTGACAGATTTGTTCAATCGCAGGCGTTTTCACGAGGAACTCGACCGCTTGCTGGCCGATGCCGAACGGCGCCAGTACGATGTCGGCCTGGTGATCTTCGACCTGGATGGGTTCAAGCCGATCAACGACGATTTCGGTCATCAGGCCGGTGACGAGGTGCTGGTGACGATGAGCCGCGAGGTCGGCAGCATCATCCGTCGCAACGAGACTTTTTTCAGATTGGGGGGAGACGAGTTCGCGGTGTTGGTGCCGGATGCGGACGAATCCGGACTGCTGGAACTGGCAAAGCGTATCGTCGAGGGCGTGGCGGGTCTGCGTTTCCGTTTCGACGGCAGGGAAGCGCGCCTGACGGCAAGTCTGGGCATCGCGCGCTATCCACGCAACGCCCGCGATGCCGAGCGGCTGATCGCGGCGGCGGATCATGCCATGTACCAATCCAAGGCGCAGGGACGCAATCGATGGACGATCGCGCCGAACGGTCAGGACGAATCCGATAGAATGTCGTCTGAAGACTGAGGTGCAACCAACTGCAGAGAGGATTGATGAAATGGCTCGTATGGTCAATTGCGTGAAACTGGGGCGTGAGGCGGAAGGACTGGATCTGCCGCCAGTGCCGGGGGCCCTCGGCAAGCGCATTTTCGAGAATGTATCCAAGGAAGCGTGGCAACAGTGGGTCAAGTACCAGACCATGCTGATCAACGAGAACCGCCTGAACCTGATGGATGCAAAAGCCCGCAAGTATCTGGCCGAGCAGATGGAGAAGCATTTCTTCGGTGAGGGCGCCGATCAGGTCGGGGGTTACGTTCCCCCCTCGTCGTGACCGCTCGAGCCTCGGCCTGAAAAAAGCAAACCCGGCGCGCAGCCGGGTTTGTCTTTTGTGCGGAGGGTACTGGCTTGATCGCGCAAGACGCTTGCGCGCCCGGATGACAGCGCTGCGCCGGTTGCCCTCCGTCGCCCTGTGGGAGCGCCGCAAGGCGCGAAAGGGCGGCGGAAGCCTGCCTGCGTTCGGCCGATTTCGCGGCTCGCGCAGCCTCTACCGATTCGAGGGGTCGCGGACGTTGTGCGCCACGCGTCTTGCCCTCGGGTTCGCCGCAATTCCGTAGCGAGTTCTCAGTCCTCGCGGACCTTGGCTTCCACCACTTCTATGCTTTCGTGGCGGACGTCGCGGCCCTTGACCATATAGACGATTTGTTCCGCGATGTTGGTCGCATGGTCACCAATGCGCTCGATCGACTTGGCGATGAACAGGATGTCCAGCGCGCGTGTGATCAGGCGCGGATCTTCCATCATGAAGGTCGCCAGTTGGCGCATGATGCCCTTGAAGATCGCGTCGACTTCCTTGTCCTGGCGAAGAATGTCGGCCGAGGCGGTCGCGTCCTGCCTGACGAAGGCATCCAGGGCGCTACGCAGCATGGCCACGGCCATGTTCGCGACATAATTCAGTTCGACCTTGGGGACGAATTTGGATTCGGCTTCGATGATGTGCCGGGCCGCTTTCGCAATCTTCTTCGCTTCGTCGCCGACCCGTTCTAGATCGGTCACCATCTGCTTCACCGACATGATCAGGCGCAGGTCATTTGCGGCGGGTGCGTGTCGGGCAATCATCTGGACGCACTGCTCATCCACCGCGACCTCTTCACGATTAATGGCCTTGTCTGTCTTGATCACATCCTCGATCAGTTCGAGATCGTTGCTGGCCAATCCCTCCATGGCCCGGGTGACCTGCTCGCAGACGACTTCGCCCAGCATCACCACCCGCTTTTGAAGGGTTTCGAGCTCGACATCGAACTGGGCGAAAGTGTGTTTCTTCATCATGATGGGCATTGGATCCTTGTCTGAGACCGCAGAAGGCTAACAGCCGAGTGTGACGTTAATATTTCAGTCTTGACCAGTCGTTTCGGGAGGACTGCACTCAAGCCGAATGCCTCGCGACATGGCGCTCGACGCCATTCGCCGTTGCGAGCAGCAACAGGTCGGCGCCGCGACGCGCGAACAAGCCATTGGTGACCACGCCCGGAATCTGGTTGATCGCGCTTTCCAGCTCGGTCGGTGCGGCGATCCGGAGGCCATGGACATCCAGAATCAGGTTGCCGTTGTCGGTGATGAAGTGTTCCCTGAGAACCGGATGACCGCCCAGCTGTTGCAGTTTCCGCTCGACCAGTGCCCGCGCCATCGGGAGCACCTCGACCGGGAGCGGGAAGTGGCCGAGCAGATTGACCTGTTTGCTTGCATCGCAGATGCAGATGAAGCGGGTGGCGACTTCGGCGACGATTTTCTCGCGGGTCAGGGCGCCACCGCCGCCCTTGATCATGTTGAAATCGCCATCGATCTCGTCGGCGCCGTCCACATAAATCGGCAGGTCGGTTACGTCGTTCAGATCGATGACCGGGATGCCGAGTGCAGCCAGCCTGGCCGAACTGGCCTCCGAGCTGGACACCGCACCCGCGACCCGGTCGCGAATACCCTCCAGTCCGGCAATGAAGTGATTGACCGTAGAACCGGTGCCGACGCCGACGATGGAACCTTCTTCCACATATTCCAGCGCAACCAGCGCAGCTGCTTTCTTCAAATCGTTCTGATTCATGAGTTTGGATAATGCCTTGTAAAAGTGATCAGATCAGACCGTCGAACATCTGAACCAGGACCGGGTCGCCGACGGCGACATCGCCGCAGTCTTCCGGCAACACGATGAAGCAGTTCGCATCCGACATCGATTTCAGGATGCCCGACCCTTGTGCGCCGCAGACTTCGACTTGCGCTAAACCGTCCACCTCGGTCATCCGCCCGCGCAGGAACTCCCTGCGACCGGGGCGCTTGCCTATCTTGCTGGCGCAGCGGACCGCGAACAACGCCGCCTGCGGAACCGGATCCACGCCGCCGAGCTTGAGCAGGGCGTCCTGGACGAACTGGTAGAAGGTCACCATCACCGCGACCGGATTGCCCGGCAGACCGAACATCCAGGTGTCACCGATCTGGCCGAAGGCCATCGGGCGACCCGGTTTGATATCGATCTTCCAGAAGTCGACCCGGCCCAGTCGATTGACCAGGGCCTTGATGAAGTCGGCTTCCCCGACCGACACCCCGCCACTGGTCAGGATCACGTCGGCGCATTCCGCCGCGCTGCGGAACGCAGCTTCGAGTGCATCGGGCTCGTCGCGCACCACGCCCATGTCGATGATCTCGCAACCGAGTCGGGTCAGCGCACCATGAAGCGTGTAACGATTGCTGTCGTAGATCTGCCCCGGGGCGAGCGGCTTGCCGATCGACGCGATCTCGTCGCCGGAGGAAAAGAACGCGACACGGAGGCGACGACGGACCGTGACTTCGGCGATGCCGAGTGAGGCGATCAGGCCGAGTTCGGCCGGGCCGCAGCGCCTGCCGGCCGGGATCGCGACCCCGCCCAGCGCCAAGTCTTCGCCGGCCTTGCGCAGGTTCTGGCCGCGCTTCTGTCCGGCCGGGATGATGACCCGGCCGGCGTCGGCGCGAACGATCTCCTGCACCACGATCGCGTCCGCGCCCTGCGGTATGGTGGCCCCTGTCATGATGCGCACCGCCTGACCGACGCCGATGATGCCGGTGAAAGGTTTGCCGGCGAACGCCGTCCCGACCACACTCAGGCTGGTTTCGCCCTCTGGCGCCAGATCGTCGAAGCGCAGCGCATAACCGTCCAGGGCCGAGTTGTCATGGGCCGGGACATTGCAAGGCGCGATCACGTCTGCGGCGAGCACGCGCTCGAGCGCACCCCTGACGCTGACACACTCCCAGCCGGTGACTGGAGAAAGTCGAGACAGAATGGCCTCGCGCGCGGCAGCGACGCTCAGATTGGACGCGGGGGGATGATTCTTGGCAGCGGGTTGTTGATCCATTCGCGGTCCCGAAGTGGTTGAGGCGGAAACCCAGTCATTATCCTGGAAACCGCAGTTTGCATAAGGATTCATGCAACACGCCAAGCGGTCAACCGGGGTTTCCAGGATTATAGCCGCCGGCGCTGTGCCGTTATTCCCTTCGCGTCGGTGCGCAGTCGTCGGTTGGCGGTCATGGTTTATGATGCGGGGCGGTTGCGACGCCCCGGGCTGCGTTGACCGGTTCTTCTCCATTGTCAGGACTGCGAGGGTATGTGCTCGGCTTTGTTTGTTTCGGTCGTGAGGTGACATGACGCTTTCCATCCACCAGCTTGCGCGCGATGCGCTGCTGATCGCCGATCCGCGGGCCAAGTCGGAGGCCGTGTCGGCTTTGCTGGCTGGTTGGGATGCCGGCGATTACATTTGCGTGGCGGGTGCCGATGATCCGCTGCCGCTGACCGAGCCGGGCCGGCCGGCCAGGCCGGTGCTGGTCGATCCGCAACAGGTGCCGAGACGGCGCGTGACCACGGCGGAGGGACACGCCGCATTGCTGCATGCGATTGCCCACATCGAGTTCAATGCGATCAACCTCGCGCTCGATTGCGTGATGCGCTTCCGTTCGTTTCCCGTCCCGTTTCACGCGGGCTGGTTGAAGGTCGCAGCCGAGGAGGCCATGCACTTCGGTCTGGTCACGGAACGACTCCGGGCGATCGGATACGACTATGGCGATTTTCCGGCACACAACGGTTTGTGGGAAATGGCGTGCAAGACCGCAGCCGATCCGCTGGCCAGGATGGCGCTGGTGCCG
This sequence comes from Azoarcus sp., assembly GCA_030604735.1. Lineage (GTDB taxonomy): Bacteria > Pseudomonadota > Gammaproteobacteria > Burkholderiales > Rhodocyclaceae > Azoarcus_F. The sequence goes on from JAUVVG010000004.1 coordinate 63,396, forward strand.
CGGGTGCTGGAGGCGCGCGGGCTCGATGCCACTCCGCCGATCATGGACAAGTTGCGCAAGATCGGCGATGTCGAAAGCGTTGCCGTGCTGGAAATCATCTTGCGCGACGAGATCGGACATGTCGCGCTGGGTGATCACTGGTTCCGGCGGCTTTGCGCACGCCGTGGGCTGGAACCCGAGCAGACCTACCTGGACCTGATAGCGCGTTTCGATGCGCCCCATCCGCAGCCGCCGTTGCACGAGTCTGCCAGATTGGCGGCCGGCTTTTCATCCTCGGAACTCGCCTATTTCAATGCGGGGCGGCGGCATAAAAGTTCGGCCTGATCAGGCGGGAACAAAAGTCATCCGGTCCCGAGTGAGCGAGGACAAGACTGCGTAGCGGCAACACGACCGCGCCAGGAACAGCCTGCGTCTTGGCAAGTGTGGGCTTGGCGGGCAGGGCGCCGGGACAGAGAAGAACCCTTCGTCGCACGGCAGGATACAAAAAAAGGTGGCCAAGGCCACCTTTTTCGATCACGGCGCCCATCCCGGGTGCCGATGACGCCTTCGTGTTCCGCGCCGCTCAGCGCAGGCCGGCGGCGTAGTCCGAAACCGCTTTCATTTCAGCGTCGGTCATCTTGAGGGCGATCATACGCATCATCTCGTTCGGGTCATTGGCGCGGATGCCGTCCCGGAAGCCCTTCAACTGCTGGAAGGTGTAGTCGGCGAACTGACCGGAAATACGCGGGTACTCGGCGGGCATGCCGGCGCCAGCCGGGCCGTGGCAGGCAGCACAGGCCGGAACGCCCTTGGCGGCGATGCCGCCGCGCCAGATGCTCTGGCCGAGCTCGATCGTTTCGAGGCTCTTGGCTGCTTCCGGCTTCAGTTCCTGGGAAGCGAAGTATTCGGCGACCGCGCGCATGCCGGCGTCGTCGAGACTGGCGATCATCGCGTTCATGATGGCGTTCTCACGGGCAGGGGGCGCGCCGTCGATCGACGCATAGTCCCGCATCTGCTTGTAAAGGTATTCCGGGATCTGGCCAGCCAGTTTCGGATTTTCGGGCAAAGCACTGTTGCCATCGATGCCATGACAGGCTGCGCAAACCGTCTCGACGATCTGTTTTGCATTGTCGGCGGTCTGGGCCTGAAGGCTGCCAGCAACCAGCAGCAGCGAAATCAGCAGGGAACGCTTGATCATAGTGTCCTCGGAACAGCCGTGAGCGGTTGTCTCAAACTTGGTATTCTATATCAAGAACCTGTTATTGCGCGATGCAATCAGGCATTTTCTCCTCACCCGGTGCCGCTCGGCACAACGCTCCCAATGCCTATTTTCCGCAATGCACAATTCGAGATTTCGATCGCGAAATCTTCTGGTCTGCCGCCGCCAAACGGTGCGGAAATCGCCTTCGCAGGACGCTCGAATGCGGGAAAATCGAGCGCGATCAACACGCTCGCCGGGCACACGCGTCTAGCCTATGTCTCCAAGACGCCGGGCAGGACGCAGCTCATCAATTTCTTCCGGCTGAACTGCGGCGCCGCCCTGGTTGATCTTCCGGGATATGGCTACGCGAAGGTGCCGGAGAATATTCGAAAGCAATGGCAGGGCCTGCTCGAAAACTATCTCAGATCGCGCGAAAATCTGATCGGCCTGGTGCTGATCATGGATTCGCGCCACCCCCTGACGCCGCTCGATCAGCAGATGATAGGCTGGTTCGCGCCTTCCGGAAGACCGATTCACATCCTGCTGACCAAGAGTGACAAGTTGTCGCGCAATCAGGCCAGCGCGGCACGGGCTTTCGTCCAGCGGGAACTGTCGGGCATGGCGGGGCAGATCAGCGTCCAGTTGTTCTCCAGCCTGAAGAAGACCGGTGTCGAAGAGGTCGAAGCGGTGGTGTCGAGATGGCTTGGCCTGGAAAAAGAAAACCCCGGGCCAAAGGGGAATGAAGACCCGGGGTTCAACGCCTTGAATTGAAGGCACCCGCTCAGGGAGGGAAAGCGGGGGATGGCTTGGCCCATCCACTGCTTCTGATTTGAAGTGAAGCGCTTAGTTCCCGAGTGTTTCGCTCAAGCTTTTGCAAACTGTAAGCGCCAGCTCATCACGCCCGTTCGGTGCGCGATGATCGACTTTCAACCTTTATCGAGATGAGGAATCGAGTATGCGACCGACCGGCAGTTTTCCTTTGACCCGGATGCGACGGATGAGACGGGATGTGTTCTCCCGTCGTCTGATGCGCGAGTCGGCGCTGTCCGCCGATGATCTGATCTATCCGGTCTTCGTCCTGGATGGGACGGAGCGGACCGAGGCGGTGCCTTCCATGCCGGGGGTGAGTCGCGTATCGCTGGACAATTTGTATCGGGTCGCCGAGGAGGCCGTGACGCTGGGCGTGCCGGCGCTTGCGCTATTCCCGGTGATCGATGCGGCTGGCAAGACACCTGGCGCCGAAGAAGCCTGGAACCCCGACGGCCTCGTGCCGCGGGTCGTGCAGGGACTCAAGACGCGCTTTCCCGAGCTCGGGGTGATCACCGACGTTGCGCTGGACCCCTACACCAGCCATGGTCAGGACGGGCTGATCGACCCGGACGACCCGCGCGCCTACGTGCTCAATGACGAAACCCTGGAGGCACTGGCCAAGCAGGCCTTGTGTCATGCCCAGGCCGGTGCCGACGTGGTCGCTCCAAGCGACATGATGGACGGCCGGGTCGGACGGATTCGCGCCGAACTCGATGTCAATGGTCACATCCACACCCGCATCCTCGCCTATTCGGCCAAGTATGCCTCGAGCTTCTATGGACCGTTCCGTGATGCGGTCGGATCTTCCGGCAATCTCGGCGGCGGCAACAAGTACACCTACCAGATGGATCCTGCCAACACCGACGAGGCGATTCGCGAGGTCGCGTTGGACATCGCCGAAGGGGCGGACATGTTCATGGTCAAGCCCGGCATGCCTTACCTGGACATCGTCCGCCGGGTGAAGTCGGAGTTGCAGGTTCCGACCTATGTCTATCAGGTCAGTGGCGAGTATGCGATGCTGAAGGCCGCCATCGCGCAAGGTTGGCTGGCCGAGGAGGCCTGCGTGATGGAAGCCCTGCTCGGCTTCAAGCGCGCCGGGGCCGACGGCATCCTGACCTACTTCGCGCTGGATGCGGCGCGCTGGCTCAAGCAACAGCGCTGAATCGTTTCCGACTGGAGCAAGGCGGGTTCATCAGCGGATCAGCCTTCCTTGCGCCCGTCTGAGCTCGAGCACCGAGCCGATCCGGACATCGACATAAGCGGGTTGCCTTGGGCTTTTGCCCACCAGCACCGTACGCATGCCCAGCCGCTTGGCGGTACGCAGGTTTTCGGGCGAGTCCTCGACCAGGATGCAGCGCTGCGGGTTGAGCCGGTGGTCGCGTAGCAGGTGGCGGTAGGCGCGTATCCCCGGCTTGGGATGCAGGCGCATCTGTTCGATGCCGTAGATATCGTCGAAGCAGTGACGAATGCCCATCAGATCGATCACTGCGGTGGCATAGCGCTGCGGTCCGTTCGAGAATACGATCTTGCGCCCCGGCAAGCGGCGTAACATGCCGCGCAAACCCCGATCAAAAACCATCATCTCGTGCAGTCGATCGAAACGGTGGGTTTCGGCCAGAAAGTGCTTCGGATCGGTGCCGTGATGTCTGACCAGGCCGAGCAGGGTGGCGCCGTATTGTTTCCAGTACTGCATCCGCAGCGCATTGGCCTCGTCCTCGGTCAGCGCGAGATGCTCGCTCAGGTAAGCGGTCATGCTGCGGTTGATGTGCGGGAAGATGTGCGCGCTCGCGTTGTGCAGCGTGTTGTCGAGATCGAACAGCCAGGTCATCGGCCCCTGCGTCGTCATGCCTTGTCTCCCGGGCGGTTCATGAAGCGAATGACGGCACGCCCGTCGTTCGTTGTGCGAGGGGCCGGCTTCCAGGCATGACCTTGCACGACCTCGAAGCTGATGGCGATCCGCCCGTCCTGGCGATAGCGCTCGATCGACGCTCGGGCCTCCTCCCACTGCCTGCGCCCGCTCAGCCCTCTAGGCCGCCCGACGGCGGCGTTGTTGCAGCCGGACAGCCTGAGGTCGGCGAGCAACTCATCGAAACTGGCGTAGGTCAGGGTCAGCATCTCCATGTCCATCACCGGGTCGGCGAATCCGGCCTTGACCAGCGCGTCACCGAGGTCGTGCATGTCGATGAAGCGGTGTACCCGCTCGCCGCCGTGGTCGGGCAAGCTGGCACGCAACTCCTTCAGGGTGTCCGGACCGAGGGTCGAGAACATCAGCAAGCCGTCGACCTCCAGGACCCGATGGGCCTCGGTCAGGGCAGGCAAGGGGTCGGACAGCCAGTTGAGCATCAGGTTGGACCAGCACAGTGAGACGCAACCCGACTCGAGCGGCAGCGCGCTGGCATCGGCGCAAAGCGGCGACGGGCCGGCTTGTGAGCGCGGGAACAGCCGTCCCAACAACGACGGTCGGGTGTGCTTCGCCTGCAGCATCGGTAACGACAAGTCGAGCGCCAGTCCCTGCGCGTCAGGATAGCGCTGGTGCAGGCGCGCGAGGTCGGCACCGGTACCGCAACCCACATCCAGCCAGCGGGTCGGTGTGAGCTTGATGTAGTCGAGGCGTTCGTCCATGCGGTGGGCAATCTCGCGGGCGAGCAGCGAGGCTTGGTCGTAGCTGCGCGCGGCCCGATCGAAGTGTCTCCGGACGGCGCGCGGATCGAGCGCAAAACCGGCGCGGTCTGTCATTTCGTGAATGTCCGGCTGGATTGCCGGCAGTGCCGTGGCGCCTGGTGAGGCGCCATCGCCGGGTCGGACTCCGGAGGCGACGCTAAAGGCGACGCGAATGGCATAATGTTGTTCCTGTTCTGGCGAGCGCGCATGTTCAGTCATCAACGCCGGATTTGTCAAACGAGGTGTCGTCCTTGCGTACCGCTTTCGAACGCTTGCTGGCAGCGCTGACGCCGCAGGACTGTTTCCTGTGCGGTCAGGCGTGCGGACGGGCTCTGATTTGTCCCGCCTGTGATGCGAGCTTGCCGGTGCAGACCCCGGGGGGCTGCCCGGTATGTGCGTCACCTGATACCGGGGGGCAGGTGTGCGGGGCTTGTCTGCACAAGCCCCCGGCATTCGACGCGACCCGGGCGCTCTATCATTATGCGTTTCCGGTCGATCGGCTGGTGCAGGCTCTCAAATACCGTAGCCGCTTTTCGGTCGCTTGCCACCTTGGGGCGATGCTCGCCAATACGGCGCTCGCGGTCAAGCCGGACCGGGTGGTGCCTATGCCGCTTCATCCAAGGCGATTGCGCGAGCGTGGCTTCAACCAGGCCTACGAACTGGCGCGCGCGCTGGCGGCGCGTCATTGTCTGAAACTGGGTGTTGAAGAGGTTTACCGGGTACGGGATACCGCGCCTCAGGCCGACTTGCCTTTGAGCGACAGAAAAGCCAACATGCGCGCTGCTTTCTGCTGCGATGTCCGGCTGGATGGCCTCAACATCCTCGTCATCGATGACGTGATGACCACCGGCGCAAGTCTGGCGTCGCTTGCCTCCACCCTCAAGAGACAGGGCGCGGCGAGGGTGGATAACCTAGTCGTGGCCCGGACGCCGCCGCCTATCTGACATGTTCGACATCATTCTTTACCAACCGGAAATTCCGCCCAATACCGGGAACGCAATCCGGCTGGCGGCGAACACCGGTATCCGGCTGCATCTGGTCAAACCGCTCGGTTTCGATCTCAGCGACCGCCAGTTGGCGCGCGCCGGGCTGGACTATCACGATCTCGCGCGGGTCACGGTCCATGAAAACTGGGAAGCCTGCCTAGATGTGCTGGCGGGGCGCCGTTTGTTCGCCTTCAGCACCCGCGGTACCCGTCGTTACGATCAGGTGAATTTTTGCGAAGGCGACTGCTTCGTATTCGGTCCGGAAACCCGCGGGCTGCCTCAGTCCTTGCTGGACGCCCTGCCGGCCGAACAGGTGTTGCGACTGCCGATGCTGCCGTCGAACCGCAGCATGAACCTGGCCAACACGGTGGCGGTGGTCGTGTTTGAGGCCTGGCGGCAGAACGGCTTCACCGGCGGCGCCTGATCTCGACCGGACAGGCCCGAGCGCGTCGGGCCACGTGCTCACTCGTGTTTGGGTTCCCGCGACAGCAGGCGCTCGACCGCATCGCGCGGGCCGATATGGTCGCTGTGGAGCAGGCCGTCGATCGCTTCAGTGATCGGCATCTCCACGCCGTGCGCTGCTGCCAGCCTTGCTGCAGCACGGGTGGTCGGTACGCCTTCTGCGACATGCCCCAGATCGCGGAGGATATCGGCCAGCGACTTGCCTTGGGCCAGCGACAGACCGACCCGACGGTTACGGGAGAGGTCACCGGTGCAGGTCAGGATCAGGTCACCCATACCGGCCAGTCCCATCAGGGTCTCGGGACGGGCGCCCAGTGCCGTCCCCAGCCGGGTGATCTCGGCGAGGCCGCGGGTGATCAGCGCAGCACGCGCGTTCAGGCCGAAGCCCATGCCGTCCGAGACGCCGGCCGCGATCGCGATGACGTTCTTGAGTCCACCGCCTATCTCGGCCCCGACCAGGTCGGTGTTGGCGTAAATCCGGAAGCGCGGTTGATGTAGTTGCTGTATCCAGTATTCGGCGAAAGCCGCATCGGCCGAAGCCAGCGTGACCGCTGTCGGCTGGTCGGCGCCGACCTCGGCCGCAAAACTCGGGCCGGTCAGCACGCCACAGGGTGCATCGCGGCCGAGAATGTCGAGGACGATCTCGTGGGGGAGCCGGCCGGTGCCCGCTTCTAGACCCTTGCAGGCCCACAGCAATGGCGTTCCGGGCGCCAGGTCGTGCAGTCGCGCGACAGTACCGGCCAGACCGGCCAGCGGCGTCACCACCAGGTGCAGGTCGGCGTTGCGGGCAAGCGGTTCGAAGTCGTTGCTGATGCTCAGGTTGTCGGGAAAAGTGACGCCCGGCAAATAGCGGGCATTGACCCGTTCGCGGGTCAGTGTCGCGGCATGCTCACGATCGCGGGCCCAAAGGCTGACCGGATGGGTCCGGGCAAAGGCAACCGCGAGTGCGGTTCCCCAGGCGCCTGCGCCGAATATCGCGATCCGCACCGGCTCAGAGCCCCCAAACCTCATTGACCCGGATGAAACCACTCGGACCGTCGCGATGGCGCACGTGTACCCATCCGGCGCTGGGCGGCGCGACCATGTCGAGGACGAGGTCCCTGGCGGCCTCGAAGACCGCGTCGGCGTTTTGTTCCGGCGCGCGCCGCACGATCGCACTGTCCGAGGTGACCAGCAGCGTGCGGTGCGGTGTCAGCGCCCGCCGTTCGACCCAGGTGATCGAACCGCCCGGGTCGCGCACCTTGATCCAGGCGTCCAGCTCGACCACGACTTCCACCGGCGTCCCGGGGGCGATGATGAACATGCGCCGTCCCTGCTCCGAGGGGGTGTCATAGAGGATCGCCGGTTCTCCGAGCGAGCGGAAGTCGATCGCATGAGCGGCGGCCAGCGGCAGTGCGAGCAGCGCTGCGGCGAGCACGGAACGGAGCGGGAACTGGGTCGGGGTGCTCATCGGCTTGTCACTGAATCTTGATCTCGCCGCCGCCGTTCGAAGCGGCGGCTTCGCGCTGCTGCTTCTGGGCCTGGTACAGCGCCTCGAAGTTGACCGGGGCGAGGATGACCGGCTGGAAGCCGGCTCGGGTCACGGCGTCCGACACGGCTTCGCGCGCATACGGGAACAGGATGTTGGGGCAGCCGATCATCAGCACCGGCTCGAGGTCGTTCTGGGGAACATTGCGAATCTGGAAGATGCCGGATTGCGCGACTTCGATCATGAACAGGGTCTTGTCGCTCGGCAGCTTGGCCGACACCGATACCGTCAGGGTGACGTCGAAAATACCTTCTTCGACCGGGTTGGCGTCGGTCTTGAGCTGGACATTGACCTGCGGGTTCTCGCGCTCCAGGAACACCTTAGGTCCGTTAGGGACTTCCAGCGACATGTCCTTGACGTAGAGTTTTTCGATGGAGAAGACGGGTTGAGCTTGTTCGGTCATGGTTCAGCCTGGGAATGGTTGCAGATGAGGGTTGCAGGAGAGGATGTGGAAAAGCTTGTGGTCTTGCTTGCGGTTTCGCAGCGGCGGTCAGTGGTCTATGTTACGCCGATGCCGGATTGAGCATCCCGTCCAGTTTGCCGCTGCGATCCAGTTCATAAAGATCGTCACAGCCGCCGACATGGTAATCGCCAATGAAAATCTGCGGAACCGTTCTACGGCCGGTCAGGCTCATCATCACGTCCCGCTGCTGTGGGTCGAGGTCGATCCGGATCTTGTCGATGCTGCCCACGCCCTTGCGGATCAGCAGTTGTTCGGCGCGGACGCAATAGGGACAGACCGCCGTCGAATACATGCGAATGGTCGGTGTGCTCATTTGGATTTCTCTTTCTTCTTGCGACTGACCGGCTGACCCGCCTTTTCCCATTCGAGCATGCCGCCGCGCAGGTTGAAAAGTTTGTCGAAGCCCTGCTTCTTGAGCTTGGATACCGCCGAGGCCGAACGCATCCCGCTCGCGCAGTAAAGGATCAGCGGGTTGGTCTTGAGCTTTTCGAGTTCCGCGGTCCGTTTCGGGAGTTCGCTCAACGGAATGTGACGGGCATTCGGGATGTGGCCCTGGGTGTATTCGCCGAGATCGCGAACGTCGACCACCACCGCGTCTTCCCGGTTGATCAGCAAGGTGGCCTCGACTGGCGACAACTGGGTCTTGTCTCCCGCACTCCTGATCATCTCGACCAGCAACCATCCACCACTGACTGCGGCGAGCGCAGCCCAATACCAATTCGCCTGCAAAAATTCCACTTCCTGATACTCCGTCGTTTCGTTATCGATTGGGATGGACGTCGGGTTTTCGCTCGCCCGGGTCGATCAATGATCCTGCTGGTCCGACTGGGGAATGCCGCAGAAGACCTCTCGCATCAATACGATCAGCTGCAGCGTCCGCTGGTCGCCCACCCGGTAGTAGACCCGGTTCGCATCCTTGCGTGTCTGGAGCACGCCCTTGTCGCGCAAGATGGCGAGGTGTTGCGAGATATTGCTCTGCGAGGTGCCGACCGCATCGACGATATCCTGCACGCAGACTTCGCTTTCACCCAGTACGCACAGGATCTTCAGCCGCAGCGGATGCGCGATCGCTTTCAGTGCGCGTGCTGCGGTTTCGATATGTTCATGCTTGTCTATCAGGTCGATGATAGCGTTGTTTTCCACGATGAGCTGACATCCAAATTGTTGCACCAGATGATCGGATGTCCGGGACGAAGCGCCTTCGACTGGCATGTACATCGCAACCGGGCATGGTAAGGCAAAGCGAGTAGTATAAAATATAGCGGCCTGTTCGCGCGCGACAATCGCGCATCGACCGGCCGCTAGACCTTGCACCTTGCCAATCATTCATCCCGAGAACTCATGTACAAGATTGTTTTGCTTCGCCATGGCGAGTCTGTCTGGAACAGGGACAACCGCTTCACAGGCTGGACCGATGTCGACCTCACCGACAAGGGCGTGGAGGAGGCCCGTGCCGCCGGACGTTTATTGAAAAGCCAGGGGTTCGTCTTCGATCTGGCCTACACCTCGGTGTTGAAGCGTGCGAACAAGACCCTGAACATCGTCCTCGAGGAGCTCGATGCGCTGTGGCTGCCGGTCGAGCATTCCTGGCGGCTCAACGAGCGTCATTACGGTGCGCTCCAGGGCCTGAACAAGGCAGAGACCGCCGCCAAGTACGGTGATGATCAGGTGCTGGTGTGGCGCCGCTCCTACGACACCCCGCCGCCGGCGCTGGAAGACGGGGACGAGCGTCTCGAGTTGGACGATCCGCGCTATGCGACCTTGCCCAGGGGGCGTTTTCCCCGCACCGAGTGTCTGAAGGATACCGTTGCTCGTTTCGTACCCTACTGGGAAACCGTCATTGCGCCCAGCGTGATGGCGGGTCGTCGCATCCTGATCGCTGCCCATGGCAACAGTCTGCGCGCCTTGATCAAGTATCTGGACGGTATCTCCGACCAGGATATCGTCGGGCTCAACATTCCGACTGCCCAGCCCTTGGTCTATGAACTCGATGCCGATTTGAGGCCGATCCGGAGTTACTACCTCGCCGATGAGGAGACGATTCGGGCGGCGGAGGCTGCGGTGGCCAGCCAGGGCAAGGCCCAGGCCTGAGCTTCGAGCCGGTACCGGGCGGCCATGTGAAGTCGATCGGTTGGGTTGTCGCCTGCATCCGGATGTTCGACGTCGGTCTTGCCCGGTATCCGCAGCGGTCTTCGACTATGGGATGGGTGGCGTGACCATGAAGGGCGAACTGCGGGTTACCGGAACGATGTCGCGCATTCGCAGCGGGTTCGGCAGGTGGCTTGTCGCGTTGTCCTGCGTGATGATCCTGCCGGTCCATGCCGCCGATGTGGATGTGGCCGCCCGGCGAGCCGAACTGGAAGGGGTTCAGCGTCGCATTGCCGAGCTCGAGCGGGCCATGGCGGAGACCGAGGCAACCCGCTCAGATACCGCTGCGCGATTGGCGCAGGCCGAGCGGGCGGTGTCGGCGGTGAATCGCCAGTTACGGCAACTGGCCGACGAGCTGGCCGAGGCTTCGGCCGAGCTGGTGCGCACCGAGGCGGAACAGGCCGAAGTCGAGCGTCGTATCGAGCTGCGTCAATCCGAACTCGCCGATTGGCTGAGGCGCCACTACATGCACGGCGGTCGCGACATCGCCCCGCTGTTGTCGGGGCGCGATCCGAACCAGCTGGCCAGGGATGTGCGTTATCTAGAGCATCTCGGGCGTGCCCGACTGGAACTGATTGCCGGACTGCGCGACGACCTCGCCGCCCGGGTCAAACTGGCTGAGGCGATCGCCGGTCGCCGTCAGGCCTTGATCGGTCTCGAAGCGGAACAGCAGACACGCAAGGCCGAACTCGACCAGACCCGCGCCAGCCGGGCTGCGCTGCTCGAGCAACTGGCAGAGCAGTTGGCCGATCAGCGTGCCGAAACCAGCGGACTGCGTGCGAACGAGCAGCGTCTGGGGCGGGTTGTCGAAACCCTTCAGCGTCAGGCCGCCGAGCGTGCGGCGGCCGAACGGGCTCGGGCGGAGGCCGAGGCCAGGCGTGCGGCGGAGACGAGGGCGTCAACCGAGTCGAGAACAGCCGCGCCCGTCCAGCCCTCGCCGTCCAGGAGCGCGGCCGGACCCCGCCGTTCGGAACCGGTGGTCGGCCAGAGCGACCGGATTGCCGGGCCTACGCCGACCGGAATTCGCTTTGCCCAGTTGCGCGGTCAGATAGGTTTTCCGGTCAGAGGCGAACTCATCGGGCGCTTTGGTGCTCCAAGAGCGGAAGGTGGCACGCGCTGGCGCGGGATCTTCATCCGGGCAAGGGGTGGTGAGGACGTGGTGGCGGTGGCGCCTGGGGAAGTGGTGTTTTCGGACTGGATGCGTGGATACGGCAACCTGATCATCCTGGACCATGGTGATGACTACCTGACGATCTACGGTAACAACGATGCTCTTTTCAAGGAGGTCGGCGACAGGATTTCCGGTGGCACGCCGATCGCGAGCGTGGGTGTCAGCGGGGGCGCCCAGGAATCGGGTTTATACTTCGAAGTCAGGCACAAGGGTGAGCCGCAAGACCCGATGCAATGGATTCGTGCAAGGTGAGAGTCCGGCCCGGGCCGGTCCAACCCAAAATGATGGAGTCGTTATGCGCAGCAAGCTTCAAAAATTCAGCCTGATCATGACCGGTGTGTTGGCCGGGGTGCTGATCAGCCTCAACTTCTCGGCCAGCGCCGACCGTTCCGCGATCGCGCCGCTTCCGGTCGAGGAGTTGCGGGCCTTTGCCGACGTGTTCAATGCGATCAAGCAGGGCTATGTCGAGCCGGTCGAAGACAGCAAGCTGATCAACCATGCGATCAGCGGCATGCTCAGTGGCCTGGATCCGCATTCGGCTTATCTCGACGTCGAGTCTTTCCGCGAGTTGCGTGAAGGTACCCAGGGCGAGTTCGGCGGGCTGGGTATCGAGGTCGGCATGGAAGACGGCTTCGTCAAGGTGGTGTCGCCTATCGAGGATACGCCGGCGTTCCGCGCTGGCATCAAGGCGGGCGACCTGATCGTCAAGCTCGACGACACACCGGTCAAGGGCATGAATCTGAGCGATGCGGTCAAGCGCATGCGCGGCAAGCCCAATACCAGCATCCTGCTCACCATCGTGCGCGAGGGCGAGAGCGCGCCGTTGGAAATTCGGATCACGCGCGAAGTGATCCGGGTGCAAAGCGTGCGTTCGCGGGTCATCGAACCGGGTTTCGGCTACATCCGGGTCGCCCAGTTCCAGGAGAACACCGCCGAGTCGGTGGTCGATCACCTGAATCGCTTGGGCGCCGAAGGTCCGTTGCAGGGGTTGGTGCTCGATCTTCGCAACGATCCGGGCGGACTGCTGCATGGCGCGGTCGGCGTGGCGGCGGCTTTCCTGCCGCGTGACACCCTGGTGGTGTCTACCGATGGCCGGGCTCCGGACGCGCAGCGCGAGTACCGGGCAGCCCCAGAGGACTACCTGCGCGGTCGTCGTGGCGACTTCCTCCGCAACTTGCCCGCATTCGCGCGCGAAGTACCGATGGTGGTACTGGTGAATGCCGGTTCGGCCTCGGCCAGCGAGATCGTGGCGGGCGCCCTGCAAGACCATGAGCGTGCGGTCGTGATGGGCACGCAGACCTTCGGCAAGGGCTCGGTGCAGACCATACTGCCGTTGAACAACAGCACCGCGATCAAGTTGACCACTGCGCGCTACTACACCCCAAGCGGCCGCTCCATCCAGGCCAAGGGGATTGAGCCCGACTTTGTCGTGGAAGAAAGCGAGAACGGGTCCGCCCGACGGGTGCGCGAAGCCGATCTGCAAGGGCATCTCGGCAACGGCAATGACGTTCCGGTCCAGGCCGTAGTAGAAGGGCAGGAGGGCGACAATGCGCCCGAGGACGGTGTCAGTCAGCCGACCGCGCCGAGATTCGAAATGGGTGGTCCTGACGACCATCAGCTCGCGCAGGCCATCAGGCTTCTCAAGGGTGAGGAGATCGTCCAGAATAAGCAGTGACATTGCTCATTCAGGGGTTATTCCATGCGTCGGGAAACCGCATACAAACTGGCCGGAAGGAATCACGACCATCCGGTCATGGGTGCGGGCCTGATCAAGGAACGCGAGATCCGGTTCGCCGCTTTCCCGCCCAATCAGATCGACCAGGCCTTGCAGTCCCTGCGGATGCTCAAGGGCTTGGTCGTTTCAGTCGGTGAGCGTCCGCGGACGCTGGTCGTACGCTACTCGGTGCTCGATTTCTCGTTGGAGATCCTCGAAGAGGCGCTGCGCGACGCTGGTTTCCATCTCGACAATTCGCTGTACGCCAAGCTCGTCCGCGCGTTGGTCTATTTCTGCGAAGAAACGCAGCGCCATAATCTCGAGTCCCCAGAGCGGCTGATCAAGAAGTCCAACGAGGTCTATGTCAAGGTCTACGATCAGCATCCGCATGGTGATCACGACGATACGCCGCTTGAATTGCGCGAATACAAGTAGGTGGCGTGGTGGGACGCGAGTGCAGGGGGTGATCGGCCAACCCCTGCCTATCCGGGGCAAAGAACGACATGAATGATGATCAACTGTTGCGCTATAGCCGCCACATCCTCTTGCCCGAGATCGGGGTGGAGGGTCAGGAGGCGATCATAAACAGCCATGTGCTGATTGTCGGAGCGGGGGGCTTGGGGTCGCCTGCGGCAATGTATCTGGCTGCCGCAGGTGTCGGTACGATCGTGCTGTGTGACGACGATACCGTCGACCTGACCAATCTCCAGCGTCAGATTCTTCATTCGGAAGCATCGGTAGGGCGCTTGAAGGTCGAGTCGGGACGTGAAACCCTGCATCGGCTCAATCCACTGATTCGGGTCGATACGATAGCCTTGCGCCTGGAGGCGGTGGCGCTGGAGGAGCAGGTCGCACTTGCGGATATCGTGCTCGATTGCTCTGACAATTTCGAGACCCGCCACGCGATCAATCGCGCCTGCGTGAAGTATCGCAAGCCCTTGGTATCCGGCGCGGCGATTCGGTTCGATGGACAAGTGTCGGTGTTCGATCTGCGCCAGGAAGACAGCCCGTGCTATCACTGCTTGTTTCCCGAGGGTCAGGAGGTCGACGAGGTGCGTTGCGCGGTGATGGGAGTCTTCGCGCCGCTGACGGGCATCATCGGAACGACCCAGGCTGCAGAAGCGCTCAAGCTGATCGTCGGTTGTGGCGCTTCGCTTGACGGGCGCCTGCTGCTGCTGGACGGACTGGCAATGGAGTGGCGCAGCATCGCGCTCGGCCGCGACCCGGCCTGCTCCGTCTGCAGCGATCGCTGAACCCAAGGTCGCGGTCGTAGCTGCCTGCGAACGGCCCACATACGCGGCCCAGGAGGCGGCACCGATCTCTTGCGTGGCCTGACTCCATGACCGTTAGCCAGCGTCTTGTCTGTCCGGCTGACGCTTAGGGCGGGCAATGATGCGAAGGTCCCTGCCGATCTGTCGCACGTCCCGGATATCCAGTGAGACTGCCTGATCCAGACGGGTCATCGCGGCGAGGTTGAATACGCCTTGGGCATGATCGCCGACCAGCATAGGCGCCAGATAAAGCAGCAACTCGTCCACGCAGCCCTCGCGCAGCAAGGAGCCGTTCAGCTTGAATCCGGCTTCGGCGTGGAGTTCGTTCATGCCGCGGCGGGCCAGTTCCTGCATCAGCCCGGGCAGATCGACCTTGCCGGCTGCATTTGGTATCGCAATGACTTCGATTCCCCGGTCGGCCAGCACGGCGACCTTGTCCGGCGTCGGGTCCGCCGCCACGATCAGGCAGTTCGCGTCGGCCAGTATCCTGGCCTCGGGCGAAACTTCCAGCCTGGCGTCGATCAGGATCCTGAGTGGTTGTCGTTCGCAGGGCAGGTCACGCACATCGAGACGCGGATCGTCTTCCCTGACCGTGCCGATGCCGGTCAGGATGGCACAGGCCCGGGCCCGCCATCCATGTCCGTCACGTCTTGCGGCCGGGCCGGTGATCCACTGGCTGGTGCCGTTTTCGAGTGCGGTCTTGCCATCCAGGGTGCTGGCTGCTTTCAACCTGAGCCAGGGGCGCCCGCGTGTCATCCTCGATATGAAACCGATGTTGAGTTCCCTGGCTTCGGACTCCAAAAGGCCGGTTTCGGTGTGGATGCCGTTGGCGCGCAGACGCTCCAGGCCGCGCCCGGACACCTTCGGATTGGGGTCGGTCATCGCGCTGACGACACGTCTGACCCCGGCATCGATCAGTGCGTCGGCGCAGGGAGGGGTTCTGCCGAAATGGGAACAGGGTTCAAGCGTGACATAGGCAGTCGCGCCGCGTGCGTGTTCCCCGGCCGCGGCCAGCGCGATCGCCTCGGCATGTCCCTGACCGGCACGTTGATGCCAGCCTTCGCCGACGACTTGACCGTCCCGGACCAGAACACATCCGACCCGGGGGTTGGGCGTGGTGGTGAGCAAACCCCGTCGCGCAAGCTTCAGGGCCTGCGCCATCCAACGATGGTCAGCCGCCGAAAAGGTCATCTTCCGGCAATGGCTCGGTCTTGCGGGCCGGACGGCCGCGCTTGGGTTTGGTCTGGACCTCGCGGATCACCTCGGAAAACTCGTCCACATCGGCGAAATTCCGATACACCGAGGCGAAGCGGATGTAGGCGACCTTGTCGAGTTTCTTCAGCTCGCGCATGACGATCTCGCCGACTTTCTCGCTCGCGATTTCCGGCTCGCCCATAGACAGCAGCTTGGCTTCAATCCGTCCGATGGCGGCATCGATGGCCTCGACGGTCACCGGACGCTTGCGCAAGGCCAGTTTCATGCTGCCGGCGAGCTTGCCGTGATCGAACTCGGTCCGGTTGCCGTTGCGCTTGACGATGTGCGGCATCTTGAGATCGATGCGCTCGTAGGTGGTGAACCGCTTGTCACAACTAACGCAGCGACGGCGGCGGCGAACGACGTCGCCTTCCTCGTTTTCGCGTGTGTCGGTGACCTGGGTGTTCGGGTCGGAGCAGAACGGACACTTCATGGTGGGTAGTCCTGTTCCTTACGAAAGCGATACCGGTTCGCGACCCGCTGCGTGGCGACGGCGACGCGAACCGGAAACGGACTCAGTCGCCATAGACCGGGAAGCGGGCGCACAAGGCCGAGACCTTGGCCCGGACGCGATCCAGCACGGCGTCGTCGTGCGGCGCATCCAGCACGTCCGCGATCAGGTGCGCGACCTGTTCGGCTTCGATCTCGGTGAAACCACGGGTCGTCATCGCTGGCGAGCCGATCCGGATGCCCGAGGTGACGAAAGGCTTTTCCGGATCATTCGGAATCGCGTTCTTGTTGACCGTGATATGGGCCTTGCCGAGCACCGCTTCGGCTTCCTTGCCGGTGATGTTCTTGGCGCGAAGATCGACCAGGAACACATGGCTTTCGGTCCGGCCGGACACGATGCGCATGCCGCGCTCCTCGGACAGCACCCGCGCCATCACCCGGGCGTTGGCGATGACCTGTTCCTGATAGTTGCGGAATGAGGGCTCGGCCGCCTCCTTGAAGGCGACGGCTTTGGCCGCGATCACATGCATCAGCGGACCCCCCTGCAGGCCGGGGAAGATAGCGGAATTGATCGCCTTTTCGTGCTCGGCCTTCATCAGGATGATGCCGCCACGCGGACCGCGCAGCGTCTTGTGCGTGGTCGATGTGACCACGTCGGCGTGCGGGACCGGGTTCGGGTAGTAGCCCGCGGCGATCAGGCCGGCGTAATGCGCCATGTCCACCCAGAAGATCGCGCCGACATCCTTGGCGACCCGGGCAAAACGCTCGAAATCGATCTTCAGCGAGTAGGCCGACGCGCCGGCGATGATGATGCGCGGCTTGTGCTCGTGGGCCAGTGCCTCCATCGCGTCGTAGTCGATCGCTTCGTTGGCATCGAGTCCGTAGGAGACCGCGTTGAACCACTTGCCCGACATGTTCAGCGCCATGCCGTGGGTCAGGTGGCCGCCTTCGGCCAAGCTCATGCCGAGGAGGGTGTCGCCCGGCTTGGCGAAGGCCAGCATCACCGCCTGGTTGGCCTGCGAGCCGGAGTTGGGCTGCACGTTGGCCGCCTCGGCGCCGAACAGTTTCTTGAGGCGCTCGATCGCGAGTTGCTCCGCGACATCGACATGCTCACAGCCGCCGTAGTAGCGCTTGCCCGGGTAGCCTTCTGCATATTTGTTGGTGAGTTGGGAGCCCTGAGCCTCCATCACCGCACGGGAGACGTAGTTCTCGGATGCGATCAACTCGATATGGTCTTCCTGGCGCTTGTTTTCGGCGGTAATGGCCGACCAGAGTTCGGGATCGATCTTGGCGATGGTGTCTTGCGAAGAGAACATGAGCAGACTCGGAGCGTTGGATGTAAAAACGGAATATTAGCATCCCGCTTCATCCATTGGGGAGCTCGTCCCGGGTGTGGTGCAAGTGGGACCGGTCGGCCCAGGCGATGAGGTCCCATCGCGCTTCGCCTATCGCTATCCAGTTCAGCGCCGCATTCGGGATCTCGAAGTCGCGCGGAGTATGAAGCGGCTTGCCGGTGCATTGTCGGTGCACGATGTCGAGCACGCCGCCGTGGGTGACGACCAGGATCTGCTCCCCGCGGTGGGCCTGGGCGATGGCTTGCAGCGTGTTGATGACCCGTGACTGGAAACCGGCGAGGCTTTCGCCCCCTCCAGGAAACGTGAAGTCGGGATCGCGTTGCTCGAACAACGCATAGGCTTCTGGGTGCTGTTGCCGGGCTTGTTCGTAGGTCAGCCCCTGAAACACGCCGTAATGCCGTTCCCTGAGTCCGGGCAGCGGCTTGGGCGTGCTGCCAAGGCGCCGGGCTGCCGGTTCGGCGGTGGCGCGGGCGCGGCTCAGATCACTGCTGTAGATCGCGTCGAAACGGAGCGGTGCGAGTGCGTCGCAGGTCGATTCGGCCTGACGTTCGCCGTTTTCGTTGAGCGGGATGTCCAGATGGCCCTGTAGTCGCCTTTCGGCGTTCCACGCGGTTTCGCCATGACGGACCAGGCAGAGTCGGGTGAGGTGCATGTCGAGAAGGCCTTGCGGCGCTGTTGTCGGTGAAGGACAGGCGGGGGGCGTCGGACTGCATGCCGTTGGTTTCTTGGTGTTTTCCCTGATGGAAGAATGTGGCTTATTCGCGCAACCTCTGCACATTCCGCTCGGGGAACTGGGCTAGAATCCGCCGCTTGGCTAAAAATTCGATACCGGTCGGAAACGCGGATGGCGGTGTCTCAAGACGACGCCGCCGAAAACTCGACCCTGGAGTACGCAATGTTGAAGATTCTCGCGTTTCTGATGCGCGCGATCAACATGCTGAACAAGATCGTCGGCAACGTGTTTTCCACGTTCGCGCTGGCGATCGTTCTGGTGTGTTTCGCCGTCGTCGTCGAACGTTACCTGTTCTCGACTACCCGTCTGTGGATGCAGGACCTCTATGTCTGGCTCAACGGTGCGATGTTCACCGCGGTCGCCGGCTATGCCTTGTTCCGCAATCAGCATGTGCGGGTCGATATCTTCTACCGTCCCGCCTCCAACCGGCGTAAGGCGATCGCCGACCTGATCGGCGTGTGCGCCTTTTTGCTGCCCTTCACCTACATCGTGACCACCTACAGCATGACTTATGTGCAGCGATCCTGGCGCTTCATGGAGGGCTCGGCCAATATCGGCGGCATGCCCGGGTTATACATCCTCAAGTCCTTCCTGCTGGTGTTCACCGCATTGGTGGCGCTGCAGGGCCTGGCGATGCTGATCCGCTCGGTGCTGATTCTCGCCAATCGCGAGGATTTGGTGCCGGCCGATTACCGCTACCAATACAACGACAAGGAGTGAGCCGGGATGGATCCTGTTCTGCTGGGTGAGATCCTCGCCGGCCTGATGTTCTTTGGTGTGATCGGGATGCTGATGCTCGGCTTCCCGGTCGCGTTCACACTGGCCGGCACCTCGCTGTTGTTCGCCCTGGTCGGCTACCACCTCGATGTGTTCAACCCCTCGAACTTCGGCGCGTTGGCTGGCCGCTATGTCGGCTACATGACCAACGAGGTGCTGGTCGCGGTGCCGCTGTTCATCTTCATGGGGGTGATGCTGGAGCGCTCCAAGATCGCAGAGCAGTTGTTGATGACCATGGGCAAGTTGTTCGGCAACATGCGCGGCGGGCTCGGTTTCTCGGTCATCATCGTCGGGGCCTTGCTGGCCGCATCCACCGGCGTGGTCGGGGCGACCGTGGTGACCATGGGCCTGATTTCGTTGCCGGCGATGATGCGCGCGGGTTACGACCCCAAACTCGCGACCGGCGTGATCTGCGCCTCTGGGACCTTGGGCCAGATCATCCCGCCTTCGACGGTGCTGATTTTCATGGGCGACATGCTGGGTGGGATCAATGCCCAGGTGCAGATGGCGCAGGGCAACTTCGCGCCCACGCCGGTATCAGTGGGCGACCTTTTCGCCGGGGCCTTTCTGCCGGGGCTGCTGCTGGTCGTGCTCTACTTGTTATGGGTCGCCTACAAGGCGATCTTCCATCCGGAATCCTGCCCGGCCACGCCTGTGCCCGAATCCGAAAGGCAAGGTCTGCTCAAGGAAGTATTCGTTGCGCTGGTGCCGCCGCTCGCCCTGATCGTCGCGGTGCTCGGCTCCATCCTCGGCGGCCTGGCCACGCCGACCGAAGCCGCTTCCGTGGGTGCGGTGGGCGCCGTCATTCTGGCGGCACTGCGCTGGCGGCTGAGCTTCACGGTGTTGCGCGAGGCGATGCTCCAGACCGCGACGATCACATCGATGATCTTCATCATCCTGTTCGGGGCCTCGGTATTCGCGCTGGTCTTCCGGCAACTGGGGGGCGACAACCTGGTGCACGAGTTCCTGAGCAGCATGCCGGGCGGGCCGATCGGTGCGATGATCGTCGTGATGCTGATCATGTTCGTGCTCGGATTCATCCTCGACACCTTCGAGATCATCTTCATCGTGCTGCCGATCACGGCGCCAGTCCTGCTGCTGCTGGGTCTCGACCCGATCTGGGTCGGTGTGATGATCGGGGTGAACCTGCAGACCAGCTTCCTGACGCCACCGTTCGGTTTCTCGCTGTTCTACCTGAGGGGGGTCGCACCGAACAGTGTGTCCACGATGATGATCTACCGTGGTGCGGTCCCGTTCGTCGCATTGCAGATCGTCGCGATCGCGCTGCTGTTCATCTTCCCGGGAATCGTGACCTGGCTGCCGACCCTGCTGTATCGCTGATGCGCTTGTCGGGGGCCAGGCCTGTGCTCCCTCGATCTCGTCCTGACGATTCACGGCATGGGTTGTATCCCTGGCTGTTGGATGTGCCAGCGCCCGCTTCGATGAGAGTGCAGCGACAAAAAAAACCGGAGCGAAAGCTCCGGTTTTTTGTCTCCAAGCCAGCCTGTCGGCTGGCTTCTTGTCGCGGAAATCAGTCGAGCTTGAAGTACTTCTGGCGCGCTTCCAGGAAGCCGAGGTCGGTCCCTTCGGTTCGGTTGCGCAATGTCTTCAGGGCTTCGACGAAGCTTTCGGCGGTCTTCTTGGTCAGTGCGTCGCCGCCCTGGCGAATTTCTGCAAGGACTTCCATCGCGCCTTTCGCGCCAGCTTCGAGAATGCTCTCGGGGAAGTGCGAGTGCGCGATCACGCCGTGGTTGTTGATCAGCGTGGCGAGCGCACGCGGGTCGTTGGCGTAGAAGTCGGAGGCGACCTGGTCGTACTCCGCCTGGCAGACATCGCGGACGATGGCCTGAATGTTGGCCGGCAAGGCCTGGAACTTGGCCTTGTCGACCACCAGTTCGGTGGCCAGCCCGGGTTCGACGAAGCTCGAAGTGTAGTAATGCTTGAGTACCTGATGGAAACCCAGTGCGAGGTCGTTGTAGGGACCGACGAACTCGGCGGCATCCAGGGCACCGGATTGCAGCGCTTGGAAGATTTCGCCGGCAGCGAGGTTGGTGACCGAGGCGCCCATTTTGCCCCAGACCTGACCGCCGAGGCCGGGGGTGCGGAAGCGCAGACCCTGGATGTCTTCGACGCCCTTGAGTTCGTTCTGGAACCAGCCGCCGGTCTGGGTGCCGGTGTCGCCCGACAGGAAGCCCTGCAGGCCGAACTGGTCGTAGATCTCGTCCCAGACTTCCTGGCCGCCCATGAAGCGGACCCAGGCGGCCAGCTCGCGGCTGGTCATACCGAAGGGCACGCCGGTGAAGAAGGACAGGCCGACGCTCTTGTTCTGCCAGTAGTAGGCCGCGCCGTGGCTCATCTCGGCGCTGCCGTCGATGACCGCGTCGAGCGATTGGAGGGCCGGGACCATTTCACCGGCCGAAAAAACCTGCACGGTGAGCTCGCCGCCGGTTGCAGCGGTGATCCGGTCTGCCAGCCGTTGTGCGCCGACACCCAGGCCGGGGAAGTTCTTCGGCCAGGTGGTGACCATGCGCCAGGTGGTGCGTCGCTGTGCGATCGCCGGTGCGGCGACGGTCGCGGCGGCGGCACCGGCGCCTGCCAGTCCTGCCTTCTTGATGAAAGCTCTACGATCCATTCCTTGGGTCTCCTTCGAGTGTGTGCCGAGATAGCACGAAAATTATAGGGGCCGGGGCGAAGCCGGAAAGCTTGGAAAACCCTTATGTCAGTATTCGGTGATGGGTGCGTTCGAGTTTTGTGTGACATTGGTCACGCAAGCTCATGGTCACGCAGTTTCACTGGCGGCGTCCGCTTGTACAGGACGCCGCCGCCTGCGAGCCGCTCGTTGGCGGAGGATGGCTGAGTGATCCCATGCGCCGAGTGTTGCGCGCCCGGCCGTCGGGTGGCCGTCGCGATTCTGATAGCCGCTCAGCTTCCGGCCACGGTCATGCGTTCGATCAGGATCGAGCCGCAATGCTTCGCGCCACGGGGCAGGGCATCGTTGCCGATGGCGACGATCTGACGGAACATCTCTCGCAGATTGCCGGCGATGGTGATCTCCTCGACCGGAAACTGGATACGGCCGTTCTCGACCCAGAAACCAGCCGCGCCGCGCGAGTAGTCGCCAGTGACGTAGTTGACCCCGTGGCCGAGCAGCTCGGTGACCAGAAGGCCTCGATCCATGGTCCGGATCAGCCCCTCGAGGTCTAGTTCGCCCGGCTTGACGATCAGGTTGTGCGAGCCGCCGGCGTTGCCGGTGGTCTGCATCCCGAGCTTGCGTGCCGAATAGCTGGACAGGAAATACCCGTTGAGCACGCCGTCCAAGACGACGTCACGCGGGTGGGTGGCGACGCCTTCGCTGTCGAACGGGCTGGAGCCGAAGGCCTTGGGCTCGTGCGGCCGCTCGAGGATGGTGACCAGCGGCGAGAAGACCGGCTGCCCGAGGCTGTCGAGCAGGAAGGAGGACTTGCGATAGAGCGCGCCGCCGCTGACCGCATGGACGAAGTTGCCGATCAGGCTGACCGCGAGCGGGGCTTCGAACAGCACCGGGACCTCGCAGGTGTCGATCTGGCGCGCACCGAGTCGGGCGAGCGCACGCTCACCAGCAAGCCGTCCAATGGCTTCGGCGGTGATCAGGTCGCCGGCGTCGCGGCGCGAATCGTACCAGTATTCCCGCTGCATTTCGTCGCCCTCGCCGGCGATGACCGAGCAGGACAGGCCGTGCCGGGAGCTTGCATAACCGCCGATGAAACCGGCGCTGTTGGCCGAGATGAAATGGGACTGCTGGGTCGATACACTGGCGCCTTCCGAATTGCTGATCCTGGGGCTGACCGAGTAAGCAGCCTGTTCACACTGACGCGCCATCGTGATGGCTTCCTCGACACTCAGAGACCAGGGGTGATGGAGGTCGAGGTCCGGGAACGTTCTGGCGAGCAAGGCTTCGTCGGGCAGGCCGGCGCAGGGATCGGATGCGGTGAAGCGGGCGATCGACAGGGCCGCCGCGACCGTGCTGCGCAGCGCGGCCGGGGAAAAGTCCGAGGTGCTGGCGTGGCCGCGCTGCTGGCCGAGGTAAATGGTGACGCCGACACCCTTGTCGCGGTTGTACTCGATCGTATCGACTTCGCCCTTGCGCACCGATGCGGTCTGCCCGAATCCCTCGGAAACATCGGTTTCACAGGCTGTGGCGCCAAGATCACGGGCGTGACGCAAGACGTCGTTGGCAATTTCGCGAAGCTGATCGGACGAGAATGAGAAGCCTGGATCGGACATGGACGAGTGGGTCTGGACGAAAGGCTATAATCTTAACCCGAACCTTGGACACCCATCCCGATGATCGAACATCCAGACGAATCCGGTCACGATACAGACCAGGACGACGACCAGGCTTGGCGTGGTCCCAGCAAGAGCAGCAAGAAGCGCGAGATGCACCAGTTGCAGGACCTCGGGGCGGCCCTGGTCGAGTTGTCCAGCGATCAGCTCGCCAAGGTGCCGATCCCCGACGATCTGCTCGTGGCGATCAAGGACGCCAAGCGTTTCACCAAGCACGAGGCGCGCCGTCGCCAGATGCAGTATATCGGGCGGCTGATGCGCCATATCGACCCGGCCCCGATCCAGGCCCAGCTCGATGTCTTCAAGGGCTTGTCGCGTGCCGAGATCGCCCGTCAGCACCGGCTCGAAAAACTGCGAACGGATTTTCTCGAGGACGAAAAGCTGATTGGCCGCATCGTCGAGACCTGGCCGGATGCCGATGTGCAGCATCTGCGTGCCCTGCGTCGCAATGCGCTCAAGGAGCGCGAGTTGAGCAAACCGCCGCGCGCGTTCAGGGAATTGTTCAAGGTTCTGCGTGATCTCGATCGGGCAGCGCATGACAGCGAGGCGGAGGCGTCCGCCATCATCGACCAAGAGGAAAATGAATGACTGAAATGATCACGATCGGCCTGGTGTCCATTAGCGACCGCGCGTCGGACGGCACATACGAGGATCAGGGCATCCCGGCCTTGCGCGACTGGCTGGGCAAGGCGCTGACCTCCCCCTGGCAGGCCGAGACCCGTCTGATTCCGGACGACAGACCGACGATCGAGCAAACCCTGTCAGAACTCGCCGACCGGACCGGATGCTCGCTGATTCTGACCACGGGCGGCACCGGCCCTGCGCCACGGGACGTGACCCCGGAAGCCACGCTCGCGATCGGAGAGAAAGAAATGCCCGGTTTCGGCGAGGAGATGCGCCGGATCAGCCTCAATTTCGTGCCGACCGCGATCCTGTCGCGCCAGGTCGCAGTCGTCAGGGGGCAGTGCCTGATCGTCAATCTGCCGGGTCAGCCGAAATCGATACGGGAAACGCTGGAAGGCGTCAGGGATGCCGCCGGTGAAGTGCGCCATGTCGGCATTTTCGCGGCGATTCCTTACTGCATCGACTTGATCGGTGGCCCCTATGTCGAGACCGACGAGTCGGTGATCAAGGTCTTCCGGCCCAAGCATGCGCTCAGGCCCCGGCAGGGCTGATGCCTGGAACCGACTGTCCGGCGCTCGGACTCGCGTCCGGCGGGCGGTCTTGCCGGATCAGGTCGCGGTGCCACTCCTCGCAGCCCGGCTTGGTGCCGGTTCATTTCGGGACGATGCGGATGACCTTGCCCTTGAAGCCGGGTGAGGCGGGCGGGGTGGCGAGCTGTCGCCGTCTTTCCAGTTCTCGCCACCAGGCGCGCGCGGCGAGGAGGGCGGCGAGAATGGAGGCGTAGATGATCGGTTTCAGCAGATCGGCCTTGACCAGCCACCAGTAGTGCACGATGGCGAGAATCGCGATGCCATAGACCGAACGGTGCAGCGCCTGCCATTGCCGACCGCCCATGCGGCGGATCGCATATCCGTTCGAAGTCGCCGCCAACGGGATCAGCAGCACGAAAGCGGCGAAGCCGACCGTGATGAAGGGGCGCTCTAGAATGTCGAGCGCGATCGCGTTCCAGTCGAAATAGAGGTCGAGCCAGACGTAGGTGCTGAAATGAAGGCTGGCGTAGGCGAACGCGAACAGCCCGAGCATGCGGCGCAGGCGCAGCAACCAGTGAAGGCCGGTCATCCGGCGTAGTGGTGTCACGGCGAGCGTGATCAACAGCATACGCAGGGTCCATTCGCCGGTGCTGTGCGTGATCGCCTCGATCGGATTTGCACCCAGCGTGCCATCGAACCAGCCAAAGGCGAGCCGTGCCGCGGGAAGGCAGCACAGCAGGAAGACCGCGGCCTTGATCGCCTGGATCTGGCTGGCGGACGGATTTCTGAATGGCATCGACTATCCGGATCAGTAGTGTTTCTTGAGGTCCATGCCTTGGTAGAGGCTGGCGACCTGGTCCGCATAGCCGTTGAACATCAGGGTTGGACGACGACGCAACTCGCCGATGCGACGTTCGGTCGCCTGACTCCAGCGTGGGTGACTGACTTCCGGATTGACGTTAGAGTAGAAGCCGTACTCCTGAGGAGCGGCCTTGTTCCAGGCGGTTGCCGGCTCGTTCTCCACCAGCCGGATCGTGACCAAGGACTTGATGCTCTTGAAGCCGTATTTCCACGGCACGACCAGACGGACCGGCGCGCCATTCTGGTTGGGCAGCACTTCGCCGTAGAGCCCGAACGACAGCAGGGTCAGCGGATGCATGGCCTCGTCCATGCGCAGGCCCTCGGTATAAGGCCAGTCGATGACTGGGCGACGCAGCATGATCTCGGGGTCGTAATGGGTCACGAACTCGACATACTTGGCGCTGCCTAGCGGGTCGACTTCCTTGAGCAGGGCGGCAAGCGGAAAACCGACCCAGGGCACGACCATCGACCAGGCTTCGACACAGCGCAGCCGGTAGATGCGTTCTTCCAGCGGCGCGAGCTTGATCAGGTCGTCGATGTCGAAGGTGCGGGGTTTGCCGGCCAGCCCTTCGACCGACACCGTCCAGGGGCGTACCTGCATCTTGTGCGCGTTCGCGAGCGGATCGGTCTTGTCGGTGCCGAATTCGTAGAAATTGTTGTAGGAGGTGACCGACTTGAGGTCGGTCTGCTCCTCGTCGGTACTGAAAGGGCTGGCGAGGAGCGGACCGAGTGACTGTCCGGATGTCGCGGCGAATGCATTGGCGTTCAGCCCGCCCAGCCCGGTGAGGCCAGCGACCGTCAACAGGCCGGCGTCGCGGATGAAACGACGCCGATTGTCGAACAGCTCGCGCGGGGTGATTTCGGAGGGAGGGATGTCGCTCGGGCGCTTGATCAGCATGGTGGCTTCCTGTCGGGGTCGATAGGGGTTTATCGATACTTGTTTTTAAGTACTTTATACCGCTCTCCGACCGCTCGATACCGGCTTGGGTTCAGTGCCGACAGCGAAATGCGCGAATGCGCTAGAATCAAACGCTTACTTTCATGATTCAGCAGAGCTGTCCTATGTCCGCATCGGTGAAGATCCACATTGACGACGTCCGCATCCAGGAGATCAAGGAGCTGATTCCCCCCGCCCATGTGCTCAGGGAGTTCCCGGCATCCCATGCGGCAGCCGAGGTCGCGTTTCAGACCCGCCAGGCCATCCACCGCATCCTGTTCGGGGCGGATGATCGCCTGCTGGTCATCATTGGTCCTTGCTCTATTCACGACACCGATGCCGCGATGGAATACGCGACCAAACTCAAGGCCGAGGCCGACCGCTTCAAGGATGACCTGCTGATCGTGATGCGGGTGTACTTCGAGAAGCCGCGCACCACGGTAGGCTGGAAGGGCTTGATCAACGATCCTTACCTGGACAACAGTTTCAAGATCAACGAAGGGGTGCGGCTGGCGCGCAAGCTGCTGTGGGAGATCAATGAACTCGGTCTGCCTGCAGGCACCGAGTTCCTCGACATGATCACCCCCCAGTACATCGCGGACCTGATCTCTTGGGGCGCGATCGGTGCGCGTACCACCGAGAGTCAGGTGCATCGCGAACTGGCTTCAGGGCTGTCCTGCCCGGTCGGTTTCAAGAACGGTACCGATGGCAATGTCAGGATCGCGGTCGATGCAATCAAGGCGGCGCAGTCGCCCCATCATTTCCTGTCGGTCACCAAGGCCGGGCATTCGGCGATCGTGTCGACCCGGGGCAACGAGGATTGCCATGTGATCCTGCGCGGCGGCAAGACGACCAACTTCGACGCGGAAAGCGTGGATGTGGCCTGCCGCGAGCTGGCCGCTTCCGGCGTTCCGGCCAAGGTGATGATCGACTGCTCGCATGCCAACAGCCGCAAGCAGCATCGCTTGCAGATCGAAGTGGCCGAGACGGTCGCTGCGCAACTCGCGGCCGGCGAGGAGCGGGTCATTGGCGTGATGGTCGAATCCCATCTGAAGGAAGGCCGCCAGGACCTGGTGCCGGGCAAGGAGCTCGAATACGGCAAGAGCGTGACCGACGCCTGCATCGGCTGGGAAGACAGCCTCGCAGTGCTCGATACGCTGGCCGAAGGCGTTCGCAAGCGCCGCGTGGCGCGGGCATCCGAACTCGACTGAAGGTCCTGCAACGGTCGCGCTGGAGCGCGTGACCGGCCCCCGTGTGCCGGAGCGTCGAGCCGCTTTTTAACCTGCTTATTCCTCGCGATTCGGGAGACCCGGGTCAGTCGGGTCTTCGTCTCCCAGGCCCCAGTATCTGCGGGCGCCGGGGTGCATCGCCGTGGTGATGCCCACCAATCCCTGGTCGCGGGTCAGTTCCGCTGTCGCATGCGACACCGAGCGCATGAAGTCCAGCCCTTCCTCGGCGTAAAGAGCCGAGACTGCTTCGAAGGCCTCGTCTCGCGCCAGGTCTGCGCTCGCAACCCATAACAGCGCGTCCTGAAGGGTAGCGACCGCCTGCAACTGACCTGGATACGTTCCTTCGGGAATGACAGTGCCGACGTAATAGGGATGCGATGCGTTCAGGCCGCTGGTGCCCGACATATTGCTCAATGGAAGCAGGCGAAGCGAAGCATTGGCCATCGCCTGCATCACGGCTGGATTCGGCACGGTGTCGAGTATCCACACTGCATCGACCTGTTTCTCGAGCAATGCGTCTATGGATTGAAGCGTGGGCGAGAACTGTGGCTGGATGCGCTGCCACAATCCCAGGCTTTCCAGCACATGCTGTGCCGCGGTGGCTGCACTCGACCCAGCCGGCCCGACCGCGACACTGCGATTGGCCAGTGCCTCGACATCGGTCAGCCCGGAGTCCTGTCTGACCAAAATGTGCGCATGAAACCCGAACAATGAGGCCAGGACCTGGACCTGCGGTGGGTCGACGGCGGCAACGGTAGCGGCATCCTCCTGCGCACGATGAAGGTCGCTCGCAAAGACGATACCGAACACCGAGTTGCCGTTCACGAGTCGTTGCAGGTTCTCCTTGGAGCCGGCCGAAGCCGTGTAAGGCACCTCCATGTTTTCCCGGCTGCGGGACAGCAGGCTGGCCAAGCCCTGGCCGACATGCTGCAAGACACTGCCGTCCGGGCCCCCGCTCAGCGGGGCGCGCAACAACTGTGCATGGGCGAACGAAACGAAAAGGGACAGGACAAGCGCGACCATCGCGCCTATTGCCCGCTTCGGGGCAGGTCGGAACCTGCGGTGGGAACTCATCGACGTCCTTGACGCCAGGCGGCGCGGGCCGGGAGACGGACGGGAAAGTTGGCCGGGCAGGTGGCCGGTCAAGGGCGGGCGCCCCCGAAGCAACGGTTTCATCCCGCCCTTGTCGGACTCATGATGATCATCGGTCAGTCAGCCTTCGCGTCGTCGTGATGCCCGCGAACGATCAGCACCGACACGCCGACCTTGCGCACGAGATTCTCGGCGACACTGCCCAGCAGCAAGCGCCGTACGCCACGCCGCCCGTGCGAACCGACTACGAGGAGGTCTGCGCCGGAGGCGGTGACCGCCGCGGCGATCAAGTCATCGGTATGCTCGCCGTGACCCTTTAGCAGATGACTCTTGGCCTTCGCACCTGCTGCCAGGGCTTTCTCCACGGCCTTGTTCAGTACGTCCTGACCCCCGGTCTCGAGCACATGCTTGAGCTGATTCGCGCTGGTCGTCGTAACGCCGCCGGTATGAAAGACGTGCACCAGTTGCTCGTCGATCGCGTGTGCGATCTCGAGTGTCGCGTCGTGCGCCTTGGCGACTGCGATCGCCTCGTCCAGCGCCTTTTGTGAGGTGTGGCTGTCGTCGATGGCGATGAATACATGCTTGTACATGGTTACTCCTTGTTGAGCGCGTTGCTTCGGTTCTGGCATTCAAGGGGGGCGACCTTGTCCCGACGAGTACCGGTCGCGTCCTAGGCCAGCACCGGTTGGAGGCTGCATGCCTGCAAGCATGCAGCGCCGACCGGTGCCATGATAGTGTCAGTCGAGCCCGCGTGCCGCATTCTTGGGCGTGACCAACTTGCGTTGTACCGCGAACACGATCGCGGCCGCACTCAGACCGATCACATCGGACATCAGGCCACCTGCGATCATCGCCAGTGCGGCAATGCTGAGCACGATACGCAGAACGGGGCCGACGATGCCGAAGAACCAGCCCTGGATGCCCGAGGCCAGCAGGTAGATGCCGAAAGCCGCGGTCACGAAGGCGTGCAGGTTCTGGTGCCACTCTCCCTGCATCAGAAGCGGTGCGGAATAGAAGAACATGAACGGTACGACGAAGGCCGCGAGCCCGATCTTGAAGCTCTCCACACTGGTCTTCATGGGATCCGACTGTGCGATCGCCGCGCCTGCATAGGCGGCCAGCGCCACCGGCGGGGTGATCGCCGACATCACCGCGTAGTAGAAGATGAAGAAGTGGGCGATCAATGGCTCGATCCCCAGGTGAATCAAGCCCGGTGCGATCACACTGGCCGCCACTGCGTACGCCGCGGTGGTCGGCATGCCCATGCCGAGGATGATAGACACGCACATCGCGAAGAACAGCGCAATGAGCTGGCTTTGACCCGCCAGACCGAGCAGCATCGACGAAAAGCGCGTACCGATGCCGGTCAGTGCGATGACGCCGACGATGATCCCCGCAGCGGCACAGACTGCAACCAACTGCAGTGACATGCGTGCGGCGATTTCGAACGCGTACAGAATCTGTTTGGGGCCCATGCGGAAGGGCGTAAACCAGCTCACCACGGCGGCTGCGGCCATGGCCAGCGTACCGGCACGGATCACCGAGTAGCCCATGAACAGCGCCCCGATCAGCGTGAAGATCGGGATGAACAGGAAGGCCTGGCGCGCCAGCTTGGCGAACTCCGGCAAATCTTCGCGCGGCAGGCCACGCATGCCCTTCTTCAGCGCCTCCTTGTCGACCATGAAGTAGATCGAGAGGAAGTAGAGCGCCGCCGGGATGATCGCCGCGATGACGATGTCCGCGTAGGCGATGCCGGTGATCTCGGCCATGATGAACGCCCCGGCGCCCATGATTGGCGGCAGGATCTGACCGCCCGACGATGCGGCGGCTTCGATCGAGGCGGCGGTTTGTGGCTTGTAGCCGACCTTCTTCATCAAAGGGATGGTCAGGGAGCCGGTCGATACCACATTGCCTGCCGAGGTGCCGTTGATCGTACCCATCAACGCGGATGAGAACACCGCGACCTTGGCCGGCCCGCCGCGCGTGCCGCCGGCTGCAGCAAAGGCGAAATTGACGAAGTATTCGCCGACCCGACTCGCCTGCAGAAACGCCGCGAAGGTGATGAACAAGATGATGTAAGTCGAGGAAATCGCGGTGGTGGGGCCGAGAATCCCGTTGTCGGTGTAGAGGAAGGCGAAGAAGCGCTGGGGGGCATAGCCGCGATGCTCCAGTACGCCGGGTAGCCATGGGCCGATGAAGCCGTAGGCGATGAAGACGGCGACGATAATGACCAGCGCCAGTCCTGCGAGGCGTCGTGTCAATTCCAGGATCAACAGGATGCCGGCGATCGACGCATACATGTCGTTGAGGTGCGGGAAGACCTGGGCGCGGGTGCGCAGGAATTCTGCGTGGGCGATGATGTAGGCGCCCACCGTGATCGCGGCGACGGCCATCAGCACGTCCGGCAGCGCGACCTTGCCGCGATCATGCACCGGCGAAGTCCATGAAGCGAGGAGGGCCAGGGCGGTGCCGGCGATGATTGGATAGCCGAACGTCATCAATAGCTTTTCCTTCGGCGCACCGGTCTGGACGAGATCGCCCGACACGATGGCGAAGACGATTTGCCCCAGCGCGGTGAAGATCAGCACGGCCGCCGGTAGCAGGAGTATCCATTCGAGTGGGGTGGCGGATTGCTTTCCGCCGGCTTCGGCCGGAAACGCCCGAGCCGAGAAGAAGATGAAACCGAGTGCCAAGCCGCCGGCGACGTGGATCAGACGATAGACCCAGGTCTCTAGGGGGTACAGATTCATCACGCCGACATGAAACGCGGTGTAGACGATGCAGGCTACGGCGAAGAGCAGGCCGAGCTTGCCGCTGAACACCCTCTGGTTGGAGACGACGACTTCAGCATCGACGCCGGCGGCGATGTTGTCCTTGTCGAGAATTTCGATGTCGTTGCCGTTGACGACGATCGTCGTCTCTGGGGCCGATGGGCTTGTCATTGGGAGGTCTCCCGGTGTTTAACGCAATGTACTTACAAGAAGGGCCAGAGCGCCGGCACCGCGGCGGTTTCTGGCCCTTCGTTCCTGGAGCGGCGTGCCGCTCAGTCCTTCAGGTTGTCGGGGATGGTGACGCCCTTCTCGTCGTAGTAGCGGACTGCACCCGCATGGAACGGCAGGAAGCCATTGTTACCGACGTTCTCGAGCAAGGTGGCCCGCGCTGCGGCGTGGACTTGCACCATTCTGTCGTTGTTGTCCATCACCAGCTTGGTGATTTCGTACGCGAGGCTCTCAGGCATGTCGCGGTGGGCGACCGCGAAGTTCCACATCGCGACCGAGTGCTGGGCATCCGGCTGCACGGTATAGGTGCCGCCCGGGATCGTGAAATCGGACACCTCCGGGAAGGCCGCGAGGATCTTGGCGTGCTCATCCGGGGTGAAGCCAAAAGTCACGACGTCCGCTTCAGCCGCCAGTTGCGAGAAGGCACCGATCGGCAGGCCCGCTGCGAAGCAGAAGGTGTCGATCAGGCCGTCCTTCAACTGGCTGGCCGCGTCGGCGGCACCGCTGTTAGAAACGCGGGCATTGACGCCCAGGGATTCCATGAAGCGCGGCCAGTAAGTGCCCGGGGTGCCGCCAGCGGGACCGACGCTGACACGCTTGCCGCCCAGGTCACTGACCGAGGTGATGCCGGAACTGCGCATCGCGACGCACTGGAACGGGGTTTCGTACATCGGGAACAGTGCGCGCACATCGGTGTGCGGCAGTCCGGGGGCGAGTTCGCTCTTGCCGGTCCAGGCTTCGTACATCGGGCCCATGGTCACCAGGCCGATATCGTGCTCCTTCATCTGCACCAGAGTCACGTTCTGCACCGGGCCGCCGGTCACTTCGCCACTGGCATTGATACCCAGTGACTCACCGATGAAGCCGGCCAGGCCATTGCCGTAGACGAAATAGACACCGCCCTGGCTCGCAGTGCCGACCGTGAGGTCGCGCGGCCAGCCAGTCCTGTCCTGGGCGATCGAGGCGCCCGATGCAACCAGGGCTGCACCGACTGCGATGGTGGTTATTGCTTTGGCGATACTTTTCATGTGTGTCTCCTCATCAAGTGAAAAACAGGTACGACGTACCCGCGTCATGCAGCCCTTCCAGGTAAATGGATTCGAGGCTCACCTAGCTCGCCGGCCAGCACATGACAACCGACCGGCCTGTTTCAATTCGCGGCTGGGGGGCCTTCAGGGTCAAGATCGTTAGCGATTCTTTCTGAGTCCAAAGGAGATAAATACGGTAGCGGCCTCGCCTATCCCGATCTGCTCCGCACTCACGTTCCCGTCACGCCCGCGACCGCTCTTTCAAAAGCTTGAGACGAAGATTAGCCTCGCGGTGCGCACCCAGCTATTGTGGATAGTCCCTATGCGGTCTCATTCGGGACGTTCTTCTCGCCTCTCAAGCGTTCTTGCCCTTCTGCCACAGCACGTCGCCGCGCCCGCCAGCTCGGTTGAGGATACGGCCGAGCACGAACAACAGGTCGGACAGGCGATTGAGGTACTGGCGGGGGCCGTCGTTGACCGCTTCTTCCTGCGACAGTGCGACCAGCATGCGCTCGGCCCGCCGGCAGATCGTTCGCGCCTGGTGGGCAATTGCGGCCGGGCGAGTGCCGCCGGGCAGGATGAAGTCCTTCAGCGGTTCCAGCGTGTCGTTGAGGCGATCCAGTTCCTCCTCGAGCTTGTCCACCTGCTTTCCGGTGATCATGCTCATGCCCGGAATGCAGACCTCGCCGCCGAGGTCGAAAAGATCATGCTGGACATCGGTCAGCAGCGTGCGGATATCCTCGGGCAACTCTTCGCACAGCAGGATGCCGATCGACGCGTTCAACTCGTCCACATCGCCGAGGCTGTGTATGCGCAGGCTGTTCTTGGAGACCCGGTTGCCGTTGCCCAGGCCGGTGGTGCCGGCATCGCCGGTACGGGTGTAGATCTTGGACAGACGATGTCCCATTGCAGTGCTCCTGGTGAGGGTGCGGAAACGAGAGAGACGTGGCCCCTAGGGGGCCGCGTGATAAACTTTTCGCTTTGCCGGACGGTCCGGCTGAGCAGACTTCCAGGGCCCGAGTATCCATGAAAAGCGCCGAAATTCGCAAAAAGTTCCTCGATTACTTTGCCTCCAAAGGGCACCAGATCGTCGCATCGAGTTCGCTGGTTCCGCATGAGGATCCGACCCTGCTATTCACAAACGCAGGGATGAACCAGTTCAAGGATGTCTTCCTCGGCTTCGACAAGCGCCCCTACAGTCGTGCGACCACCTCGCAAAAATGTGTGCGCGCCGGCGGCAAGCACAACGACCTCGAAAACGTCGGGTATACCGCACGGCACCACACCTTTTTCGAGATGCTGGGCAACTTTTCCTTCGGCGACTACTTCAAGCGCGAGGCGATCGGCTATGCCTGGGAGCTGCTGACCGAGGTCTATAAGCTGCCCAAGTCCAAGCTGTGGGTCACGGTCTATGCCGAAGACGACGAGGCCTACGACATCTGGACCCGCGAGATGGGGGTGCCGGCCGAGCGGATCGTCCGCATCGGCGACAACAAGGGCGCGCGTTACGCCTCCGACAACTTCTGGATGATGGGCGACACCGGTCCGTGCGGGCCGTGCACCGAGGTGTTCTTCGATCATGGACCGGAGATCTGGGGCGGGCCTCCGGGTAGCCCGGACGAGGACGGTGACCGCTACATCGAGATCTGGAACGTGGTGTTCATGCAGTTCAACCGCGACGAGCAGGGCGTGATGCATCCGCTGCCCAAGCCCAGTGTCGATACCGGCATGGGCCTGGAGCGGATCTCGGCGGTGCTGCAGCATGTGCATGCCAACTACGAGATCGACCTGTTCCAGACCCTGATCAAGGCCGCAGCCCGCGAGACCGCCTGCACCGATCTGGCCAGCCCGAGCCTGAGAGTGATCGCCGACCATATCCGCGCCTGCAGCTTCCTGATCTCCGATGGGGTGATTCCGGGCAACGAGGGCCGGGGATACGTGCTGCGTCGGATCATCCGCCGGGCCATCCGCCACGGCTGGAAGCTCGGTGCGCGCCATGCCTTCTTCCATCGACTGGTGGCCGATCTCGCCGCCGAAATGGGTGAGGCCTATCCGGAGCTCAAGGACGGGCAGACCCGAATCGCCGCGGTGCTCAAGCAGGAGGAGGAGCGCTTCTTCTCGACCATCGAGCACGGCATGGAGATCCTCGAGGCCGAACTCGCAGCGATGGCTACGCGCGGCGAGAAGCGTTTCAGTGGCGAGACCGCGTTCAAACTGCATGACACCTTCGGCTTTCCGCTGGATCTGACAGCCGATGTCTGTCGCGAGCGGGGGGTCACGGTCGATTCGGCGGCCTTTGACGCCGCGATGAACCGGCAGCGCGAGCAAGCCCGTGCCGCCGGCAAGTTCAAGATGGCGGCCAACCTGGACTACGAGGGCCCGGAAACCGCTTTTCAGGGCTACGAGCATCTGGAGACCCGTGCGACCATCCTGGCGCTCTACAAGGATGGGGCGGCGGTCAACCAGCTCGCCGAAGGCGACCTCGGGGTGGTCGTGCTGGACCACACGCCTTTCTATGCCGAGTCCGGCGGTCAGGTCGGCGACCAGGGCGAACTGCGCGGCAGCGCAGGCATTTTCGCGGTCGAGGATACCCAGAAGATTCAGGCCGCGGTGTTCGGTCACCACGGTGTCGTGCGCACCGGCACGCTGTCGATCGGGCAGGGCGTTGCAGCCCGGGTCGATACCGCCGCGCGGGTCGCGACTGCGCGCAATCACTCGGTGACCCACCTGATGCACAAGGCCTTGCGCGAGGTGCTGGGCGCGCATGTCCAGCAAAAGGGTTCGCTGGTCGATCCGGACAAGACCCGCTTCGACTTCACCCACAACGCGCCGATGACCGCCGAGGAGATTCGCGAGGTCGAGGAATTGGTCAACGCCGAGATTCTCGCCAACGCCGAGACCCGCGCCGAGGTCATGGCGCTCGAGGCGGCGCAGCAGACCGGGGCGATGATGCTGTTTGGCGAGAAGTACGGCGACGAGGTGCGGGTGCTCAGCATCGGCACCTCGGTCGAGCTGTGCGGCGGCACCCATGTCGGCCGAACCGGAGACATCGGCCTGTTCAAGATCGTGATGGAAGGCGGGGTGGCCGCAGGGGTGCGCCGGGTCGAGGCCGTGACCGGCGCGAATGCCTTGCGCTACCTGCAGGAGCAGGAGCGCCGGGTACAGGGGGTGTCGGCTTTGCTGAAGGTCCAGCCCGATGGCCTGGCCGAGCGGGTGGCCGGGATTCTCGACAACGTGCGCACCCTCGAGAAGGAGTTGGCGCGACTCAAATCCAAACTGGCCAGCAGCCAGGGCGACGACTTGGCCGCCCGGGCGGTGGACCTCAAGGCGTGCAAGGTGCTGGCGACGGTGCTAGAGGGCGCCGATGTGCCGACTATGCGCGAGACCATGGACAAGCTGCGCGACAAGCTCGGCTCGGCGGCGATCGTGCTGGCTTCGGTCGCGGACGGGCGGGTCAGCCTGATCGCGGGTGTGACCCCTGATATGACCGCCAAGGTGAAGGCGGGCGAGTTGGTGAACATGGTCGCGCAGCAAGTTGGCGGCAAGGGCGGTGGCCGCCCGGACATGGCTCAGGCGGGGGGGACGGATCCGGCGGCTTTGCCAGGTGCGCTCGCCAGTGTTGCAGACTGGGTCGCGTCTCGCCTGTGAGGCTTGTGATGGCGGGACGCGACGAAGCGTTCCGCCATGGTGATGATCTTGTTGCGCGAAGGACTCGCGGAGTGGATTTCACGTGTGGCCGAGGGCTGCGCCCAGACACGCGAAGCCAAATGACGAAAGGGCGTTAAGCACTCCCTGCAGCCGGGGTGCCGCTTTCTGGCGAGAGAGGTGCCCTGGCGCTCAGGTTGTCTTCGAACCCTTCATCCGGTTCTTTTCCTGGTCGAGCTTGAACAACATGTCATCGACCAGATCATCCAGGTCGGTCGCGGACAAGCCAGTGTAATGTGAGACATGCTCGCGTGCCTTGCCCCATTCCGCATCCTGAGTGGTGCGCAGATGGGTCCCTGCGACATGTTGTGCGATCGCATTGATTGCGATCAGGGTGCGAGACTCTTCAGCGAGGTGGGTGCTGCCGTCCAGCACGGAGTACTCGTGATGACAGAGGATGCCTTCGCTGAGTTCGTCCGATAGGCCCCAGGAGCGGGCGAGGATGCAACCGATGATCGCGTGGTTGGTGTCCAGGGCGCGTTCCTCGATGCCGGTGAAACACTCGTCGGTTGAAGTGTTCGCCTGCTTCAGGACTTCCTTGTAGTTCGGAAATCGCTGCACCATCAACGGAATGCCGCAGTCATGGAGCAGGCCGAAGGTGTAGGCGGTATCGGGGCGCGTGCCTTTGAGCTGTTGAGCAAGGCGCCGGCTGACGGCCGCGACATGGACCGAATTGTCCCAGAACCGCTCGAGTGACGCGTCGTGGCAGCGGATCGTAGTGCGTAGCAGGGTTTCCAGCACCAGGTTTCCCAGCATGGTGAAACCGAGCAGGTTGATCGCATCGGCGACTGCGACGATCGGCGTGGAGGGTGCGAACAAGGGGGAATTGACTGATTTAAGCACGCCGGCGGTCAGTCCCGCATCCTTGTTCACCAGCGCAGCAAGCTTCTTTCCGTTCGTCATCGGGCTGCGCAGCTCGGCCATCAACTCATTGAGAACCGCTGGTGAGGCGGGAATGAAGACCCCTTTGAGCAGTGTTTCCGTCCGTGAGAGATCCAG
The DNA here is from genome assembly GCA_030604735.1 of Azoarcus sp. GTDB lineage: Bacteria > Pseudomonadota > Gammaproteobacteria > Burkholderiales > Rhodocyclaceae > Azoarcus_F. The sequence continues at coordinate 100,686 of JAUVVG010000004.1, forward strand.
ATCGGCAAGTTTCTTCATGATCTATTGCGATAGCGGCTTGGCGTTAGAAGGGGAGGTCGAGCCCGGGCCAGTGGCGTACGAGCTCGGTACGGAACGCGTGCTTGATCCGCTTCAGCGCGGCGGCGTCATTCGCCTCGAATCGAAGCACGACGACCGGGGTGGTGTTCGACGCGCGTGCCAGGCCGAATCCGTCCGGATATTCGACGCGAATGCCGTCGATGGTGATGATGTCGGTGGCTTCACCGAACTCGCCGTCTTCCCGCAGGCGACGGACCAGTTCGAAGGGCTCGCCTTCGTTCATCGCGATGTTGAGTTCCGGGGTGGACAGCGAGTCCGGCAGGTCGCGCAGCACTGCTGACGGGTCTATATGGCGGGACAGGATCTCGAGCAGGCGGGCGGCGGTGTAGAGACCATCGTCGAAGCCGTACCAGCGTTCCTTGAAGAAGACGTGGCCGCTCATCTCGCCGGCCAGTGGCGCACCGGTCTCACGCAATTTGGCCTTGATCAGCGCGTGACCGGTGTTCCACATGGTGGGTTTGCCTCCATGGTCGCGAATCCACGTCGCCAGGTTGCGGCTGCATTTGACGTCGTAGATGATTTCGCTGCCGGGCACCCGGGTCAGCACGTCGGCGGCGAACAGCATCAGCTGACGATCCGGATAGATGATCTGCCCGTCGCGGGTGACCACGCCGAGCCGGTCGCCATCCCCGTCGAAGGCCAGTCCGAGCTCGGCGTCGGTGTTCGCGACCCGGTCGATCAGGTCGCGCAGGTTCTCTGGCTTGGACGGATCCGGGTGATGGTTGGGAAAGTGTCCATCGACCTCGCAGTAGAGCTCGGTGACCTCGCAACCCAGACTGCGGAGCAAGGCGGGGGCGACATTGCCCGCCACCCCATTGCCGCAGTCGATCACGATTTTCATGGGCCGGGACAGCCTCACGTCACCGAGTACCCGGCTGAGATAGGCGTTATCGACCGACGCCTGACTGAGGTTTCCGCGGCCTTGGGTGTAGCGCTCCTCGATGATGCGTCTGCGAAGGTCCTGGATCATGCCGCCATGCAGGGTTTCGCCGCCCAGCACCATCTTGAGGCCGTTATAGTCCGGTGGATTGTGGCTGCCGGTCACGCTGACGCAGCTGTCGGTCCCGAGGTGGTAGGCTGCAAAATAGGTCAGCGGGGTCGGGACGAGGCCGACATCGATCACGTCGATCCCCGCAGCGAGAATGCCCTCGGCGAGCGCCGCGGCCAGGCGCGGGCCGGACAGACGTCCGTCACGACCGACCGCAATGGCGCGCTGCCCACGTTCGACCGCCTCCGACCCGAGTGCGTGACCGATCATCCTTACGGTCTCTTCGGTCAGGGATTTATCGACGATGCCCCGAATATCGTAGGCCTTGAAGATTTCGGGAGCGGGGGCTGCGGGCAGGGTCATCGTTCGATACTCGAAGGTCAGAAATGAGATGATCATTATCGCAGATCGAGCGATGGGGCTGAAAATGTCGCGTTCGCCCGGCCTCGATCTAGCCCCCCGCAGGCCCTCCGATCACGGGTCAGCTCGCGATGCGATTCTTGAAGAAATCGAGCAGTCGCGACGGAAGCCAGTCGATATGGCCTGGCCATTTGCCAGCCATGAAACCGACATGCCCACCGGCATCGGGTGCTTCGAAGACCAGCGGCGGCGGCAGCTCGGAGGGGTTTGGCCAGGCGGCTTGAGGCACGAAGGGGTCGTTGCGCGCGACCAGTAGCAGGGTCGGAACCCGAATGCCTCCCAGCCAGGGCCTGGAGGATGCACGCTGCCAGTAGTCGGCTACGCCGTGGAAACCGTGGGCGGGGGCGGTGTAGGCGTCATCGAAAGCATGCAGCGTGCGGGCGCGACGTATCGTTTCTGCTTCGAGTCGATCGGGGAAGCGCGCGGCCTTTTCCAGGGCCTTGCGCCGTAGCGTGGTGAGGAAGTGCCGGGTATAGACGAGATTGAAGCCCCGGCCCAGTGCCTCGCCGGAAAGCGTGAGATCGAGTGGCGGGCAGACCGCGGCAGCCGCGTCCAGTGTTGACGAGGCCTGGTCCTCGCGCTCGCCGAGGTACTTCAACAAGGCGTTGCCACCCAGCGAGACGCCGACCGCAAAAAGCGGGGAATGCGGAGCGCGGCGCTTGAGTATCGACAGAATCCACTCGATCTCGTCGCTGTCGCCGGAGTGATAGGCGCGCAGCAGTCGGTTCGGCGGGCCGGAACACCCCCGGAAATGAACGACGACCCCGCGCCAGCCCACGTCGCCAAGCGCACGCATCAGGCTGCGGGCATAGTGGGAGCGGCTCGATCCTTCCAGTCCATGAAAGAGGACGACCAATGGCGCTTCCTGCGTCGAAGGGACTTCCAGCCAGTCGAGGTCTATGAAGTCGCGGTCGGGGGTGTCGATGCGTTCGCGACGATAGTCCGGCAAAGCGCCACGCCGGATCAGCGGGATGATCGTCTGGGCGTGGCCGCCGGGCAACCAGATCGGCGAGTCGAACACGGCTGAGGACAGCGCGGGGGAGGCGCGGGGCGCGCTGCCCGCTTGGCGCCGTTTCAGTGGACCATCCGGGGGTTGCCACCCCCTCCGCCGAGGCCGATCACTTCCGGTGCGGGCGAAGCGTGGTGCAGAACCATGCGCCAGCCATTCGGTCCGCGGACATAGGCGTTGGTAGCGACCATAGGTGGATGGAGTTGGTCGTCTCCTTCGAGGGCGACATGTTCCAGTACGTTGTGAACCGTCAGCAGCATGCTGCTGCTGATGACCTGATGCGTCGTCCGGACGATCAGGCGGGTGCCACTGGCGAACAACCTGCGCCAGGACTCCCGAATGGCGTTCAGCCCGACCAACCGCGGTCCGTCCGGATGGACGCAGACAACTTCCTCGTCCTCTGCCCACAAGTTCATCATCGCGTCCAGGTCCGAGCGGGCCAGCGCCTCATAGAAGGCGCTCTCCACCTCGGCTGCCGAACTGAAGGTCGGTTTGATCGCTGTCACGTCTCGTGGGCGTCCTGGTTCGGGTCGCCCGGGTCAGTGATGGCCTTTGGGACGTTCACCGGCGAACTCGTAACGGGTGCTGCAATACGGGCACACCGCGACGCCCTCCTTGAGCACATCCAGGAATACCCTGGGGTGCTGCGCCCACAAGGGCGCATCCGGCTGCGGGCATGCCAGCGGCAGGTCCTTGAGCGATACGGTGACGATCCTCGACTTTTCGCCGACATTACTCATGATCGCTTCCTCACACGAACGAGAGCCAGTTCTCGTACTCTGGCGCGCGGCCATTGACGATGTCGAAGAATCTGGACTGGATCTTCTCGGTGATCGGTCCCCGCTTGCCCTCGCCGATGACGCGGTTGTCAAGTTCGCGAATCGGGGTGACTTCGGCCGCCGTACCGGTGAAAAAGGCTTCGTCCGCGATGTAGATGTCGTCGCGGGTGAGCCGGCGTGACTGGACCTGCAGGCCGAACTCGGCGGCCACCCGGATCACCGAGTCGCGGGTGATGCCGGTCAGTGCCGATGCGATCTCGGGTTCGTAGATCTTGCCGTCCTTGACCACGAAGAGGTTCTCGCCCGCACCTTCTGCGACAAAACCCTGGGTGTCGAGCAGTAGCGCCTCGTCATAGCCTTCCGCGGTGACTTCGAGGTTGGCGATGATCGAGTTGGCGTAGGTGCTGGCCACCTTGGCGCGAGGCATCGTGACGTTGACATGCTGGCGGGCGAAGGACGAGGTCTTCACACGAATCCCTTTCTCTAGGCCCTCTTCGCCCAGATAGGCGCCCCATGGCCAGGCTGCGATCGCGACGTGTACGGTGGAGCCGCGGGTGGAAATCCCCATTTTTTCCGAACCATAGAACGCGATCGGACGGATGTAGCAGGATTCGAGCTTGTTCTCGCGAACGACCTCCAGTTGCGCATCCATCAGCTGCTGCTTGCTGTAGGGAATCTGCATCATGTAGATCTTGCCCGAGTTCAGCAGGCGCTGGGTGTGTTCCTCGAGGCGGAATATCGCGGTGCCCTTGACCGTGTTGTAGGCGCGAACCCCCTCGAACACGGCCAGCCCGTAATGCAGTGAGTGAGTGAGCACGTGCGTGGTCGCATTGCGCCACGGAACGAGTTTGCCGTCGTACCAGATCAAACCGTCGCGGTCAGCCATGGACATGGTGGGATTCTCCAGCGGTGTTGTAGGTGTAGGTAGTGAGTGCCCGTCGATCACGGGTAATCCCGGATTTTATCGTAAAGTGGACCGGGCTGTCGGCGATCCGATTGACCGTGAACGAAAAAGGGGCAGGTTTTCACCAGCCCCTTTGGCCCGAAGAAGGATGAGCTTACCAGAGCTTCTCGAGTGCGATCAGGATGTTCCTGCGCGAGAGCTGGCCGATCAGCTTGCTTTCGCTGACAACCGGATAGCAGCGGTAGGGTTGTGACACGAACAACTCTGCGGCCTCGGTCAGCGAGGCATCGCCTTCCAGCGTAATCACGTTTCGGGTCATGAACTCGCTGACCCGACCCCCTCGCTCTTCGTAATAGGAAGCGCTCAGTGCAACCTTGAGACAGTCCTTCTCGGACAGAAAGCCGACAACCTTCCCGAGATGGTCGATGACCGGCGCACCCGTCATTTCGTGCTTGATCAGCTGATGGATGGCGTCGAGCACATCCATCTCCGGTGCGAAGGCGAGGGGATCGCCGGACATGTAGTCCTTGACGTGCAGAGACTGGAGCATCTTATCTCCTTTGTTGGTCATTGTTCTTCTGCCTGCTGGCGCGCCAGGCGCTTGGGGCAAGGTTTGTCGCATCCGGCGTGACACTCGACGCCGAGCTTGTTCATCCCGCCACAACTGCCCGCGATCGGCTTGCGGCCGGCCATGACGCCGACCGCCATGCCCAGGATCGCGAGTCCCATAACCAGAAAGGTGACTAGGTAAAGTGTCATGTTGCCTCCTGACGTTCTTGGCGGGCCCGGACTGTGCCGGACCCGGGGTGGGCATCAGCCGCCGAAGTCGTCCAGCATGATGTTCTCGCGCTCGACGCCAAGATCGAGCAGCATCTGGATGACCGCCGCGTTCATCATCGGTGGCCCGCACATGTAGTACTCGCAGTCTTCCGGAGCCGGATGGTCCTTCAGATAGTTTTCGTACAGCACGTTGTGGATGAAGCCGGTATAGCCCTTCCACTCGTCTTCGGGCAGCGGGTCTGACAGTGCGACATGCCATTTGAAGTTTTCGTTCTCGGCGGCGAGCATGTCGAAGTCCTGGACATAGAACATCTCGCGCTTCGAGCGCGCACCATACCAGAACGACATTTTCCGCTTGGTCTTGATCCGACGCAGCTGGTCGAAGATGTGCGAACGCATCGGTGCCATGCCGGCGCCGCCGCCGATGAAGACCATCTCGGCGTCGGTGTCGCGAGCGAAGAACTCGCCGAAGGGGCCGGAAATCGTGACCTTGTCGCCCGCCTTGAGGCCGAAGATGTAGGAAGACATCTTGCCCGGGGGCACGCCTTCGGCGCGCGGCGGCGGCGTTGCGATCCGGACGTTGAGCATGATGATGCCGCGCTCCTCCGGGTAGTTCGCCATCGAATAGGCGCGAATCGTGTCCTCGCTCACCTTCGACTTGTACTGCCACACGTTGAACCGGTCCCAGTCTTCGCGGAAACGCTCCTGGATGTCGAAGTCCTTGAAGTCGACCACGTGGGGCGGACATTCGATCTGGATGTAACCGCCGGCGCGGAAATCGACGTGCTCGCCCTCGGGGAGTTCCAGCACCAGTTCCTTGATGAAGGTCGCGACGTTGTCGTTGGAGCGCACGGTGCACTCCCATTTCTTGACGCCGAAGACCTCTTCCGGCACCTCGATCTTCATGTCCTGCTTGACCGCGACCTGGCACGACAGGCGCTCACCCTCGCGGGCCTGGCGCTTGTTGATATGGCCGGTTTCGGTCGGCAGGATCGCGCCGCCTCCTTCGAAGACCTTGACCTTGCACTGGGCGCAGGTGCCGCCACCGCCACATGCGGAACCCACGAAGATACCGGCCTCGGCCAGCGCGCCAAGCAGCTTGCCGCCGGTCGGCACTTCGATGGTCTTCTCGTGGTTGATGTTGATCTTGACGGTGCCCTGGGCCACCAGCTTGGAGCGGGCGCTCAGGATCACGAACACCAGTGCCAGCACGATGGCCGCGAAAAAGACCACACCTAGAATGATTTCTGTCATTTGCTGTTTCCTCTTCGCGTCAGAGCTGGATGCCGGAGAAGGCCATGAAGCCCAGTGACATCAGACCGGTTGCGATGAACGTGATGCCCAGACCCTGCAGACCGGCGGGGATGTCGGAGTACTTGAGCTTCTCGCGGATGCCGGCGAGTGCGGTGATCGCCAATGCCCAACCGACACCAGTCCCGATACCGTAGGTGACACTTTCGCCCAGGTTGTAGTCACGCTCGACCATGAACAGCGTACCGCCGAGGATCGCGCAGTTCACCGTGATCAAGGGCATGTACACCCCCAGCGCGTTGTAGAGCGCGGGCACATACTTGTCGAGGAACATCTCGAGAATCTGCACCAGTGCGGCGATGACGCCGATGTAGCAGATCAGGCCGAGGAAGCTCAGATTGACATCAGGCAGGCCGGCCCAGGCGAGCGCACCGTCCCTGAGCAGGTAGTAATAGATCAGGTGGTTGACCGGCACGGTGAGGGTCTGGATGAAGACCACCGCTACGCCCAAACCGAAGGCCGCGCCGACCTGCTTCGAGATGGCCAGGAAGGTGCACATCCCGAGGAAGAACGCGAGCGCGAGGTTCTCGACGAAGACCGCGCTGATGAACAGGTTGAAGTAGGTTTCCATTTACGACACCTCGGACTGTTGGGCAGTCTGGATCTTGAAGTCGGGCTTCTCGACCTGGGCGGGCTTCCAGGCGCGGACGCCCCAGATGATCAGGCCGATGATGAAGAACGCACTCGGCGGCAGCAGCAGCATGCCGTTCGGGACATACCAGCCACCGTCCTTGGCAAGGGTGAGGATCTGGACGCCGAAAAGGGATCCGGATCCGAACAACTCCCTAATGAAGCCCACGACCAGCAGAATCACGCTGTAGCCAAGACCGTTGCCCAGTCCGTCCCAGAAGCTCGGCAGTGGCGGATTCTTCAGCGCAAAAGCTTCTGCACGACCGAGCACGATGCAGTTGGTGATGATCAGTCCGACGAACACCGACAGTTCCTTGGACAGGCCGAACGCAAAGGCCTTGAGCAACTGATCGACCAGAATCACCAGCGAGGCGATGATGGTGATCTGGATGATGATCCTGATGCTGGACGGAATGTGGTTGCGGATCAGACTGATCAGCACGTTCGAGGCACACAGCACCGCAGTGAGCGCGATGGCCATCGTCAGCGCGGTCGACATCTTGGTCGTGACCGCCAGCGCCGAGCAAATCCCGAGCACCTGGAGGATGATCGGGTTGTTGTCGGCAATCGGCTTGGAAACGAGTTCCTTGGTTGCACTGGCCATGACTTATCCCCTTTCGTTACGGAGGCGGGCGAGGAAGGGACCGTAGCCGCTCTCACCCAGCCAGAAATTGATCAGGTTTTCGACCCCGCGCGCAGTCAGCGTCGCGCCGGCGAGACCGTCGATGCGATGCTCGGCATTCGGCGTGTTGGCGTCGACCGTGCCCTTGATCAACTCGATCACCGGCTCGCCGGCTTCGTTGAACGCGACCTTGCCTTGCCACAGGCTTCGCCAGTTGGGGTTGTCCACCTCGCCACCCAGGCCCGGGGTTTCAGCATGCTGATAGAACTTCAGCCCCTGTATGGTGCGCAGATCGCCTTCCAGCGCGAGAAAGCCGTACAAGGTTGACCACAGGCCCGCGCCGTGCACCGGCAGGATCAGGGTCTGGATCTGTCCGTCGTCGCTTCGCACCTTGTACACCGGCATGAAATCCGGCAGTCGCTTGATGTTGGCCGGATCCTGTGGCCGGGGCAATGCCCGCGACATGGACGGATCCTTGCTCGCGGCTTCGATGCTGAAACCACTGGGATCGTGTGCGTCGCTTTCAGTGCCGTCGGCCAAGCGAATCATCAGCGTCTCGACGCTCTGGAAGGCTTCGATCACGGTCTGCCCCGGACGCTGGACGCCCGCGACTTCGACGATGTTGCGGATTCGGTCAGCCTCCTGGTTGGCAATCTGAATGGGGCGCAGGCCAACCGCTGCCGAGGCGACCACCACCGAGCAGGAAAGACAGACCGCCAAGGCCATGAAAATGGTCTTCTTCGGGCTATCGTTGGGCAGGGCGAGAATGGAGGCCAGCGGACCGCTGGCGGACTTTTGTTCAGGCGCTGACATGGCGGCGCTCCCTCCGTCGAATATTCATCTGGATTACGACATAGTCGATGAGTGGCGCAAACAGGTTGGCGAACAGAATCGCCAGCATGATGCCTTCCGGGAAGGCAGGATTGATTGCGCGGATCAGGACGGTCATGAAACCGATCAGGATGCCGAAATAGAGTCGGCCCGTATTGGTCATCGAGGCCGACACCGGATCGGTGGCCATGAACACCAGACCGAAGGCCAGGCCGCCGACCACGAAATGCCAGTAGAACGGCATCGCCATCATCGGGCGAGTATCGCTAGCCAACAGATTGAACAGCAGCGAGGTCACGACCACACCGATGACCACGCCGAGCATGATCCGCCACGACGCGATTCGGGTGTAAAGCAGGAAGGCCGCGCCGATCAGGATCATCAGGGTGGAGGTCTCGCCAAGCGAACCCGGCATCAGCCCGACGAAGGCCTGCCACCAGCTCAGGCCGCTGTCGGCGATCGCGGCCATGCCACCGGTCTCGCCCAGGCCCAGCGGGGTGGCATGGGAGTAGCCATCGACCGCGACCCAGACCTGGTCCCCGGAGATCTCGGCCGGGTAGGCGAAATACAGGAAGGCCCGGCCGGTCAGCGCCGGGTTCAGGAAGTTCTTGCCGGTACCGCCGAAGACTTCCTTGCCGATCACGACGCCGAAACTGATCCCGACTGCGACCATCCACAGCGGGATCTCGGGTGGTAGGGTCAGCGTGAACAGCATCGAGGTCACCAGGAAGCCTTCGTTGACTTCGTGATTACGCACGGTCGCGAACAACACTTCCCACAAGCCGCCGGCGATCAGTGTGACCAGATAGATGGGCAGGAACAGCAAGAAGCCGTGTGCCATGTTGGCGAAGATGTTGCCGGGGTTGAAGCCGATGCCAAGCATCGACAGCAGGCCACCGCGCCAGTCTCCGCGCGTCACGCCGAGCTCCGCCAGCGCCAGGTTGGCCTGGTAGCCGGCGTTGAACCAGGCCCACAGGATGCAGGGTAGCAGCGCGACGACGACATAACTCATCATCCGCTTCAGGTCGACTGTGTCCCGTACGTGTGGTGCGGTTCGGGTGGAGTGGTTGGGTGAATACATGAAGGTATCCACCATTTCATAGACAGCGTAGTACTTTTCGAACCGGCCGCCCTTGTGGAACTGCGGTTCGATGCTGTCGAGGAAGCGTCGCATGCGTGACATCAGCCTTCCCTCTCGATTTGATTCAGGTTTTGACGAAGTACAGGTGAGTAGTCGTACTTGCCTACACACACGAACGAACATAGCGCGAGGTCTTCCTCGTCGAGCTCGAGACAACCGAGTTTCTGGGCCATGTCGGTGTCGCGCACGAGCAGGTAGCGCAGCAGCTGAGTCGGCAGGATGTCGAGCGGCATCACATCCTCGAAGGCGCCGACCGGGACCATCGCGCGCGGGCTGCCGTTCTGGTTGGCGGTAAACGCGATCGATTGCCCGACGCCGCGTTTGAGGGCGTTGAGCGTGACATTGAGAAAGGAATACTTGATGGCGCCGGCAGGGTTGAGCCAGCCCAGTACTTCGCGCGGCGAAGTCTCTTCGATGACACTGATCTGCAGATGGTGACGACCGAGATAGGACGACCAGCCGGCGGCCCTGCGACCGGACAGCACCGAGCCGGAGATCGCCCGGTTGTCACCTTCGACGACTTCGCCTTCGAGCAACTCCTCGATGCAGGCGCCCATGCGGGTGCGAAGAAGGCGTGGCTGCTTGACCTGCGGACCGCCCAAGGCGATGACCCGCTCGTTGCTGATCTTGCCGGTCACGAACAGTTTGCCGATTGCGATGACGTCCTGGTAATTCAGGTGCCACACGGTCTTGTGGGCATCGACCGGATCGAGGAAGTGGATATGGGTGCTGGGCAGGCCTGCCGGATGGGGGCCTTCGAAGCTCGCCACCGTGGCGCTGGCCGGAAGGCCCGCGCTTGGCAGCGAGGCGCTGGCCTCCTTGCACACCCACAGCTTGCCGTCGGTCAGTCGGGACAGTACGGTCAGGCCGTTCACGAAGGCTTCCGTTTCGGCGGAGATGATGGGTGCAGGATCGGCGGCGAGCGGGTTGGTGTCGATCGCGGTCACGAATACCGCGGCCGGGCGGGTCGTTGGGTCGGGAATCTTGCCGAACGGGCGGGTGCGCAGTGCGGTCCACAGGCCCGAATTGAGCAGATTCTCGATGACCTGGTCGCCTGTCAGCGTGCCCAGCTTGTCTGCGGGGTAGGCGGCGAAGGTCTCCGCTTCTTCGCTGTCATCGAGGCGGATGACCACCGACTGGAGCATACGGCGCGCGCCACGATTGATCGCAACGACTTCACCCGCGCCCGGTGCGGTGAATCGCACGCCCGGCAGCTTCTTGTGCTCGAACAGGGCTTGCCCCAGCTTGACCTTGTCGCCCTCGGCGACAAGCATGGTGGGCTTCAGATCGACATGATCAACGCCCAGGAGCGCCACGTGCCGCACAGCCCGGGCATCATGGATCTTTTGCTCCGGCTTTCCGCTGATGGGCAGATCCAGGCCTTTCTTGATCTTTATGTGCATAGAGGTCTCGATCCTGGTTGAAGAAAACCGGCACATTCTCCCGCATATGTCGGGCTTGCATCCCTCGATTTCGCAATCGACGCTTGCAAGCCCGACATGACAGGGCACCGGTACAACAAAACCCCTGGATTTTACTTTTTTGTGCCCCCCTCATCAAACAGTCGGTGGTTATATATATGACAGCATGGTCCCGGGTGAAGGGGGGCAGGGCGGCGACTCTTCCACCGCCCCTCGCTGCTCGGGCAGACCCGGTCGCGAAATGTCTGCGCTCGGGATAGAATCCGCGCTTCCGCGGCTTGGCCGTGTTCGAGTTTGACCGGGCTGTCTTGCCTGACCCGGCGTGAGCGATGAATCGAAGTTTCAAGCCCAGTGTAACCGTTGCAGCCGTGATAGAACGCGACGGCGCTTTCCTGCTCGTCGAGGAAGAAACATCCGACGGTTTGCGCCTCAATCAACCCGCCGGCCATCTGGAGGCCGACGAATCCCTGGTCGAGGCGGCCGTGCGGGAAGTGATGGAAGAAACCGCCCATGCTTTCCATCCTTCCTGCCTGGTCGGCGTATACCAGTGGCCTCGACCGCAGGGAGACCTGACTTACCTGCGCTTCACGTTCGCTGGGTCGGCCGAGGCCTTGCCCGGCGAGCACGCCCTGGACGAAGGTATCGTGCGGTTCCTGTGGATGGACATTGACGCGCTGCGGGCTTCGGTAGGGCGTCATCGCAGCCCACTGGTGATGCAGTGCGTCGAGGATTGGCGCGCCGGGCGCCGGTTTCCGCTCGACATGATCCGGCATTTCGACGCATGAAGGTGCGACAGTTTCTGTTCGTAGCGCTGCTGCTCGGATCTGCTTCGAGTCTGGCCCGCGCCGAAGAACGCGTCGGGATCTGCTTCAATTACGGTTGTGCCGCTGACCAGAGTGTTCTGATCCGGGAGAACGAACTGCTGCGGGTAGAGGCCCTGTTCGGCCAGGTTTCGGACCCGGTCTCCGAGCGGGAGGTGATCGCGCATGCAGTCGCCAAGTTGTATCGCTATGCTGGCGGTCAGACGCCGGTGTTTGCGGACAGGGCCGGCAACCTGCTGGATGCGGGTGTCGAGGGACGCATGGATTGCATCGATCACTCGACCACGACGACCCGGTTTCTGAGAATCGTCGAGCGCAAGGGCTGGCTTCGCCACCATAGGGTGGCCGACCCGGCGCGTCGGACGCGTTTCCTGTTCCAGCACCTGTCCGCTGTCATCGAGGAAGTCGAAGGCGGGATGCGTCACAAGGCCGCGGGCAGCGATGGCCGGAGCGTTCCGGATCATGTGCCGGTGCTGCTCGCCTTGTGCGATTGCCCGGATGTGATCGGCGACCTGCCGGCGACGGACGTGGGCGCAGGGTCCACTGAAGGAAGTGATGGAAAACAGTTCGTGGTCGATAGCTGGTTCGTCGACCACGGTGAGCCGGCGGTGATCCTGCCGCTGGCCGAATGGTTGAAGGGTGGAGGGCCGAATGTCTATTGACGGCAGCAATGCAGGAATGAAGGTGGTGGTCGGCATGTCCGGCGGGGTGGATTCGTCGGTGACTGCGTGGTTGTTGAAGCAGCAGGGCTATCAGGTGACCGGCCTGTTCATGAAGAACTGGGAAGACGATGACGACGCCGAGTACTGCTCGACCCGTCAGGATCTGGTCGATGTCGCGTCGGTCTGCGATGTGATCGGCATCGATCTGGAAGTGGTGAATTTCTCGCAGGAGTACAAGGAAAGGGTGTTCGCCGAATTCCTCTCCGAGTACCAGGCAGGTCGCACGCCCAATCCTGACATCCTGTGCAATTCCGAGATCAAGTTCCGCTGCTTTCTCGATCACGCGATGGCGCTGGGTGCCGACCGGATCGCCACCGGTCACTATGCCCGGGTGCGAGAGTGGCGAAACGATGGGCGCACCGAGTTCCAGCTGCTCAAGGCCGAGGACGGGACCAAGGATCAGAGCTATTTTCTGTATCGACTCGATCAGGCCCAACTCGCCAGGACCCTGTTTCCCTTGGGCGACCTGTACAAGCGTGAGGTCCGCCGGATCGCCGCCGACGCCGGGCTCCATGTCGCGGACAAAAAGGACTCGACCGGGATCTGCTTCATCGGCGAGCGCCCGTTCCGCGAGTTCCTGATGCGCTATCTGCCGGTGACCCCCGGCGAGATCCGCTGCCTGGACGACGGACGCATGCTGGGCGAGCACCAGGGCCTGATGTATCACACGATCGGTCAGCGCAAGGGCTTGCACATCGGTGGCATCAAGGGGCAGCAGGATGAGGCCGGCGAGCACGAGGCCTGGTATGTCGCCGGCAAGGAGGTCGGGTCGAACGTGTTGCTGGTGGTGCAGGGGCATGACCACCCCGCGCTGCTGAAGGACAGGCTGGTCGCGACCCAGTTGAACTGGATCGCCGGCCGGGACCCTCATACCCACTGGGTCTATACCGCCAAACCGCGCTATCGTAGTCCCGACATGCCGTGCGAAATCGATGCGCTAGCCCCGCACCGTGCCGAGATCGTATTCGCCCAGCCGCAATGGGCGCTGACTCCGGGGCAGAGCGTCGTGGTCTACGAATCCAATGTCTGTCTGGGCGGAGGGGTGATCACCTGATCGGGTGGTGCGAACGGGCGGTGCGCCTGGCAGCTTAGATGCGCCATGCGCCGTCTGCCTGTGTGATGTAGCCGTATACGCTTTCGGACGTGGCTCAGGCCGACGAGGGCGTGCCTATGCGTTCCGCGCAGCGTTCGGCATAGCGTTCGCAGCGTTCGATGTATTCACGTGTGCTTTTAGGCATCGTCACCCGCGCGCGGGTGACGTAGCTGATCAATTGCTTGCCCTGATGGATGAGTTGGCTGCCGTCGGTGGCCAACTGGATCACTTCCGGCGTCGGGGCCGCCGTCAATTGCGGGACGAGGGCGCCCAGACGCTCCGATGCGACCGCGAAATCGGTCCAGATATCGAAGATTTTGGGGTCGGTCCGCAAGGTCTCGCACTTGATCTTGGCCGATTCGGCCACCTTCTTGACATGGTGCTCGATGCCCGGAAAGAGGGGGTTGTTCGAGAAGGTTGCGATCATGACCGCCGCGATCCGGTCGATGTCGCGCAGGGTCTGGGCGATCTTGATGTAGCGGCTTTCGTAGAACGATTCTATCGGAATCGAAAATGCCCGAAACGGCTCGCCCCATAGCTCGTCTATCCCCTCGTCGCCGCTGATGTGCTTGACCAGTTTGCCGAGGTTGAGCGATTCCTGCAGGCACTGACCGCATTCACGCATCAGGGCGCTGTCCTGCTGCACGTCCACGCCCTGCTCCTGCAGATCGACCAGCTTGGTGAAGATGTCGGTCGCGCGGTTGAAAAGAGCGCCGGCGAGCATCGCACCCTTGACCCGGCGCCGTTCGGGGTCGGTTTCTTCCTCAAAGGCCAGGCGGGCCTCGTTCAGCCGTTTGCCGGGAATGTTGATGCCGTGTTCGACGTGGTTGAACAAGCGCCGGGTCAGCGCCTCTATCAAACGCCGCTTTGCCCGCAACGAGTCCACAGGCGCTTCGTAAGCCTTGATCCAGTAGCCGTCGTAATGCACGCGCTTGACGCCGTCTATCGTGCGCTTGGTGCCGTTGGCAATGGGCTTCTTCATGGGTGCTCGATTCGATTCCCGCCCGGGCTGAGAGGGTGGGAAGGAGTTATCCTGCTGTTCGAAGGGGGATCAGCATACGCCTGTTGGCCAAGGCAAAAAAGCCCCTTGTGTCGCAGGGGGCTGAGAGCGGGCCGTTTCGAATCGGGCTGCAGACTTCAGGAAAGGTCGGAGGTGCGACTGACCGGAAGGCGGGTATTACGCTCGATGCGTTGTCGCCTGCGCTTCAGGACAACCTTGATCCGCCAGATCAGCAATATGCTGACGTAACCGATGACGGCCGCCGTCACCGCCATGATCAGCATGCCGAGGACCAGCGGACGGCCGATGCCGGTCAGCCAGTGGATCGCATCGATCAGCCATTGCAGTGTGCTGGTGGCGTGGTCCTCGGCGACCACGGCGCCGCTGGCGACGGCCGGCGGAAGGATGCTGCTGCCCAGCCGGTAGGCGAAGATGTAGATCGGTCCGTAGGTGAACGGGTTGCTGACCAGCGTCGCGATCGCTGCGATCCAGAGATTGCCTCGCAATATGAGCGCTGCGACCGCAGCCGCCGGGATCTGGGCGATCGGTACCATCAGTCCGAAGAATGCGCCGATCGCGACGCCCCGTGCGACCGAATTGCGATTGATGTGCCAGAGCACCGGATCATGAATGCGCGGCCCCAACCATCTCAGCAGACGGTTCTGCTTGATGCTTTCGCGGGTAGGGAGGAAGCGCTTCATCGATCGAGGTCCTTGGTCAAGTCCTCATTATATATTGGGCGTCAGGATAAGGTGCCGTCGTAGCGTGGCGGGTGTGACTTTCTTTTGACCCGGCGGTCGGGATAAAGTGCCGCGCGGCACGGCGGCCGGACCGACCCGCTCAGACCAGGTCATGCGGAATCGCGGCGCGCAGCACGGTCTGGGTTTCACCATTTCGGACCCGGTTGGTGAACCACCACAGCGCGCCTTTTTTCACCGTCCAGTCCGCCTCCGATCCGGACAGCAGCAATGCGGCGAGTCGCCCCAGCGTCGGTTGGTGACCGACGACCAGACAGGCGCTGCTGGAGTCGGGCCAGCCGGTCGCGGCCAGGATGTCGGCGACACTGCCCTCCGGCCCCAGCGCGCTGACGATCTCGAAGTCCTCCGTGAAAGCGTTCGCAGTCTGGCGGGTCCGGACTGTCGGGCTGACCAGCACCTTGAGCCGCTTGGGCTTGTTCTTGTGCAGCCATGCCGCCATCTTGTCCGCCTGCTTGTGTCCACGCAGGGTCAGCTCGCGTCCGTGGTCGGGGTTGCCCTCGACGGCTTCGGTGTGTCTCCAGAGCAGTAGGTCCATCGTTCTCCATTCCTGTTGTACGAGCCTGCCAGTATCTTACGAGCCGATGACGGACATGTGACCGTCTCGCCCACGTGAGGGGTCAGGCGCGGGCGCTACGGCCCCAGGGCGCCGGTCCATGCATGACCGGCTCGAGGTCCTGGATCGACTGGTGACACAGGCGGGCATAGCGCGGACCATGCCAGCCGCAGACAAAGGCCGCGGCGGCGCAAAGCTCCGGGTCGTCGCCGACCCGGGCCGACAAACGGGTGCGGGCCACATCGAGGTCGTTGATGAAACCCAGCGCATTCTGCGCCTTGGTCAAGGACTTGATGAAGCGGGAGGTCGCCTTGCCCGGCATCAGCGGCGCGAAAAACTCCATGCCGTAGCGCAATTGTTTCAGGGCGATTCTGAGCGCGTGGAGACGGGCCGGCACCAGATCCTGCGCCGCCTGGTAGCGTTTTCGGATCTTCTTGCGCAATCGTGTCATCTGTAATCTGACGAAAACGGTGAGGTCGGCCGCGCCGATCAGGTTGTTGGTGGGGAGCGCGTGCAAGGCGGCGATGAAGCCGATCAGCAGGCGGCCCTGGGCGGCCGGATCGAGTTTCTGCTTGGCTTCGCGCCGGGCGGCATCACGTTCCTCATGCACCATGGATTGCAGTCTTGCCAGCGCCGAGTCCTCGGCAGCAGTGGTGCCGGCGACCGGAGAAAGAATCTCCTCGTAGAGTACGTCGAGGTCGCGCGCGTCGCCGAAACTGTTCGCGTTGTCCTTGAGTCGCGCGCTCCAGTCTTCCACGAACTCGCTCGGCAGCGCGGGTGCGAACAACCGCAACAGCGAGCGCAGGCGCCGCTGTGACACGCGCAGCTGGTGAATGAACTCCGGATCGTCGCTGTCCGCGGCCCCGATCGCATTGGCTTGCCATTGGCGTATGCAGGCCGAGGCCAGCGACTGGAAAGCCTCGACTGGCGTCTGGTCGGGTCGGATATCGGATGGCGCAGCGCGGGCCGGGCGCAGCGCGTGCCCGGCATGCAGGCGGTAGCCACGCTCTGCTTTGCTGACGTCGTTCGGGATCAGCGGCAGATCGGCGGCGAGGCGGCAGGCGAGCAGCACCAAGTCGAGCGGCTTTCCCCGTTCCAGCTCGAGCTCGAGCTCGCATATTGGTTCGGTATGCTCGCCGCAGATGACCTCTCCCGTGTCGATCATCATCAGGATGCGCACGTTCTCATCCGGCGCATGGAGCCGGGTTTCGCGCCGGAAGCGGGTCGAGAACACCGGAACCAGCTCATCCTGATAACGTGCCAGCAGCTTGCGCACCTTGGGCTGATCGACCGCCGAAAAGTCGAAGCTGCCGGTGAAGGCCTGCTCCCACTCCGGACGCTGGCTGAGGCCGCCGGTCGACTCGGCGGCACATTTGACCGTCTGCAGCCACTGTCGACCGTGCCGGCGGGTACGTACCGCGACCTTTCGCGACTTCAGCTCCAGATCAGCGGTGTCGTAGTAGGTGTTCTCCAGCGTCGCCGCATTCCCCTGCTTGGGGGCCGCCTGGATCAGGGGGTGGCGGCGCAGCGCGGGCAGTGCCTTGCGCGGCAGTGCGAGCTTGAGTTCGATCTCTTGGGTCATGAGGGGCGAACCATCCATTCCTCGGCGGGTTGGAAAACCCTGTCTGATGTGTGGGATAAACTCCTTACATCATAGTCCCTGCGATGCGGGGCGTCTTGCGGGAAAATATTTCATTTCCCTCCTTTCTTGGTGCCCTCCTCTCGTACGCCAGACCCGCTGCGCATCCGATCTGTGCGCTGGTCCTCTCCGAATACCTGTGACCAGAGCTCGACCACCGGATCACGTGCCGCACCGATCTCGGTCGGCTCTACCCGCGAGGGCTGGTCCTTGAGGCGTTGCCTATGCTGCAGGCGGCGGAACAGTCGGTAGCTGTCGGCGCAGGCCGAAGCCAGATCGACTGGAATCAGTCCGAGTTCGCCGGCTATTCTGAGTAGCGCGATGTTGCCTAGATTGGCGGTCAGCTCGACATGCCGGTGGGCATGGCCTAGCACCAGGTACTGGATCAGGAACTCGACATCGATCAAGCCTCCGGCGTCGTGCTTGAGCTCGAAAAGCGGTCCCTTGCCGGCATGCGCGTCACGCATCTTGCGACGCATCGTCAGCACTTCCTCGCGCAACGTGTTCAGATCACGTGGCTGGCGCAGCACTTCGCAGCGAATCCGCTCGAACGCCTCGCCCAGCGATTTGTCGCCGGCGGCGAAGCGGGCCCGGCTCAGGGCCTGGTGCTCCCAGACCCAGGCCGATTCGAGCTGGTATTTGCGGAAGGCCTCGAGCGAGGTCACCAGCAGACCGGCGTTGCCGTTCGGGCGCAGGCGCAGATCGGTCTCGAAGAGGATGCCGGCCGCGGTGCGGGTCGATAGCCAGGTGTTGATCCGCTGGGCGTAACGCGAATACACCTCGATCGCGTCGGGCGAGTCGTCGTCGAACAGGAATACGATGTCCAGGTCGGAGGCGTAGCCGAGCTCCTTGCCGCCAAGCTTGCCGTAGGCGATCACCGCGAAGCAGGGGGTGTCCCGGTGCTGCTTGCGGATCTTGCGCCAGACCAGCGGCAGGGTGAGCTCCAGGATCAGGTCGGCCAAAGCGGACAAGTGATCGGCCAGTCTCTCGACGGTCAGCTTGCCCGAGATGTCCTGGGTCAGCAGCCGGAACACCTGGGCATGATGCTGCTCGCGCATCATGTCCATCTGCTGTTCCATGTCCGGTTCGATCGCATCGAGGGCCTGTCCCAACTCGCTCTGCAGGCTGGACCAGTCCGGCTCGGCCTCGAGATTGCGGTCGTCGAGCAGTTCATCGAGCAGGATGGGGTGGCGGGTCAGGTAATCGGCGGCCCAGCTCGATGCGCTCATCAGGTCCGCGACCCGCTTCAGCGCTTGCGGGTACTGCTGCAACAGCGCGAGATAGGCCCCGCGGCGGGTGATCGTCTCGAGCAGGTTCAGGCAGCGCGACAAGGTGTCGTCGGGCAAGGGTGTGTCCGCAGCCACCTCGACGATGCGCGGCACCAGGGCATCGAGACGACTGCTGATGTGGGCCGGCAACTGCTGGTATCGCGGACTCTCATGCATCGCGGCCAGCCAGCGCGCGGCCGCCTTGGGGGTGCGATAGCCGAGTTGGGTCAGGATAGGCTCGATCCGGTCGGCATGTTCGGCCGAGGTCCACACCAGATCGAGGTCGTGGTCCTTGTCGCTGGGATCGCTGAAGACGTCGTCGAAATGATGGCTGACCGCCTTGCGATGGCTGGCCAGCACCTGGTTGAGGGCGTCGAAGTCATCGAAGCCGGCCGCGCGGGCGATCGTCGTCCGGTCGGCTTGGTCTGCCGGCAGGTCATGGGTCTGGGCATCGTCGAGGTACTGCAGGCGGTGTTCCAGTCGACGCAGGAAGACATAGGCCTCGGTCAGCTCGGTCACGGCAGACCGTGTGAGAATGCCACGCTCGGCCAACTCGCCGAGGACCTTGAGTGTTGGCCGAATCTGCAGTTCCTTGTCACGGCCGCCGCGAATCAGCTGGAAGACCTGTGCGATGAATTCGATTTCTCGAATGCCGCCCGGGCCGAGCTTGACGTTGTTCGCGCGCTCGCGGCGGGCGACCTCGCGACGGATTTGGCTGTGAAGGTCGCGCATCGCGTTGATCGCGCCGAAGTCGAGATACTTGCGGAACACGAACGGGCGGGCGATGCTCTCGAGTTCGCGATAGCGCTCGCCGCCGAGCACCCGCGCCTTGATCCAGGCGTAACGCTCCCATTCCCGACCCTGGGTGATGAAATAATTCTCGAGCATGTCGAAGGAGCACACCAGCGGACCGGAGTCTCCATTCGGACGCAGCCGCATGTCTACCCGGAACACCTGGCCGTGCTCGGTGACCTCGGACAAGACCTTGATGATCTTCTTGCCCAGACGTTCGAAGAACTCGAAATTGCTGATGACCTTCTGGCCGCCGGTGTCGCCGTCTTCCGGATAGACGAAGATCAGGTCGATATCAGAGGACACGTTGAGTTCGCGTCCGCCGAGCTTGCCCATGCCGATGATCAGCAACTCCTGCACCCATCCCGCGGCAGACAGCGGCTCCCCATAGCGGCTGACCAGCGATGCGCGCAACATATCGTGTGCATTTCGGATGGCGACCTCTGCCAGGGTGGTCATCGTCTCGGTGACCTCCGTCAGATCGGCGCGATCGTTCAGGTCGCGGATGACGAGGTGGCACAGCACCCAGGTACGCAGTTCCCGCAGCGCCGACCCCAGCCGGTCCGCATCGAGTCCGCGCTCGGCCAGAAAGGCCTGCATGGCCTCGGCATCGATGGCCGCATCGATGGACTGTGTCAGCGCGCCGGCCAGCCAGGTCCGGCTTTGCAGCATGCGTGAGAGAAAACGCGACAATTCTGCGGCACGGCGGATGGGGGCGGGCAGGGAGGCGTCGTCTAAGGTCATGGAGTCCGGTTTCCGGTTCGTTGCTAGAATGTGTGACCGCCTGCCGAGCGCAAGGCGACGGACCTTTGCTTCTGATGGTTGTCGAACGATTGTAGCCAACCCGGGCCGCCTGTTTGCGTCCGGAAGCAGGTTTTCCGATATAGAACATGACTCTCCCCAGCCAAAGCCGACCTGATTCCGATGATGATGCGGACATTCGACTGCCCGCCAGATGGGCGCGTCTGGCACGCAATCTCGCCTGGGTGGTGTTCTTCTCGCTCGGGTTGCTTTTGCTCGTGGTGCGGGAAGTGCTGGTGCCCCGGGTACAGGAGTTCCAGCCGCAGATCGTCGCGGCCATAGAGCGCGCCACCGGACTGGCCGTCGAGATCGAGACGCTTTCCGCCGACTGGCAGGGGCTGCGTCCGCGTTTTCATGTCGGAGGGCTGACCGTGCGCGATCGTGCTGGCAGCGACGCGTTCCGGCTGGAGCGGGTGGATGCAGTGCTGTCCTGGCGATCGGTGATGAGTGCCCGCATGCAGTTTCACCGCCTGGTCTTTCACGAGCCGCATCTGTCGATCCGACGCGATGAAGCGGGCAGGCTCTTCATCGCCGGAGTCGAGATCGCGTCGGAACGTGGAGCGGCGGCGCTGCCGGCGTGGGTGCTCGGGCATCGCGAAGTGATGGTGCGCAATGCCCGGGTCGACTGGCAGGATGAGCAGCGCGCTGCGCCGATGCTGACGCTGGACGACGTGAACCTAAGGCTGACCGTGCTGGGTGCCCGCTACCGTTTCGCGGTCCGGGCCAGCGCGGTCGGGCAGACCGGCGGGACGCTCGATCTGCGCGGCGACCTGATCGCCGAGTCGCCGTCCGAGTTGTTTTCATGGAACGGCCAGCTCTATGCGGCACTGGACGGCGTCGACCTGGGCGACTGGCTGGCATGGGTCGACCTGCCTCTGCTCGAGCGCGGTCGTGGGTCGCTGCGTGCCTGGCTCGATCTGGTCGATGGCGAGCTTACCTCGGCTTTGTCGGAGCTCGTCCTCATGGATGGCCGGGTCCAGGCGACCACCGAACTGCCGGCGCTATCGGTCGCGATGTTGCGGGGGCGGATCGGCTATCGGCCGCTGAGTGGCGGGGGCGTCGAGATGGAGGCCTCCTCGCTCGAGATGATGCTGGGTGACGGAATGCAGGTGGGGCCGACCGAGCTGTCCTTGAGACTGGCGCCGGTAGCGGACGATATGCTGGCCAATGGACGCTTCAGCGCGAGCAGGCTGGACATCGACGGGCTCCTGCGGCTGTCCTCGCAGCTACCCTTTCCGGCTGAGCTTCGCTCGCAATTGGTTGCGATGGCACCGGGTGGTCGGGTGAGCGATGTGCGGCTGGAGTGGAATCGGGCCGCTGGTTCGGAGCCCGATTGGAAGCTGGGGGCGCGTTTCGAGCAATTGTCGTTGCGACCGTTTGGCAACGTCCCGGGCGTGTCCGGGCTGTCCGGGTCGGTACAGGGTGATCATGCGAAAGGGCGTTTCCAACTGGATAGCCGTGATGTCACGGTCGAAATGCCGCGGGTTTTCCCCGAACCGACGCTTTCGCTCGCGTCGCTGTTCGTCGAGGGGGGGTGGCAGCGACGGGACAAGGAATGGGAAGTCGCGCTGGACGGTCTTCGTTTCGAGAATCCGGATGCGGCGGGCTCGGGGACCGGGCGTTACCGGACGCTGAGCGGGGGCCGCGGCGAGATCGACATCGCGGTGCGTCTGACCCGGGCGGATGCGACCGCGGTATGGCGTTATCTGCCGTTCCAGGTCGGGGCAGGCGCACGGGACTGGGTGCGCTCGGCGCTGATTGCCGGTTCGGTGCCGGACGCCCGTTTGCGTTTGCGGGGAGACCTGAACCAGTTTCCCTATGATCAGGGCGAGGACGGGCAATTTCTGGTGACGGTCAGGGTGGCCGATGCCAGCCTTCGGTATGCCGATGGCTGGCCGCTGATCGATGCTATCAACGGCGAGGTCCGCTTCGAAGGGCCGGGCATGAGTATCGTCGCGGACAGCGGGCGCATTCTGGACGTGGCATTGAGCGAGGTGGTTGCCGACGTACCCGAACTCGGGACCCCCGACGGCGAGGTGATGACGCTGACCGGCAAGGCGGCCGGTGAGACCGCCGAGTTTCTGCGGTTCATCGCCGAGAGTCCGGTACGTGACTACATCGGCGGCTTCACCGATGGTCTGCGCGCCGAAGGGCGGGGCGAGCTCGATCTGCAACTGGTGATGCCGCTCGAGACCATCACCCGTACTGCGGTCAAGGGTGAATATCGCTTCAGCGGCAACCAACTCGCGATCATGGACGGCCTGCCTCCGCTGAACGAGGCGAGAGGCCGGGTGTTGTTCACCGAGAGCACGCTCAGCATCCCGGAGTCGAGTGCCAGAGCCCTGGGCGAGCCCTTGCAGCTGACCGCGGCGACCGGAGCGCAGGGCGGTGTCCGGTTCAAGATGGCCGGGCGGGTGTCGAGCCGCGCGCTGAGGGAGCGGTATGACTTGCCGGCGCTGTCGCACCTGTCGGGCTCGACCGGCTGGCAGGCCGAGGTCGATGTACGCGAGGGACGTTCCGCGATCAGGGTCGACAGCACGCTGGAAGGGGTGTCGTCCAGTCTTCCGGCTCCGCTGAACAAGCGCAGCGTGGAGGCCTGGCCGCTTCAGGTGCGAATCGATCTGGCTCAGGCGGGAACGCATGAACATCTGCGCGCGCATACCGCGGATGGTCGGATCGACCTGGACTTGAGCCGACGCAAACAGGGAACGGCGTGGGTGCTGGAGCAGGGCGGAATCGGCGTCTTCGCGCCGGTGCGGGTGGCCGATCGCGGGGTGATGGTGTCCGCCCGTCTCGACCACCTCGACCTGGATGCTTGGCGCGCGGTGCTGGATCCGCAAGGCGAGCTGGACGACAAACGGGGTGAAGGGGATCCTGACGGCATGCTGGCGGCGGTCGATGTGCAGATCGGCAAGTTGAAGGCCTGGGGGTTCGATTTCTCCGATTTCATGCTGACCGCGACCGCCGACAGTGGAGCGGTGCAGGGGCGTGTCGCGAGCGCTGAAGCACAAGGGAGTTTCCGCTGGGATGGGGCGGGTGGCGGCGCGCTGCAGGCGCGGCTGGAACATCTGACCATGGGTGCGGAGACAAGCTCGGACGAACAAGCCGCGCAACGTTTGGCCGAAGAGACGCCTTTGCGCAATCTGCCCGCGCTCGATGTCGTCGTCGATCGCTTTTCGCTGCGTGGCATGGACCTGGGACGCCTTGCGCTTGCCGCCAGAAACGAGGACGGGCTGTGGCGGCTGGATTCGCTGGAGTTGGCTTCGCAAAGTGGCCAGTTGACCGGGGCCGGCTGGTGGAGGCCGGGCAATCGGATGTGGACCGAGCTGAGCTTTTCGCTCGCCTCCGGCGATGTGGGGGCGTTGATGACTTCGCTCGGCTATCCGGCGGTGATCAGCGGCGGCAATGCCGAGATGAGCGGGCGCGCCGCCTGGGCTGGGGCGCCGGCGCAGATCCACCACCCGACACTCACCGGGGAGTTCGAGCTGCAGGCCAGGCAGGGGCAGTTTCGCAAACTCGAGCCGGGAGTGGGGCGCCTGCTGGGCATCCTCAGCCTGCAGGCTTTGCCGCGACGACTGACCCTGGATTTTCGCGATGTGTTCAGTGAAGGTTTCGCCTTCGATCTCATTTCCGGTAGCATTTCGATGGCTAGCGGGGTGATGAACACCGAGGATTTGCAGATCAGCGGTCCAGCCGCCAAGATCTGGGTGAGTGGTCGCGCCGATGTCGCGCGGGAGACACAGGACCTTCGTGTGATCGTCCAGCCCACCCTGACCGAATCGGTCGCCATCGGGGCCGCGGCCGGCTTGATCAACCCGGTCGCCGGGGTGGTCGCTTTTCTTGCGCAGCGAGTCCTCAGCGATCCGATCGAGCGCATGTTCGCGTTCAGTTACGCGATCACCGGCACCTGGAGTGATCCGGAAGTCGAGCGGATCTCCGGGGCGACGCCGGCAAGCCAACGTGAGCCCTGACCGCAATTCGACCTATGGAGCTTCAAACTTGAACTCGTCCGCCACTGCCCCGATTTCACCCCACCGAATTGCCGCAATCCAGACGGTGTCCGGACCGGATGTCGCACAGAACCTGCGCGATGCCGCAGAGTTGATCGCGCAGGCCGCTGGCACGGGCGCGCAACTGATTGCGCTCCCCGAGTATTTTCCGCTGATCAGTGCCGACGAGCAGGCCAAGGTTGCGATTCGAGAAAAGGCGGGTGAAGGGTTGCTGCAGGACTTTCTGCGCGAGGCCGCGCTGCGCCATGGTGTCTGGCTGATCGGGGGGACGGTGCCACTGCTTGCCGACGCGGAAGACAAGGTTCGCAATACCACCCTGGTTTTCGATGGCCGGGGCGAATGTGTCGCGCGTTACGACAAGATTCATTTGTTCGGCTTTCAGAAGGGCGAGGAGCGCTACGACGAGTCTGCGACGATAGAGGCGGGGCAGCAGGTGGTCGTTTTCGACTCGCCGGTCGGGCGGGTGGGGCTGTCGGTCTGTTACGATCTACGTTTTCCGGAACTCTACCGTCGCATGGGCGAGGTTGACCTGATCCTTGTGCCCGCGGCCTTTACCTGGACGACCGGCAAGGCGCACTGGGAGATCCTGCTGAGGGCGCGCGCGATCGAGAATCAATGCTATGTGATGGCGCCGGCCCAGGGCGGTCGCCATCCGTCCGGTCGCGTGACCTGGGGACACACGATGATCATCGATCCTTGGGGCGAAGTCCTGGTCTGTCGGGAAGAGGGCGCGGGGGTAGTCGCAGCCGACTTGGACCCGGCCCGAATCCTCTCGGTACGGACCAGTCTGCCCGCCCTGAGACATCGTTGTTTGGCCGACTGACCGGTTGCCCCGGACCCATCGCAATCGTCGTGCCGTGTCCCGGTGAGGGCAATCGCCCCCCTTGCCGAATCTGGGGGCCGTTGTGACGTCATTCCCACCCCAAACCCTGTCCTGCGCTGGCGCAAACGTGGGGACGGAGTGAATCGGCGCGGCGGCATATAAGTTGAAGCGGCTGCTCCGGGCGCGATCGTTTGCGTCCGAACGCGGTCAGAACAGTCTGCATCTTGATTGGACAGAAAATGAGCACAGCAAGCAGCCAAGCAATGGCACTGGCCGAAGGTCACCTACTCAAGCCTTACGGCTTGGGTGTCGAAGGCATCGATCAGGTGTTCGGAAAGCTGATGGCGCACAAGCTAGATTACGCCGATCTCTATTTCCAGTATCACCGCTCCGAGGCCTGGAGCCTCGAGGAAGGCATCGTCAAGTCCGGTAGTTTCAGCATCGAGCAAGGTGTCGGGGTACGCGCGATCAGTGGCGAGAAGACGGCCTTTGCCTATTCCGACGACATCTCGCTTCAGGCGCTGGGCGCAGCGGCCGAGGCCACCCGGGCGATCGCCAGCAATGGCGGCCATGGCCGAGCGGCTGCACTGACCCGTGGTGCAGGCATTCAGCCCTTGTACCGGGGCGATGATCCACTGGCCTCGCTGGACGATACGGCCAAGGTGACCTTGCTCGAGCGACTCGAGGCGATGGCCAGGGCCGAAGATCCGCGGGTGTCGCAAGTGATGGCCCATATCGCGGGCTCCTGGGAGGTCGTGATGGTCGCGCGCAGTGATGGCCACATGGCGGCCGATGTCCGGCCTCTGGTGCGGGTGTCGGTGACCGTGATCATGGAGGAGAACGGACGCCGCGAGCAGGGTAATGCCGGCGGAGGCGGGCGTTTCGATTACGCCTGGTTCGACGATGAGCGCTTGCGCGAATACGCCCGGGCGGCGGTCCATCAGGCGCGGGTGAACCTGGACGCCGGCCCGGCCCCTGCGGGCACGATGACGGTCGTGCTGGGCTCGGGTTGGCCCGGCATTCTGTTGCATGAGGCCATTGGTCACGGTCTGGAGGGTGACTTCAACCGCAAGGGAAGCTCGGCGTTTTCGGGCCGGATCGGGCAGCAGGTCGCCGCCAAGGGCGTGACAGTGGTCGATGACGGCACGCTGCCCGATCGCCGGGGTTCGCTGAGTGTGGACGACGAGGGCAATCCGACCGAGCGCACCGTTTTGATTGAGGACGGCATTCTGACCGGCTATATGCAGGATATTCTGAATGCGCGGTTGATGGGCGTCGTGCCCACCGGCAACGGGCGGCGCGAGTCCTATGCGCACCTGCCGATGCCGCGCATGACCAACACCTACATGCTCAATGGCGGCTACGATCCGGCCGAGATCATCAAGTCGGTCAAGAAAGGTCTTTACGCGGTCAATTTCGGCGGCGGGCAGGTCGACATCACCTCCGGAAAATTCGTTTTCTCGACCTCCGAGGCTTATCTGATCGAGGATGGGAAGGTGACCCGACCGGTTAAGGGTGCGACTTTGATCGGCAACGGTCCGGACGCCTTGACCCGGGTGGCGATGATCGGCAACGACATGGCGCTGGACCCTGGCGTCGGAACCTGTGGCAAGGACGGTCAGAGCGTGCCGGTCGGCGTGGGGCAGCCCACGCTGCGTATCGATGGCCTGACCGTCGGCGGGACCGCGTGAGCGGTATCGGGAATCTGTAAGAAGTTCTTTCTCCAGTAGGTGCGGACACGATCGGGAATTACACTGTCGTTCGTTTGTTCGGTCCGCATCGCGCACCGTCGCCGGATACCGTAGCCGCCTCGCGCTCTCGCGCGGGCTTGCCTAGTTTTGCCGCCGGTGTGTGCTCCGGGATGCGAATGAATCGAGTCACAATGTGAAATCGGGTGTGTCGCCAATCTTCGCGGTATGCCCACCGGACCTATCAAGGAGAGACCATGTTCAACAAGCCCAACCTGTTCCCGAAAACCAATGAGCCTCAGGCTGTCCGCGGGCGGGCACTTTCGAGCGGGCAGGCCGGCGGTTCTCCGTCCCTGCAGGGCGAGTCCCTTGGCAATGTCCGCGAGACATCGCCAGCCGCGACCGGTCCGTTTTCGTCGTCGGTCGGCAGCGTCACCACTTCACACAAAGTCGATGCCAACAAGGGTGAGAACGAGACGGTCAGCGAGAGCCGTCTGATCGTCGGGCCCGACGTCAAGCTCAAGGGGGCTGAAATCCTCGATTGCGACACCCTGGTCGTCGAGGGACGGGTCGAAGCGACCATGGATAGCCGGGTTCTGCGTATCGCCGAGCAAGGCTCCTTCGCCGGAACGGTCGGAATCGATGTGGCCGAGATTCACGGCGTGTTCGATGGAGAACTGACCGCGCGAAGCCAGCTGATCATCCATGCCACCGGCAAGGTCAGCGGCAAGATCCGTTATGGCAAGATCTTCATCGAGGAGGGTGGGCAGATCTCCGGTGACATCCGCGCCATCGAAGCGGCCGCGCCGATTCCGCTGAAGAGCGTCAGTTCGAGCACGGCCGGAAACGATGCAGGGACCGCCCGGACGGCCGAAACGACAGAGTAAGCCACTGTATACCGGTCGGGTGGCGCTGTGCCTCCCCCGGCGATGGTCATTCATCTCAGGGTGACCACCGGTATGCCCTTCAGTCCGCTCGCCGCAGACGACAGCAGCTTTTCCGGGACCGCGCCCGCGAGCCTGGGCACGAGCCCGAGCTGCTTGCACAGGGCGGACTCTGCCTGCAAGGCCTCGCTGATCGCGCGTAGCTTGACATGGCCGAAACCGCGAATCCGCGCTGGAAGCTCGGTTAGTGCGACCAGGTCGGCGTGGTTGCCTGGTTCTAGCAGGGTGAGCGCGTGCTCGACCAGTTCTGCGTATGCATGTGCGAGCGCGCGTTCCATTTTTCGCTCAGGGTTGCGACCGAACAGATCGAAACGGGTCCCGCGCAGGCGTTTCCCTTTTGCGAGCCACTTCATCGCTGTAAGCAGCCAGGCGCTGTATCGCACCTTGGTCGGTACGCCACCATTCTTGCCCTTCACTAGCAGCGGTGGCGCCATGTGGAACGACAAGGTCAGTTCGCCGTCGAAGGTTTCGGCGAGGGCCTGCTGGAATCGACCGTCGCTGAAAAGTCGTGCGACTTCGTATTCGTCCTTGTAGGCGAGCAACTTCGCGTAATTTTTCGCCACGGACGTCGTCAGGGGAAAGCCGCCCGGGTCGGGCAGGCCGGCTTCGGCCTCGCGCACTTTCTCTACCAGTGCTGTATAGCGGGCTGCATAGGCGGCATCCTGATAGTCGCCGAGGTGGGCGCTGCGGTGGGCGATGAGTTCGTCCAGCGTCATCTCTCGTGCTGCGGGTTCTTCGGCCAGCTCCAGTACCGTGTCCGGTTGTTCGGCCGCGAGGCGGCCCAGTTGAAAGGCCATCCGGTTCATGTCGACCGCGACCCCGTTGAGCGCTATCGCCCGTTCCAGTGCGGCCAGCGAAACCGGTACCCGACCTCGCTGCCAGGCAAAGCCGAGCAGCAGGATGTTGGCGCCAATCGAGTCGCCGAGCAGGCGCAGCGCGAGGTCATAGGCGTCCACGCTTTCCATCGCATCCCTGCCCGCGGCAAAGCGCAGCTTCTCTTCGAGGGCCTCGGCATGCAGGCTGGCGTTCGGATCGCGAATGAACTTGTCGGTCGGATTGCGGTGGCTGCTGGCGATGATGTGGGTTCTTCCGCGCCGGACCGTCTGCAGCGCGTCAGCGCTGGCGCCGACCACCAGGTCGCAGGCCAGCAGCAGGTCTGCCTGCTGGGTGTCTATGCGGACTTGATTCAACAGTTCCGGGCGGGGCGCCCAGCGGATGAAGGCCAGCACCGCGCCGCCTTTCTGGGCGAAGCCCATGAAGTCGAGCTGCGAGCTGACCATGCCATCCAGGTGGGCGGCCATGCTGACCAGCGCGCCAACCGTGACCACGCCGGTTCCACCGACGCCGGTGATCAACATGTCGTAAGGTGCGTTGTCCAGATGCACAAGCGGGTGCGGCAGGTGTTCGATCAGGTCCCGCAGCTTCTCCTCCGACAGCCGCGCGACGCGCTGCTTCAAACGGGCGCCCTCCACCGAAACGAAGCTCGGACAAAAGCCCTGCACGCAGGAGTAGTCCTTGTTGCAGGATGACTGTTCGATCTGTCGCTTTCGCCCCATCGGTGTTTCAAGCGGCAGCACCGACAGACAGTTGGACTGCTTGCCGCAGTCGCCACAGCCTTCACAGACCTCCGCATTGATAAAAATGCGCCGATCCGGGTCGGGATACTCTCCTTTCTTGCGCCGGCGGCGCTTCTCGGCCGCACAGGTCTGGTCATAGATCAGACAGGTCACCCCCTCGATCTCGCGCAACTCCCGCTGCACCGCATCGAGTTCACTGCGATTGTGAAACGTGGTGGCGGGCGGAAAAAGGCTCTCCTGGCCACGATACTTGCCGGGCTCGTCACTGACGATCGCCAGTTTGCGCACGCCTTCTGCCTCGACCTGGCGCGCGATCCGCTCGACGCCGATGACGCCGTCCACCGGTTGGCCACCGGTCATCGCGACCGCGTCGTTGTACAGGATCTTGTAGGTGATGTTGGCCTTGGCAGCGATGGCCTGCCGGATCGCGAGTGCGCCGGAATGGAAGTAAGTGCCATCGCCCAGGTTCTGAAAGACATGGGGTCGCTTCGTGAAGCGTCCGTGGGCGGCCCAGTCCACCCCCTCGCCGCCCATCTGGATCAGGCCAGTGGTGTCGCGCTCCATCCAGGAAGCCATGAAGTGACAGCCGATGCCGGCTTGCGCGATCGAGCCCTCGGGTACCCGGGTCGATGTGTTGTGTGGGCATCCCGAGCAGAAGTAAGGCAGTCGACGCACCGAGTCACCGATGTTGGACAGCAGCTCCGGCGCGGTGAAGTCTCTCACCAGCGCACGACGGTCGAGTGCCGGCTTGTGCGTGGCGAGCCATTCGGCAAAGGCCGGCATGATGCGTGACGGGCGAAGCTCGCCGAGCGCGGACAGCATCGCTTTGCCTGCGGCATCGAACTTGCCGACGACCATCGGACGATCGCCCGCGGCGTTGTACAGCATGTCCTTGATCTGTTGCTCGACTACCGGCGCCTTTTCCTCGATGACCAGCACTTCGCGCAAGCCTCGCACGAAGGTATGGATGCGGGTGGGTTCGAGCGGGAACACCAAGCCGACCTTGTAGATCCGGATGCCGCTTCGTGCAAGTTGATCGGGGTTTAGCTCGAGCCGGCGCAGGACTTCCATGAAGTCGTAGTGGGCCTTGCCGACCGTCACGATGCCGAGGTCGGCATTCTCTTCATCGCATATCCAGCGATCCACGCTGTTGACCCGAGCGAAGGCCCTGACCGCGTCGAGCTTTGCGGCCAGTCGTTGCTCGATGGTCAAGCTGGGCAGATCCGGCCAGCGGTAATGCAGCCCCCCGTCCGGCGTCATGAAGTCGGCTGGCGGATGAAACTCGGTCTCGACCTGGTCGAGATCGACGGTCATGCCGCTTTCGACGACTTCCGAGATCGCCTTGAATCCGACCCAGTTGCCCGAGAAGCGTGACAGCGCCCATCCGTAAAGCCCGAACGTCAGGTATTCGGAGACATTGCCAGGGTGCAGGACCGGCATGCTCCAAGCCCGCATCGCCAGGTCGCTCTGATGCGGCATCGAGGACGACACGCAGCCGTGATCGTCGCCGGCAACCACCAGCACCCCGCCGTGGGGCGAGGCGCCGTAGGCATTGCCGTGCTTGAGCACATCTCCGGCCCGATCCACGCCCGGCCCTTTGCCGTACCACATGGCGAAGGCCCCCGCCACCCTGCGATCCGGGTCGGTCTCGACCTGCTGGCTGCCGAGCACGGCCGTACCGCCCAGCTCCTCGTTGATCGCGGGCAAAAACTCGATCCGGTTGTCGGCAAGCAGGGTACCCGCCCGCCACAAAGCCTGATCGAGACCGCCGAGCGGAGAGCCACGATAGCCGCTGATGAAACCGGCTGTATCGAGGCCGCGCCGGCGGTCGAGTGCCGCCTGCATCAGGGGCAGGCGGACCAGCGCCTGAATGCCGGTCAGGAAGACCGTCCCGCGTTGGGCGCTCAGATTATCGGCCAAACGATAGCCCGGGCGGGCAAGGTCGGTCGGGAAGGTCATCGTTGCGGGCTGTCCTGGGTCGGCCAGGGCCGGGGCGCCTGTTGGTTCGGTGGGCATGGTCTCTCTCCGGGTGGGGAGGTCGCTAACGCCTCCTCTTGGTCGTCGTCGCCACTGCTTAGTGGTCGCGCCCGGACGGCTTGTTCCTGCTTATGTTGCTATATATAGGCGAAAAAAGGCGTGGCCGCTGCCTCGAAGCTGCGCATGCAGGTGGGTGGGGTGGTGCCGGGCCGTATGTCACCGACGATGGGAGCCCCCCGCCAGTGCGCCGGGATTACCCGTTCGGCTGTGGTGCCATTGTCCTGTTGCGATGGATCGGCATAGCCTGACGACTCGATCTGAAGACCGCGTCGGGTGAAGAGGTCGTTTCGTCAGCTCAGTTGGTCGTGCGCTCGGCGTCGTCGGAGGCGATGCGCACTGGCGCATAAGTCCAGTTCGAATCCAGTGCCGTCCGGACCAGGTTGGGATAGGTGGGGCGTCCCAGGCTGCCGTTGTAGCGACCGAGGGCGCGGAAAAGGTCACCCTTCTCGATGTCGAGATAGTGACGGAGGATGGTGCAGCCGTATCGAAGGTTGGTGCGCAGATGAAACAGGTTGTCGTCGGGTCGGCCGATCACCTCGACCCAGAAAGGCATCACCTGCATGTAGCCGCGCGCGCCTGCGCTGGAGACCGCATACTTGCGGAAGGCGCTTTCGACCTGAATCACGCTGAGCACCCACTGGGGGTCCAGGCCGGCACGGGTGGCTTCATAGTGGATCGTCAGCAACAGCTCCTCGCGATAGCGCGCGTCGGGAATCCAGCGGGTCAGGCGTTCCGACATCGTCGTCAGCCATTGCCGGGTCTCGGCGGACTGGGCGAACGCGGCCGCCGGTGCGCCACGGTCGCTGATCGCCGCATGCAGGCTGGCGCGCACGCTGGCCGACATCGGCTCGTATTGCTGCGGCCCGGCCAGCGCCACAGCCGACTGAAGCACCAGCGCGTAAAGCGCGGTCACTATGATCCGGCGCGGCGAGGCGGGCAAGGAGAGCATGGTGGTCGGCCTTCCGCTCAGGCGGCGGTCAGTCTGTCTTGAAGAAAGCTGACGATCTGGCCGATCGGAACCGACAGCGCTTCGGTGTCGCGTCGGCCCTGGTACTCGGCCAGGCCTTCTTTCAGTCCACGGTCGCCAATGACTACCCGGTGGGGAACGCCGATCAGTTCCCAGTCGGCGAACATCGCTCCAGGGCGCTCGTTGCGGTCGTCCAGGATCACGTCGCAGCCGGCGGCGAGCAGCGCCTCGTAGATCTTCATCGCCGCGGTCCGGACCGCGTCCGACTTGGCCCAGCCGACCGGGCAGACTACCAGCTCGAACGGTGCGATCGCGCGGGGCCAGATGATGCCGCGTTCATCGTTGTTCTGCTCGATCGCGGCACCGAGGATACGGGTCACGCCAATGCCGTAGCAGCCCATCTCCATGACCTGCTCGCGGCCGGTCTCGTCGAGGAACTTGGCGCCCATCGCCTCCGAGTATTTGGTGCGCAACTGGAAGATATGACCGACCTCGATGCCGCGACAGATTTCCAGCGAGCCCTTGCCGTCGGGAGACGGGTCGCCGGCGACGACCTTGCGCAGATCGGCGACTTCCGGTTCCTCGAAGTCGCGTCCGATGTTGGCGCCGATATAGTGCCAGTCGTCGTCATTGGCGCCGATCACGAAGTCGGACATCGCGGCGACGCTGCGGTCCATGATGACCCGCCCCTTGAACCCGATCGGGCCGAGCGATCCCGGGTTGGCACCAAAGGCCTCGGCGATCGCCTCCGGGGTCGCGAACGTCAGCGGATTGCAGATGCCATCAAGCTTCTGTGCCTTGATCGGATTGAGTTCATGGTCGCCGCGAACCAGCATCAGCACCGGCTTGCCTCCGGATTCATCGTCGCCCGCGACGACGATGGCCTTGACCGTGGTCGCCACCGGTATCTTCAGAAACTCGGCGAGGTCTGCAATCGTCTTGACCCCTGGCGTGTGGATCTTCTCGAGGCGCTGCGTCGGGTTGGGGCGGGCCTTGCCCGGGCCGGCGGCTTCGGCCAGCTCGACGTTGGCAGCGAAGTCGGACTGCGGGCACCACGCGATGTCGTCTTCGCCGGTTTCGGCGATGACATGGAATTCGTGCGAGCCGGTACCCCCGATCGATCCGGTATCGGCCGCGACGGCGCGGAATGCGAGGCCAAGGCGGGTGAAGATCCGGGTGTAGGTCTCGTGCATGTTCCAGTATTCGCGTTCGAGATCGGCGTAGGAGGCATGAAAGGAGTAGCCGTCCTTCATCGTGAACTCGCGCCCGCGCATCACGCCGAAGCGAGGGCGGATCTCGTCGCGGAATTTGTTCTGGATCTGGTAGAAGTGCTTGGGCAACTGGCGATAGCTGCGCAATTCCCGGCGTGCGATGTCGGTGATCACTTCCTCGTGGGTCGGGCCGACGACGAAGTCGCGCTCGTGCCTGTCCTTCAGTCGCAGCAGCTCGGGGCCGTAGGCGTCCCAACGTTTGGACTCCTGCCACAACTCGGCCGGCTGCACCGCCGGCATCAGCACTTCTATCGCGCCCGCCCGGTTCATCTCCTCGCGTACGATGGTTTCGACCTTGCGCACCGAGCGCAGGCCCATGGGCATCCAGCTGTAGATGCCGGCAGCGACCTTGCGGATCAGGCCGGATCGAAGCATCAGCTTCTGGCTGGTGACCTCTGCATCCGACGGAGCTTCCTTGAGCGTGGAGATGAAAAATCGACTGGCGAGCATGCTGTGTTTCCGGGTGAGTGATGAATGAGCGGTCGTGCATTTTAGCAGTGAGCGCAATCGGCTTGCGTCAAAAACCCGCTCGGGATGTCGGCGCCGCTGCGTCGCGCGATCTATCGGGCGAGCCGCATTTGGCCGTTCGGCGGGAACCGGGCCGGGGCGCCGCTTTCCAACCGTGCGTAACTGTGGAAAAATCCACTTAATTTCAGAATCAAGGGTTTGATCATGCTCGATCGTGAAGGCTATCGCCCGAACGTCGGCATCATTCTGGTCAACGCGCGCAATGAGGTCTTCTGGGGCAAGCGGATTCGAGAGCATTCCTGGCAATTCCCGCAAGGGGGAATCAAGCATGGTGAGTCGCCGCAGCAGGCGATGTACCGGGAACTGTTCGAGGAAGTGGGGCTTCGTCCCGAGCATGTGAAGATCCTCGGACGCACGCGCGGCTGGTTGCGCTACGACGTCCCCAAACATTGGATACGTCGCGAATGGCGGAATACGTACAAGGGGCAAAAGCAGATATGGTTTCTGCTCAGACTCGTGGGACGTGATTCCGACGTTTGTTTGCGCGCCTGCAAGCATCCGGAATTCGATGCATGGCGGTGGAGTGAGTACTGGGTGCCGCTGGATGCGGTCATCGAGTTCAAGCGGCAGGTCTATCAACAGGCTTTGTCCGAGTTGTCTGGGGTCCTTTTCAGGATGCGTCCGCCCGAGCCCCCCGCGGCATACAGGGAGGCGATGGACAGCGTTGGAACCCGGCTCTAATGAAGTACGACCCGGTCTTGATGACCGGGTTTTTTTCGAGTGTGACGATAAAGTTCATCTATGAGGTAATTAGCAAAACACAATTTTCATGTTGCGTGTTCGATCGGCTAAAGTGAAAGAGCTGGATCAGGCGAGACTGTTCTTGCCTGTTACCGGTCCTCTACACCATTTCGAGCAACAGGAGAGAAACATGCCTCAACTCAAGGGTTCCAAGACCGAAACCTGTCTGAAGGAAGCGTTCGCGGGTGAATCGCAGGCAAACCGTCGTTATCTGTACTTTGCAAACAAGGCAGACATCGAAGGACAAAACGACGTTGCGGCGCTCTTCAGGTCGACTGCGGAAGGGGAAACCGGCCATGCTCATGGTCACCTCGAGTTTCTCGAAGCCTCGGGTGATCCGGCCACCGGCTTGCCGATCGGTGCGACCCGCGACAACCTGATGTCCGCTGTCGCCGGCGAAACCCATGAATACACCGACATGTATCCGGGTATGGCCAAGACCGCCCGCGAGGAAGGCTTCGACGAAATCGCGGACTGGTTCGAGACGCTGGCCAAGGCCGAGCGCTCGCATGCCAACCGCTACCAGAAGGCCCTCGACGCGCTGGTCGACTGACCGGGTTTGCGATGCATGACCCGGTCGATTCCGGGCCGTGCCAACAGTCGTCGCGCCGCGTTCTTCGCGGCGCGCGTTTGTCAGCCGTCCAACCAACACAGGCAGGAGCGTTCATGAGCATGCGCGAAGGTAATCTCGAAGCGCCGACCCGGCATCCTCTCGACTGGAAGAATCCCGATTTCTACAACGAGGATAAACTGCACGAGGAACTCGAGCGAGTCTTCGACATATGTCATGGTTGCCGGCGTTGCCTGAGTCTTTGCAATGCCTTCCCGGTCCTGTTCGATCTGGTGGATGAGACCGAAGAGGGCGAGGTCGAAGGGGTCGCAAAAAAGGATTACTGGAAGGTTGTCGACCAGTGCTACCTGTGCGATGTCTGCTACATGACCAAATGTCCTTATGTTCCGCCGCACCCGTGGAACCTCGACTTTCCGCACCTGATGCTGCGGGCGAAGGCGGTCAAGCACAAGAAGGGTGAAACTGCCTTCCGCGACAAGCTGTTGTCCTCGACCGACACGCTCGGGTCCTTTGCCGGCATCCCGATCGTCACGCCGGTGGTCAATGCGGTCAACAAGACCAAGCTGATGCGAGGCGCGATGGAAAGCGCGCTTGGAGTCGACAAGAAAGCCTGGATTCCCGAGTACGCACCGAAGAAGTTCCGCTCGATAGCAGGCAAGTCCGAGGCGACCAAGGTGGTCGATGGCGAGCGCACGCCCGGTAAGGTCGCGGTCTATGCGACCTGCTACATCAACTTCAACGAGCCGGGCATCGGCCGGGACTTGTTGAGCATCCTGCGCCATAACGACATCCCGTTCGTGTTGGTCGAGAAGGAAGCGTGCTGCGGCATGCCCAAGCTGGAACTTGGCGACCTCGATGCGGTGGCGGCCAACAAGGAAGTGAATATTCCGCAACTCGCCAAGCTCGCGCGCGATGGCTATGCGATTCTGACTCCGATCCCGTCCTGCACGCTGACCTTCAAGCAGGAGTTGCCGTTGATGTTCCCCGATTGCGCCGACACCCAGGCGGTGAAGGGCGCGATGTGGGATCCGTTCGAGTATTTCGTCGCACGAAACAAGGACGGCTTGCTCAAGACCGACTTCAAACAAGCGCTAGGCAAGATCGGATACCACGTACCTTGCCACTCGCGGGTTCAGAATGTCGGCAAGAAAACGGCCGAGGCGCTCTCGCTGGTGCCGGACACCGAAGTCAAGGTGGTGGAGCGCTGCAGCGGGCACTCCGGCACCTGGGGGGTCAAGAAGGAGTTCCATGCGACGGCAATGAAGATCGGCCGACCGGTCTTCCGCGCGATGAGCGAGGCCGAACCCGATTACATCAGCTCGGATTGCCAGCTGGCGGGCCATCATATCGCACAGGGCATGGAGGAGGCGGGCATGAAGAAAGCGGAGATGCAGCACCCGCTGACCTTGCTTGCCAAGGCATACGGATTACAGGACTAACGAGAAAATGGGACAGATCACAATGGGCAAGATCACCGCGGACTCCCTGCTTTCGCTCGAGGCTTACCACAAGGCACGGCCTCAGATCCGGGAGCGCATCATTGCGTTGCGCAGACGCCGTACTGTTCATCTCGGGGATCATCTGACCTTGATCTTCGAGAACGAGGAGTTGATGCGCTACCAGATCCAGGAGATGCTGCGGGTCGAGAAGATTTTCGAGAGCGAGGGCATCCAGGATGAACTGGACGCCTACAACCCGCTCGTCCCCGACGGCAGTAACTTCAAGGCGACGATGATGATCGAGTACACCGTCGAATCCGAACGACGCTCGGCCTTGGCACGGATGCGCGGAATCGAAAGTCGCGTTTTCGTCGAGGTGGAAGGTCAGCCTAGGGTCTATGCGATTGCAGACGAGGATCTAGAGCGTACGACAGAAGATAAGACCTCTGCCGTTCATTTCCTTCGTTTCGAACTGAGCGATGACATGTGTACTGCGCTGAAATCCGGCGCACAGATGAAGGTCGGCTGTGACCACAAGGAGTATCCTATGCATCTGGATACCTTGCCGCCGGAAACGCTTGCCGAGCTGGTGACGGATATCGCCTGAATCGACACTCTTGAAGCGGGGGAGATTCGGGTCGCCCGGCAACCCCGCTTTATGGAGAGTGCTGAATTGCAGTTGTTCAAACGAATAGTGACGCCGGGTTTCCTCATACCGGCTGTTTTCATGCTTGGCGTGTTCCCGCTGTTCGCGTCGGCGCAGGGTGGGATCTTTTCTGGCCCGGATCCAAACTGGCGCGAGGGCGAGTATTCGTTGCCGCCCGCACCATCCGAGGCTGCGTTGCGCCAGTTCTTTGTCAGCGCCGCTTCGCCCAATCGCTTCTTGATCGATGAGAGCAGTCTGGCGGTTGGTGAAGACGGCGTCGTACGCTATGTGCTGGTGGTGCGCACGCCCGGAGGGGCGGAGAACACGACCTACGAAGGCATTCGATGCGCGTCCGGCGAGCGCCGCATCTATGCGATGGGCAGGCCGGATGGAACATGGGTTGCCGCCCGGCGCTCCGATTGGGAACCGATCTCGGACAACGCATACAACCGTCCTCGCGCCGCTCTCGCCTACGATCATTTTTGTGACGGCCCTGCGCCACCGCGGAATACCGCCGAGGCGTTGCGATTGCTGCGCGCGCCACCCGCTGCACGTTAATGCGTCCGTAATCAGGCATCTAATTGCATGGTGAGTGGCGGGGGCGGTCAGGATGGTGCGGTCCGCGGCCCACGAGGTCAGCTTACGACATGCTGAAATGTCGATCGAGGCTGCCGCGCGCCGCGACGGGTTCGTGCCGGTCGACGCCCGGCTCGGTTTTGATCGTTTATGAACGGAAGGGGAGAGGTGATGGACAAGTTGATCATGCAGTTCGACAGGGCATTGCGCACGGTCTTTGCGCCGGCCGCGAGTGCACGATCCGTGCCGGGCGATGACCTGCCGGAGGCCTCGCTCGACGACGCGCAGCGTGCCGAGGTCGCGGCATTGATGCGGGTGAATCATTGTGGCGAGATTTGTGCCCAGGCCTTGTACCAGGGCCAGGCGATGACATGCCGCGATGAAGGAGTGAAAAGGGAGTTGGAGCAGGCCTCCCGGGAAGAAACCGAGCATCTGGCCTGGACTGAACGCCGTATCTCGGAGTTGGGCGGCCGGACTTCGCTTCTCAATCCGCTGTGGTATGCCGGTTCGCTTGCGATCGGAATGGTCGCGGGCAAGTTGGGTGACCGTTGGAACCTTGGGTTTCTCGCGGAAACAGAACGCCAGGTAGAGGCGCACTTGACACGCCACCTGGATCGTCTGCCTTCAGAGGACGCTCGTTCGCGCGCGATCCTCGAGCAGATGAGGGAGGATGAAGTCCGGCATGCCGAGACGGCAGTTCAATTGGGTGGGCAGGACTTGCCGAGCCCGGTCAAGGCAGGGATGAAGCTGGCCTCCAAGGTCATGACCGGGGTGTCTTACCGGATTTGACTGGCGCGCAGGATGGGGTTCGGCTGCGGACGAAGCCCTTCAATCCGCCTCGATGATCTCCCAGTCGTGGACGATTTCGGCGGTCTTGCCGAGCATGATCGATGCCGAGCAATACTTCTCGGCTGAGAGGTGAACGGCGCGTTCGACGCTCTCCGGCTTCAACCCCTTGCCAGTCACGACATAGTGAAAACGGATACGGGTAAAAACCTTGGGATCCGACTCGGCCCGCTCTGCCGAGAGTGTGACTTCGCAGTCCCTGACGTCCTGACGGCTGCGCTTCAGAATCAGGACCACGTCGAATGCGCTGCATCCCCCGGCGCCCGCGAGCATCAGCTCCATCGGACGGGCCGCCAGGTTCCGCCCACCCGCTTCCGGCGCTCCGTCCATCGCCACAAGATGGCCGGACCCTGTCTCGGCGATGAAACTCATGCCGTCCCTGCCCATCCATTTGACCTTGCACTCCATGTCGTCTCCCGAGTTCGTCGTATGCGGTTTATTGTGTCCAGAGGCGTGATTCTACCGGAATGGCAAGCACCGAAAGCCGGAGTGCAGCACGCCAATCAGTGTGCTGCGACGCAAAAAATAATCTTCAAGGCATAGTCCATGATCGCGACAGGGTTGTCGAGGTCGGCGTCAATTTGAATAAAAATTGATTTAAAACAATAATTTGAAGTGCTATCAAGAAAATTGATGTGATAATTAAAACAATTGTAGTGCAATGCACAAAGAAGGCTTGATTCGATGGTGTGCTATCACTGATAATTATTCCCAGTCGGATCGGAGCGGTTGTCTGGTCCAAGCGGTGTCTCCTCCACCCTCCTCCTGTGGTGTGGATTTAACGCAGTCCCGAGCGGACTGCGTTTTTTTTCTCTTGCCGTGATCTGTCTTCAGTGTTTGACATTGAAGGCCATTTTCCATTAATATCACGAGCTTTCCGTTTATTGGGCCGTCACGCGAGGCCGGACAAGATCGAGGATTCGAATGAAAACGTTTTCTGCCAAGCCGCATGAGGTCACACGCGACTGGTTTGTTGTTGATGCGTCGGACAAGGTGCTTGGCCGGCTCGCCGCCGAAGTGGCCCGTCGTCTTCGCGGTAAACATAAAACCATCTACACGCCGCACGTCGATACCGGTGACTACATCGTCGTCGTGAATGTCGAGAAGATCCGTGTTACCGGCAACAAGGCAACTGATAAGAAATATTATCGCCACACCGGTTACCCGGGCGGTATCTACGAAACCAACTTTACGAAGTTGCAGCAGCGTTTTCCCGGGCGAGTGCTCGAGAAGGCGGTGAAGGGCATGTTGCCGAAGGGCCCGCTGGGCTACGCCATGCTCAAGAAGCTGAAGTGCTATGCAGGTGCCGAGCACCCGCACAGTGCGCAGCAGCCCAAAGTACTCGAGATCTGACAGGAGCCTGAAAATAATGGCCGTTAGCTACAACTACGGTACCGGTC
Organism: Azoarcus sp.; assembly: GCA_030604735.1. GTDB lineage: Bacteria > Pseudomonadota > Gammaproteobacteria > Burkholderiales > Rhodocyclaceae > Azoarcus_F. Next base: position 141,111 of record JAUVVG010000004.1, read on the forward strand.
GCCGCAAGACCGCAGTGGCCCGGGTTTTCATCAAGCCGGGCTCTGGCAATATCGTCGTGAACGGTAAGCCAGTGGATGAGTTTTTCTCTCGTGAGACGGGTCGTATGATCGTTCGTCAGCCCTTGGTGCTGACCGAAAACGAAAACCGCTTCGATATCATGGTGAATGTGGTCGGTGGCGGTGAATCCGGTCAGGCAGGCGCCGTTCGTCACGGCATCACGCGTGCCCTGATCGATTACGATGAGGAACTCAAGCCGGCGCTGCGCAAGGCCGGGTTTGTGACTCGCGATGCGCGAGCCGTCGAGCGTAAGAAAGTTGGTCTGCGCAAGGCGCGTCGTCGCAAGCAGTTCTCCAAGCGTTGATTCATCAGCGCGAGCAAGCAAAAACCGCCTTCGGGCGGTTTTTGCTTTTGAATGGCCGATCTGCGTGCCCGAGTGAGATAATTACCAAGATGTCAGCTATTGCGAGGAGAGTGCGATGATCAAGGTGGGAGTGGTCGGTGGAACGGGTTACACCGGCGTAGAATTGCTGCGCTTACTGGCTCGCCATCCGCAGGTTCAGCTCGCGGCGATAACCTCCCGGGGCGATGCTGGAACAAGGGTCGATGCCATGTTCCCGAGTCTCCGAGGCTGGGTGGATCTTGCCTTCGTGACGCCGCAACAGGCGCACCTGGAGGGCTGCGACCTGGTTTTCTTCGCCACGCCAAACGGGATCGCGATGCAACAGGCGCGCGAGCTTGTCGATGCGGGCGTTCGGGTCATCGATCTCGCCGCGGACTTTCGCATTCGCGACGTCATCGAGTGGCAGAAGTGGTATGGCATGGAGCATGCCGCGCCGGAGCTTGTGGCAGAGGCTGTATACGGACTTCCCGAAGTGAACAGGGAGAGAATCCGCGGTGCGCGTGTCCTGGCCAATCCGGGCTGCTACCCGACTGCGGTGCAGCTTGGCTTTCTGCCACTGGTCGAATCCGGTCTGGTTGACTTGGGTAACCTGGTCGCGGATGCGAAATCGGGTGTTTCCGGAGCCGGCCGGAAGGCCGAGGTGCATACCTTGTTCGCCGAGGCTGGTGACAGTTTCAAGGCCTATGGCGTGCCGGGCCATCGCCACCTTCCCGAGATCAGGCAGGGTCTGGCGAACGTTGCTGGTGGCGCGGTGGGCTTGACCTTCGTTCCGCATCTGGTGCCTATGATTCGGGGTATCCATGCGACGCTTTATGCCCGCTTGAACAAGGATGTCGATCTGCAGGCCTTGTACGAGGCACGTTATCGAGACGAGCCGTTTGTCGATGTGATGCCTGCATCCTCGCATCCAGAGACCCGTTCGGTACGCGCGAGCAATGTATGCCGGATCGCGGTGCATAGGCCCCAGGGGGGCGAGGTCGCAGTGGTGTTGTCGGTGATAGACAATTTGGTGAAGGGGGCGGCCGGGCAGGCTGTCCAGAATATGAACATCATGTTTGGTTATGATGAGAAGGCCGGACTGGACATCGTGCCGGTCAGTCCCTGAAAATGAACTGTCGCCGGCCGAAGCGTGTCCACGGCGTATGGACTTTTCGGTCTGAGATCCACGAAGCACTGTTTATCTGCGGCGCGCGTTCACGAGGACGTGCCCGCGTCCCCATAGAGGAGTTGAAATGAATACTGCAGTCGATACCCCGGAGTTGCTGGTTTTTACCGATAGCGCTGCTGGCAAGGTAAAGGAGTTGATAGATGAGGAAGGCAATCCCGGCTTGAAGTTGCGCGTATTCGTGACCGGTGGCGGGTGCTCTGGTTTTCAGTACGGCTTCACCTTCGATGAAGAGGTCAATGAAGACGATACCGCGCTGGAAAAGAACGGGGTGATGCTTCTTGTCGATCCGATGAGCTACCAGTATCTCGTCGGTGCCGAGATAGACTACACCGAGGGGCTGGAAGGTTCACAGTTCGTGATCCGTAACCCCAATGCCACCAGCACTTGCGGTTGCGGTTCGTCGTTCTCCGCTTGATACAGGGTTGGCGAAAACAAAAAAAAGGGTGTCCGCGACACCCTTTTTTTGTCGAGTAATCGCCGGCGCACTATCGATCGAGGGCGGCCACCGATGTCGGTTGATAGTTGAGCAATGCAAGGCGCTCCAGCATCGGCGCGGTATTGGCCTTGAAGTTTGCGAGTTCGTTTCTATCGAGCGGCTGAACAGCTGGCAATGCGATCTTCATCGGATCATGAGGTACGTTGTTGATCCTGATCTCGTAATGCAGATGTGGACCGGTCGCCCAGCCGGTCATGCCGACATAACCGATGACTTGGCCCTGGCGCACTCGCTGGCCGTTGCTCAAACCCTTGGCAAATCCATTGAGGTGAGCGTATAGCGTCGAATACTTGTCCCGGTGTTGGACGATGACTGTGTTGCCGTAGCCACGCTGGCTGCCGACAAAACTGACCCGTCCATCCGACGAGGCCATGATCGGTGTCCCAGTGGGAGCGGCGAAATCGGTCCCGTTGTGGCTTCTCCAGCTACGATGAATCGGGTGCATGCGACGACCAAAAGTCGAGGAAATACGCGTGAACTCGAGTGGGTATCGGAGAAAAGCCTGGTTCAGGCCGCGCCCATCCGGCGTGTAATAGGCTTCATTGCCGTCGCTTTCACGATAGAGAACGACAGTATGTTTCTTGCCTTGGTTGATGAACTCGGCTGCGAGAATGCGACCCGCCCTGATCGGTACGCCATTGTCGTAGACCGTTTCATAGACGACACTGAACTGGTCGCCTTCGCGCAAGTCTCGGCTGAAGTCGATCTGGGTACCGAAAATCTCGGCGAAACGACTGGCGACGCTGTCGGGGACTCCCGCGGAATCGGTTGCGCCGAAGAGCGAGTGGGTGATCGTGCCCGAGCGCATTTCGACCAAGGTGTCGATTGCGGCCGTGCTTTGTCCGATCGATGCGAGCCCTGCTTCGGTGCGCTCGACGAGGTAGCGCTCCGCGCCTCGACCGATCGGTATGTTCAGGGACCGAATCCTGCCGTCCGGTTCCACCATTGCGACAATCGATCGACCCGCGCGTAGTTGCGTAAGCACCGATCTGGCTTCCTGATCGGACATCAGGAAGGACAGCGCTTCGCTATCATCGACGCCAAGCCGCCGTAATATCGACTGGATGGTATCGCCGGGCTGAATCCTCTCGTCGAAGACGTAAGGCAGCTCGCTGTGCGCTATCAGCTCGATCGCCGGGCTTTCCAGGCGCTCGACAACGAACTCCGGCGTGAAAGGTGTATCGGGCTGACCCGGTGCGACTGCGATTGCACCGACTACGCCCATCAGCGAGATCGCAGCAACCGCCCCGATGATTGTCGCTCGGCGAGCTGACGGGAAACCACGTCCAGCTTCCGTTAGAATCCGTGTTTTTTGTGCCTGCATGTGAATTCTTTGGCAAAAAATTTGCATGATTCTATCAAAGTTTCACGCATGACCGTAAAGCATGGAGGGATTAATGGTTAAGAATGCTGCGCTCGACCTGATCAAGCGGGGGGCGGAGGAGTTGCTGGTCGAGCATGAGTTGGTCGAGCGCCTGGCTTCTGGCAAGCCCCTCAGAGTGAAGGCGGGATTCGATCCGACTGCCCCGGATCTGCATTTGGGACACACGGTGTTGATCAACAAGTTGCGCCATTTTCAGGAGCTCGGGCATCAGATCCTTTTTTTGATTGGGGATTTCACCGGCTTGATCGGAGATCCCTCTGGCAAGAACAGCACCCGGCCGCCTCTGTCCCGCGAGCAGGTTGCCGAGAATGCGAAGACCTATCAGGAGCAGGTTTTCAAGATTCTCGATCCGGACCGGACCGAGATCTGCTTCAACTCCAGATGGATGGAGGCGCTTGGATCTGCCGGAATGATCCGCCTTGCCTCGCATCACACGGTCGCGCGCATGCTTGAGCGGGACGACTTTGCGAAGCGCTATGCGGGCAATCAGCCTATCGCTATCCATGAGTTTCTCTACCCGCTTTGTCAGGGCTACGACTCGGTTGCGATGCATGCCGACGTCGAGCTGGGCGGGACGGATCAGAAGTTCAATCTGCTGGTCGGGCGAGAGCTGCAGCGCCACTATGGTCAGCCCTCGCAAGTGGTCCTGACCATGCCGCTCCTGGAGGGGTTGGATGGCGTAAACAAGATGTCGAAGTCGCTTGGCAACTACATCGGGATTGCGGAAGGTCCGCGCGAGATTTTCGGCAAGCTGATGTCGATTTCGGACGAACTGATGTGGCGATACTTCGAGTTGCTTTCTTTCCGGCCGATGTCGGAGGTGCACCGGTTCAAGGAAGAGGTCGCGCACGGGCGAAACCCTCGGGATGTGAAAGTGTTGCTCGCGCAGGAGTTGGTTGAGCGGTTTCATAGCCGTAAGGATGCGATCGATGCGCTGGAGGAGTTCGAGGCGCGTTTCAAGCGCGGCGTTCTCCCTGACGATCTTCCTGAGGTCAAGGTGGCGGCAGGGGGCGGTGGCCTGCCTTTGGTGCAGTTGCTCAAGCAGGCGGGGCTCACCGGAAGTACGTCGGAGTCCATTCGAATGCTTGAGCAAGGGGCCGTCCGCATCAATGGAGAACGGGTGGATGATCGCGGGTTGGTCATTGAGGGTGGGCAGACTCTGGTGGTGCAGGTCGGCAAGCGTAGATTCGCGTCGGTCGTGCTCGGCTGACGCCGCGTATTGAGATGCTTTTGTCAGGAGAGAAATTTTTGGCCGCTATCTTGGATGGCCAATGGTTTTCCATTCAGATGCTTGCAAGCAGAACTTCCGGTTTCGTGTGAGAGCTGAGAAAAAATCCTGCGACTTGGCTCTTGACTGCGTGCGCGTGGTCTGTAGAATGCGCGCTTCTTTGCTTCTGGGCGGTGCGGTTGAAAGGCTGCGCGGTGTTGTGGGGCAGGGGGTGCCGGTGGTTTTGGTGCGGTGTTTGGGGTGTGTGAGTCGCGGTGACGAGAGATAAATA
>JAUVVG010000014.1 GCA_030604735.1 Azoarcus sp.
ATATATGCCGCCTGGTAGCGCGCACTTCGACGCTTTTGACACCTGACACCACTTGTTTTCCGGCTTATCGACTGCACCGGCCATCTCGGGGTGGGCGTCGAAGACGCCCACCCCTCGAATTCTGTCGTGATCAGCGCGCCTTGCGCGGCCCGATCACCATCACCATCTGTCGCCCTTCCATCTTGGGCATCTGCTCGACCATCGCGATATCGTCGACGTCGGCCTTGATCCGTTCCAGCTGACGCATCCCGATCTCCTGGTGCGCCATTTCGCGCCCCCTGAAACGCAAGGTCACCTTGGCCTTGTCACCATCGCCGAGAAAGCGTCTCAGATTGCGAAGCTTGATCTGGTAATCGTTCTCGTCCGTACCGGGACGCAGCTTCACTTCCTTGACCTGAACCTGCTTCTGCTTGGCCTTGGCTTCATGAGCTTTCTTCTGCTCCTGATACTTGAACTTGCCATAGTCCATGACCTTGCAGACGGGCGGCTGGGCCATCGGGGCGATCTCGACCAGATCGAGCCCTGCTTCATCGGCGATGCTGAACGCCGCATTCAGGGACACGATGCCGAGCTGTTCGCCATCATCACCAACCAACCGGACTTCAGGCGCGTTTATCTCTCCGTTAACGCGCTGCTTCTTATCTTGAGCGATGGTTTAAATCTCCATGACTGCCAAAAAAATCAGACCGAGCCGCCCTTGGCATCGATTTCCCGACGCCAGCGCTCGATCAACGAATCCAGGTTCATTTGGCCGAGGTCCTGGTTACCTCGCGCACGCACGGCCACCAAGCCTGCTTCCTTTTCCTTCTCGCCGATGACGATCTGGTAGGGAAGCTTGTGCACGCTGTGCTCGCGGATTTTATAGTTTATCTTCTCGTTTCGCAAATCCGCTTCGACCCTGAAGCCGGCCTTCTTCAATGTGGCGACCACACCCAGCGCATAGTCGGATTGCCCTTCCGAAATATTGAGCACCACCGCATGGACCGGCGCGAGCCACAGCGGCAACGCGCCGGCATAATGCTCGATCAGGATTCCGGTAAAGCGCTCGAGCGAACCGAACAAGGCTCGATGCAACATCACCGGGCGCTTGCGGGTGTTGTCCTCGGCCACATAGTGAATGTCGAAGCGCTCCGGCAGGTTCATATCCACCTGCAGCGTCCCGCACTGCCAGTCCCGCCCGATCGCATCGCGCAGCACGAACTCGAGCTTGGGTCCGTAAAAGGCCCCTTCTCCAGGGAACAGCTCATACGCCATCCCCATGTGATCCAGCGCCGCCGCCAACGCACCTTCGAGCTTGTCCCAGGTCTCGTCGCTACCGATACGATTGTCCGGCCGGGTGGACAGCTTGATCCGGACATTCTCGAAGCCGAAGTCCTTGTAGATGTCCAGGATGAGTGCGACGACGTCCTTGCACTCCTGCTCCATCTGCTCTTCGGTACAGAAGATATGCGCATCATCCTGGGTGAAGTGCCGTACGCGCATCAGACCATGGAGGGCCCCGGACGGCTCGTAGCGGTGCACCTTGCCGAACTCGGCCATGCGCAGCGGCAGGTCACGATAACTCTTCAAGCCCTGCGCGAACATCGACACCGCGCCCGGGCAGTTCATCGGCTTCAACGCGAAAACACGGTCATCTTCGGTCTGGGTCGTGAACATGTTCTGGCGATAGTTCTGCCAGTGCCCGGACGTCTCCCACAGACCACGATCCATGACGTCCGGCGTATTGACCTCGACGTAACCCGCCTCTTCCTGCCGCAGACGCATGTAATTGATCAATGACTGGAACAAGGTCCAGCCCTTGGGGTGCCAGAACACCGCACCCGGCGCATTCTCCTGGAGATGAAAGAAACCGAGCAATTGACCCAACTTGCGATGGTCGCGCTTCTCGGCCTCTTCGATCATGTGCAGGTAGGCCGCGAGCTCTTCCTTCTTCGCCCATGCCGTGCCATAGATCCGCTGCAACATCTCGTTCTTGGAGTCACCGCGCCAGTAGGCCCCGGCGACCTTGGTCAGCTTGAACACCTTGAGCTTGCCGGTCGAAGGCGCATGCGGACCGCGGCACAGGTCGATGAAATCGCCCTGGCGATAGAGCGAGACATCTTCGGCGGCCGGGATGGACGCGATGATTTCTGCCTTGTAGTGCTCGCCCTGCGCCTTGAAGAACTCGACCGCCTCATCGCGCGCCCAGACCTCCCGGGAAACCGGGATATCGTCTTTGGCCAGCTCGGCCATGCGCACCTCGATCCTTTCCAGATCTTCCGGGGTGAACGGGCGCTTGTAGGCGAAATCGTAGTAGAAGCCGTTCTCGATGACCGGGCCGATCGTCACCTGCGCTTCCGGGAACAGTTCCTTGACCGCATGCGCCAGCAAGTGAGCGGTCGAATGGCGGATGATCTCCAAGCCCTCGGCCGTCTTGTCGGTGATGATCGCGAGCTCGACATCGGATTCGATGCGATGCGACAGATCGACCAACCGACCGCCGACCTTGCCGGCCAGAGCGGCCTTGGCCAGCCCAGCCCCGATCGAACCCGCGACTTCGGCGACCGTGACAGGATGATCGAAACTGCGAATGGAACCGTCGGGGAGGGTGATAGCTGGCATTTTCCGGCCTCGAAGCGAAATGGATACGGCTGTCAGAGAACGTCTTACAGAAAAGATTTCATGAAACTGCAGACGAAAAAAAAGTGCGGCCGAGCCGCACTTTTTTATGGAGCACTACTGCGGAGCCCGACTGTTCAGTTTCCGGCTGCGGTAGTAGTTCGAAACATTGCTTCTTGCTCCAGAGTGTTGGTAGGCGCGATTGGACTCGAACCAACGACCCCCACCATGTCAAGGTGGTGCTCTAACCAGCTGAGCTACGCGCCTGCTAAGAGCCGCGAATTATAATGATTCGGCGACCAGTGTCAAAACTTTTTCAAAGATATTTTCGCAGTGCATCACCAGGCATCCAGGTAGACCTTCCAGTGCGGTGCTTCGATCCGTTGTAGCGACTCGCGAACCAATACCACCTCGGCATCGTGCGCCGCCTTGTCGAGGTGGCCCCGCATCAGCTGGAACCCGAGATAGACGAGGTAGGTATTGACCACGTCGGTCTCGCAGTAATCCCGGATCTCGGCGACGCGGCCATCCTGCCAGGCCTGCCACACCGCACCGCCATCCATCCCGAGCTTGCCCGGATAACCCATCAGCTTGGCCATCTCGTCCAGCCGGGCACTGGCCCGCGGCTGATACATCGCGAGCAAATCCATCAGATCGAGATGACGGTTGTGATAGCGGCTGATGTAGTTGTTCCACTTGAAATCGCGGGAATCGTTGTAATCCCCATCGCCCTGATCCCAGTAGCGGGGGGCGCTGACGCCATGAATCAGCCCGCGGTAGTGCAACACCGGTAGATCGAACCCGCCGCCGTTCCAGGAAACGATCTGCGGCGAGTAGCGCTCCACGCCGTCGAAAAAGCGCTGGATGATTTCGCCCTCCCCGCAATCGGGCTCGGAAAGCGAAAACACCTTGAACTGGTTCGCGTTGCGCAACACGCAGGATATCGTGACCACGCGCTGCAGGTTGTGTTGCAGGAAGTCCGAACCATTGCCGGCACGACGCTGCTGAAACGCGAACTCGGCCACCTCGAAATCGGAGAGTTCGGCCGGAAGCCCGTTCAGTGCGCGTATCCCCGCGACATCGGGAATCGTCTCGATGTCGAATACAAGTACGGTCATTACTTCTGAACCCAGCCGCCCGCTCCCTGAACCCACCAGCCCGGCTGGGCCCGGTCGATCCAGCGCTGTGCGAAGGTACGGCGCACATCGCCCTCCCATTCCGGATGCCCGTTGGCGCGCGCGATCTCGCGGTACAGCGCGGCTCGGTCCGCATTCTCCGCCGCGACCAGCGAGTTGACCTGCGCACGTTGCGCCAGAGGAACGCTATTGGCGTCGCGCAGAGAGATCGTGCCGTCATTGGCGATCCCGACCGCGCCGGAGGCATAGAGCGGTCCCAGTTGCGCATGGCGTTGCTGCATCGACCCTTGAAGCGCCGCAATCGCGGGCGTATTGATCTCGAGATTGCCCTGAGCCTGGACCAAACCGGCCATCGACACCCACAGCATCAGGCACACGGCACGCAACACGATTGCGACTCTCATTTGCTCTCTCCTGTAGCGTCGTCCGCGGCCGGTCGCGATTCACGCAATTGCCACACTTCGTCGATGATCCGGTCAGCCGCTTTTTCGGCAGCTGCAGCCGGGAAATAGATGTTGATGGTCACGCACCCTGCGCTCGCCACCAGGATCCCCGCGATCAATGCCACCGTTCTCGTTGTCATCATGCTCTCGCCTTGTTCATGTCTGTCCGCCCTAAAGACGCCGCAGCGCGGGGAGGGCTCACCGCCCATCCACTTTCTCCGCACCTGCCAGGCCTTTGCACAATCAACGTGCGAGATGGCTCATTCGATGACCGGCGACGCGTTGGACTCGATGACCCGCTGCAGCCGATCCAGCAACTCGTCCCAATCGACAAGCCGATTGTAGCCGATGACATTCAGCGCCGGGATGCCACCCCCACGAATGATTCTGAAGCCGCTTGCCGGGTCGGACTTGTCGCCCGTATCCAGGCCGCTCATCCGACACACGCCGACCTCCAGCCTGCATGACAAGCCAATTTCACTGTAACCGAAGCTGTCGAAGAATCCGAGAAAACCACGCTGCAACACAGCCACGGCACCAGCCCCGCCCAACGCACCGATGTTCTGCACCGCGCGCTGACTGATCCGTTTCGGATATCGCCCCGGACTGCTGCGCACACTGGCGTCGAATCGAACCGGCTTCCACCGGACCAGTTCCAACCCGTGAATATCCGCATCAATAAACCCGGTGACACTGCCGAAGGCGAAGGTCTTGGTCAGCATGCCGAGATCGAGATTCCTCGCCTCCACTTCGGCGAACACGTGTGCAGCGACGCCGAACGCCTCCAGCAACTGCAGTCTCGTCACCCACAGATACCCGTCAAAAACCGAGATTGCGAGCGCACCATCAAGGCTCACCTCGCCGGGCGAGATGCGAAGGCCGGGCAAGGCGGCCGAGAGCCGCCCCGACATCTGCGGCAAACCGACCGCGGTCGTCAGCAACTCCATCGAAATCGGCTCGACGACCACCCCTCCGCCACCTGCCCATCCCGTTTCATTGCGCTGCATTGCCAGATCCGTGACGACCAGCCTGCCATCGAGCACCGGAATGGACAGGGACTCGATCGAAACGCTACGGTCCTCCACGTTCGCTTCGAGCATAAAGCCGTTCAGAATCAGTTTCTTCCAATGCCCTCCGCCAACATCGAGCGAGACCCGGGTTTCGGTGTCGCTTCGCCAGGGGAGGACGCCGGTGACCGGGCCAAGGCCTACATCGGGATCATCGAGCGCCAGCGAAGCGTGGTCCAGCGCAGCGTCAATCGCGACGATGCTGCCGTCCACAATCTGCAGCCCGGCACTCATCCGGCCGCCGAATCGAACCGCCGACACCCGCTCCGGTGCTATCAGCGGGGTGAGAAAACGCGGCCCCACCACCGCCAAGTCGGCATCTGCGAGGGAAAGCGCCAGACGTTCGATATGAAGCGGATCGAGATCGAACACCCCGTTCGCTTCCAGCGAGCGAAAGCCATCGAGGCTCAACGAGGCGCGTTCGAGAATCAGATGTTTCGGGCTGAACACACCGACCGCCGACAAGCTCGCCCCCGACTCGAGATACAGCGGGTGAAGATAGGCGGCTCCCGCCACCCAAGAGAGTGTCCCGTCGAAACGCCAGGCCCCGCCCGTGAGGCGGGCCCCGATATCAAGTTCGAGACCGAGCTCCTCTGCCGCTTTCAGCCCGGTCGGATCGGAAAAACGGCCATCCCGGATCTGCCCGGTGACCCGCAGCGCGCCTGCCCCGGGCGCCAGATCCATGCGCCCATCGAAGCGGCCGCCAGGACCGAGTTCAGCCAGCCAGGGCAACCACGCGGCGCTGCGCGCCAATGAGATCTGTCCGAGCGTGAGGACCACCCCGCCGTCTGCACGCAGGCTCACATCCACCGACTCGTCCTGATCCGATCGAAGACGTAGCCATCCACTTTTCTTGTCTGGATCGAAGGACAGCGCAATCGTGACCGGCTCGATCACACCGGGCAGCCGCAGCCGACCACTATCGCACCGTATCCGGCCTTCGGCGAGCACGAACTGGCTGCACTCCAGCTCGAGATCGCTCCAGACCCGTTCGCCGAACCGGACACGCCCGAGCGCGATGCGGGCGGTCGAGCCCTCCGCACCGATGGCAATGGATACGCGATGCAGCGAAAAGGAAGGATGATCGACGCTTGCGAGATCAAGCCGGACCGACGTTGCGGCGGTCAGCGACCCGGAAGGCGTGATCGCCACGAGAATAAGCAGCAGTACCAGCGGCAGCGCGCGCGCCCATACACGGGCGCTGGTCGCTGCTAGATCAGCCAGGGAATACGCCGGTGGATAGATAGCGGTCACCACGATCGCAGACGATGGAAACAATCACCGCATTCTCCACTGTCTCCGCGATCCGCAATGCGACATGCATCGCTCCGCCGGCAGAAATCCCGGCGAAGATGCCTTCTTCCCGGGCGAGACGCCGGGTCATTTCCTCGGCTGCGGCCTGGCTCACATACTCGATGCGGTCAACCCAGGTCTTGTCGTAGATGATCGGCAGATAGGCCTCGGGCCATTTGCGGATGCCGGGTATCTGCGAACCCTCCTCGGGCTGGCAACCGATGATCTCGATGGCTGGATTCTTCTCCTTGAAAAAACGCGAGCAACCCATGATGGTACCGGTCGTCCCCATGCTGCTGACGAAGTGGGTGATCCGGCCCCCGGTCTGCTCCCAGATCTCTGGTCCGGTGCCTTCGTAATGCGACAGTGGGTTATCGGGATTGGCGAACTGATCGAGAATGACCCCCTGACCCTCGTCCTGCATCCGGGTCGCGACATCGCGGGCCAGTTCCATCCCGCCATCCTTTGCGGTCAGCACCAGCTCCGCACCGAAGGCCCGCATGGTCTGGCGGCGTTCGACGCTCTGGTTCTCCGGCATCACCAGCACCATGCGATAACCGCGCATCGCTGCCGCCATCGCCAGCGCGATACCGGTGTTGCCACTGGTCGCCTCGATCAGCGTATCGCCAGGCTTGATGTCGCCCCGTGCCTCGGCACGCACGATCATCGACAACGCCGGCCTGTCCTTGACCGAGCCGGCCGGGTTATTGCCCTCCATCTTGCCGAGAATGACGTTGTTCCGTCCGGCGTCGATACGCTTCATCCGGACCAGCGGCGTCTTGCCGACGGTGTCTTCCAGGGTCATGTAATCCATAATCGTTCTCTCGTTGATGCGTCCCGGACCGGCTCCAGGGCACGCGCCTGCCACCGCTGGCAGCCTTCACGGAACCAGATCGAACTCCTCGCCCCGTCTCGGCGGATAGGTCTCCCAGCCGCCGCAGGCCGGGCAACGCCACTGGAACTGTCTTGCCTTGAAACCGCAGGCATCGCAGTGATAGCGTGCCACGCGACGGGTATGGCCGTGAATCAGTTGCCGTACCAGATCGACATCGCCGCGTTGCTCAGCCGTGGCGGTCAGCGAAGCCGCCTCCAGCAGCTTCTCGAGTCCTAACAGGGTCGGGTTGCGGCGCAACTCTTCCCGTACCAGATCATAGGCTGCTTTCGCTCCGTTTCGTTCGAGTTCCCAGCGAAACACCTCGTCGAGCAGATCCAGCGACGCATGCCGATTGAGCCAGGAGCGCAACAGGATCTGGCCCTGCCCTATCCTGCCCAGTCGTCCAAAAGCCTTCATCAAGTCTTCCGCGACCAGCGACAGATAAACCGGGTCCTGATTCTCGACCCGCTTCCAGGCTTCGATGGCCGCCTCGTCCTGGCCTTCTGCAGCGAGCAGCTGGCCAAACAGCAGACTCGCGCGCACGCAACGAGGATTGATGGACAAGGCCTGCTCGATGGCATGCCTGGCATCCTGATTGCGTGATTCGGCCAGCGCCACGGTCGCCAGTTCGCAATGGAAGTTCGACACTTCCTTGCGCCAATGCACGCTCTCGTGGTCCGGCAGGGATTGGGCGATCTCGATCGCCTTGGCCCATTCCTTTTCCTGTTGGTAGATCTCGAGCAGATAACGGGTGGCATCGTCGTTGTGGGATGTCCCGCGCAGTTTCACGAAGACATCCTCGGCACGATCGAGCAAGCCGGCCCGAAGATAATCCTGCCCGAGGGCGGCCAGCGCGGCGAGTCGCTGCGCGTCCGACAAGTCCTCCCGGCTGACCAGATTCTGATGCATGCGGATCGCCCGGTCGGTCTCGCCTCTGCGCCGGAACAGACTTCCGAGCACGAAGTGCAGTTCGACCGTCTGCGGATCGATCTTGACCGCTTCCATGAACGAATCGACCGCCTTGTCCTGCTGCTCGTTGAGCAGGAAATTCAGGCCGTTGAGATAGGACCGCGGCAAGGCGCGCGATTCGCGCACGACCTGCCGGATGTCGATACGCGCCGCGACCCAGCCCAGGGCAAAAAACAGCGGCAGGGCCAACAGCCACCAGAACTCGATTTCCATCCTGTCAGGCGACCCCGCCGCTCTCGCCCGCGACGGTCAAGGGCTGGCCTTCGGCTTCCCGTCGGGTTCGATCCGACTTGGCCAGCGCCTTCTTCAGGCGTCCGATCTCGCGCCGGTAACGTAGCAGCGATGCGAAAGTGGCGGTCACCCCGAGCACCGCACCCGCTGCAAACGCGGCCAGTATCACGAAGACCAGCGGCATCTGCCATTCACTGCCAAAGAAGAAGTTCAGCGTCACCAGTTGATCGTTCTTCACTGCGAAACCAAACAGCAGGAAGAACAGCAGCAGTCTCAGAATCCACATCAGAATGCGCATAAGCCAGTAGTCTCCCTTAAGACCAAAAAAAAGGCGGCCTATGCCGCCTTCAGGAATCCAGCAACCATCCAATGATCGCGCGGTCACTCAATGATATCAACTCGCTCGCGCAATTCCTTTCCTGCCTTGAAATGGGGCACGTGCTTCTCCGGCACGTGCACCTTGTCTCCGGACTTCGGGTTGCGCCCGATTCGGGGTGGCCGGTAATTCAACGAAAAGCTGCCAAAACCGCGGATTTCGATGCGATCTCCACGCGCTAGCGCGTCGGACATCGCATCGAGAACCATCTTGACCGCGAAATCGGCATCCTTGGCGACCAACTGGGGGAATCTCGCCGCCAGTCTCGCGATCAGCTCCGATTTGGTCATGACAAATCAGGCTGGTTACTGCTTTTGCTCGTTCAGCTTGGCCTTGAGCAAGGCACCAAGATTGGTGGTACCACTCGCTGCCGCGCTGTCGGAAGCCAGCTTGTTGATCGCATCGCTGGTTTCAGCCTGATCCTTGGCACGGATCGAAAGATTGATCGAACGGGTCTTGCGATCGACGTTGATGATCATCGCCTCGACCTGATCACCTTCCTTGAGTAAGGTGGTGAGGTCATCGACACGATGGGCAGCCGCCTCGGAAGCGCGCAGATAGCCTTCGACTTCGTCGTTCAACTCGATCACCGCACCGCGGGCATCAACCGACTTGACGGTGCCGTTGACCAGAGAGTTCTTCTCGTGAGTCGCGATGAAGTTGGTGTACGGGTCGCCCTCGAGCTGCTTGATGCCCAGCGAGATACGCTCGCGCTCGACGTCGATCGCCAGCACCACGGCTTCAACTTCGTCGCCCTTCTTGAAACGACGAACCGCTTCTTCGCCGGTCTCGCTCCAGGACAGGTCGGACAGATGGACCAGGCCATCGATGCCGCCGTCAAGGCCGATGAACACGCCGAAGTCGGTGATCGACTTGATCTGGCCGCGAACCTTGTCACCCTTCTTGTGGTTGATCGCGAAATCGTCCCACGGGTTGGACATGCACTGCTTCATGCCCAGCGAAATACGACGACGCTCTTCGTCGATCTCGAGAATCATCACCTCGACTTCGTCGCCCAGCTGGACGACCTTGCTCGGGTGGATGTTCTTGTTGGTCCAGTCCATTTCGGACACGTGCACCAAGCCCTCGATGCCCTGCTCGACTTCGACGAATGAACCGTAGTCGGTGATGTTGGTGACCTTGCCGAACAGACGGGTGCCCTGCGGGTAGCGGCGGGAAATACCGACCCACGGATCTTCGCCCAACTGCTTCAGGCCGAGCGACACGCGCTGACGATCCTGGTCGAACTTGAGCACCTTGGCTTCGATCTCGTCGCCGACATTGAGCACTTCCGACGGATGACGGACACGACGCCAGGCCAGGTCGGTGATGTGCAGCAGGCCATCGATGCCGCCGAGATCGACGAACGCACCGTAATCGGTGATGTTCTTGACCACGCCCTTGACGACGATGCCTTCCTTGAGGTTCTCGAGCAGCTTCTCGCGCTCTTCACCCATGGTCTCTTCGAGCACGGCGCGGCGCGAAACAACAACGTTGTTGCGCTTGCGGTCGAGCTTGATGACCTTGAATTCGAATTCCTTGTTCTCGTACGGCGTAGTGTCCTTGACCGGACGCATGTCGACCAGCGAACCCGGCAGGAAGGCGCGGATGCTGTTGGTCATGACGGTCAAACCACCCTTGACCCGGCCGGACACGACGCCCTTGACCAGGGTACCCTCGTTCAGCGCCTTCTCGAGATCGTTCCAGGCGGAGATCCGCTTGGCTTTCTCGCGCGACAGACGGGTTTCACCGTATCCATCTTCCAGGGCATCGATCGCCACGTGGACGAAATCACCGATCTGGACTTCGAGTTCGCCGCGATCGTCGCGGAACTCTTCGATGGGCACATAGCTCTCGGACTTGAGGCCGGCATTGACGACCACGAAATTGTGATCGATGCTGACCACTTCGGCGGTGATGACCTCACCGGCACGCATCTCCTGGCGAGCAAGGCTTTCTTCGAAAAGATCGGCGAAACTTTCCATGGAGGCGGAAACAGGGGTGGCAGTTGTCATAAAAGTTGATTGATCCAGAATACCGCCGGATGACGGCAACCATTCAGTAAATTGAAATCGGGCCCGCACCGTTTACTCGGCCAGACCCACGCTCTTGCACGACACGACGCCAAAAACCGGTCAGTCGCGCACTCTTTCCAGCACGAAGGCCACCGCCTCTTCGACCGTCATCCCGGTCGTATCGAGCAGCACCGCATCGGGCAGTTTCCTCAAAGGCGCCACAGACCGCGCCGCATCGCGTGCGTCACGTTCTTCAAGATCCTTTGAAAGACTTTCAATGTTAGCAGGCATTCCCTTATCGATCAACTGCTTATATCGACGCTCCGCCCGGACCTCGACACTGGCGGTCAGATAGAACTTGTGCGCCGCATCGGGGAACACGACCGAGCCCATATCACGTCCTTCGGCGACCAGGCCAGGGGCCGTCCGGAAGTCGCGCTGCCTATCCAGCAACGCGGCCCTGACCGCCGGGAGCGCCGCCACCTTGGAAGCACCTACCGAGCAGATTTCCTCCCGGATCAACTCGGTCACGTCGTCCTTCTCCAGCACGATACGCCCGGCCTCGAAGCACACCGCCAGCCGGGCGGCGATGCGTGCGACCCGCACTTCGTCGTCGAGTGGGACGCCGGAGCGCATCGCGGCCAGCGCCACCAGCCGGTAAAGCGAACCGCTGTCCAGATAGGCAAAGCCCAGTGCCTCGGCCACACGCGCCGCGACCGTGCCCTTGCCCGAGGCAGAAGGTCCGTCGATGGCGATCACCGGAATCGCCCGCGCGATCGATGTGAAACAGTCGAAATAGGTCGGGAAAGTCTTGTTCACACAGCGCGGATCGTTGATCCGGACCCGGCAAGCACCCAAGGTCACCAGCGAGAAACACATCGCCATGCGGTGGTCGTCATAGGTGTCGATCGCGGCTGGCTGCAGCCGCACGGGCGGTACGATACGCAGGTAGTCCGGGCCTTCCTCGACGCTCGCGCCGACCTTGCGTAACTCGGTCGCCATCGCGGCCAAGCGGTCGGTTTCCTTGACCCGCCAGCTGGCGATGTTGCGCAGCCGGCAGGGGCCATCGGCGAACAAGGCGGCCACCGCCAGCGTCATCGCCGCATCCGGAATATGGTTGAGGTCGAGGTCGAAGGCTTTCAAGCGCCCTTGGGCAGGAGCACGGGCTTCTATCCAGTTGTCTCCCATTTCGACCCGCGCACCGAGCTGCTGCAGCGCCGCCGCGAAACGGACATCGCCCTGAATACTGGCCTGACCGACCCCCTCCACCCTGACCGGGCCGCCCCCGATCGCACCAGCCGCAAGAAAGTACGACGCCGAGGACGCGTCCCCCTCGACAAAGATCGTGCCCGGACTGGTATAGCCCGCCCCGGCCGGCACGATGAAACGCTCCCAGCCGACGCGGCTCACTTCGACCCCGAAGCGCGCCATCAATTCCAGCGTGATCGCGATGTAGGGTTTCGAAATCAGTTCGCCGACGACTTCTATCGTGGTCTCGGTACCGGTCAAGGGCAAGGCCATCAACAGCGCAGTCAGGAACTGACTGGATACGTCGCCGCGGACCTTGACCACCCCGCCGGCCCGAATCTGTCCAGGCAGCACCTGCAGCGGAGGAAAGCCGTCGTTACCCTCGTAATGTATCTCGGCGCCGAGTTGCCGCAACCCATCGACCAGATCCCCGATCGGACGCTCATGCATGCGCGCGACGCCGGAAAGCCGGTACTGTCCGCCGGACAGCGCCAGCGCCGCGGTAAGTGGTCGAATCGCGGTGCCGGCGTTGCCGAGGAACAGATCGGCCGACTTGACCGGAACAACGCCGCCCACGCCGCGCACCAGATATTCACCGTCGTCGCCATCCCGCGACCACTCGACCCCGAGCTTGGCGAGTGCGTCAAGCATGCGGTCGACATCATCCGAGGCCAACAGATCGCGGATGCAGGTTTCGCCACGCGCCAACGCGGCCAGCAGCAAGGTGCGGTTGGAGATGCTCTTGGAGCCGGGCAGACGCAGCGTCCCGCCGGCGCCGAGCATGGGAGGGAGATCGAGGAATTCCATGGTCACTCAATAATCGTCGGGTTCTGGAACTGCGCCGCCCAGGCATCACGGGCGGTGCGCGCTTCCGAAAAATGCTGCTCCAGCCTTTCACCATCGGCCGACAGCAACAAGGCCCGCAGATAAGCCAGCTCTGCCAGGTACTCATCCAGTTCGGCCAGCACCGCCTGCCGATTGGCGATGCAGATGTCGCGCCACATCTCGGGGTGGCTGCTGGCGATGCGGGTGAAATCACGAAAACCACCGGCGGCGAAGCCGAAAAGCTGCTCCGCATTGGCCCGACCGGCCAGGTCATGGACCAGGCCGAAGGCCAGCAGATGCGGCAAGTGACTGACCGCGGCAAAAACCCGATCGTGATCGTGGGGCGGCATCTCGTGGATCTGCGCGCCACACGCCTCCCAGGCCTGGCGCACGGCCAGCACCGCCGACGGTTCGTTCTCCGGCAAGGGGGTGAGCACCACCTTGCGTCCCTCGTACAGCTCGGCGAAAGCGGCGTCGACCCCGCTTTTCTCGGCGCCTGCGATCGGATGGGCTGGCACGACATTCGGCAACCTATCGCCCAGGTGCCGATATATGGCCTCGATCACGTCACGTTTGGTGCTACCGGCATCGGTCACCACGGTATCCGGCCCCAGATGCGGCGCCATCGCCGCCATGATCGCTTCCATCTGACCCACCGGCGGCGCGAGCAGCACGAAGTCGGCCCCATCCAGCGCGTCGGCCCATGAGCTCGCGGCCTGGTCGATCACGCCGAGCGCGCTGGCTCGCTCCAGCGACGCCGTCGAGCGACCGACACCGACGACATGACGCACCACACCGGCCTTGCGCAAGGCAAGCGCGAACGATCCCCCGATCAACCCGACCCCGCATATCACCAGCTTCTTGATCACAAGCATCGACTCGTCTCTCAGCCCGCCGGGGCCAGCGCCTTTTTCAGGGCCTTGATGAAACGGGCATTTTCCTCGGGCAGACCGATGGACACCCGCAACCATTGCGGCATGCCATAACCTGCGATCGGTCGGACGATGACGCCCTGCTTCAGCAAGGCGGCGTTGACCGTCGCGGCGTCACCCACTTTGAAAGTAATGAAGTTTCCAGCCGACGGAATCCACTCCAGCGACAAGGCCTGGAAGGCCTGCTCCAGCAATGCCATGCCACGCCGATTGATCTCGGCGCTTCTGGCCAGGAACTCCTCATCCTCCAGCGCCGCGGTCGCCGCGGCCAGTGCGACGCTGCTGACATTGAACGGCTGACGGACCCGGTTGAGAAGGTCCACGACCTCGGGTTGCCCGATGCCGTAACCGACACGCAGGCCGGCCAACCCATACGCCTTTGAAAAAGTACGCGACACCAGCAGATTCGGGAATCGCGCCAGCCATGCCAGGCTGTCGTAGCGTTGCTCCGGGCGCAGGTACTCGGTATAGGCCTCGTCGAGCACGACCAGCACATCATCGGGCACTCCGCCCAAAAAGGTCTCTATCTCGTCGCCGGCGATGAAGGTCCCGGTCGGATTGTTCGGGTTGGCGATGAAGACGATCCGCGTATCGGGCGTGATCGCGGCCGCCATCGCGGCGAGATCGTGACCGTAATCCCTGGCGGGCACCGCGATACAGCGCCCGCCGGCGGCGTTGGTCGCCAGCGGATAAACCGCGAAGGCATACTGCGAGAACACCGCCGCCGACCCTGGAGCGATAAACGCGCGCGCCGCCAGTTCCAGCACATCGTTCGACCCGTTGCCGAGCACGATCTGCTCGGACGCCACGCCGAAACGCCGCGACAGCGCAGCCTTCAACTCGAAGCCGTTGCCGTCGGGATAGCGCTCGATACCGGCCAGCGCAGCGGTCGCCGCATCGCGCGCCCGGGCACTCATCCCGAGCGGATTCTCGTTGGACGCAAGCTTGACGATGCCCGCCTCGGACAAGCCCATCTCCCGGGCCAGCTCGCCAATGGGCTTGCCCGGCTGATAAGGGGATATCGAACGGATGTGGGCCGGAGCCCGATCAACCAGACGCATGTCTGTCTCCTCGGATGTCTGTCAATGTCAGTGCTTGCGCCGGACCTCGTCCATCAAGCAGGCCGCCGCGCCTTGGCGTCAAATGGCCGCGATCGGATAGGAACCCAGCACCTTCACGAAGGCCGCCTTGTCGTTGAGCTCCATGAGCGCCGCCGCGACCTCCGGATCATCCTGATGACCGAGGAAGTCGACATAGAAAACATACTCCCACAAGCCGCCCCGCGCGGGACGGGACTGAAGCTTGGTCATGTCCACGCCATGGCGCGCGAGCGGCTCTATCAGTGCATACATCGCGCCCGGGCGATTTGGCGCCGAGAACACCAGCGACGTCTTGTCCTTGCCGGAGGGGCCGGCATCGTGACGCGCGATGACCAGAAAACGGGTGGTATTGTTGGGATCGTCTTCGATGTTCGCGGCCAGGACCTTGAGATTGTAGAGCTCTGCCGCCGCCTCGCCGGCGATCGCGCACGACTCCGGATCCTCCCCGGCGAGCCTGGCCGCTTCGGCATTGCTCGCCACGGGTATACGCGGCAGGTTGGACAGGTTGCGATTGAGCCACTCGTGACACTGTGCCAGCGACTGGGCGTGGGAATAAAGCCGCTTTGCCGCACCGATACCATCGGCCTGCGACAACAAATGCTGGTGGATGCGCAGCTTGACCTCGCCACAGATACGCACCGGGTTGGCAAGCAGCAGATCCAGCGTGCCACCGACCGCGCCTTCGGTCGAATTCTCGACCGGCACCACCCCATAGTCGGCATTGCCGGCTTCGACCGCACGGAAGACGTCGTCGATCGCACCCATCGGCAGGAAATTGGGCGCCGACCCGAAATGCTTGCGTGATGCGCTTTCCGAGAAGGTCCCGGCCGGCCCGAGGTAGGCCACCTTGAGCGGCTGCTCCAGCGCCAGACATGCGGACATGATCTCGCGGAAGATCCGCTGCACGGCACTGTCGGGCAAGGGGCCCGGGTTGGCATCGGCCAGGCGCCGCAGCACCTGTGCCTCGCGTTCGGGACGATAGAGATTGCCCTGCTTGATCTCGCCGATGCGCTGCGCATGGCTGGCGCGCTCGGCAAGGCGCGCGAGAATCTCCTCGTCCAGCCTGTCGATGTTGTTCCTGAGGTTCAGCAGTTCGTCACTCATGTCGTCCCCGAATCGAATCCATCCGATCAAGCATGCTGGCGGGCGAAGGCGCCCATGTAATCCACCAGCGCCTCGACCCCGGCCAGCGGCATCGCGTTGTAGATCGAAGCCCGCATTCCGCCGACCGATTTGTGCCCTTTCAGCTGCGCCAGGCCGGCTTCGTCCGCCCCGGCGAGGAAGGCGGCGTTCAAGGACTCGTCCTTGAGGCGGAACGGAATGTTCATCAGCGAGCGCGCCGACACTTCGACTTCGTTGATGTAAAAACCGCTGGTGTCGATGAAGTGGTATAGGCGCTCGGCCTTGGCACGGTTGACCTGCTCGATCGCCTCCAGCCCGCCCTGATCACGCAGCCACCGGAACACCAGGCCCGACACGTAGATCGCAAAAGTCGGCGGGGTGTTCAGCATGGAGCCATTGTCGGCCATGCTGCGATAACTCATCACCGAGGGCGTTCCCGGCCAGGCGCGATCGAGCAGATCCTCACGCACGATCACGATTACCAGACCGGACGGACCGATGTTCTTCTGCGCCCCGGCATAGATCATGCCGTAATCGGACACGTCGATCCGGCGCGACAGGATGTGGGACGACATGTCGGCCACCAGCGGCACCCCGGCCGTGAGAAACGGTGCGACGTCGGAACACTCGACGCCATGAATGGTTTCGTTGGTGCACACATGGGCATACGCGGCGCGCGGGTCGATCCGGATCTCTTTCGGGCGCAGAAAGCGCCGGAATCCATCGGCCTCGGTGGAGGCGGCAAGCCGCACGTCCCCACCGATCGCAGCGGCGATCTGCTGCGCCTCGCGCACCGCCTTGCGCGACCAGGCCCCGGTGACGAAGTAGTCGGCCCGCCCGCCCGCGAGCAGGTTCATCGGGATCTGCGCGAACTGCTGGGTTGCACCGCCTTGCAGAAACAGCACCTTGTAGTGATCGGGCACCGCCAGCAAGGCACGCAGGTCGGCCTCGGCCGCCTCGATGATGGAGGTGAAGGCCGCACCGCGGTGACTCATCTCCATCACGCTGCAACCCGCATCGCGCCATTCGAGCAGTTCGTCCGCCACCTGTGCGAGCACCGGTTCCGGCAGGGCCGCCGGCCCCGAGCTGAAGTTATACACTCTCGCCATCGTTATCTCCGCGAATCTAACCCGCTGACGAATCGCTATCCGGCTCACCGTCGGACTTTTGTTCCGGCTCGGCAGGCGACGCTTGGGCCGAATCTGCCTCCGGGGTGTCGGACTCATCCACGCCCAGCACATCCTCGTCCGACTCGGCCACTTTCTCTATGCCGGCCAGCCAGGTCCCTTCGTCCAGGTTGATCAGCGTCACACCCTGGGTGGCGCGGCCCAACTCACGGATGTCCTGGACTCGGGTCCGGATCAGCACCCCGGCCGTGGAGATCAGCATCACCTCGTCGAGCGGCTCGACCAGACAGGCGCCGATCAGTTTGCCGTTCCGGTCCGAGGTCTGGATCGCGATCATGCCCTTGGTACCGCGGCTATGGCGGGTGTATTCGGCCACCGGGGTCCGTTTGCCATAACCGTTCTCAGTCGCGGTCAGGACCGAATCCGAGTCGTCGCGGGTCACCAGCATCGCGATCACGCGCTGGTCGTCTTCCAGGTTCATGCCGCGCACGCCGCGCGCTTCCCGTCCCATCGGCCGCACATCCTGCTCGGGGAAACGCACCGCCTTGCCCGCATCCGAGAACAGCATCACGTCGCACTCACCGTCGGTAATCGCCACCCCGACCAGGTGGTCGCCGTCATCCAGATTGACCGCGATGATGCCTGCCTTGCGCGGATTGGAGAAGGCGGTGAGCGCGGTCTTCTTGACCGTGCCCTCGGAAGTCGCCATGAAGATGAAATGGTCGTCATCGAAGCCCTGGACAGGCAGCACCGCGGTGATCTTCTCGCCCTCGGTCAACGGGAACAGGTTGACGATAGGCTTGCCGCGGGCGTTGCGCGCGCCCTCCGGCACTTCATAGACCTTGAGCCAATACACCCGGCCACGATTCGAGAAGCACAGAATGTAATCATGTGTGTTCGCCACGAACAGGCGGTCGATGAAATCGTCGTCCTTCATGCCGGTGGCCTGCTTGCCCCGGCCACCGCGGCGCTGGGCCCGGTAATCGGTCAGCGGCTGGCGCTTGAAGTAACCACCATGGGACAGCGTGACCACCATGTCTTCCGGTGCGATCAGGTCCTCGATGTTGATCTCGGCGGTGTTCATCACCACTTCCGAGCGGCGCGGGTCGCCGAACTGGTTGCGGATCGCGGTGAGCTCTTCGACGATGATCGCCGTGATCCGCTCCGGACGGGCGAGGATGTCGAGCAGGTCGGCGATGATCGCCATCACCTCGCGGTACTCGGTCAGGATCTTGTCCTGCTCCAGGCCGGTCAGGCGCTGCAGGCGCAGCTCCAGTATTGCCTGAGCCTGCACGTCGGACAGACGATAGCCTTGGGCCGACAATCCGAACTCGGGCAACAGGCCTTCCGGACGATAGCTGTCGGACTCGGCCCGCGACAACATCTCCTCGACCAGCGGCGAGCGCCAGGTGCGCGCCAGCAATTCGCGCTTGGCGTCCGCCGGGGTCGGGGCGGCCTTGATCAGCGCGATCACCTCATCCACGTTGGACAATGCGACTGCCAACCCCTCCAGGATATGGCCGCGATCGCGCGCCTTGCGCAGCTCGAACACGGTCCGGCGGGTGATCACTTCCCTCCGGTGGGAGAGGAAGCAATCGAGCATCTGCTTCAGGTTCAGGGTGCGCGGACGACCGTCCACCAGCGCCACCATGTTCATGCCGAAGGTGTCCTGCAGCTGGGTCTGCTTGAACAGATTGTTCAGCACCACTTCCGGCACTTCGTTGCGCTTGAGCTCGATGACGACACGCATGCCCGATTTGTCCGACTCGTCTCGAATCTCGCTGATGCCCTCTATCTTCTTCTCGTTGACCAGCTCGGCCATGCGCTCGAGCAGGGTCCGCTTGTTCACCTGGTAGGGCAGCTCATCGACGATGATGGACTGACGGTTGCCCTTTTCCATGTCCTCGAAGTGGGTGCGCGCGCGCATCACCACCCTGCCCCGCCCGGTGCGATAGCCGTCATGGACGCCCCCCAGGCCGTAGATCAGCGCTGCGGTCGGAAAGTCAGGCGCCTGGATAATCTCGATCAGCTGCTCGATGTCGGTCTCGGGCTCCTGCAGCAGGCGCAGGCAGGCATCGACGACTTCGCCGAGGTTGTGCGGAGGAATATTGGTCGCCATGCCCACCGCGATCCCGCTCGAACCATTGATCAGCAGGTTGGGAATCTTCGCCGGCAGGATCAGCGGCTCCTTCTCGGAGCCATCGTAGTTGGGGCCGAAGTCGACCGTTTCCTTGACGATGTCGGCCAGCAGCTCGTGCCCGATACGCGCCATCCGGATCTCGGTGTAACGCATCGCAGCCGCATTGTCGCCGTCCACCGAGCCGAAGTTGCCCTGGCCATCGACGAGCATGTAGCGCAGCGAAAAATCCTGTGCCATCCTGACGATGGTGTCGTACACCGCGGAGTCGCCGTGGGGATGGTACTTACCGATCACGTCGCCGACGATACGCGCCGACTTCTTGTAGGGCTTAGTCCAGTCGTTCGAGAGCTCGTGCATCGCGAACAAGACACGGCGGTGCACCGGTTTCAAACCATCCCGCGCATCGGGCAATGCGCGTCCGACGATTACGCTCATCGCGTAATCCAGATACGAGTGCCGCATCTCCTCTTCAAGACTGATCGGGAGTGTTTCCTTGGCGAACGAAGTCATCTCGCAGTTTCGGCCTTTGCCGCGTTGAACAGAACACGAAATGTTATCACGACGGGGCAGTGTCGCTGCAGGCGACGTCAGCCCTGGACGCCTTCACACCCCGCGCCCCGCAACCGACACAGGCGAAGCCGATCAAGCCGGCGGTGTGCAGGCTTCACCGGCTGTGCTTAAATCCGTGCGGCTACGCCCCGAATCGACAACACCAAAATCATCGGAAACACACCCACATGACTGAACCGGTCGATCTGCTCATCAACCCGCGCTGGCTTGTTCCGGTCGAGCCGGACGGGATCGTGCTCGAAAGGCACTCGGTCGCCGTCAAGGACGGACGGATCCACGCACTTACACCGACCGACGAAGCACGCCGTCGCTTTCAGGCAACTGAAACGGCAGACCTTCCCGAGCATGTGCTTATCCCCGGACTGATCAATCTGCATGTGCACGCCGCGATGAGCCTGCTTCGCGGCATCGCGGACGATCTGCCGCTGATGAAGTGGCTGCAAGAAGCGATCTGGCCGATCGAGGGCAAGCATGTCTCACACGCCTTCGTGCGTGACGGCACGCTGCTGGCCGCAGCCGAGATGCTGCGCGGCGGCATCACCACCTGCAACGAGATGTATTTCTATCCGGACGCCGCCGCCGAGGCCTTCACCGAGGCCGGCATGCGCGCCGTCATCGGGATCACCGTGCTGGATTTCCCGACCCCTTATGGCAGCGGCCCCGATGAATATTTCCGCAAGGGTCTGGCCGCACGCGACCGCTGGGGCACACACCCGCTGCTGCATTTCTCGATTGCGCCCCACGCACCTTACACCGTATCGGATACCTCGCTGGAGCGTGTCGCAAGCCTGGCTGCCGAACTCGACTGCCCTGTCCATATACATATTCACGAAACCGCGCAGGAAATCCGGGACTCGATCGAGCAATTCGGGGTCCGTCCGATCGCACGGCTGGCGTCACTGGGACTGCTGGGGAGCAACGTCATCGGAGTCCATGCGGTCCACCTCGACGACAGCGACTGCGACACCTTGTCCCGCTTCAACTGCAGCGTCGCGCACTGCCCGAGTTCGAACATGAAGCTGGCCAGCGGCATCGCCCCGGTCGCGCGACTCATCGCGGAAGGCATCAATATCGGCCTCGGATCCGACGGTGCCGCGAGCAATAACCGCCTCGACCTGTTCCAGGAGATGCGCCAGGCGGCCCTGCTCGCCAAGGTGGCCGCCCTGGACGCAACCGCCGTCCCCGCCCATACCGCATTGCGCATGGCCACCTTGAACGCGGCGCAAGCACTCGGACTCTCGTCGGAGATCGGTTCTATCGAAAAGGGGAAGCTGGCCGACCTCTGCGCCGTCGCGCTCGACCAGCCGGAAAGCCGGCCTTGTTTCGACCCGGTTTCTCATCTTGTCTACGTCGCCGGCCGCGAAAATGTCACCGAAGTTTGGGTTGGCGGCGAAAAACGCGTCGGCAATGGCAAAATAGTGTTGCGAAACACCAACAATCAATTGATTGGAATAGCGGCGTTGTGGCAGACTAGGTTTCAGTCTTGACAGGGGAATGGCGAACTTCCTGCTGATAGAAGACCCGCCACGCAGGTGGTGAGAGGCAGTCGCTCATCAAGCTCCAAAACAAACTTCAACGAGGACCGGAAGATGATCAAACAAACTAAAAAGCAACTCTTCGTGCTTGCTGCGGCCATGCTTGGCTTTGCCGCACCTGCCGCCGCTCAGGATGTCGTCGTAGACGGCACTGGCGTCATCCCGTACGTCATCGACGCACGCAATGTCGTGGCCCGTAGCGGTACCGGCCTGTGCTGGCGTACCGGCTTCTGGAGCCCGGCTGCTGCTGAAGCTGCAATGGCAGGTCAGTTCCCGGTCGGTTGTGCCTGTGATGGAGATCTGGTTCCGGCCGAGAAATGTACCGAAGTTGCTGCTGCTCCGGCACCGGCTCCCGCCCCGACCCCGACCGCTGACAAGGTGCGCCTGTCCGCTGACGCTCTGTTCGATTTCGACCGTGCAGTCCTCCGCCCGGCCGGCATGGAGCGCCTGGATCAACTGGCCGCTCAAGCTCAATCCCTGAACCTGGAAGTCATCCTCGCCGTTGGTCACACCGACCGCATCGGTTCGGACGCCTACAACCAGGCCCTGTCCGAGCGTCGTGCTGAAGCCGTGAAGGCCTATCTGGTCTCCAGAGGCATCGAAGCCAACCGCATCTACACCGAAGGCAAGGGCAAGACCCAGCCCGTGACCGGCACCCAGTGTGACGGCGTCCGCGGCCGTACCGCGTTGATCAGCTGCCTGCAGCCGGATCGCCGCGTTGAAGTCGAAGTGATCGGCACCCGCTGATTCCCGGCTTCAACCGTAGTCGAAAGCCCTGCCCTGGCAGGGCTTTTTCTTTGTCAGAGTCTGGAACGCTGGCCAAGCCCGGCCAGTCCAACCGGCTCGACGATTTCGGAATGACAAGACGCATGAATACCAATGCCGATCCTGCCGAACTGAGAAAATTCAGTGACCGTGCCCACCGCTGGTGGGACCCGACCTCCGAATTCAAACCCTTGCACGAGATCAACCCGCTGCGTTTGCGTTGGATAGATACCAAGGCGTCGCTGGCCGGCAAACAGGTGCTCGACATCGGCTGCGGCGGCGGCATCCTGTCCGAAGGCATGGCCGCGCTGGGCGCCAAGGTCACCGGTATAGACCTGTCCGAGAAGGCGCTCGGGGTAGCCCGGCTACACCTGTTCGAAAGTGGTCTGAAGGTCGATTACCAGCATGAGAGCGCGGAAGCCTTCGCAGACATGCATGCTGGCAAATTCGATGTCGTGACCTGCATGGAGTTGCTCGAGCATGTACCCGACCCGTCGAGCACGGTCAGAGCTTGTGCGAAACTGGTCAAACCCGGTGGCCATGTATTCTTCTCGACCCTGAACCGCAACTTCAAGTCCTATCTGTTCGCGGTGATCGGCGCCGAGTACGTCCTCAAACTCCTCCCCAAGGGCACCCACGAGTACGACAAGTTCATCAAGCCGTCGGAACTGGCCAGATATTGCCGCGACGCTGGCCTCGAAACCGCCGAGTTGATCGGCATGAGCTACAACCCGATCACCAAGGTCTATTCGCTCGGCAGCGATACCGACGTGAATTACCTGGTGCATACCACCCGTGAACGCTGACGCCGTTCTGTTCGATCTCGATGGCACGCTTGCCGACACCGCGCCCGACCTTGGCGCGGCGGTGAACCGCCTGCTCGCGGAGCGGGGCCGCCCTGCCGTCGCACTCGACCAACTGAGGCCGCACACATCGAGTGGCGTCAGGGGTATGCTCCTGGCAGCCTTCGACATCCGGCCCGGAGAACTGGACTACGATGCCTTGTCGGAACGCTTTCTCGAACTGTACGAACAGAATCTCTGTGTCGACACCCGCCTCTTCGACGACATCGACGACCTCCTTTCGTCACTGGAGCGCCGTTCCATCAAGTGGGGCATCGTCACCAACAAACGGGCACGCTTCACAGACCCCCTGATCGCAGCACTCGATCTACACCATCGCGCCTGCTGTGTCATCAGCGGAGACTCCGCACCCAGGCCGAAACCCGCGCCCGATCCGCTTCTCCTGGCCTGCGAGGTCTCGGGTATCGAACCGGCACGCTGCATCTATGTCGGAGACGACTTGCGGGACATCCAGTCTGGCCGGGCCGCCGGCATGCTCACCGTGGCCGCTGCGTACGGATACCTGGGCCTGGACTCACCGGTTTCCGACTGGGCGGCCGACCACATCATCGATTCACCCGCAGACCTGATTCGATTGCTCGGACTTTGACGCCGGTCGGTGTTACTATCCCCCTTGAAATGTGAGGCGCCGCCCTCATGTATCAAAAGACTCGAAAGGGGCCGACCTGGCTTCGACGTGGGTCGCGAAGCAGTGCAGTGCATACCGAGGACCAGTCACCTCGTAAATCCATCTGGAAAACTACAAACGCCAACGACGAGCGTTTCGCTCTAGCCGCTTAACACCGGTTAGCGTTGCACCGGCAGGTCCCTGGGCCGGGTGGTCTTAGCGCAAGCTGAGCCGCTGCAATGTCATTTACAGGGAATCGCGAGCAGGGTCGGGTTACTTGACCCCGCAGCTAAAGGTAAGGTGACTCGCTTCCGGCCGGCCCGCCTGACGGCTAAGCAGGAAGTTAAACCCAAATAGTCGGGCTAAGTATGTAGATCTGTCTGTAGAGGGCTTGCGGACGGGGGTTCGATTCCCCCCGGCTCCACCAATACCCAAAACCCCAACCGTTCTCGGTTGGGGTTTTTTCTTGCCCGATCGCCCGCGCGACCTCGATGCGCTTGGGCTGCCCCGTGTCGCCCCCACGCGGCTGGTTCGGCAGGGCCTGCCAACCCGCGTGGGGCACGGTCTTTAAGCACGTCCGGATCGCAGCGTGTCCGAGCATGGCACGCTTGCCGAGGTGGCACGCAAACCCCCGCAAGCCATCGTCTGCGTGCTGTCGGCTTTGCGCGTGCACGACCTCACCACGCAGTCGCCATTCGAGGTTTTGCTCGCCATTCCCAACAAGGCGTGCGCGCCGCAGATGGAGTACCCGCTGCTGCACATCGTGCGCTTCTCGGGTGCCGCGCTGACCAAGGGCATCGAAGACCATCAGCTTGATGGCGTCACCGTGCACGTGACTAACGTCGCCAGGACCGTGGCCGACTGCTTCAAGTTCCGCAACAAGATCGGCCTCGATGTGGCGATATCGGCTTCTGCTCAAGGGAGCCTTGCTGTTTGACCTGTGGTTTGACATTCCACATCGCCCAAGCACACCGACTTCGATGGCGACACCCTTCGCCAAGCGATTCGGGCGACTTTTGATCGACGCAAGACCGCTCTGACTGGGGATGCCCCAGTCGGCCTCACCGATGCGTTTGCGCAAGATGCGCAGAAACGGGCGCAATGGCAGGCCTTCCTGAGAAAGAACCGTCTGAAAGCGCCGCCACTGAATGACGTCATTGCAGCACTGGTCGCATTCATGCTTCCCGTCATCAAGGCGGCCCCAAGCCAACGCGGTGTTTTCTGGCGGGCGGAACAACCCTTGATCGCAAATCGAGCAGTGGTCTCGGACTCACTGGATCACGGCCTTGGAACGCTGTCCGTGTGCCCTGGGCGCCGACGGTCGCGCAAACTCCGGGATCCGGAAGCGTTTGCGATACGCCCCCGGGGCAACGCCGGTGGTGCGCTTGAACAGGCGTCGGAAGAAGGCCGGATCCTCGTAGCCGACGCGCCAGCTGATCTCGTCGACCGACGCGTCGGTCCGTTCGAGCCGGCGCTTGGCGTCTTCGATGCGCAGGCGCTGGACATACGCGATCGGAGTGAGGCCGGTCGCGCTCGTGAAGCGCCGCTTGAACGTGCGTTCGGCCAGCTTCGATCGCTTGATCATCGCCTCCACCGGATTTGCCACGGAGAAGTGCTCAACAAGCCATTGTTGCGCACTCTGGATCTCGCCATCGCCATGGTCGCTGCGCCCCTCGAACACGATGAAGGGCGTCAGCCCGTCCTGATGCCACTGCAGCGCGAACAGGCGCGCCACCTCCTGCGCGTCGGTCGCACCTGAATAGCGCGCGATGAGGTAGAGCACCATGTCATGCCAGGTCGTCGATGCGCCCGAGCTGACCAGCTCTTCGCGCAGGCCGGAAATCACGAGTACGCGCTCCGGATGGACAGGCACTGCCGGATAGGTGATCGAGAACGCGCGCGCGTAGCCGTAGTGTACGGTCGCGTCCCGGCCGTCGAAGAGCCCCGTCTCCGCCAGCAGGAAGATGCCCGAGCAGGCCGAGCACAGAATGGCGCCGCGTTCGTACATCCGCTGCAACCAGCCCACCAGGCGGGGATAGCGGCCTGGCCGCCAGCCTTCGGTCGGCAGCAGGATCGACGGCACGATCACGATGTCGCTGGTCTCGATGCCGTCGATCGAGCGTTGCACGTCGATCGGCACACCGCTGGCCAGCGCCAGCGGCCCGGTCGCCTCGCCCACGATTTCCACCTGAAACGGCGCGCGTGGGCCGGCGTTCGACATGCGCATCAGCGAGAACGCATTCATTACATCGTAAATGCCGAACAGCGTGGATACCACCGCGTCAGGCAACGCCACGAGGCTGACATGGCGCGGGCTCGCTCCTGCGTGGGTCGGTGGTTTAGGCATGGTGAGCAACTCTCCCTGACTGGGCCGCCGGGTAGGAGACCTCATTTCCAAGCGAAGTGGCACGAACGGACCGTTTTCGGGCGATTCCGACTCTGCTCCGAACGCAGTCGCTTATCCATCATAGGCACGTCCACTGGACATTCCACCATTTCAGGAGAACTGCCATGACACGTTCATTTCGTCTGAACCACTCGCAACTGTTCGCGGCGCTCGCCCTCGCGGCCCTGGTCGCACCTTCACAGGCCGCCATGCCCCCGAAGACGTGGTGCGCCGACCGCTGCGACCAGATCGTCATCGACTGGAACCAGCACACACACCAAGTCATCAAGGCCGCTGACGGCTATCAGAACCCGATGGCCGCATCGCGCACTCTGGCGATGGTACATCTGGCAATGCACGATGCGGTGAACGCCGCACAGCCACGCTACCGCCCGTACGCCTACGCGCCCGAGGGGGATGCCCTGAAGACACCGGCCGATGCCGCCGTGGCCGCCGCAGTGGCGGCGCACGACGTGCTGGCCGGGCTGTATCCGGAGCACAAGGCGCTTTTGCGTGCCACCCTCGACGCGACATTGCACGATTCCGGCATCGGCTCTGCGGTCAAGCAGGGTGAGAAGCTCGGCGCAGCCGCCGCCGCCGCGATGTTGGCAAAACGCGCGGACGACGGTAGTCAATCCGCGGAAACCTACCAACCCGACACACGGCCCGGCGACTATCAGTTCGTCCCCGGCTTCGACTTCATCGCCTCGCCACACTGGCGCAACGTCACGCCATTCACGATGCGTGCGGCGGACCAGTTCCGGGTGACTGCACCGCCACCTCTGTCGAGCGCAGCCTACGCCGCCGACTTCAACGAGGTGAAGGCCACCGGCAGCCAGGCGGGCGATGCACAGCGCAGCTTGGCACAGACGCAATACGCGGCCTACTGGTACGAGTTCTCCGACAGCGGCTGGAACCGCGTCGCCCGCAGCGTGGCGCGCGACAAACCGCAGGACCTGTGGCAGCGCGCTCGCACCTTCGCGCTGCTCAACGCGGTGATGGCCGACGCCTATATCGCGGGCTGGGACTCGAAGATGCACTACAACCTGTGGCGCCCGGTGACGGCGATCCGGCAGGCTGCGAATGACGACAATCCGGCCACCCAGGCCGATGCGCAGTGGGCGCCGCTTCTGCCCACGCCGCCGATTCAGGATCACCCGTCCACCCATAGCGCGCTCGGCGCTGCGGCTGCAGTCGCACTGGCGCACGGTTTCGGCAGCGACGATGTGGCGTTCACGATGGCGTCGCCAAGTGCACTGCCCGAGGCGCCCGAGCGCAGTTTCGACAGTTTCAGCACCGCCGCGCACGAGAACGCCGATTCGCGCGTGCGCGCCGGTCTGCACTTCCGCTTCGCGACCACTGCAGGGCTGCAACTCGGCGAGCGGATCGCTCAGCATGCGATCCAGAGCCTGCTCGGCGCGGTTGCGAGCCCGTACTAATAACGCAAATCAAGACATCACGGAGAAGTAAATGGATACCGCATTGATTGATCAAACAAAGCTCGAGTCCTTCGTCATGCGTGCCCTCGGTGACCTGTCCTCCGGCTACGCCGGCGTGATGGTCAGTCTGGGCAGCAAGCTCGGGCTGTACAAGGCGATGTCGGGTACCGGCCCGCTCAGCGCGAAGGAACTCGCCGCGCGCAGCGGCTGCGCCGAACGTTACGTGCGCGAGTGGCTGAACGCGCAGGCCGCCGGCGGCTACGTCGATTACCACGCGGTCAGCGACACCTACGAGCTCACCCCCGAGCAGGCAATGGTGCTGGCCGATGAGGACAGCGCGGTCTACATCCCGCACGCGTGGAACGTGCCGGCCTCGATGTGGTTCGACGAGGAGAAAACCCTCGCGGCGTTTCGCACCGGCAACGGCGTGGCCTGGGGCGAGCACGACGGCCGTCTGCAATGCGGTGTGGCGGCGTTCTATCGCAACGGCTATCGGGCGAGCCTGGTGCCGCAGTGGCTGCCCGCCCTCGACGGCGTCATAGACAGGCTGGAGGCCGGCATCAGCGTCGCCGACGTCGGCTGCGGCCACGGTCACTCGACCGTGCTGATGGCGAAGGCCTTCCCTCGGTCCCGCTTTTACGGCTTCGACGCGCACCCGGCCTCGATCGACGCGGCACGGGGCAACGCGACCGAGGCCGGCGTCGCCGAGCGCGTCCGCTTCGACGTCGCCCGGGCGGTGGACTACCCGGATGAGCATTACGGTCTGATCTGCTTCTTCGACTGCCTGCATGACATGGGCGACCCGGTCGCCGCCGCCCGCTACGCCGCCCGGGTGCTGGCGCCGGACGGTACGGTGATGTTGGTCGAGCCGTTCGCCCACGATCGCGTCGAGCAAAACCTGTCGCCGGTAGCGCGGATGTACTACGCGGCATCGAGCACGATCTGCTGCGCTCACGCGATCTCCGAGGGCGGCCATGTCGTGCTCGGCGCCCAGGCCGGAGAGGCGCGCCTGGCTGACGTGTTCCGCAAGGCGGGCTT
The DNA here is from genome assembly GCA_030604735.1 of Azoarcus sp. GTDB lineage: Bacteria > Pseudomonadota > Gammaproteobacteria > Burkholderiales > Rhodocyclaceae > Azoarcus_F. The sequence continues at coordinate 28,700 of JAUVVG010000014.1, forward strand.
CACCCACTTCCGCCGCGCGGCCGAAACCCCCTTCAACCTGATTCTCGAAGCCCGTCGCTGAAGGCCACCGAAGGAGCGGCCGTTCCGGACACCGATCAGAGCGAACAACCTGCTTGATCGTTCACGACCGGTTTTCCATATAAGGGCAATCCACGGCATAATCCAGGGCCGACCGACGGACGACACCGTTGGTCTTTTCATTTCATACGACAGCCCCGGATCATGGCCGACCTGCTCTGGCACCAATACGTACTGATCGGACTGATCTTCGTCTGGAGCGGCTTCGTGCGCACCGGGCTGGGTTTTGGCGGTGCGGTGCTGGCGCTGCCGTTTCTGCTGATCGTGCTGAACGAGCCGCTGGTGTTCCTGCCGATCATCGCGGTTCATCTGATGATCTTCTCGAGCTGGATCGCCTGGAAGGGCTACCGGCAACTGCGGCTGGAGCGCCAGGGGCAGGCGGTCGAGAGCAACATCGACTGGGGCTACCTCGGCTACGCGATGAAGATCATGATCATCCCGAAGCTGATCGGGGTGATCGGCCTGCTGACCCTGCCGCCGCAGGTGATGACCTCGATCATTTTCGTCATCGTGATCGGCTACGCGATCGGCTATCTGCTGAACAAGCCGATCAAGAGCAAGAACAAGACGCTGGACATCGTGCTGCTGATGCTGGGCGGCTATGTCAGCGGCACCTCTCTGATCGGCGCACCACTACTGGTCGCGGTGTTCGCGTCGCATGTCGCCAAGCACCAGCTGCGCGATACGCTGTTCGTGCTGTGGTTCATCCTGGTGTTGATCAAGATGGTGTCGTTCATCATCTTCGGTGTGGATCTCCAGCTGATCCACCATCTGTGGCTGTTGCCCTGCGCCTACATCGGCCACCTGATCGGCGAGCGCTTTCATCGCTACCTGGTCAATGCCGACACGCCGATCTTCTTTCGGGTGCTGGGTCTGGTGCTGATCGTCGTGAGCGTGGCCGGGCTGTTGAAACCGCCGGGCTGACGCCAACCCACTTCGGTCGGCCTCGCAAGAAATCGGGGGCGCCTCAACCGGCCAGGAAGACCCCGCTTGCATGGCAAGGCGCTTTCCCTCGACCTGCTTCATCGGCAGGAAAGCGCATGACGAGTCGCTAGAACGATCGAGTGCCTCGACACCGTGTCGTTCCGGCCATAAGCCTCAACCCCGTGCCGGCACCATGATCTCGGCCTGGCCTTCGAGCACCACCTTGCCGGCCACGGTGCACACGGTATCGAACGTCGCACGACGCTTTTCCGGGTTGAGCGCGGTCACGGTAACCTTGGCGACCACGGTATCGCCAATCTTCACCGGCGCCTTGAACTTGAGCGACTGCGCCAGGTAGATGCAACCCGGCCCCGGCAACTTGGTGCCGAACACGGTTGAGATGTAGCTCGCCGACAGCATGCCGTGGGCGATCCGCCCGCCGAACATGGTCGATGCGGCGAACTCGCCGTCCACATGCACCGGGTTGGTGTCACCCGACACGCCTGCGAAGGCGAAGATGTCGGCCTCCGACACCGTCCGGCCCACCGACGCACTCATGCCGACGGTCAGCTCTTCGAAGTCGTAGCCGTAGCAGTCTGAAAAATCCCGCGTTGAATCACTCATTGTTTCTCATACTCCTTGATTGAAATTGCCCTGGACCGACTCGCCGCTCAAAACCAGCGCCTCAACTCCATATAAACACGATCGCGATCGTCAAACCGGCCGAACAGGCCTTGATCACGCCCGCCGAAGATATCGGCCCCGAACTGTCCGCGCCACTCCTGGGTGATGTTCCAGATCAGTTTGGGGCGCAACATGTAGTCACTGCGATTGAAGCTGCTCGCATACAGGACTTCGGCCTCGAAACGATCCCCGAACTTGCGATTCACCAGCAGGGTGTAACCGGTCTCGTTGCGGTCGAATCCGAGACTACGGTCGTGATCGAAGGCGTGTCTTCCATATAACTGCATGTTTACCCGCCAGTCGCCGCGTGGGATATCGACACCGACGACATAATCGAGCATGTCGGACGCCTTCAGCCCGAACCGCGCGCTCGGGTCGGTGGAATTGAACTTGCGGCCGGCGGTATGCACCGCCTCCCCCTTCAGCACGAAGGCGCCGTAATCTTTCGAGAACGTCCCACCCACCTGCTTGATCCGATCGTTCCGGAGTTCCAGCCCGCGCCCCGGTATCGAGTACAACGTCGGCGCCACGTCGCGGCTCTGATAGTAGAACGCGGTGAGATCCCAACCTTCGATCAGGCGCGACACCCGCACACCCCAGTTGGTGTTCGACAAGTTCGACGACGGCCGTTCGTTACGAACCCGGACTTCCGGCGGCAGCGGGAAGGGGTAGAAATCCGCACCGGGCTTGCCAACCTCGTCATAGCTCGGAAACGGCACCCACAACAGCTCGAAGTGGGTCTCACCGGCGAAGTACTCGGCGCGTGCAGCCCACTGAGGAATCCGCATGGTTTCGAACTCGGGCAGGAAGAACTCGCGCATGTCTCGGGCGGACACGACGTCGGCCAGGAACAAACCGACCATTTCCCCCCACACCACATGCTGGCGCCCGAGCCGGAACTCCCACTCGCCGGCATTGAAGTCGAGATAGGCCTCCCGCACAGAGAAATCCCGCCGCTGGTCGCGCCTGACCGGCCCCGGGTAGTAGCCACTTTCGACATCGTAGGCCGCATCCGCGTCAGCACGTCCGGACAGTTTGAAGCGGGCGCTGCTCCCAAGACGGCCAGTCGCGGCGAGCTCGAAACGGGCCCGCAACTTGGACCAATGGGTCGGACTGGCATGCGTGTAAGCCGCAGCGAACTCCCCATATCCGCTCAGGCGCAAGCCCGAACCACCCACCACCCCGACACCCCGGTCTGCCGTGTCGAGCGGCGCATCCAGGTCGAACAAGTCATCGAGGTCATCCGAGGCAAGGATCGGCCCGCAAATGCACGCCGACACCACCCCCGTCAGCAACAGCCGTCTCATCGTGGTCACCGCATGCCTCCCATCCCAGTTTCGCATCCCCAAGTCGCGCCCATAGTTCATGCGCCAATTTCGCGTTCCGTCCCCATGCTCAGATCTCGGGATCCTCATCATCCCGCTCTCGCTTGTCCTGAACGAATACCCAGCGCCCGTCCGCCTTCATTCCAAGCGCCACGACCTTGCCATCTTCGACGCGCACCAGCCGGTCTGCCATGTTCATCACCCGCTTGTCGTGTGTCGAAAAAATGAAGGTGGTGCCGGACTTGCGGTTGATGTCCTTCATCAAACGCAGAATGCTCTTGCCGGTTTCCTTGTCGAGGTTGGCGGTCGGCTCGTCCGCCAACACCACCTTGGAATGCGTCGCCAACGCACGCGCGATAGCGACCCGCTGCCGCTGACCACCAGAGAGTTGATTCGGGCGATGCTTGGCATAGCGGGTCAAACCGACCATGCCGAGATAGTGCGCAACCCGCTCGCGACGCTCGGCCTTGCCGAGCTCGCGCAGCTGAAGCAACGGATACTCGACGTTCTCTTCGGCAGACAACACCGGAAGCAGGTTGAAGGTCTGGAAGATGAATCCGATCGTGCGTGCACGCAGATCCGCAAGTTGATCCGGGGTCTGCCCGGAAACGTCGCGCCCATCGATCAGAACCCGACCGGTGCTGGGCGTATCGATACAACCGATGATATTGAGCAAGGTCGACTTGCCGCTTCCCGACGGACCGGCAATCGCCAGAAACACCCCCGGTTCGATCGACAAGGTCACGTCCTGCAAAGCATTGACGGTCTGCTCGCCCAGTGCGTAATGTTTGCTGACGTTCTCAACCTGTACGATCGCCATGCTGTCGGGTCACCGAAGATGATTCGCCATAAGCATAACATCCAAGACACCAAGCATTCGCAGCTTCCAATCGTTTGGACGTAAGGACAACCGCTCACCAAGCCACGTTTGATAGCCTTCATCCCCCAAGAGCGTCTGATTCAGCACCTGCATTTTCGTGAAGGGGAGTTCTTGAGTCACCGCCCAAAACATGAATTCTTACATCGAATGCGCGAACCGAAAAACAGTTCAATAGATATACTTCCGGTCAAGTTTAATTTAGCGTCTGCTGTGACTTCCGTCACGTTATGTGCAACTGGAGTATCCGGTGCTCGAAATGAACCCTGCCCAGTATCATCATGCCGCGAACAATCGGACAACGCCGCCCCCCGACGCATCATTCTTCGACGCAACCATCTTCAGCCACATCACAGCGTTGCCTCACCCACACGCCCCGTCTTTCTCGCGCTTGAAACTCGAGATCGCCAACGACAAACCTTGGTTGCAGGAATCAGTGGCGGCACTCGTGCAGAGAATGTATTCGTCCCGCGGCCTGCACGGGACCAACGAACCGCAACACACCCCGGGTCACAACGTCACGCTCGCGGCCAGCGCTGACGAAGGCGTGCTCGGAACGCTCAGCATACGTGTCGACGGGGAACATGGCCTGCTGGCCGACGAGTTGTATCGCAGCCAGATCGATGCGATCCGCAAGGCCGGCGGATTGATATGCGAGGCCACTCGCCTTGCGCTGGACGCGCGATCCAGCCCGAGATCCGGTTCCAGCGGGTTGCTGGCCATGCTGTTCAACGCGGCCTTTGTCATCGCGCGCAGCGTGCACCGCTGCACCGACCTACTGATCGAGTGCCATCCGCGACACGCGAACTACTACCGACGCATGATCGGCTGCGAGCAAATCGGTGCGCTGGCGACCTGTCCGCGCGTGGGCGCTCCGGCGGTACTACTGCACCTTTCGCTGGCGCATGTCGAGACCCAGATCATCCGCCGTCACAGCGGCGCTGCATGCACCGACAAAAACCTCTATCGTCATAGCCTCCACCCCCAGGCGCAACGGGCTCTGCAAAATGTCTTGCTGACGCAGCATTGAACCGGGTCTGCTCTGCGCATACAGTTGACACCCTGCACCCGCTGTGCGGCACCTTGTCACAAGGAGGCGAACACATCATGACCCGACATTCGCAAACACGCAGAACCGTACTCGCGACACTCGCGGCCGGCCTGGTCGCGCCGCAATTGCTGATCTCGCGATCGACGCTCGCCGCGTCAAGCGACGACCTTGCCCGCCAGCTCGTCGAACGAGCCGACGCGGTGCGCTTTCCGCGCGAGAGCTTCCAGACCGACATCACCGTCACCAATTACAGCGGCGGCGTCGCCGGCGACGTACGCAAGTACCGGGTGCTGTCGCGTGGCAACGAGAACACCATCGTACTGACCATGGAGCCTGCCTCGGAGCGCGGCCAGGCCCTGCTGATGCGCGGGCGGGATCTGTGGGTGTTCATGCCGACCGTCTCGCAACCGGTACGCCTGTCGCTCGCCCAACGACTCACCGGCCAAGTCGCCAATGGAGACCTTGCGCGCGCCAACTTCGCCGGCGACTACGTCCCCACGCTGATCGGGACCGAGGTGATAGCCGGTCGTAACGCGCATGTTCTCGACCTGACCGCGGACGGTCGCGGCGTGACCTACGCCAAGGTGAAGTACTGGGTCGCCGAAGAGGATCATCAACCGATCAAAGCCGAGTTCTATGCCTTGTCGGGGCGCTTGCTCAAAACCACCCGCTACGAAGACTACCGCGAGCTGGCCGACCAGATCCGCCCGACCCGGCTGGTCATGGAGGATGCGCTGAAGGCGGGTGAAATGTCGGTGATGATCTACGAAACCATGGCGTTGCGGGATCTGCCGGAGCGGATGTTCACCCGCGAGTACCTGCGACGCCTTCAATAGTTCAGCCGCCAACTTACAGGCGAAGACCGGCATCGTCGCAGTCTAAGCCGCAATCGGATACATTACCGATTATGTATTGGACATTCGGGGAGGTCTTCGCTCAGCCATGAAGAAATGCAAAGCCTGCCTGTTACCCGAATCGGTACCGGAAGCGGACATCGATGGAGACGGAATCTGTGCGTTCTGTCGCAATGCCCATACGGGTAATTCTTCGGTAGGACCACGTTCCGGAGATCGCGACGATCTCGAAAGTACGCTCACTTCGGCGAAGCGCACCCCCGGCACCGAATATGACTGCCTGGTGCCTTTCAGTGGCGGCAAGGATAGCCTCTATCTACTCTACCGTCTCAAGGTTGACTATGGTCTGCGGGTCCTGGCCTACACCTGCAACATCGATCTTCCGCAAGCGGCCTGGAGCAATATTCGAACCGCCCTGTCCGTGCTCGACATCGATCATCTCGTGTATGCGCCGGCCCCGGCTTTCCTCGCCAAGCTGTTTGCCTACCTGCTGCGCAATCAGGAAGCACGAGGCGCGGTTTATACCGTCTCCTATGTTTACGCTCCTTTGTTCGAAGGGTCTGCGATTCAACTGGCGATCGAGAAGAAGATCCCATTGATTCTGGCGGGCTACTCCCCTGGACAACCCGAACCGGAACGGATGCGCTACGAGTTCGCGCCTGAGTTGATACGGTCGGAAGACTGGACGCCCCCCCACCTCAAGGAGTGCGGTCACTTTACCGAGGACGAACTGCGCCACTTCTTCAATCCGGCACGCCTCCCGGCCGAAACCGTTTTTCCGCGCTATCTCGCTCCGTTTCATGCCTGGGACTACGATCAGGCCAAGGTCATCGAAGCGGTCACCCGACTCGGGCTGGTCAAACGCAAGTCACACGCGAGCCCGATCGTCAGCAATTACCCCATCAATTGGCTGATGATGTACTCGGATCTGCGCCACTTCGGTTTCAATCCGTACACGCCCGAATTTTCCGCCCTGATCCGCGAAGGCAAGGCGAGTTTGACCTACTGGCGCATCATGGCCCCAGTGGTCGACTTCATGATCCGCAACAAGGTCTTTCTGGGGAGGGAAGTCACCCGCAGCATGCGGTGGCTTGGCCTGCGCGATGACGAACTCGCGATCAGGCTGCCGAAAGGTGCCTACGACCCCCCGCTCCTGACTCGGCTTTCCTCAAGCACGACATGACGGTGCAGGACACACTCACGGCGAGCCTTGTTGCCCGCGCGAACCAGACACCCGACCAGCCTGCCCACTGGACTCGGAACGACGTAACGGGCGAATGGGAACCGATCAAATGGTCTGACGTACTGACGCAGGTTCACGGCCTCGCTGCACAGGTCGTGGCGTTGGGCTTGCAACCGGGAGACCGGGTAGTGCTCGCGATGCCCACGTCGGTACCCTGGGAATACTGCCATCAGGCCATACTTGCCGCAGGCGGTATCGTGGTCGGCATCGACAGCCATGACACCGACCACAACATTCGCCACCTGCTCGAACTCACTCGTCCCAATGCGGTGGTGCTGAGTTCAAACGCACTATGGATACGCCTGTCAGGGTTGCTGCCGAGCAAGCCCGGTGTCGTCATCATTGACGAATCATCGAACGACCGCGACGTTCTGTCCTTGACCGAGTTGCTGAGCTGCCCACCCAATGGCAAGCCATTGCCCGACGTTCGGCCGGACCATTGTGCCACGATCATCTTCACCTCGGGGAGCACCGGGCTGCCCAAGGGAATCGCCTATACACACGGGCAACTCTGCCAGGTCGCCAACGCAATTCTGGAGCGATTTCCGACCATTGACGACCACGCCCGCCTTGTCTGCTGGCTACCGCTTTCCAACCTGTTTCAACGCGTCATCAATCTGTGCGGCATGATCAGGGGCGCGCAGTCTTATTTCGTGGACGACCCTGCCCGCATTATCGAACGTTTGCCCGAAATCCAGCCCAGCCTCTTCATCGGCGTGCCGCGGTTTTACGAGAAGCTGCATGCTGGCATCTGCACCAGGCTTGCCACGGGCAACGGGTTATCCAGACACCTCGCGCAACTGGCCTGGCGGATCGGCTGCGAACACGCATCCCGACAGCGCGCAGGCAGGCCACGAGGCTGGTTGCTCGCGCGAGCCCATGCGCTCGCCGACCACGTGGTTCTGAGCCGGGTCAGAGCGCTGATGGGGCCAAACCTTCAGTTCATGGTGAGCGGATCTGCGCCCATGCCCACCTGGCTTCTCGAGCGATTCCACGGACTCGGATGGCTTGTTCTCGAGGCCTACGGTGCAAGTGAGAATGCCCTGCCGATTGCGCTCAATACCCTGGAGGCCCATCGCTTTGGCAGTGTCGGGAAACCGTTCCGGCAGCAGGAGTTGAAGCTGGCGGAAGACGGAGAGGTGCTTGTTCGCGGACCCGCTGTATTCACCGGCTACTTTGGAAGCAACGACACCGAGTCCCCGCTGGACACCGATGGATTCCTGCACACTGGCGACCTCGGAAAGCTGGACGACGAAGGCTTTCTCTGGCTGACCGGGCGTAAATCCGAGATCTTCAAGACATCCACAGGAAGACGCATCGCACCGGCACCTGTCGAAGCCTTGCTGAAGCAAATTCCCCATGTAGAACATGCTGTCCTTTTCGGACAAGACCGCCCCTTCGTCACCGCCCTCCTCGCCCTCGACGGATCAGGGCTTCCCGAAACCGACCTCGATGACGACCGGCTCACAGCAGAAGCACTCGGACGCATCGGCGAAAAGGCTTCCAGTCTGAGCGCTCAGCTCAGCGAGCATCAGCGTCCAGCCGCGGTCCTCGTAACCCGACAGATGTTCTCGATCGAAGGCGGCGAACTCACTGCCAACCTCAAGTTGAGGCGCAATGCGATCGCCGAACGCTATCATGAACATGTCGACGCGCTTTACACCACCCTTGCCACAGCCAAGGCAGGTGAAGCTTCCTCAACCGCCTGCAAAGTGATCGAGGTCCCATGAGTCACTATTTCCTGACCGGCGCCACCGGTGCCGTCGGCAGCGCCATCGTGCCGCTGCTGCTCGAGGATCCAGAATGCCAGGTCAGCCTGCTGATTCGCGCCGAATCCGACGTCGCGCTGGCCAAGAGGCTGGAAGATTTGTTCGCGTTCTGGGGCTGGGACCAGGCAGACCCAAAACGCTCGCATGTTCTTCCCCTTCGCGGCGATGCAGCAGAACCGCAGTTCGGACTTGCATCACAGGACTACGAGGCACTCGTCTCCCGCACCACCCACATCATCCATTGTGCTGCCAGCGTCAGGATGAACTACCCACTGGAAGAAGCGAGACGCTCAGCGGTCGGGTCGGCGGAGCAGATTCTCGCCTTGGGTCGGCGCATCGCCGAACAAGGGAGTCTTCAGAAAATCGAGTTTGTGAGTACGGTCGGCATCGCCGGAAAACGCCAAGGCATCCTGCCCGAGACCTGGATCACCGAGCCACGCGAGTTCCACAACACCTACGAACAGTCGAAAGCCGAAGCCGAGATGTTGGTCAAGGCCGCCATCGAGGAGGAAGGCCTCCCGATCACGGTTCATCGCCCCAGCATGGTCATCGGCGATTCACGCACCGGAAAGATCATTCATTTCCAGATTTTCTACTTCATCTGTGAATTTCTGTCGGGGCGTAAGACCTTTGGTCTTTATCCGGATTTTGGGGATGTGAGGCTAGATATCATCCCGGTTGACCATGTCGCACGTGCGATAGCAGAGTCTAGCTGCGACCCAAACACCGCAGGACGGATCTTCAACCTCTGCGCAGGCCCGGATCTAGCGCCCCGACTACGTGACCTAATGATCAAGGTACAGAACGTATTCAGGGCACACGGCATCGCACTACCACGAAGAATTCGGCTTCCCCACAGAGTGTTTGCTCTTCTACCCAGCCTCGCAAGCAGGTTCACTTCCCGGAGCAGGCGAAAGGCGCTGGCCACCCTTCCGCTATATCTAGACTATCTGGCCGATCAGCAGGGTTTTGGGAACGATCTATTTGTGAAATGGCGTAATGAAACTGGCCACTTGCAGCCACAACCGGCACATTACCTCGATGCGATTCTATCCGCCTACTTAGGCGGTTCTCAACACATGAGAGACTGATGCTCAATTGCCTCAACTGAAGCGTCGGATTTTTTTACACTCTGAGCTCAGAATCGACCACAAAAAACAATAAATAACTGTTATTAAAGTCTTTTTCAAGACTGGCACGCTTAATGCGTAGTCAAAGGCGAGGTAGCTTCGCAGGTTGCGAACTCCCAAACGCCCCCTGAAAGGAGAACAAACGTGAAATCAAACATGAAAGTCTTAGTGGGTAGTATCGCTGCCGCTGGGATGCTTTTTACGGCAACCGCAGCGGTAGCCAACCCAGTCCTCACAGTCGAAACTGATTTTGGTACGCAGATTATCGACCCGTTTTTGGGCATTGACTGGACCGACCAAGCCAGCGCTGTCGTTTCAAACCTGAATTTTGACAACAACCCGTTGAACCCTATCGTCACTGAGTATCTTGCCTCCGCGACTGCAATCAATGCGGCGCCATTTCTCACGGGTCTTGCCTCCACCGGCGTTGGGGCACCTGCTGGTTGGTGGGAGATCACTATCAAAGCTACCATCTTTGAAACGGCGGTTTGCAACGCCTTTTCAGGCATGATCTGTACGGACGTCGATTTCTTTGCCACCGGCGGGAGCTTCGAAATCTATTTCGACCGCGATGCGAATGCTGACAGGTCTGTTGGCTCAGGTTTCATTGATGGAATTCTCATCATGACCGGCCTCATTAACGCCGGTGCGGCGGGATCATTTGTTGGAGATGGAGTGAACGGTACTGGTGAGTTTAACTTCACGGGAATCGTTGACTGGATCGAGACTGACTCGACACTAGACGCTTACTTTACTGGCGACTTGAACCAATCCAACGCAGTGGCAACCCTACAGCTCGGATCAGATACAACTGGTGGTTGGCAAGCGCCTACTGCATGGCTTGATTTTGGACGTGAAAACATTAATGGGTTACTAGCCCTTCAGGCAGATGGGAATCAGGGCTTCGGATATCAACAAGTTCCGGAACCGGGCACACTTGCCTTGCTTGGACTTGGTCTATTGGGTCTTGCAGGTCGGAAACTCAGCACAAAGCGGTGAAGTTGGAACGAATTGTCTTGCTTTTGAACCGGCTCGGAAGGGCCGGTTTCATTTTGGGGATCCGAACCGACAAGTCAGGGGATTTCCGCTACCAGTTGCGCAAACCTTTTCTGTGAACTCCAATGGACAAACGTCGCCGCCATTGATTCGGCGTTTGCGCGATACACTGGGTCATTCAGCAAGCGACGCACCACCCCCCCCAACCGATCAATCATGACTTGATCCGCGCGCAACGCGAGCCCAACTCTGGCTGCCTCGACGCAACGCATGTTCAGCATCTGATCCAGATTGGAGGGAATGCCCAGTACCGGCAAGCCCTGAGCTAACGCCTGATGAACGCTAGGACTGCCGCCGTTACAAATCATCAAAGCGGCAATCGTGCATATCGCATCACCCGGTAGGAAGTTGGCAACTACCAGATTGCCGTCCGTCTTCCACTTTGTAGTCGCCCCCCCGCTTGCAAGTACAACACTGCAGTCGATGGACAACAACGCTCCGATAATCGCATCGAGAAGCGCCGGGTCGCCTGAACTTCCGAGCGCCACATAGACAATCGGCCGGTCGAGTGGTAGCGATTCGATCTCAGCGGGCAACGGAGAGGCAGGGGACCATATTACCGGACCGATATAGGTGTAACGCTCATTATCTTTACTCGCACTGGTTGGGACTAGTTCGGGAACATCAGCAAAGAGCGTCCGGCCTGCCTCGGTGAATACATTACGAAGATCGAAACCCAGCGAGGACATACCGTACTTTTTGCGCAATCGGTGCATAGGAAAAGAGTGGACCGCAAAAACCAATGGACTCACCGCATTGAAGACGGTTTGCGCCAGCCTCGGCCCCAGCATGCGCGTAGTCCAGTGCACCGGAATGTCTAATCTTGCAGATGACAGGGGGCTCCAATAGGCATTTGAAATCGCCCAATAGCGCACCTTCTCAAGCCGAGCGCTGACCGCCAGCGACAATCGAAAATCTCCGATGACAAGATCAGGGCCATGCTCGCGGATCAGTCGCAGATCCTCCTCCACGTAGCGCTCCAACGTAGGAAACGAAAAAACCGGTCGCCCCTTGTCAACCGCCTCCAGATAAGCACGGGTACCGATCGCGTACATATCAACAACCTTCAGACCGGCGTCCCGTGGAATCCAGCTATAGTCGGAGCCAGTCGCAAAAACCACGTCATATAACTGGGAATCAAGCGCACTTGCCAGCACAGTAGGTCGAGCGACATGGGCGAGCGTCGCTGGTTCGGCTAAGAATAGAATCCGCTTGCGCTGCTGCTTCATCGAACGTCACGCCGGACTGGAACTTGCCCTACAGCCAATTCGAACCAGGAAGACAAGGTTCGGTTGGAAATTTTGGTGGTAACCAAGTGCGTCATGATTTCAAGCGTTCACCGATCTTCCTTGCTGGCACCCCTCCCCATATTTCGTGAGCGCCAATACAGGTGTCCTTGGTGACCACAGCGCCGGAGGACACAAGTGCGCCATCACCTATGGTCACACCCGGCATGACGATTGCACACGCTCCGATAGTGACGTCGTCGCCAATTCGAATGGGATATAACCCAAGGCGCTGCCCTTCAATCACATGCGCGTAAATTACTGCATCATGTCCGATCAGCGTATTGCTCCCAATCGTTGTAAGCGGTGGATCCATGATCAGCCCACCACTGTACGTGTTACTTCCCAATCTTGCGCCGAGCGCAAGATAGACGAGTCGCATCAATGGTGTCGGGATAAAATGCGTGCGCGTCAAAGGATAGAAGAGCATCACGTAGAACAGCGTATTAACCTGGGCGATGAACTCACCACGCGACCCTATATCAAGCTCACCGAGTTCAAACGGCATCACTCGGAGAAACAACCGGTAGATCAAAAAGGCAAAGAGATAGAAAAAAACCACCGCGCCAAAGAACAGCACGAGTCCTCGAAAATCACCCAGCCGCAAGTCACCCATCAAGAACCAAGTCAATCCCAAACCACAGACGAGGGCCAGAGCACTAAGGAGACCAAAAAGAGAAGACTGTATGAGACTTATCTTTCGCATGTTCAAGCAACTCCGGCCGGATAGGTTAACGCCGGAACGCCCGGCTACAAAGCATTCAAAACACGAACGGTGAATGAGATGCCCATGCAAGAGACGTTACTCACTCGTTATCTTTCAAAGTTTAAACTACTTAAAAGCTGCTTCAGCTTTATTGCGTGTGCAGACCATCCGCAAACGCGAAATTTGTTTATGCTTGCAGTGTGCGTTCTAACGGACCAACCACCGTGCTCAACCCCTTGTGCTCTATGCTCGCGCAGATAGTCCAGGAATCCCGACTTGCTGGTCGTAATCTCAGTCGCCATATCAGACGATCGCTGCTTGCCCTACTGACCATAAGCTTCGGAGTCACCTGCTATCTGCTCGCTGGCGGTTTCATTCACTGGGTGCTCGAAAAAACCCGCGACGCCGCGATTTACTCTCAGCTAGGCCACCTGCAGATTACGAGACCGGCTTATTTTCAGGTTGGCATTGCAGATCCCTACAACCACCTTTTGCCAGACGATGCCTCATTCATCGAGGACATCGAACTTGCGGACGCAATCAGCACAATTTCGTCCAGACTGGTCTTCACTGGTCTGTTGAGCAAGGACGAGCGTACGATTTCGTTTGCGGGCGAAGGCATTGACCCCGAAAAGGAAGCGCCGCTTGCGCTCGCGATCAACATCATCGAGGGTGTCAATCTGACGGAAAGCGGCTCAAGTTCTGCCATTCTTGGCAAGGGCCTCGCCGCAAACGCTGAGATTAAACCGGGTGACACTATCGTTTTATTAGCTACAACGGCTGACGGAAGCTTCAATGCAGTCGAGTTGAGCGTCGCTGGTTTGTTTGCCTCTACTGTAAAAGCATATGACGATGTAACACTGCGTGTGCCGCTGGAGATCGCACAATCGTTGGTTCGCGTGGAAGGCGCAACGAGTGTCGCCGTGTTGTTGTCCGAAACCTGGCAGACCCAGAAAGTGGTCGATATCTTGCAGGGGGTGCTCGATCCAAGCGACTTCGAAGTGACAGCGTGGTGGCAACTAGCAGAGCATTACCACAAGACGGTGGAACTTTTTTCCCGTCAGGTGGGTGTAGTTAAAAGCCTGATAGCAGCAATTGTGGTGCTGAGCATAATGAATACGCTGTCTATGACCGTAGCCGAACGCACCGGTGAGATCGGAACAGCCATGGCGCTCGGAGTCCGGTCCAGCGGAATTCTTCGCCTGTTCCTGCTTGAGGGTGTCATGATTGGAGTTCTCGGAGGACTCATTGGACTAAGCGTCGGCACCGCGCTTGCAATATTAATATCCTATTTCGGAATCCCCATGCCTCCAGCGCCTGGCATGACCGAAGGCTATGTTGGGGAGATCTGGGTTTCAGCGCGACTTGCCACTGACGCTCTATTTCTGGCACTAAGTGCGACACTACTCGCGAGCGTCATTCCTGCATGGCGCGCGTCTCGGTTGAACATTGTCGATGCACTCCGTCATCAACGCTAGCGACATATGTTATTTAAACTCGGACTCCGAAACCTGCTTCGACAAAAGCTTCGCAGTGCCATGACGCTGCTTGCGATCATGCTCGGAGTTTCTACCTTGATCATTAGCGGCGGCTTCGTAAAGGACATCTACGTACAACTTGGCGAAGCGATCATCAGTTCTCAAACCGGCCACGCACAGGTCACCCGCAAGGGCTACCATGAGCAAGGCACCCGCCAGCCAGAACGGTTTCTCATCGAGTCCCCGGCCGACCTCGCAGACTCCATCAGTACCTTGCCCAATGTGTCCAGAGTATCCGCTCGATTGAGCTTCTCCGGCCTGCTAAACAATGGCAATCGCGATTTTGCGATCATTGGAGAAGGCGTTGAACCGTCCCTGCATGCCACCGCTGGCACTTACATGGAAATTACGTCGGGTAGGCACCTGACCGAGTCAGACGCTCAGGGCATCCTTCTTGGTGAAGGTGTATCACGGTTGTTAGCGCTTCACCCAGGAGATTACGTAACCTTGGTAGCAAACACGATGGACGGCATGCTCAACACAGAGGATTTTGAAGTCGTCGGTGTCTTTAGAAGCTTCTCCAAGGATTTCGACGCGCGCGCGATCCGAATCCCCCTGCAAAGCGCGCAGAATCTGCTGATGACGAATGGCGCAAACACCTTGGTCATTAGCCTTGACCGAACAACGTCAACCGATAACGCACTGCGAGAAATCCAGGGATTGATTGATCCTGAAAACTTGGAGATTCGGAACTGGCGCGAATTGTCCGACTTCTATGACAAAACGGTTGAGCTCTACGATACTCAGTTCGGCGTACTAAAATTAATCATCCTTTTCATGGTTCTGCTGTCGGTCGCCAACAGCGTAAACATGAGCACTTTCGAACGTATGGCAGAATTTGGGACGCTTGCTGCGCTTGGAAATCGGCGCAGCGCGATTTTCCGTCTGATCGTTGCGGAAAACATCGTACTAGGACTTATGGGGGCGACGCTAGGCGTGCTGGTGGGGATTGCACTCGCACTACTCATTTCAGCTATTGGTATACCGATGCCGCCACCGCCTAATGCCAATGTGGGCTACACTGCTTATATAAGAATCGTTCCGGAAATCTCCATCATGGCATTCACGATCGGTGTCTTAGCAACTTTGCTGGCATCGCTGCTACCAGCGCGACGTATATCCGTGATACCGATCGTTGAGGCATTGAGACAAGGCTAGCGAATGTCCTTCTTCGACCGCTTCAACCTCGGCCACGGCTTCAGGAAGTACTTCGAGATCCACGCTGCCGTGGATGAAGCGTTACGGGACGAGGTTTTCCGCATTCGGCACGAGGTCTATTGCGAAGAGCTACGCTTCGAGCCAGAGCGGCCTGATCGGCGGGAGATGGACGACTATGATGGGCATAGCCTGCACTGTCTGCTGAAGACCAGCGCCGACCCGCAGCAACCGGTCGGTTGCACCCGGTTGGTGCTGACCAATCCCGAAGACCGTTCGCTACCACTGCCCTTCGAGCGGGCATGCGCCGCGACGCTGGACCGCAGCATCATCGACCCCGCCAAGCTGCCGCGGGAGCGGATCGCAGAAGTCTCACGGCTTGCGGTGCGCGCGACGTATCGCCGACGCCGCGGCGAGCAGGCTGCGCCGGTGGCGATTCATGACGAGGACTTCGGCACCGTCACCCAGCCGCGTTTTCCGTATGTGCCGATCGGGCTATATCTTGGCGCGGTCGCACTGGCCGCGCGTAGCGGGATAGATACGATGTTTGTGCTGACCGAGCCGCGGCTGGCCTCGCATTTTGCCAAGCTCGGGGTCGAGATCAAGCAGATCGGAGGACCGATCGAGCATCGCGGGCAACGGATTCCGTCGATGATGGATGTGCAATCCATCATCAAGAACATGCGTTTCCTGGTGAAGCCGATCTGGCGGGTGATTCAGGAAGAAATCGAGTTCGGATTCGAGAAGGCCGCCGGCGACGGTCCCTTGGGTCGCCAGGGCGGCCTCACGGATGGGCAACAGCGCTGACACGGCATTCGAGCAGGGCCGACACTGTAAAGAATTCCGACAGCTGATCTTGCCCCTCACTCCCACGGCGGCGCCAAGGGAGCATTCCAGGCCGGGCCGGGTAATTCCGGAGCAGAAGCAGTATCTTCGCCTTTTCTCTTTGTAGAGTCCGCTCTCTCCAGAGCCTCCCGTTGCCTGGTGATCAGCGCCTCAGCCTCGGCTTCAGCCGCCGAACGACGGTCGATAACGGGAGGTATTTCAGGTGATTCAGCCTCTGGCTTTGGAGTTTCATCGTCTTCTACGACGATGGGTACCGGCATCGTCCGCTCGATAACGGCAGTGGCTCTCTCTGTATCTGGTGGCTCCATCAACGCGCCGGTCGGACGAAGCGCGATGCGATAGACGCCGCCCACCGCCCTCTTCTCGAACTGCACGTCGACTGTCGCCGACCGGAAGAGACCAAAGACCAGCCGCAGGCTTAGATCGGGCTGAACACCATGACGAATACGACTGACCAACTGACCGCTGCCGTCGAAACCCTGAACCGCCTTGGCCAAGTTCAGTGGTCCGAAATCCGCTACAAGCCGGTGCGGATCGACAAGAAAAAAGACATTGAGCCCAACTTCTTCGGTCACATGAACAAGCACCACGTCATGATCCCCGACCCGCTCGATTGCGACTCGACTCAGTTCGGCACTCGCCGCCGGTTTGGTCACGACCGCGGTGAGAAAACACACGCATAAAGCAGCGCGCCAGACTTTCCAGAGCATTGAACCTCCGCGTAGCCTCCGTGTCCTGGCCCACATGTCTAATGCTATGCTGGGACCCTGTCTCAAGAGTACATCGTTATGGAAGCCGTTCGTCACTCCGATTGGGACGCGACGAGTTGCCGAGACACAATCACGACATCCGGCAGTTCGCGAACGGCCGTTACGGCCTCGACCAGCGTTGCCCGGTCATCCACCGTCAGGGTGGACAGGTCGCCGTCTCCAAAATACACCAACGCCTTCAAAGCCTCACTCGGCTGGAAATTCGAGCCGAATAGTTCTCGCGCAGCTCCCAGACCCGCAGCGAGATTCACACCGGCCCGCACCATTGCCGCAATATCACGATAGTCCTTCGCTTCTGCTCTCTGCAGCACGACCTTGACCTTGGTCGCCATCAAGTCATCGAGCGACGCGACTTGAAGCACTCCGTCATCGGTGCGGTCAGGCTCCCCAACACGGCCGAACCCAATATTGCCAAAGAAGGATAGTTTGACGTGAGTGTGTTCAAAATCCCCATAAGGAATCAACACGCTCAGCGTATCGCGACGATCCTGCAGCACGGTTGCTTGACCCAATACCGGAAAGGCCCACTCAATATGCTCTCGGTCGAGCGGTTTCTCGCAGAAGAAATCGAAATCGACCGATGGCCTGTGACCCAGTCGTAGCGCAATGGCAGTGCCCCCGTAAAGTACGAAACCCAGATCCAAGGCAGGAGCAAGCTCGGGCCACAAACGCCGTTGCGCAGGCGGCAGGATGTCAAGACACGGAGTAAAGGCGCCGCTCACGAGAATCGTCGAATGGGCAGCGCAGGAACGCAGTCCAGCGGCGAGAGGCCGAGACGGTAGTGCCAGTAGGTCCAGGAGCGCTGACTGAACTGTCCCGCTTCGGCCTGGACCAGCACCTGACGCAATACATCGTCACCGACCTCGGTCGCCAAACGTTGGACGTCGGCATAGTCACCGATGTCCATCACCTGCGCGATGACACGCTCGGGCATCGCAACCGCCTCATCGGGGGTTTTCCACCAGACATACTTGCTGGCGAAAGGCTTCAAGACATTCTGGTCTATATCCATCATCGTGAGTCCGACGTTTACCAACAGCGCAATCCCTCACATTGAAGGGGCTTCGGTTGCGCACACTGACCGCCGCGCAACCGAAGCGACTCAAGGACTCAGCTCTTCAGCGCCGCCCGGATCTGCTCCAGCGTGCTCGGGTCCTCGATCGTGGTCAGGTCACCCGCGTCGCGGCCTTCGGCCAGGGCCTGGATGGAACGACGCAGCATCTTGCCGGATCTCGTCTTGGGCAGGCCGGTGATGAAGTGCACCCGGCCTGGACGGGCGATGGCGCCCAGGCTCGCATCGACCCGCTTCATGACCTCTTTCTCGAGCGCGGCAGCCTTTTCCGGGGTATCGGCGAGGCTGTTGTCCTTGAGCACGGCGAAGGCCATCGGCATCTGACCCTTCAACGGGTCGGCGACGCCGACCACGGCGACTTCGGCGACCGCCGGATGGGTCTGGACCGCCTCCTCGATCTCACGGGTGCCGAGGCGATGGCCGGCGACGTTGATCACGTCATCCATGCGGCCGAGGATGGTGTAGTAGCCCTTGTCGTCCTTGATTCCCCAGTCAGACGAGGAATACACCACCGGATCCTGGAAGGTCGAGAAGTAGGTGGACACGAAGCGCTCGTCCTGACCCCACACCGTTGACAGGCAGCCCGGCGGCAGCGGCGGGACGATTGCGACGATGCCCTTCTCGTTGGGGCCGCACTCGGTGCCGTCCTCGCGGAAGATGTGCAGGTCGTAGCCATACACCGGGAAGGCCGGGGAGCCCAGCTTGATCGGGCTGTCCTCGACGCCACGGCAGATCGCCAGCATCGGCCAGCCGGTTTCGGTCTGCCAGTAGTTGTCGATGACCGGAATGCCCAGCTCGCTCATGATCCACTCGTGCGAGGTCTCGTCCAGCGGCTCGCCGGCCAGGAACAGGTGCTTGAGCGAGGACAGGTCGTACTTCTTGAGGAAGGCCGGATCCTGCTTCTTCAGCACCCGCACCGCGGTCGGCGCCGAGAACATCACCGCGACCTTGTACTTCTCGACGATGCTCCACCAGATGCCTGCATCCGGACGCAGCGGCGTGCCTTCGTACATGATGGTGGCCATGCCGCCGATCAGCGGACCGTAGATGATGTAGCTGTGCCCGACCACCCAGCCGATGTCTGAGGTGGCGAACATGGTCTCGCCCGGCTCGCCGGTGAAGATGTGCGGCATGGTCGAGGCCAGTGCGACGAGATAGCCGCCAGTGTCACGCTGCACGCCCTTGGGCTTGCCGGTGGTGCCGGAGGTATAGAGGATGTAGCTCGGCTCGCTCGATTCGACCCAGGTGACCGGCACTTGCGCATCCATGTGCTTGGCGCGCAGCTCGGCGTAGTCGACGTCCCGACCCTCGACCCGCGGGAAGCCCTTGTCCAGGCCGCGATCGACGATCAGCACCTTGCTCGGCGGAAACTCGGCCAGCTTGCACGACTCGTCCACCAGATGCTTGTAGGGCACGGGTTTGCCGTTGCGCATGCCGGCGTCGGCCGACACCATCAGCACCGGTTTGGCGTCGTCGATACGGGTCGCGAGTGAACCCGCCGCGAAGCCGCCGAACACCACCGAGTGGATCGCACCGATACGGGCGCAGGCCAGCATCGCGAAGGCCGCCTCGGCGATCATCGGCATGTAGATGAGGACCCGGTCGCCCCGTTTGACGCCGAGTTCCTGATAGATCGCCGCCATGCGCTCGACTTCGCGCTGCAGCTCGGCGAAAGAGTAAACCGTCTCTTCGTTGGTCTCGGTCGAGATGTAAACCAAGGCCCGATCATTCGGGCGTGCCGCGGCGTGGCGGTCGACCGCGTTGTAGCACAGGTTGGTCTCACCGCCCTTGAACCACTTGACGAACGGGGGCTTGGAAAAGTCGCAGATCTGCTCGGGTTGCTTGTTCCAATGCACCAACTCGGCCTGCTCGGCCCAGAATGCATCCCGGTCTTCGATCGAACGACGGTGGAATTCCTTGTAGTTGCTCATGAACGCTTCCTCTCCCTATATATCCCTAGGATTACTGCTACTGCACTGGGTGTCGGCGCCGTTTGATCCGGAACGGGTCCGGAGGCACGGTAGCAGGCAACGGGCTCTCGCTCGCGGCCGGCTTGCCGACTGGTTATGACCCCATCGAATTTCTCCGCTGCGGTCTTGTTCTGTGACGCCTGTTTCGCGGCTTGCGCCGCTCCTACACCTACCCCAAACGCATCCACTACCTGTGGGAGCGCCGCAAGGCGCGAAAGGGCGTCTGAAGCACGAATTTGGCCGATTTCGCGGCTTGCGCCGCTCCTACGTGGGGCGTTGGCTTCGTGGCTTGCGCCGCTCCTACTTGGGACCGTGGCGATCGGGCCTGCATTGTGGGAGCGGCGCAAGCCGCGAATTCGGCGCTCAGTCATGCGACTGCCCCGTGTCTACTGCGGTATGCTGCCTCAACGCGTCCAGCGGCATGCCGACCTTGAGCCTGGTTTCGATCAATTCGAGTACCGGCATCAAGGTCGCTACCACCGCCGGCAACTGGTGTGCGGCATCGACCTGCCCCCCGAGCCGGAGCGTGGACAACAGCTGATCGATGCTGACCACCTGCTTCAACAGGGTCGCGATGCGGGCCTCGTCAATCACGCCCTGGTCGCTGACCACCCGGTTACCGCCGGCCTGGGTCGCGGCGTCGCGGCGTCCAACGGCGATCTCGATCAACTGGCTGACCGACTCCATGCCATCGACCACGGAGCTGGCCACGCCTATCGTCACGCTGATCTGGATTCGCTCGTCGCGGTAGGTCATGACCAGCTTTTCGATCGCCTTCTGCAGGCGCAGCGCGAAAGCGCTGCAACCGAGCATGTCGGACAGCGGCGACAAGACCACGAACTGCCCCGGGGCGAGTTCGGCCACGGTGTCTTCCTGGCGGATGCGGGTGGTGAGGATGCTGGACAGCTTGCGCGCGATCAACTGCTGCACGTTCTGGCCATAGCGGCGGGCGAGTTCATCGAAGCGGTCGATCTCGATCGCCATCGCGCTGAGCCCGCCGTGATGACGCTTGGCCAGCGCGAGCTCCTGCGCGCCACGCCAGTTGAGGTAGGACTCGGTCGCCAGTCCGGTGCTCGGGTCGACCGGGCTTTGTCTGGCCAGTGCGGCGCGGCTCTCGTCGAGCTCGCGCCGGGTCCGCGCCAGCCGTGACAGGGAGTCAAGGCGGGCCAGCAACTCTGCGCTGCCGATGCCCTTGGTGATGAAGTCGTTGGCGCCGAGCCGGCGCGCCTTCTCGCGCGCCTCGTCGTCCTCGTCACCTGAGATCACCAGCACCGGCATGTTCTGCAGACGTGCGAGCTTGGACTCGCGGATGCGCTCGAGCAGGCCATAGCCGTCGAGCTGCGGCATGCCGATGTCGGTGAGGACCAGCTCGATGGTCGGGTCGATGACCAGCGTTTGCCAGGCGGCTTCGCCGTCGGCCTCTTCGCGGAATTCGAAGCGGCCGCGGATATGCTTGACGATCATCGCGCGCACCATGCGCGAATCGTCCACGATCAACACCTTGGGCATCGCCTCCCGGTCCTGATCGGTGACGAGGCTCATCGGGTGCTCCGCTTACGCGCCGATCCGCACGACCGTCCTGCCCTTGACCTCGCCCTTGATGAAGGCATCGAAGGCACCGGGCAGTTCATCGAAGCTGATCGTCCGGGTCACTTCGGCCAGATGCGCCGGCTTGAGATCGGTCGCAAGGCGGTCCCAGACGCGTTGCCGGGTCGGGAAACCCATGTAGCCCGAGTCGATGCCGAGCAGGCTCACCCCGCGCAGGATGAACGGAAACACCGTGGTGCTGATGTTGAAGCTCGCCGCGTTGCCGATGCTCGCCACCGTGCCGGCCTGCTTCATCGTCGCAAGCACCCAGTGCAGGATCTGCCCGCCCACGTTATCGACCGCGCCCGCCCACTGCGAGGCTTCTAGCGGACGCACCTTGTCGAAGTCGATCTCCGAGCGCAGCTTGACCTCGGCCGCACCCAGCATCTTGAGATAGTCGGTTTCAGCCGCCTTGCCGGTCAGCGCGACCACGTGATAACCCAGGCGCGACATCATGTCGATCGCCAGCCCGCCGACCCCGCCGGTGGCCCCGGTGACGACGACCGGGCCATTGGCCGGTGCGAGGCCGTTGTCTTCCATGCGCACCACGCCGAGCGCGGCGGTGAAGCCGGCGGTGCCGAGCGCCATCGCCTCGAACAGATCCAGCCCGTCGGGCAAGGGCACGACCCAGCCGGCCGGCACGCGGGCGTATTCGGCGTAACCGCCATGGTGCGCCACGCCGATGTCGAAACTGGTGGCGATCACCTTGTCGCCCGGCTTGAAACGGGCATCTGCGCTCTCGACCACCTCGCCCGACATGTCGATGCCACCGGCGCAGGGGAAACGGCGGATGATCTTGCCGGCGCCGGTCGCGGCCAGCGCATCCTTGTAGTTGATGCTGGAGTAATGCACCCGGATCGTGACCTCGCCGGCATCGAGCTGGTCCGGGGTCATGGACGCCAGGCCACTGCTGACCTTGCGATTCTCGTCCTGGTTGATAAGCAAGGCCTTGAATGGCGCGTTATTCATGTCGTCTCCTCATCTGGTTTGCGGCCGGGGCAATAGCAGTCGATTATAGCGAAAATAGCGGCGTCAAGATTTTGCAACTGGCATCGAGCCCAGCGACCGACCCCCTATGATCCTCGCCCGGTCAACACCCGGCCCCCTACACCCACCCGCGCAGGATCGGATTCGGCATGAACCAAGCCGGCAAGCTGACACGCGCGGTCGGCCCAGACTCCCTGCCTCCCCTTTCAAGTGGGAGGCAAGAAGGGGAAGGGAGTTCAGGACAGGCAAGGTCGCAGACCCTACGCGACACCTTTAGTTTTCCGGCGCAGCCGCGGATAATCGCGGCAACCACCTCAGGAGTAGCCGGCCGATGACGATGCTCGACACCCCGCTGCCCAGCGCCGAGGCTTATGTCGCCTTTCTGACCAGCCAGGACATTCCGGTGCTGCGCCGGACCGAGCGCGAGCTTGACGCGCTGCGCAGCGAGACCGAATCGGTCAATGGCAAGCGGATCGCAGCGATCGTGCTCGCCGATCCGTTGATGACGCTGAAGGTACTGGCCTACCTGCAGGCCAACCGGCGGGAGTCGCAGAACCACGACATCACCACGGTCGACCGCGCGATCATGATGATGGGCATCGCGCCCTTTCTCGACACCTTCGCCGGCATGCCGACGCTGGAAGACCGGTTGGCCGCCCACCCCAAGGCCTTGCTCGGCGTGCTGCAGGTCATCACCCGTGCCCGCCGTGCCGCGCACTACGCCCGCGACTGGGCGATCGCGCGCCATGACCTCGATGTGGACGAGATCACGGTCGCGGCCCTGCTCTACGAGACCAGCGAGATCCTGTGCTGGATCTTCGCCCCGCAACTCGCGCTGCGAATCCAGAACATGCAGCAGCGCGACCCGCGCCTGCGCAGCGAGATCGCGCAGCGCACGATTCTGGGAGTAACTGGACGGGCGATCCAGCTCGCGCTGGTACGGGCCTGGAAGCTGCCCGAGTTGCTGGTCATGCTGCAGGACGAAAACACCCAGGACAATCCACGGGTACGCAACGTATTGCTTGCCAACCGCTTCACCCGCCATGTCGCCCGCGGCTGGGACGACCCTGCCCTACCGGACGACATCGCCGACATAGAGAAGCTGATCCGCTTTGGGCGCGAGCAGGTGCTGAAGCGGCTGGCGGTGCCGGCCGCCTATGTCGAACGCTTCCTGCCGGACGACAGCAGCGACCCGCTGATTGAATAAACGCCACGCGAGTAACCCATCCCCATCCTGTCCCTCCCAAAGAGGAAGGCACCTGCTAACCGACCCCGTTGCCACACAAGAGGACGTGTCATCCGCGACGTGGATCGCCTCGATCAGCCGCAGAAAAGCAGGTTGGAAAAGTCGATCAGCATGTCGGGGTGCTGATAGGCGACGAATAGCGCAGCCAGCGCCGCGCCCGCAACGAGCACCGCGAGCGCGATCAGCAGCGGGCGCAAGCGGGTCGGCACGCGACTCATGATGCCCCCACCAGCCGACCGAGCGGACGCTCGCGTACCGGCAGACACAGCAGCGCCGCCGCCACCGACAAGCCGATCGACAGCCACCAGGCGACATCGTAGGAACCGAACGCATCGAAGATCCGCCCGCCCAGCCAGGCACCGAGGAAACCACCGATCTGGTGGCCTAGAAACACCAGGCCGTAGAGCATGCCGACGAACTTCATGCCGAAAATATGGCCGACCAGGCCGTTGGTCAGTGGCACCGTCCCCAGCCACAACAAGCCCATCGCCGCGGAGAAGACATACAAGGTGGTCACACTCAGCGGAAGCATCAGGATTGCGAGGAACGCAACCACCCGCAGGGCGTAGATGCCGGCCAGCAGCCACTTTTTGCTGAACATCCCGCCCAGCCAGCCGGACAGGAAGGAGCCGAAGATGTTGAACAGCCCGATCAGCGCGACCGCGGTCATGCCAACGTTGGCGCTGAGGCCGGCGTCGACCACGAAGGCCGGCAAATGCAGCATCACGAACGCGGTCTGGAAACCGCACACGAAGAAGCTCCAGAACAGGAAGTGGAAGCTCGGGGTGCGCATCGCCTCGTGAAAGGACTCGCCAATCGACTGTCCGCCTAGCGCGCCCCCATTGGTGCCGCGCACCGCGAGCGCCAACGGCACGATGAACAGGATGCCGACCGCCAGCCACAGCAGCGCATCGTGCCAGCCGACCGACGAGATCAGCCCCTGCCCGACCGGGAGCACCGCGAACTGGCCGAAACTGCCGCCCGCGCTGACAATGCCGAGCGCGAGACTGCGCCGCTCGGGCGACACCATGCGCCCGACCACGCCCAGCACGACGCTGAAGGTCGTGCCGGCCAGGCCCATGCCGATCAGCAAGCCAGCGCCCATGTTGAGGCCGAAGGCGGTCTCGGCATTGGCCATGATCACCAGACCGAGCACGTACAACAATGCCCCGCCGACCAGGGTCCGGCCGGCGCCGTGGCGGTCGGCAAAGGCCCCGGCAAAGGGCTGGAACAGACCCCACATCAGGTTCTGCAGCGCGATCGACATCGAGAACATCTCGCGCGACCAGCCCTGATCCATGGTCATCGGCTGCAGGAACAGGCCACCGGTGTGACGCACCCCCATGGCCAGGGTCAGGATCAGCGCGCCGCAGGCGATGACCACGCCAGGACGCATCAAGAAGGGGGTTTCGGCGGGGGTGGTCGGGGTCTTCAAGGGTCAGGGGCAGCCGGATCAAGGCCGCAGCAGTATGAATGTCGTGGGAAACTTATATCTGGAATGCGTTTATGATGCGCGTCATCGCGAGGGAGGCATCATGAACATTTCGACCGCAATCATACTCGGGCTCGTCGTCATCGTCTCGCTCTACGGGGTGGTGATCTACAACGGGCTGGTCAATCTGCGCCACAACGTCGCCAAGGCCTGGGCCAACATCGACGTACTGCTGAAACAGCGCCACGACGAGCTGCCCAAGCTGGTCGAGGTTTGCCGGCAGTACAAGCAGTTCGAACAATCCACGCTGCAGCAGGTGACCGAGGCGCGCGCCCGGGTCGCCCGCGCCCGCGAGGACCACGACGTGCCGGCGCTCGGTGCGGCCGAAGGAATGTTGCGCATGGGCCTGGGCCAGATCTTCGCAGTGGCCGAAGCCTATCCGGAGCTCAAGGCGAACGAGCACTTCATGCAGCTGCAGTCGCGCATCACCGCGCTCGAGAACGGCATCGCCGACCGGCGCGAGTGGTACAACGAATCGGTCAACATGCTCAACATCCGGGTGGATGAAGTGCCCGACCTCATCGTCGCACGCCTGTTCAACTTCACCAAGGAACCGCTGCTCCGCTTCTCGAGTGCGGAGAAGGCCGACGTGGATATCACGGCGCTGTTCCGCGCCTGAGTGAGGCGGGTTGACTGATTCGCCCTCGATTCCCTTCTTCTTGGTGCGCTCATCTCCTCATTGCGCGAGTTGCTTCCTTCACTCGGGGAGAGACCCAGCCCCGTGCTCCGTTGTCCGCGGGTTCGTCCCAAGTTCTCGGCTGAACGCAGACGGGCCGGACAGGGTGAGTCACCAAGGTGCGCTTCGGGCTGAATGATGCTCGTCCGGCTCAAACAGGATCTCGCCAACCTTGCCTTGCCGGCGGTTCAGATCGGCACGGTCGCGGCCGCGCTCGCCATCGACGAGGCCTGGGGCACCCTCGCCGGCCTGGGGATGCTGATGGGCACCGGCCTGTACGGCTGGCTACGCTCGATCCGCCATGCCCGGTTGATCCTGGACACCCCGACCGCGCGCATCGCCTCGGCCGCCCAGGGCTATACCGAATTGCGTGGCCGCGGCTCTCCACTCGCCGGCACCCCCTTGTTGTCTCCGGTCAACGGACTGCCGCTGATCTGGTACCGGGTCGTGACCCAGCGCAAGCAGCGCGACGGCAAGTGGCGACATGTCGGAACGGTAGAGAGCGACGCCTCCTTCGTGCTGGACGATGGTTCCGGCCTGGTCGCGGTCGATCCGGAAGGTGCCGACATGCTGGTGCGGCGTCGCGATGTTTTCAACGAGGGCGACACCCGCCATACCCAGTGGTCGCTGATCGCGAACGACCCGATCTATGTGATCGGCGAATTCGCCACTTTGGGCAGCATTACCCCCGTATTCGACACCCGCGCCCAGATTCGCGATCTGCTCGCCGATTGGAAGGCCGACCGCAAGCAACTGCTCGAACGCTTCGACCTGGACGGCGACGGCGAAATCAGCCTGGAGGAATGGGAGCTTGCCCGAGCCCAGGCCAGGCGCGAGGTCTTGAAACAACGCGGCGAAACCCTGGCCACCGCAGAAGCCCACATCGTGCGCAAGCCATCCGGACGGCGGCTGTTCCTGATCTCGGACCTGGACCCGGCCCTGATCGCCCGCCGCTACCGCCTGTGGGGGCTTTTCCACGCCGTGGTGTTTCTGGGCTCGGGTGCGGCCGCGGCGTGGTTCAATCAGATCGGGACGTTCTGATACCCACGCCAGCTGCGCATCGCCCGCGCCCGTTCGCGGCTTGCGCCGCTCCCACACCGTCCCCGGACGTCAGAACAACCGGTAGGAGCCACGCAAGTGGCGAACCGCCACCTCAGGACAACAGTCAGCCGCCCGCCTTGTCCTCCAGCGCCTCCCAGCGAGCCATCGCCGCCTCGATCTCGTTCTCTAGCGCGTCTAGCCGCGCCTTGATGGTCACGACTTCGTCTGGATTCTGCTGATACAGGCTCGGGTCGGCGAGCCGCTGGTGCAGTCCTGCCTGCTCGGCCTCAAGCGCGCTGATCCGCTCGGGCAGCGCTTCGAGCTCACGTTTCTCGTTGAACGACAGCTTGACCGGTTTAGCCTGAGCCGCAGGTTTGGCCTGTGTGGCACCCGCTGCGGATGCGGCAGACGCCGCCTTGGCGCGGTCAGCCTTGCCCTGCTCGCGCTCACGCGCCTCCCGTGCGTCACGGACGCGCAGCCAGTCCTCGTAACCACCGGCATACTCGCCCCAGTGCCCCTCCCCCTCGGAGGCGATCACCTGGGTCACCACGTTGTCCAGAAAAGCCCGGTCATGGCTGACCAGGAACAAGGTGCCCTGGTAGGACGCCAGCAGGTCTTCGAGCAGGTCCAGGGTCTCGATGTCGAGGTCATTGGTCGGTTCGTCCAGCACCATCACATTGGCCGGGCGGGCGAACAGGCGCGCCAGCAGCAAGCGGTTGCGCTCGCCGCCGGACAACGACTTGACCGGCGAGCGTGCCCGCTGCGGCGCGAACAGGAAGTCCCCCAGATAACCGATCACATGCTTCTTCTCGCCCCCGATCTCGACGAAATCCGAGCCCGGGCTGATCACCTCGGTCAATGGCAGCTCCGGGTCCAGCTGGGCGCGCAACTGGTCGAAGTAGGCGACCGTCTGACGGGTGCCGCGCCGCACGCTGCCGCTGTCGGGTTCGATCTCACCCAGGATCAGCTTGAGCAAGGTGGTCTTGCCCGAGCCGTTCGGCCCGACCAGGCCGATCCGGTCGCCGCGCATGATGCGGGTCGAGAAATCGCGCACGATCGCCCGCTCGCCATAGTGCTTGGAGACATCGGTCAGCTCGGCCACCATCTGGCCGCTCTGCTCGCCCTTGTCCACCGCCAGCCTGACATTGCCCAGGCGGTCGCGCCGGGCTGCACGCTCACGCCGCAAGGCCTCCAGACGCCTGACCCGACCCTCGTTACGGGTGCGGCGTGCCTCCACGCCCTTGCGGATCCAGACCTCTTCCTGCGCCAGCAGCTTGTCGAAGCGCGACGCGGCCTTGTCCTCGGCGTCGAGTTCCTCCGCCTTGCGCCGCTGGTAGTCGCTGAAGCGTCCCGGATAGCTGCCCAGCCGTCCGCGGTCGAGTTCGATGATACGGGTCGCGATATTGTCCAGGAACACCCGGTCGTGGGTGATCACGACCACCGCACCGCGAAAGTCGCGAATCAAGCCCTCCAGCCAGAGAATGCCGTCGATATCCAGATGGTTGGTCGGCTCGTCCAGCAACAGCAGGTCCGGTTCGCCCACCAGCGCCCGTGCCAGCGATACCCGCTTGATCCCGCCCCCGGACAGACTGCCGACCAGGACGTCGCCGGAAAGGCCGAGCTTGAGCAGGGTCTCGTCCACCCGCTGGTTGAGCCGCCAGGCGTCTGCCTGCTCGACCTGTTGCTGCAAGGCTTCCAGGCGTGCCATCGTTTCCGGCGACGGCGTATCGGCCACCGCATGCATCGCGGCGTGGTAGTCGACCAGCAGCCCGGCAGCGTCGCCCAGCCCATCCGCGACCGTGGCGAACACGTCCCGGTCCAGCGGAAAATCCGGCTCCTGCGGCACATAGGCGACTTTCAGGCCGTCCTGGCGCCAGATCGCGCCGTCGTCCAGCGTGGTATGGCCGACCAGGGCCTTGAGAAAACTGGACTTGCCCGAACCGTTGCGGCCGATCAACGCCACCCGCTCGCCGGCGTCCAGCTGAAAGGCGGCGTGATCGAGCAGGTCCACATGCCCGAAGGCCAGACACGCGTTATCGACTGTGAGCAAGGGCATGACGAGTCAGATTCCAAAAACCAAGAAAGGTGATGATTCTACCGGCCTGATAACATACGGGTCGAATTGACCGTAATGCAGTGCACAATTCCAGCGCCCTACCCTGAGCGCGGGAAGTGCCTTCAGGATATCCATGGAAGCAGTAATCAAACAGTTCGGCCAACCGGATCAGGACGAAGTCCAGGTCTGGAGCGCCTTCATCAACAGGATTCGGCCGGTCAGGCCGGACGATACCGAGCGCGCAGCCGAGAACCTGCGCGTGCTCAAGCGTTTGCTGCGTCGCCGCGAAGACCTGAAAGAACAGGTGCGCGACGCGGTCATCCGGCTGTTCAGGCAACGCAAGGTGGTCTCTCTGTATGTGTCATCGGGGCTGCTGCCCTCCTCGGGCTTCTTCTCCGAGTCGGCCCGCCGGCTGTCGGACAAGCTGCTGCCCGAGGTCATCGACACCCACTACATGCGCGGCGTGATCGGCGCCTGCTTTCACAAGGTGTCCGACGAGGTCTGGGTCAATGCCGTTCCGGATGAAGTCTGGGTCGACTTCATCAACGTGCTTTTCGACCCGACTGTCTCCGAGATCGACCGCCGCGACCGCAATCGCTTGCCCGACCCGGTCAGCGAGATCATCGAAGCCCTGCGCATGCTGTCCTACCATGTCTCGTCGATCGGCCTAGACCCGGAGCTGGTTCGCATCGATCCGACCCTGGAGGAGCACGAGTCGCCTTTTTTGGCCCAGAACGCCGAGCTGGTCGGGTTTCTGGCCAACTACAAGGCCTGGTGGCTGGAGGAAGGCTCGGAGACCGACGACGAGAAGCACCTCGGGGTGATGCTGGACCAGTGCGAGGACGTCGTGTTGCGTATCCGTCGTCGCGCCGCCAAGATGGGGACCAGTCTGTCGCTGACCTTCAAGCTCGAGCGCCTTCACCAGCACCTGGATCGGATAGGGGTATTGCTCGAATTGCTGCTACAACTGCGCGCCGAACGCAACATCAACTCGATCGCGCCACAGATCACCCACTTGTTCAAGGAACTGATCCGCGCCGAATGCCGCAAGAACAAGCTCTCGGACTACTGGAGCAAGAACGTAGAGCTGTTGTCGCTGCGGATGACCGAGAGCGCGAGCAAGACCGGCGAACGCTACATCACCTCCAGCCGCAGCGAGTACTTCGGCATTTTACGATCGGCCGCGCTGGGGGGGGTCATCATCGCGCTGATGGCGACGCTGAAGGTCGTGCTGAGCTGGCAGGGCTTCGCACCACTGAACGCAGCACTGGCGTTTTGCCTGAACTACGGCATCGGCTTCGCGCTGATCCATATCCTGGGTGGCACGGTCGCGACCAAGCAGCCGGCAATGACCGCCAACGCAATCGCCGCCTCGATCGGCGAGGTGCGCGGAAAACATCGTGACCTGGACAACCTGGTCGAGTTGATCACCCGAACGGTACGCAGCCAGCTCGGCGCCATCCTGGGCAACGTCGGGGTGGCGGTGCCGATGGCGATCCTGATCGGCTGGCTGATCTACCTCGGCTCCGGCACGCATTTCGTCACGCCCGACGAAGCGCACAGGATGCTCGGCGAGGTCAGTCCGTTCAGCGGTGCGCTGCTGTTCGCCGCGATTGCCGGGGTGTGCCTGTTCCTGTCCGGGTTGATCGCCGGCTATTACGACAATCTCTCGGCCTACGGCCGGATTCCGCAGCGCCTGTTGCAACTGCGCTGGCCCCGCCGCACGTTCGGCGAGGCACGGATGAATCGGGTCGCGGCCTATGTGGAGAGCAATCTGGGGGCGCTGGCCGGCAACTTCTTCTTCGGCTTTCTGCTCGGCGGCGTGACTGCGCTGGGGGTGCTGTTCGGGCTGCCGCTGGACATCCGCCATATCGCTTTCTCGTCGGCCTATGTCGGCCATGCCCTGATCAGCCTGGAGTTCGGCCTGCCCTTGCAGCTTGCCGCGCTATCGCTGCTCGGCGTGCTGCTGATCGGCATGGTCAATCTCACGGTCAGCTTCAGCCTGACACTGTCGGTGGCGATGCGTGCCCGTCGCATCACCTTCGCCCAGAGCCAGGAGCTGATCAGCCTGATCTTCCAGCGTCTGTTGCGCGCCCCCCGCGACTTCTTCCTGCCCCCACCCCGTGATTCGAAACCGACCGAGCAGCTTGACGAGTCCAAAGTGGACGAAAACGAGCCGACGCTTGGCGAGAAATCCGATCAAGCCCAACGTATCTGACCATTTTTTTGGACCTCATCCGCTCATCGAGGCCAGGTTCCGTCGGCCTCGGCCTCATCGGACGAAGTCAGTCTTCGCGCCGTCGCCTTGCCATCAACACCGTCGAGCTTGGTAAGCCCGCAGCTAACCAGCTAGAATTGCGCCCTCTCTCCGTAGTTCAATGGATAGAACGGCCGCCTCCTAAGCGGCAGATACAGGTTCGATTCCTGTCGGGGGGACCAACCAAATAGCAGCAACGGCTGGAATGGTCTGGCTCATCGGTCGGCCCGAAACCGGACGTCGGTTAGAGTTTCTTTCTGAGGGGAGTCACTGCATGGGATTCTGGATCAGGAGTTTCGTCGTTTTGCTGATCTCGGCCTGGTTCGGCGCGAGCGCACTGGCCGAGGATTACTACGTCGAAATCACGAACAAGACCGGTTTCACCATCTACTACATGTACGTCAGTCCAGCCGAATCGACCGACTGGGAAGAAGACTTACTTGGCGAGGATGTGCTGATGAACGGGACCAAGCGCCGGGTGAATCTCAACGGCTACAGTAGTCCGGTTTTCGACATCAAGCTGGTCGACGAAGACGGAGACAGCTACACCTTCTGGAAAGTGGATGTTTCCAAGAAGGATATCGTTGTCAGGTTTGAAGACATGGACAAGAAGTAAGAAAAAAACATGTCAGACCCAGGCGCGCTCGAGCTTTCTCGAGAACGGGCTCACAGGCGCGCCAGCATCGCCCGCAGGAACTCGACCGGGATCGCGTAGCTGATGCCCGACGGGTCGTTCAGCACGTTTTCCTTGGTGGACTTGATGAACACCATGTTGATCACACCGATCACCCGGCCGGTATCGGGCTCATAGACCGGACTGCCGCTGTTGCCCGGATAGGCGGTGGCATCGAGCTGGAAGATGCGGAACGGGTCGCTGCCTAGACGGCGGATCAAGGCCGGGTCGAGTTCGCGGGCCCGGGCTTGCGGAATCCCGATCGGCGTGATCGCGGCGATGATGCCGCGGTGGGTGACCGGAGAGAAGCCAAGCGCATTGCCGATCGGAAAACCGGTGAAGGCGATGTCCTGGCCTTCACGAACGGTCGCGTCGGAGAGCGAGAGCGCCGGCAGCTGCGCGCCATCGAAACGCAACACGGCCAGATCCCGGCCATCCTCGCGTGCCACGACGGTCGCCGGCCGGACCGAAACCGAATTCGGGTTGTCCCCCGGAATCGCGATCGCAATCGTCTCGAGCTGGTCTGCGGCCAGCACCTTGGGCAGCACATGGGCGTTGGTCGCGACCAGGCGGCCGTTGCCGACCACAAAACCGGTTCCCAGAAAATTGAAGGACGGGTTGCGGGTGCGCTGGAAGGTGCCTACCGCGACGATCGACGGTCTGACTCTCGGCACGGTGTCGACGAGCGAGGCCACGACCGATGCCGGCATCGCACCCATCACGGCCAGACCGGTTGCGCGCAGGATGAAATCTCGTCGTGACGTTACTCGATTCAAGACACTTTCCTCGCTCAGGAGCCCGCTTCTGCCACTTTGGTGGTCCGCATGGCGGACATCACGGCGCTGGGGGCGACGATCCGCTCATCGAAAGGATGGGCGGTGCGCTGCACCATACCCATGATCCGCTTGACATAGGCCCGGGTCTCGGCGAACGGCGGCACCCCGCGGTAACGCTCGACCGCGCCTTCACCGGCATTGTAGGCCGCGGCCGCGAGCGCGATGTCACCCTCGAAATAGGCCAGCAACCAGCGCAGGTAAGCGAGCCCGCCGCGGATGTTCTGTTCGGGATCGAACGCATTCGCGACACGGAAACGGGCCGCCGTGTCCGGAATCAACTGCATCACCCCCATCGCGTTCTTGGGGGATACCGCGGCGGGGTTGAGCGCCGACTCGGTCAGCGCGATCGCCAGCGCCAGACTCGGACTGACCTGATACTCCGGGGCGAGATCGATCACCAGCCGCGCGATGCGCTGCCGCTCGGGCGAAAAGCGACTGATCCGCTCGGCCAGATTCCAAGGACTGTCGGCGAAGATGTCCGGCTGCCGGGCGAGGCAATCCGGCAGGACGCCGTCGTCGGAGGCGGTATAGCGCAGCATGCGTTCGGCTTGCTCATGCCCCTTTTCCGCTGCGAGCTTGAACAAGGCGCCAGCATGCCCGTCGTTCCGCTCCATGCCGCGCCCGTTGGCGTACATCCAGCCCAGCGAATACAAGGCTTCCGCGTCACCCATGCGCGAGGCCTCGCAATACAGCATCGCGGCCTGAGCCGGATCACGCGGCACACCCTCACCATGCTCGTAGGCGGTCGCCTGCCGGGTCAGGTAACTGGCGTGAAAGGCGAATACCTGTTCGATCGGCGTATCGGCGGGGAGTGTGACATCGAAGCCATCCGACGCCTGGGCCGGGCTGGCGAACACGATCAGCGCAGCAAGGCACGATAAGCGACGGGGAAGCGCCCCTGTCGAAAGGGGGGCACAACTCGCGGCAAGCCGGCTCGTCCCGGCCTGTCGCACCAAGCTGTGCGGTCGCCGGACGCTCGTGCCCCTGCCTGGCCGATGAAAGAAAGCCGAACGCAGCGCCCATCGCACAGAGACCCTCCCGGCCAGAAAGGCAAAGACACTGGAGGGAGCAAGGAGCGCGTTGACCATGACTGTGTTCTAGCAGACCGGGCTCAAAGCCGCCATACCCGGACGCCGGCTGCGGTCAGCGCGGACTGATCGTAGGCCGATTTCACGTCTACAAACACGCCGGACGGCAACAGTCGGTCGAGCAACTTCGCCTGGTCCATGCCGAGATAGGCCTTGTGCGACACCGCCGCAACGATGGCGGAGGATTTCGGCAGCGCCTCCCAGTCGCACAACCGCACACCGTACTCATGCTCCGCCTCGGCCGAGGAGGCGACCGGGTCATGCACGTGGACCCGGCAACCAAAGCTTTCCAGTTCGCGGATGACATCGATGACCTTGCTGTTGCGCAAATCCGGGCAGTCCTCCTTGAAGGTGAGACCCAACACGATGACGTCGCAGCCCTTGATCGAATGGCCGGACTTGATCATTTCCTTGACGGTCTGCTCGGCGACATACTTGCCCATGCCGTCGTTGATCCGCCGGCCGGCGAGGATGACCTCGGAGTGATAGCCGAGCATTTCGGCCTTGTGGGTCAGGTAGTAGGGGTCGACGCCGATGCAGTGTCCACCGACCAGACCGGGACGAAACGGCAGGAAGTTCCATTTGGTACCGGCCGCCCGCAGCACTTCCAGGGTGTCGATACCGATGCGGTGGAAGATCAGCGACAACTCGTTCATCAACGCGATGTTGAGGTCACGCTGGGTGTTCTCGATCACCTTGGCCGCTTCGGCGACCTTGATCGAACTGGCCGGGTAGACCCCGGCCGTGATCACCGAACCATAGATGTCCGCGACCTTGGTCAGGGTCTCGGGCGTATCTCCCGAGACCACCTTGACGATCTTGGTGACGGTGCGCTCCTTGTCACCCGGGTTGATCCGCTCGGGCGAGTAGCCGGCGAAGAAATCGTGCTTCCAGCGCAAGCCGGATTCGCGTTCGATGATGGGGATGCAGACCTCCTCGGTCGCACCGGGGTAGACGGTGGATTCGAAGACGACGATCGCGCCCTGCTTGAGGTTGCGACCCACCGTTTCAGAGGCTTTCACCAGCGGGGTCAGATCGGGTTGGTGCGCCTGATCTACCGGCGTCGGAACGGCTACGACGATGAAATCCGCCTCCCGGATCACGGACGGATCGGTGTGACACTGCAGCCCGGTCGCCGCGCGCAGATCGTCCGACGACACCTCGCCGGTCGGATCGATGCAATCGCGGTAGGCCGCGACTTTTTCAGCCGACAGGTCGAAGCCCAAGGTCTTGTACTTCTTGCCGAACTCGACCGCCAATGGCAGTCCCACATATCCCAAACCGATTACAGCAATGGTCGTCATCGTCTGCATTTCCACACAAAAAATAGATGTCACCCGCAAGCACGCCCGCCGGGGCACCCCTGCCGGGCTGGCCCGTTGAACCGAATTCAGAGCGTGCCCTTGAGCCGGGTCGCCTCCTGATGCAAGGCACTGCCTTCCGGTGCCAGCCGGATGACTTCGTCCAGCTCGGTGCCGGCATCCTGCTTGCGCTCCAGCTTGATGTACGAGCGTGCCAGATTGAGCCGCAACGCAGCCAGATTGGGCGCGGCATCGACTGCCTGGCGCAGATTGGCGAGCCCCTTGTCATGCTCGCCGGCTTCCATCTGCAGCATGCCCAGCGTATCGAGGATCGCAGCATTGCCGGGCGCCAGCGATAGCGCCCGCTCGGCCAGCGCGATCGCATCCGGTTGCTTGCGCTGGCCGGCCACCCAGGCCAGGTTATTCAGCACCAAGGCGTTCTCCGGCTGGATCTCGATGATGCGGCGATACAAGGCCTCGGCCTCCTCGAACTGGCTCTGGGCGAGCGCGTTCTCGGCCAGATAAGTCCGTACCAGCACGTCTTCCGGCTGCGCGGCAAGCCAGTCGGCCGCGGTCTGTCGCGCGGCGTCGCCCTGGCCGGCGCGCACCTGGGCGCGATGCAGCTTGACCGACACTTCGGCCGTCGGTGCACGCTCGAAGGCCTGCTGGAAAGGCGCCACCGCCTGCTCCCAGTCGCCCGTCGCGACCCGGATGTCGCCCTCCAGTACGAAGCCAACCGCATTGTCCGGACGCTGGCGCTGGATCTCGCGGGCGACAGCGACCGCGTCACCACCGCGCTGAGCCTCGACCAGCAGACCGATCAGTCGCTGCTGCGCTTCGATCAGGTCGGGCCGCAATGCCAGCGCTCGTCGCACCGATTGCTCGGCACCGGTTCGGTCTTCGGTCGCGCGCTGCGCATCGGCCAACGCGAGCAAGGGCCCCGGGGCCTGCGGCTGGACACGCACCAGCCGGTTCAGCGTGGACACCGCCTGCTGACGTTCTCCGGTCGCCATCTGGGCCTGCGCCAGCACTGCCAGGCCGGCTGGCTCGTCCTGCTCGGCCGCCACCAGCTCCTGCGCGAGCGCGCGAGCACGGGTGGCCTCGTTGTTGGCGAGCAGGTTCCTCGCCAAAGCGATCTTCGGCGCGCGCGCCGAAGGATTGGCCGCAACCGCGCGCTCGATCGTGGCCCGCACTTCGGCCGGCGCCGAACCGGTCTGGGCCTGCAAGTCGGCCAGCAGAAGATAGGGGTCGGGACGCGCGGGATTACGCTGAATGATGCGCTCGAAGCGTTGCTTGGCATCGTCGGTGCGACCTTGTGCGATGTCCAGGCGGGCCAGATTGACCGCGGCCGAAATGAAGTCCGGGTCGAGCTCCATCGCGCGATCGAAGGCGGCCCGCGCCCCTTCCAGGTCCTGCGTGGCGAGGAGTATTCCACCCTTGAGGTTGTGGGTCTGCGGGTGATCGGGCTGCTTGCGCGCAAGCTGTTCATGGGCCGCCATCGCCTTGTCGAACTCGCGGTTGCGCAGGTGGGCGAGAATCAGCGCGACATCGGCCTGACCCATGCTGTCATCCAGCGCGGAGGCGGCCTCCAGATCGGCCAGTGCCTGCTCCGGATTACCGGCGGCCAGACGGGCGACCCCAAGGCGGGTGCGCGCCTGCACATCTTCTGGGGCAGCGGTCGAGACCCGGGCGAAGTACTCCGAGGCCTGGTTGAAATCGCCCGCGGCGAGGAAGATCTGGCCGGCCAGCGTCATCGTGGCGGCGTCGCCGCTTTCCTGACCGAGCAAGGGCTCGACGATCTCTCGCGCCCGCACGGTATCACCGGTCGACAGCAGCGAGGCCGCCAGCAGCCGCCTGGCAAGAGGTTGCCCCGGCGCACGCGCCAGCACGCGCTCGAGATAGGACTGGGCCCGCACATGGTCATTCAGCCGCAGGTAGACACTGCCGGCGAGCAACTGCGCCGGCAGGTGGTCGGGCAGTTGGCGCAAGACCTCGTCGATGCCCTCACGCGCTTGAGCGACCCGGTCACGACGAAAATCGACGAAGGACTTGAGATACAGGGTCGAGGGGTCGCGGGGCGCGACCTTGACCATGTCGGCCAGGCGCGCCTCGGCGTCATCGAGCCGGTCCTGCTGGAGCATCGCCGAGATGAGGGCGAAATGATAATTGACCGCGCGCGGCTGGGCCTTGATCGCGGCTTCGAGTGCGGCGGTCGCCTCTGCTGGCTTGTTCTGCGCCGACAGCACATCCGCCCGCAGGGCATGTGCTTCGGCGGTGTCGGGGTTGAGCGCGAGCGCGGCGTCGGCCTCGGCCAGCGCACCCTCCAGATCGCCACCGAAGAGCTTGCTGCGGGCCAGTCCGACCCGGATCATCACGTCGGACCCATCCTGCTGCAGCGCATCCTCGTAGTAGCGGCGCGCCTCGGTCACTTCCGCCTTGGCCAGGTGGGCGTCGCCGACGCTGGCGAGTACCCGGGCCTGAGCCTTGGGGTCTTCGAGACGGAGTTCGCCGAACCTCGAGATCACGTTGTCGAACTCGCCTGACAGCACCATCGCACGCGACAGCAGCGGCGCCACGGAAACTTCCGGATATCCCATCTCCGAGGCCCGTCTCAGCTCCCGTACCGCACCCGGAATATCACCCTGCTCGAGATAGACCGAACCCAGCAGGAAGCGGGCCTCGACCAGACTGCCGTCCTTCTGCAATGCATTCTTTAGCTGGATGCTGGCGGAGTTGATATCGCTGTTGGCCAGATAGGACTTGGCCGAGCCGAGCATGTCGTCGGCCGAATCGCTGCAGCCAGCCAGCAGCATCGCCGACAGCAGGACCGCCACGAGGCGACTCGGAATGGACCGGCGCTTTGCCAGCCCGCGGAAACACTTGGATCGAGGCATTTCAGCCCTCCTTCTTCAAACCGAAACGGTTCATCATGTCGTACAAGGACGGGCGACTCACGCCGAGTATCTCGGCGGCCCGTGCAATGTTGTTGTTGGTGCGGGCAATGACGCGAATCACCGCCTGTCGTTCGGCAGCCTCGCGGACCTGGCGCAGATTGAGGGTCGCGAGCTCCGCCTCGACGCCCTCCAGCCCCAGATCTTCGGCCGTGATCTGACTCCCGTCGGCCATGATCACCGCGCGCTTCAGGCTGTTCTCGAGTTCACGGATATTGCCCGGCCAGTCGTGTGCCTCGATCGCGGACAAGGCGTCATCGGACAGGCTGAGCGTAGCTCGACCGTTCTCGGCACAGAAGCGATGGACGAAGGCATGCGCGAGCAAGGCGGCATCGCCCTGGCGGTCGCGTAGCGGCGGGATGTCGATCACGATCTCGGCCAGCCGGTAGTACAAATCCTCCCGGAACTGCCCGCTCTTGATCAATTCCTTCAGGTCACGATGGGTCGCGCAGACGATGCGCACATCGATGGGGATCTCCTCACGCCCGCCGATCCGTTCGATGACCCGCTCCTGCAAGAAGCGCAAAAGCTTGGCCTGAAGCGCCAACGGCAGATCGCCGATCTCGTCGAGAAAGAAGGTACCCTTGTTCGCGGTTTCGAGCTTGCCCGGGGTCTGCTTGGCGGCGCCGGTGAACGCCCCCTTCTCATAGCCGAACAACTCGCTTTCCAGCAGATTCTCGGGGATCGCTGCGCAATTGACCGCGACGAAACGCTGCTTCGCGCGTGGCGACAGGCTGTGCAACGCACGCGCGAAGACTTCCTTGCCGGTACCGCTTTCGCCCAGCAGGGCGACCGTGGCATTGGCCGAGGCGACACGTTCGACCGTACGGCACAGCTTGAGCATCATCGGGTCACGGGTAATCACGCCGGACAGGGCACTGCCCTGGGTCTCACGCAAGCGCTGGTTCTCCATCTGCAGGTCATGCAGGCGGAAGGCCCGATCTATGGTCAGATTGAGCAGATCCGGTTCGAACGGCTTGCCGAAAAAGTCATAGGCACCCAAGGCGACCGCCCGGACCGCATTCTCCCTGTCGTGCTGGCCGGTCAACACGATGACCTTGGTATCTGGCGCCAGGGCCAGAATCTCGGTGAGCAAGCGGAAGCCTTCGGTCACGTCGTCCGGGGCAGGTGGCAAACCGAGATCCATCGTGACGACCGGCGGCTCGTGACGACGCAGCTGGGCAATCGCGCTGTCCCTGTCGTCGGCCACGATGGTTTCGAAATCGTCGAATGCCCAGCGCATCTGCTTCTGCAGCGTCGGGTCGTCCTCGACGATCAAAAGCATCCGTTGCTTGTCATTCATGGTGTTCGATTTCACCGGATCGTTCAAAACCGCCGTCGGCCTGACGTTCGCTCACGGGTAGCACGATGCTCACGCGCGTCCCCTTGCCCACTTCACTTTCAACCTGCATGCTGCCACCGAGTTCCTGAATGTATTGCTGCGTCTCGTACGCCCCTATCCCCATACCACTGCGTTTGCTGGTCTGGAAGGGTTTGAACAGTCGCTCTCGAATGAATTCCGGGCTCATTCCGCAACCATTGTCTTCGACGAAGATCCTGACCGAACCCGGCTGCGCGATATCCACGCGTACTGCTACCTTACCATCCTCCGGAGTCGCGTCCAGTGCATTTTGCACCAGATGCCCGATGACGCGTTCTAGCCGCTCCGGGTGGGCATACAACGCGATAATCTGATCCGGACCCCAGACCAGATCGACCGCGGGCAACTGATGCCTTTTGGATAGTTTGACCCGCTCGATCAAGGCCTGGAGGTCGATCCGCCGGGTCGGCTCTATCGATTTCTTCTCCTGCAATTGCTGCATCAGCGAACGCATCTTGGCTTCGACATGGGTCACGGTTTCGAGCATGTCCTGCTGAAACTCGGGCTTGTCCTTGTGCCGCTCGGCATTCTTCAGCATCAGCGACAGCTGAGCGACCAGATTCTTGAGGTCATGCACTACAAAAGCCGACATCCGGTTGAAGGAGTCGAACTTGCGCGACTCGAGCAGCGCTTCCGCAGCCTGCATACGCGCGAGATAACTGGCTGCCTGCCGCTGCGCCGTCTTGAGCAGATCGAGCACCTCCCAATTCACATCGAAGCGGGTCCGCG
This sequence comes from Azoarcus sp., assembly GCA_030604735.1. Classification (GTDB taxonomy): domain Bacteria; phylum Pseudomonadota; class Gammaproteobacteria; order Burkholderiales; family Rhodocyclaceae; genus Azoarcus_F. The sequence continues at coordinate 69,335 of JAUVVG010000014.1, forward strand.
CCGAATTCAGCACCACGAATCCGACCAGGCTGCCGGACGACTTCAGCGGCACGACCAGCCAGGCATCGGGCATGGTCGACAACCAGCCGGGTATTTCCAGCTCACCGGGAGCCGGTCGGCGGGTGCGCATCTCCTCTAGATTGACCACCCACTCGCGCTCGTGGAGAAAGCGGCAGAAGGGACCGTCCTCGTTCTCGACCGCGTCGGAGGGCGGATGGTTCAGGCGCGCATGCATCACCAGTTTTCCATCGGGCTCCTTCAGCCACAGCGCGCCGCCCGAGCTTTCGACCAGATCGGACAAGGCCTTGATGATCGACTGACCCAGGTCCATGGAGTCGCCAGCCGAGGACAAGGCCTGGGTGAAGCGCAGCCATTCGGTACGGTAGTCGTAACGATAGGGGAACAGGTGCTTGTTGAGAAAGACCCGCAAGCGCGCCCGCTGGGCACCGGAAAAAACGAACACCCCCAGCAGCAGCAGGCCGGCGAACAACAAGGCCATTTGCAGCGCCCGCCCCCAGTCGCCACCGACATAACGCACATAGTAGCCGGCGCCGGCAATGACCAGCAGGTACAGCCCCGACAGCGCCAGCGCGGTCGAGTGGAAAGCGGCCTCCCGCGAAACCGAAATCCTCACCGTCCATGACGGACTTCTCGCCGCGGACAGTGCGATCAACGGGATCAGCAGCGTCAGGACGAAGCCACGCACCGCCCAGACGTCGGGGTCCAGCCTGCCGAACAGGAAGGCGTCGGCGAGCAGGTAGAGATCGAAGATATAGCCTGCCGCAAGCGCCAGGCAAAGGGGCTTGAGCCCCCAGCGTGATTCGACCGGTAGACCGCGATACAACTGCTCGACCAAGACCAGGCCGAACACCGTCCCCGCGAGGAACGCCCCGAGGATGGGACGAACCGGATCGAACTCGGGGACAGGGCCGAAAAGCGCGACCAGCATCAACGCCGCCTGGGCCGCGACGATCGCGACGGCCATCGCCCGTGGCCACCGTTTGGAGGGGCCTATCAATGGCCAGAGCAGCACCAGAACGAAGGCATACCAGGCCGCGCCGCGCAGCACTTCGCTCGCGCCCTGGGCCACGATCCAGCTGCGCTCCGGGAATACGCTCGGCAGAACGCCCACGACACCCCACAGCGCGGAACAGGCGATGGCCGCGATCAACACCCCGCCGGGCAAACCTCCACGCCAGGCGAGATAGAGATAGAGCAGGAAGACAAGATAGGCGGAAGCGGCGAGCCCGCTACCCCAAATCGCGACGTCGTACAATGCGCCCCCCTTCAGAGCCGATATCCGGAGAGGATATCAGTTCATTTGCTCGCCTCTGGGCAACCGGCTGCCTCTTCACTGATCAAGCGGGGGAAACACCGAATCGCAGGCCAACTGGATCAGTTGGCTCCCTCGCCGGTCAGGACGACCCGCACCGTCTCGAACAACACCAGGGTGTCGAGGATGAGCGTGTGGTTCTTCACATAGTACAAGTCGTACTGGAGCTTCTGGATCGCATCATCCACCGAGGAACCGTATTGATACCTGACCTGCGCCCAACCGGTGACCCCGGGCTTGACGCAATGGCGCACCGCATAGAAAGGAATCTCCTGGCACAGTTTGTCCACGAAGTAAGGCCGTTCCGGCCGTGGACCGACCAGGCTCATGTCGCCGGCAAAGACGTTGAACAGTTGTGGCAGCTCGTCGATGCGCAGCTTGCGGATCACTTTCCCGACCCGGGTGGTGCGGTCGTCGTTGCTCTTGGCCCACACCGGCGTACCGTCCTTCTCGGCATCCTGTCGCATGCTCCGGAACTTGATCACGCGGAAGGTCCGCCCCCCGAGCCCGACCCGCTCCTGCCGATAGAAGACTGGCCCCCTGTCCTCGAGGAGAATCAGCAAGGCGGTCACCAGCATGACCGGCAAGGCCAACAACAACAATGCCCCGGACGCGACCAGATCGAAGCAACGTTTGACGAAGGTTCGCGCCCAGCCCTGGCGGAAACCATCACCGTAAATCAACCAGCTCGCCCGCAAGGAATCGATCCGGATCTGTCCCTGGGTCCGCTCGAAGAAGGATGAAAGATCGAGCACGCGCACGCCCGACAGCTTGCAATCGAGCATCTCCCGAATCGGGAGTACGCCGCCGCGTCGCTCCTTCATTGCGACGATGACCTCGTTGACCTTCAGATCCCGCACGGTGTCGAGCAAGCTGCGGGTGTTGCACAGTACCCTTCGCTGATCGACCTCGACCGCATCCTCCCCGACTGCGCCATAAAAGCCCACCACCTCGACGCCGCGGCGGACCGGATGGGTCAGCGAATACTCGACCGCGGCGGCCTCGTCGCCGGTACCGATGATCAACACCCGCGGCATGAACATCGAAGAGGCTGCGCGACGATTGACCACCCCGCGCATCACCAGAATCAAACCGAGCAGCAGAATGACCGAGAGTTCGGCCGCATCCGAGGTGAGATGGGCCCACGGCAGAACCTTGAACACGCCATAGGCCACCGGCAAGCTGACCAGCACCGACACCAGGGTGCGGACCACCGCGTCCTTGGCCGTCGAACCCCGACCGGAGTGCCGATACAGGCCGATCACACTGTTGAGCAAGACCATCACGATCGCGAACAACAGCGCCGACGGCACCATCAGACGCCAACTGATATCGGCGCCATGCACCTGGAACCCAACTGCGAACAACGCGGCGACAAAGAGGAGCATCGCGTCGAAGACGGCTTGCTGCAGGATGTGCGACGGAAAGTAGTGGCTGAACACTTTCAACATTCAAGTCTGCCTCGTGGTGACCTGCGTGAGGGGGCGTTCCGTCATCATTCTGACGACGCGGCAAGTCGTTGCCGCCCCTCTTCGTGCTGCTCGTTTTCGCGTTACGGACGCAATGATAACCCCTAGGCAATGAAGTCTGTGTTAAGTGCGTCACATATGCCGTAATCCTGGCCCGAAAAGGCGACAAGACTCAAAACACATCAAAAAACAAATTTAATTCATTGTTTTTAAACGATATTTAGCGTAATTCGAGTTTACACCACACTGGTTAAATAATACTCCGCCACGGTCGCCTTCAAACACCTGCGGCGCACTGCCTAGCCCGTTTCGGGGAGCTTGTCTCACGACGCACGCCAGCCGCGATTTCGGCCATCGCGTCGGTGGCTTCCGGCAGCAATTTGCCCAGCGTCAGAAACCCATGAACCATGCCCTGCGCCGAATACACCTCGATCTGGCCCCCCTCGTCGCGCACCCTCTCCGCGAACGCGATGCAGTCGTCGGTCAGCGGATCGAACTCGGCGGTCACCAGCATCATCGGAGGCAATCCTGCGAGCGAGGCCGCGCGCATCGGCGAAGCCCGCCAGTCGTCGGTCGCCCCGTCCGGCAGATAGCGGGTGAAGAACCAGTCAAGGGTCTCCTGATCCAGAAAATAGCCATCGTTGTAGGCGCGCCGCGACGGCCGATCGCTGACGATTTCGGTACAGGGGTATACCAAAGCGAGGAAACACGGCTGACTCGCACCCCGTTCGCGCAAGGCGATCGCCGCGACGATGGAAAGATTACCGCCTGCGCTGTCGCCCGCCAGCGCGATCCGGTCCGGATCCACATTGAGCAGGTTGCCATGCTCGACCAGCCAGTCGAACGTGAGCAGCGTGTCGATGACCGCCGCCGGAAAAGGGTGCTCCGGGGCAAGACGATAATCGACCGACAAGACCGCGCAGCCCGACAGGTTGGCGAGTTGACGGCAGAGCACGTCGTAGCTGTCGATATCGCCGACGCACCAGCCGCCGCCATGAAAGTACGACACCACCGGCAAGCAGTCGTCCGGACGACTCTCGAGCGGCCGATACAAGCGCGCCAACAGCACCGAACCATCCGGACGCCCGATCGGCACCTCGGTGGTCGAGGCCACCGCCGGGGCCTCGGGTCGAAAAGCGTATTGCAGTTTCTGAAAAGAGTGCCGCGCCTGCGCGACCGACAATTCGTGAAAACGGGGCGCACCGACACGGTAGACCATGTCCAGCAGCGAGCGGACTTCCTTTGAGACAGGCATGAGCATCAAGTCCGGAAAATACCTGATCAGGCGGTCTTGCCGACCGGCTCTATCCGTTCGACGCCACCCATCCAGGGGATCAGCGCCTCGGGCACGACCACCGCACCATCGGCCTGCTGGTAGTTTTCCAGCACCGCCACCAGGGTCCTGCCGACCGCGAGACCGGAGCCGTTCAAGGTATGCAGGAACTCGTTCTTGCCCTGGGCATTGCGAACACGTGCCTGCATCCGCCGGGCCTGGAAATCGCCGCAGTTGGAACAACTGGAGATTTCACGGTAAGTGTCCTGCGCTGGCAACCACACCTCGAGGTCGTAGGTCTTGGCCGCGGAGAACCCCATATCGCCGGTGCACAGCGCGAGCTTGCGGTAAGGCAACCCGAGTCGCTGCAGGATGGACTCTGCATGGCCAACCAGTTCCTCCAGGGCGGTCCAGGAGTCCTCCGGGCGCTCTATCCTGACCAACTCGACCTTGTCGAACTGGTGCTGACGGATCATTCCGCGCGTATCCCGGCCGTAGCTGCCGGCCTCGGAGCGGAAACAGGGGGTATGGCCGACGAACTTCATCGGCAGTTCGTCGGCGGCGAGCAGTTGGCCGCGCACCATGTTTGTGACCGGCACTTCCGAAGTCGGGATCAGATAAAAACGCCCGTCTTCCCCGCGTGGCACCGAGAACAGGTCTTCCTCGAACTTGGGCAATTGCCCGGTGCCGAACATCGAGGCTTCGTTGACCAGGTAAGGCACGTAGATTTCGGTGTAACCATGCTCGCGGGTGTGCACATCAAGCATGAACTGGGCAAGCGCACGATGAAGCCGAGCCACCCCCGATCGCATCACCGCGAAGCGCGAGCCCGACAGTTTGACTGCGGCCTCGAAATCGAGCCCGCCCAGGCCGGCGCCGATATCGACATGATCGCGCGGGGTGAAATCGAACTCGCGCGGGGAGCCCCAGCGCAGGATCTCGACATTGTCCGCCTCGCTCGTACCGACCGGCACGGTTTCATGAGGCATGTTGGGCAGACCGCTCAACACCGCTTCGAGGCGGGCGAGCAGGTTGGACAAGGCCTGCTCGTTGGCCTTGAGTTCATCACCCAGACCACCGACTTCGGCCATGACCGCGGAGGCGTCCTCCCCCTTACCCTTCAACATGCCGATTTGTTTGGACAAGCTGTTGCGGCGAGCCTGCAACTCCTGGGTTCGGGTCTGCAATGCCTTGCGCTCCGCCTCCAGCGCCTGGAACTCGGTCGGATCGAATGCCATCCCGCGGGACTGGAGCGCTGCAACGACGGCCTCCATATTGGTACGAAGCATCTGGATGTCTAGCATGGGGATTCCATTATTGATGATATTCAGAAATGCGCTGGGAAGTGCTCATGTCGAATCTAGCGATCGATGTCTATCCTGTTAATTTTCCATAGTTTACCGCTTCGAGCGAAGCGACGCTGCAGCGCCGCATTATATTATTTAAATCAATTGCTTATAACAACTCGATATGAAGATATGACTTGCATTCGGCACCTGCTCTAATAGACTGAAGGGGAGAGACATGAGCGGCAGAAGACCGTCATTCGCATACTGGAGGAGAGCCGCATGTTATCTATGAGAGATTGTCTCGATTATTGTGATTTGACCGAAGACGAAGTCGAACTGATCGCAGAACACGAGGACATCCCCGATGTCGCTGCCGCCCAGTTGGTGTGCGGCCTTGTTCAGACGCCCGAGGGCGTCGTGGTGCTCACACGCTACATGCAGGAACTGATCGAGCGCGCCACCCGGCGGGGGGATACCGAAAAGGCAGAGCGTGCGAGTATGGTCTATGCACGTTTCCTGGCCGATCACCCCTTGCATCACTGAAACACCGCTGGAGCGTCGCCGCTTCGACCCGTTTCGTCACGGCCCGTGAGGTACGGGATGGAGCGGGGCTCTAATCCGACCCGCCCTTCCTGCCCTTATCCGCTCTTGTTGCCCCTTCCGCCCTCCACGCCCGACTTCACGCCACGCCGGACCTGCGCCTGTTGGTCAAGCTCGCGTAGCCGCGCGAGCTTGACCGCGATCTGGGCCTCGAGCCCCCGATCCACCGGACGATACCAGCCCGGCTCTTCCATGCCCTCGGGCAGATAACACTCGCCGGCGGCGAAGGCTTCGGGTTCGTCGTGCGCATAACGGTAAGCCTGCCCATGGCCGAGCGTCTTCATCAGCTTGGTCGGCGCATTGCGCAGGTGCATCGGTACCGGACGGGTGACGTCGTTCGCGACGAATTTGCGGGCTGCGTTGTAGGCCTTGTAAACCGCATTCGATTTGGCGGCGCAGGCGAGGAAAAGCGTGGCCTCTGCCAGCGCCAGCTCCCCTTCCGGCGAGCCCAGGCGCTCGTAGGTATGACAGGCGTTCAGCGCGATGTCCAGCGCCCGCGGATCCGCCAGTCCGATATCCTCGGTCGCCATCCGGATCAGACGCCGACCCAGGTAATGCGGATCGGCGCCGCCATCGAGCATGCGGCACAGCCAATACAAGGCGGCGTCCGGGTTCGAGCCCCTGACCGACTTGTGCAGCGCCGAAATCTGATCGTAGAAGGCGTCGCCACCCTTGTCGAAACGGCGTAGCTTGCTCGCCAGCGCGACATCGAGAAACTCCGGCGTCACCGGATTCACCGCGGCGGTTTCGGCTGCGATCCGGACCTGCTCGACCAGGTTGATCAAGCGCCGCGCATCACCATCGGCAAACCCGATCATCCGCTCCACCGTCGCGGCGTCGAACTGCAGTTGCGGACAGGCGAGACCGTTGGCCCGCTCGAACAAGGCCTTCATCGCCTCGTCGTCGAGGGGCTCGAGGACATAGACCGCCGCCCGGGAGAGCAAGGCCGAATTGACCTCGAAGGATGGGTTCTCGGTGGTCGCGCCGATCAGCGTGAACAGCCCTTGCTCGACATAGGGCAGAAAGGCATCCTGCTGCGCCTTGTTGAAACGATGCACCTCATCCACGAACAGAATCGTGTGGCGGCCCCGTGCCTGCGAGGCCTTGGCCTGGGCGACGACCTCACGAATGTCCTTGACCCCGGAAAACACCGCCGACAAGGCCACGAAGTCCGCGTCGAAGGCGTCCGCGGTCAGCCGTGCCAGCGTCGTCTTGCCAACCCCTGGCGGTCCCCACAGAATCATCGAGTGAAGCTTGCGCGACTCGAACGCCAGCCTTAGCGGCTTGCCCGGTCCAAGGAGATGGCGCTGACCGACTACATCGTCCAGCGTCGCAGGACGCAGGCGCTCGGCCAACGGTACCTCCACCGGCGAAGCCGACTCGAAGAGATCAGTCATGTCGCGTCGCGATCAGTCACCGATCACGTCCGCTCCGACCGGCGGCTCGAACTGGAACAGCGACGGCGGCAGCACCACACCGGTTTCGAGTTCGACGAAATCGATCACGGTGGTCTGCCCGAAGTGATCCCGCAATTCCATGCGTACCAGTCTCCCGGCGCGGAGCCCGATCCGCATCATCTCGAAGCTGCTCTCGGCACGGGGCATGGCGGTGACCCAGTTGAGGCCGTCCGACTGACCGGCCTCGGACAGTTCGAAGTCACTGTCCAGCGCATCGCCTCCGGCCAGGATCGCGGCCGGCGTGCTGCCCAGCGCATCGCCGAGGGTCTTGACGGTGACTTGGTTGAGATCCTGATCCCACACCCACAGATGCTCGCCATCACTGACCAGCAGCTGCGGATAAGGCGTTTCGTAAGTCCAGCGGAAGCGACCCGGTCGTTCGAACGAGAACGAACCGCTCGCCGCCTGCGGACGCCGCCCGGAACTCGCGGTGACGAGTTGCTCGAAGCGGCCGGATGCGCTGCCCGCCTCATCGACGAACTGGCGCAACTGGGCGATCCCGCTAGCGGCCGCCTCCAGCGCGGTCGAGGCGAGCACCAGTATGGACAGGGATACCGCACGACACAGCAGGCGGCGCCAGGATGGGACCTTTCCGCTGAGGACCTTGTCGCTGCTTCCGCCTTCACCTTCAGTTGCAGATCGCATCACTCGCCTTCCCTTGCCGGTACGATGACTTCCCGGTTGCCATTGCTTCCCATCGCAGACACCAACCCGGCCCGCTCCATCTGCTCGATCAGGCGGGCAGCCCGGTTGTAGCCGATGCGCAAATGCCGTTGCACCAGCGAAATCGACGGCCGGCGGGTCTTCAGAACCACCTCGACGGCCTGGTCGTACATCGGATCGGCTTCGGCATCCCCGCCATCGACGCCGCCCAATCCACCGGCTTCGGCGTCATCCTCGGCAGCGGAGAGAATGCCCTCGACGTAATCCGGCGGCCCCATCTTCTTCAGGTGTTCGACCACCTTGTGCACTTCCTCGTCGGCGACGAAGGCGCCATGCACCCGCACCGGCAATCCGGTGCCCGGAGCGAGATACAGCATGTCGCCCATGCCCAGCAAGGTCTCCGCGCCCATCTGGTCGAGAATCGTGCGCGAATCGATCTTGGACGAGACCTGGAACGCGATCCGGGTCGGGACGTTGGCCTTGATCAGACCGGTGATCACATCCACCGACGGACGCTGGGTGGCCAGAATCAGATGGATGCCGGACGCACGCGCCTTTTGCGCCAGACGGGCGATCAACTCCTCCACCTTTTTGCCGACCACCATCATCATGTCGGCCAGCTCATCGACCACCACCACGATATGTGGCAGGGTCTCCAGCGGCTCGGGGTTGTCCGGGTTGATCGTGAACGGATTGGTCAGCGGCTGTTCGGCCTTGGCCGCCTCGCTGACCGCCTTGTTGTAACCGGCCAGATTGCGCACCCCGACCGACGCCATCAACTTGTAGCGCTTGTCCATTTCGGTCACGCACCAGTTGAGGGCGTTGGCCGCGTGCTTCATGTCGGTGACCACGGGCGCGAGCAGATGCGGTATGCCTTCATAGATCGACAGTTCCAGCATCTTGGGGTCGACCATGATCAGGCGGACCTTTTCTGGCTCGCTTTTGTACAGCAGTGACAGGATCATCGCATTGATCCCGACCGACTTGCCCGAGCCGGTGGTGCCGGCCACCAGCAAATGCGGCATCTTGGCGAGATCGGCGACGACCGGCTGGCCACCGATGTCCTTGCCGAGGGCGACGGTCAGCGCCGAATGCATGCTGTGGTAGGCCTTGGAGCCGAGAATCTCGGACAACCTGACAACCTGGCGTTTCGGGTTGGGCAGTTCGAAGGCCATGCACGACTTGCCCGGCACGGTCTCGACCACCCGGATCGACACCAGCGACAGCGCACGCGCCAGATCCTTGCTCAGATTGACCACCTGACTACCCTTTACGCCGGTGGCGGGCTCGATCTCGTAACGGGTCACCACCGGGCCAGGATAAGCCGCGACCACCTTGACCTCGACCCCGAAGTCGGCGAGCTTGGTCTCGATCAGGCGCGACGTGAATTCCAGCGATTCGGCCGAGGGCGGCTCGACTTCGCCGGAGGGCTGATCCAGCAGCGCCAGCGGCGGCAAGGCCCCCTCGCCCATGTCGGCGAACAAGGTCTGCTGGCGCTCCTTATCGACCCGATCCGATTTCGGCACCGTGACGACCGCGGGCTCTATGCGCAAGGGCCTGGGCGCCGCGGTCTCGGTCTTGCGCCGCTTGGTCTCGACCACCGCCTCACGCTTCTGCGCCACTTGACGACCGGCGCGCCTGTCCTGCCACTTGTACCAGCCCGCGACCATGGCCAGCCACAAACCTTCCAGCCAACCGCCGAAACGCTCGATCACCGACAGCCAGGAAATCCCCGAGAACAGGCTCAGACCGGAGGCCAGCAGGGCGAGCAGCAACAAGGTGCCACCGGTGAAGCCGAAATAGCGTTGCACCAGCTTGCCGAGTTCTATGCCGACCAGTCCACCGGGTGCGAGTGGCACGCTGGCGCCGTGGGTGTGGAATCTAAGCGCCTCGATTGCGCTGCTGGCCAGCAGCACGACCAGAAAGCCGGCCATGATGATGAAGAAGGAGCGCCTGTCGGTGACGACATCATGGCGCAAACGTCGATAGCCCCAGGCCAGTCCATAGCCGAGGAAGATCACCCACCACCAGGCCGAAACCCCGAACAGGTAATACAACAGGTCCGCCAGCCAGGCGCCGAAACGCCCACCGGGGTTGGCCACCCGGGACACCTCGGACGCATGCGACCAGCCCGGATCGGCTTGGCTGTAGCCAAGCAGGATCAGGCCGACATACAGCGACATCACGCCCAGAATCAGCCAGCGTGCTTCCTGGAGGAGCAGCGAGATTCTTTCGGGCAGCGGTTGGGAACGGGAACTGTTGCGCGGCAAGTTGGGCAAAGGGCCTGGACCCTGTATCTAAAAGTCAGCCCCGGATTATATTCGATCGCCCCGCTGCGGGTTGCTACAGACTGAAAACGCGGCGACAGCGGCACAGCACCGGGCACCGCCTCTGTTCAGACGTCCTGCAGACGCTCGCGCAGCACGATGCCGTGGTCGGTTTCCTCGATCAGGCCCTGCAGGCTGAGATCCTTCATGACCCGGCTGACCATCTCGCGGGAAGCGCCTATCATCTTGGCGATATCCTGCTTGCTGATCTTGCTGACGACCAGACTCTGCCCATCGACCTCCTCCGACATCTCGATCAGCAGCCGCGCCACCCGACCATAGACATCCATCAAGGCCAGGCTCTCGATCTTGCGGTCGGCATTGCGCAGACGGTCGGCCAGATTGCACATCATCCGCCACGCCACTTCGAAGGTGTCGTGCATCAGATGACGAAAATCGCTCTTGGCAATCATGATCAGATCGGACGGCATCACCGACACTACCGAGGCCGAGCGCGGATGCTCGCCGAAGATGCCCATCTCGCCGAAGAGCTCGCCCTGCCCGAGAATGCTGAGGATGACCTCGCGACCGTCTTCATCGCTGACGATGACCTTGAGACTGCCGGTGAGGACGAAATAGACGAAATCGGTCTGATCGCCCGCGAGCACCACCGCTTGCCCCCGCGGAAAGCGCCGCATCATCGCGCTCTTGCTCACCTCTTCCAGCGTGGCGTCCGGCAGCCCATGGAAAAGGGAGAAGGTTTTCAGTGCGGTGGTGGATACAGCTGAAGATTGAGACATGACACCCCCGTCGATCGCACCCAGTGGTCCGCCAACACCCGCGCACCCCCAAGAATCATGGAAATTTATAGGCATCCGTGCGAATTCGCACAGTAAAGCGCAGGAAGTATAGACCAAGCAGTAAACCAAACGCATCAGAGGAACGCTGCGCGACGCCCGATCGTGGAACAAGCACTCTCAAGATCCCGGATACCCCGGCGCGTCTGACTGATTGCAGCCCCCTATTGCACCCACCTATCGCAGCCATTGAATGGGCGTCATGCCCCCTCCGTTATAATCCTTCCATTTCCTCAGTAAACAAGGAACAGATAGACCATGAGCTCCAGACACGCCCGCCTGCTGATTCTCGGCTCAGGCCCTGCCGGTTATACCGCCGCAGTCTATGCTGCGCGCGCCAACCTGAACCCGGTCCTGATCACTGGCCTCGCGCAGGGTGGACAGCTGATGACCACGACCGATGTCGACAACGGGCCGGCCGATGCCGACGGCGTGCTCGGTCCGGACCTGATGAGCCGCTTCCAGCGCCACGCCGAGCGATTCAACACCGAGATGATCTTCGACCACATCCATACCGTAAAGCTCGGCCAGAAACCCTTCACACTGATCGGTGACGCCGGCGAATACACCTGCGATGCGCTCATCATCGCCACTGGCGCCACCGCAAAGTACCTGGGCATCCCGTCCGAGGAAAAGTTCTCCGGCCGCGGCGTGTCGGCTTGCGCGACCTGCGACGGGTTCTTCTACAAGAACCAGGAAGTCGCGGTCATCGGCGGCGGCAACACCGCGGTCGAGGAGGCCTTGTACCTGGCCAACATCGCCAGCAAGGTCACGGTGGTCCATCGCCGCCAGACCTTCCGCGCCGAGAAAATCCTGATCGACAAGATGATGGAGAAGGTCGCAGCGGGCAAGATCGAACTGGCGCTCGACTCCACGCTGGACGAGATCCTCGGCGACAACAGCGGCGTGACTGGCATGCGGATCCGGAGTACGGTCGACGACTCGACCCGCGAGGTCGCGCTGCAAGGGGTGTTCATCGCAATCGGCCACAAGCCGAATACCGACATCTTCGAGGGGCAACTCGAGATGGAAGGGGGTTACATCATCACCAAGGCGGGTCGCGAGGGCAACGCGACCGCCACCAGCGTACCCGGCGTGTTCGCGGCCGGGGATGTGCAGGATCATATCTACCGTCAGGCGGTCACCTCGGCCGGCACGGGTTGCATGGCCGCGCTCGACGCCGAGCGCTACCTCGACGCGCTGCAAAAACCCTGACTCGCCCTGACCCGATGACCCGTCCGGCCCGTCGCCCCTCGGAAAAGAAGACCAATAATGGGCCGGACGCGCTCGCACTGTTGCGCAAACAACTTCACGAGCATCGTCTGTCCCAGCGGGTCCGGCCCGAGACCAAGCATCGCAATACCAAATCCAACCTGTCCACTGAGATCGAGGATGTCGCCGCACTGCGTTCGGCGATGCGCGATGTCACTCCTATCGCGGACCCGGGCCGGGTAGAACTGGCTCCCCCAAAACCATCGCCGACCCCGCGGCAAAAACACGCATCCGACGACATGCCGGATGACGCCTCCCCGGCCAGGCGCCGAAGCTTGCCGCAGGATGACGATGTCGCGCTGTTCTACGCCAGCATGGACGATGTCGTTCCGCTCAAGTTCGACAACCAGCTCGACCTCTCGGCGGCCGCCTCGAGACACGGCAAGGCGACCGGTGTCGCGCCTGCAGAAACGCTGTCCGGCGGGGTCGGTCGTATCGACCCCGCCTCCCTGCTGCCCGCCGTCTCCGAAAAGCTCTCCGATACCGAGTTGTTCCAATGGGTCACCCGCGGCGCGGCGCCAATCGACACACGGGGCCGGGCAGAACTCGTTGCACCCCGACCTGAGCCGGTACCGATCAAGCGCAGCGAGGACGAGCAGGCGGCCCTGCGCGAGACGATGGAGGCCCCGCTCAGCCTGGAAGACCGACTGGAGATCGGCGACGAGGCCGCTTTCTTGCGTCCGGGGCTGCCACGGAGGGTATTGACCGACCTGCGCCGCGGTCGGTGGGTGCTACAGGCCGAACTCGACCTGCACGGACTGAACAGGGAGCAGGCCAGAACGAACCTGGCGGAATTCCTGGGCCAGTGCCTGCAGCGTGGTCACCGCTGCATACGGGTGATTCACGGCAAGGGGCTAGGATCACCGGGCAAGGAGTCGATTCTGAAGCGGCTCGCACGCGGCTGGCTCGCCCAGCGAGAGGAGATTCTCGCGTTCTGTCAGGCCAGCCCGAACCAGGGCGGCGCGGGCGCGCTGATGGTGTTGCTGCGAGGACGCAATCCGGGTAGGGATTGACCTGGACCGCGCTCAGATCGCGTCTTCGTTGGTCTCGCCGGTACGGATACGGACGACCTGCTCCACCGGCATCACGAAAATCTTGCCGTCGCCGATCTTGCCTGTACGTGCAGCCTTGACGATGGATTCGACCGCCTGGTCTACCAGCTCGTCGCCCAGCACGATCTCGACCTTGATCTTGGGCAGGAAATCGACGACATACTCGGCACCACGATAAAGCTCGGTATGCCCTTTCTGGCGACCGAAACCCTTTACCTCGGTCACGGTGAGACCGTTGATACCCACGTCGGACAAGGCCTCGCGGACTTCATCCAGCTTGAACGGCTTGATCACCGCTTCGATCTTCTTCATCACCTGCTCCTCAATGAGAGTATTGACCGGCTGTCCGCAACGGGCGCAAGCGTAAAATGCCCGGAGATGCGCGATGCGGCGCTCAGAATTCGTCCTGATAACGCGATGTTATCGGATAACGCCAATCCCTGCCGAAACCACGCCGGGTCACCCGGATGCCGACCGGCGCCTGGCGGCGCTTGTACTCGTTGCGCTTGAGCATGCCCACGGTGCGCCTGACATCGGCCTCGGCGTAACCCCGGTCCATGATTTCGCGGGGAGATTCGTCACGCTCCATATAGGCCTCTATGATCGCATCGAGGACCTCATAGGCCGGCAACGAGTCCTGGTCGGTCTGGTCCGGCTTGAGCTCGGCCGACGGCGGCCGGGTGATGATGTTCTCCGGGATCACCGGGCTCACCGTATTGCGCCAGGCCGACAGACGATAGACGAAGGTCTTGTACAAATCCTTCAACACCGCGAAGCCTCCGGCCATGTCGCCATACAGCGTGGCATACCCGGTCGCCATCTCGCTCTTGTTGCCGGTGGTCAGCACGATCGCGCCAGTCTTGTTGGACAAGGCCATCAGGATCATGCCGCGAATCCGGCTCTGCAGGTTCTCCTCGGTCGCATCTTCCGGCAGGCCGGCAAACTGGGCTTCGAGCAGGCTCGCGAAGGTCTTCATCGCCGGCTCGATGGCAATCTCGTCGTAGCGCACGCCGAGCCGGGCAACCATGTCGCGCGAGTCGTCCAGGCTCATCTGCGCAGTGTAAGGCGACGGCATCATCACCGCGCGGACCCGCTCCGGGCCGAGCGCATCGACCGCGATGATCAAGGTCAGCGCCGAATCTATCCCGCCGGACAGGCCGATGATCGCGCCGGGGAAACCGTTCTTGCCCAGATAGTCGCGCACGCCGGCCTTGAGCGCCTCGTAGACTTCCTCCTCGACGGGAAGCTCGGGCCATCGCTCACCGCCCGCCCACAACCCGTCCTCGAAGCGGAGGATATCGATCCGCTCCTCGAACGACGCAGCACGATAGGCCAGTGCACCGTCCGGATTCAGTGCGAAAGACCCCCCGTCGAAGACCAGCTCGTCCTGACCTCCGACCATGTTGCAATAGAGCACCGGCAGCTGGTTCTCCTCGACCCGGCTGCGTACCACGGCCAAACGTCGCCGCGGCTTTTCCGTGTCGTAGGGCGAGGCGTTGAGTCCGAGCAGCAATTCGGCGCCGGCTTCTCGCGCCTGACACGTCGGGCCCTCGACCCACAGGTCCTCGCAGATGCCCAGTCCCACCCGTACCCCACCGAGCTCGAACACGCAGGCCTCGCTCCCAGCATCGAAATAGCGGACCTCGTCGAACACTTCGTAATTGGGTAGTTCCTGCTTGCGGTAGGTCGCAACCACGCTAGCATCGCGCAACACCGAGGCCGCATTGTAGTAGCGGCCATCGCAGGCCTCCGGATGGCCGAGTACCAGCACGATGCCGCGAGTCGCCTCGAGAATGCGGTCGAACTCGCGTTCGCAGCCCCGATAGAAATCCGGGCGCAACAGCAGATCCTCGGGCGGATAACCAGAGAGGGCGAGCTCCGGGGTCAGCAGCAGATCGGCTCCGGCATCTCGGGCGCGCTCCAACGCTTCGAGGATCCGGTTCGCGTTCGCAACGAGGTCACCGACCACGAAATTGAGCTGGGCAACAGCAATGGTGAGGGTTTTCTTCATGAGCGCAACTATACCGGGTAAGCGAACAGACCGTATTTCATGCGTATTCTCGCGAGGCCGCAATCATTACACAAAGATCGTGGGCAAACCTGTGGATAAACCCGGAAAATCCGTCCGGATCGCAGTCGCTACCTGCCCCGCTGCTCACCGCCTAAAGATGAGGCGGCCGCTTTGTGAAATCGCGCACATTACCCCTTATCGCGGGGCGGCCCCACCTGTTGCACCGACCGGAAAAAGCATAGAATTCAGTCGCATCGCTCACCCGGAGTCCCGTTCATGAATCACCCCTCCTTCTTCGCCGCCCTGGCCGCTTCGGCCCTGCTCGGCGCCTGTGCCACCCAACCTGCCGAACCGATCGCAGCGGTCGAATCCATCGTCGAATTGCCGGCCCAACTGGCTGGCGACGGCCAGTTGAATTTCGACCTGAACAGCGGAGATTACGCCTGCGAATACGGCCTGCGGGTCACGGTCGAAAGAGAACTCAGCCACCGCCTCCATCTCGGCTGGAATGGTGGACGTTACCAACTCGAACGCGATCCTTCGTTCTCCGGCTTGCCGCGCTTCGAGGACAAGGAGAACGGGCTGGTCTGGATCGACTTGCCGTGGAAAGGCGTGCTGCTCGACGGCAAGACCCACAAGCCGCTCGCGAACGAGTGCACCATTGCCTGAGTCACCCCGGCGCATCTGAGCAAAGCGTCGCCGCCGCCATCCACAGGCCTACGGGATCAAACTGTGGATAAGACGTGGGCAATCGGGCGAAGTCATTCGCCTGATTGCCTTTTTTATCGCTGCCTAAATATTGGGCAGCATGCGAACCAATCGTTCACCAGCCTGTCCTTGTTCGGTCTACCAGCATCAGCCGCGTCAGGACATCGAGCCCTTGCCCCCTCTTCAGCTTCGCATCATCGACACCCTTTCGGGTATCGCCCCTGCCGCATGGAATGCGCTGTCGGGCGGTCAAATCTGCCTCTCCCACGCCTTCTTGTCGTCGTTGGAAGACTCGGGCTGCGTCGGAGAGGGAACCGGCTGGTATGCACATCACCTCACGCTGTGGGATGACCAGTCCTTGGTCGCGGCGATGCCGCTGTACCAAAAGCACCACTCCTACGGCGAATACGTGTTCGACTGGGCCTGGGCCGACGCCTATGCGCGCAACGGTCTGAGCTATTACCCAAAGCTGCTGTCGGCAATCCCGTTCACGCCGGTGCCTGGCACCCGGGTACTTGCCAGGGACGGCGCGCACGCACGGGCCCTGCTCGACGTTGCGCTGCGAGTTGCGGCGAGCAGCGACAGTTCATCACTGCACATCCTATTCCCGACCGGCCATGATGTACCTTGGTTACATGAGGCGGGTCTGCTGATCCGCAAGGGCGTGCAGTTCCACTGGTACAACAAGGATTATCGCGACTTCGACGACTTCCTGTCCGGACTCAATCACGACAAGCGCAAGAAGATTCGACAGGAACGGCGCAAGGCAGGCTCACACGGCCTGGCATGCGAATGGCTGGACGGACACAGCGCGAGTCCGCACGACTGGCAGTTTTTCTATCGCTGCTATGCGACCACCTATGCCCTGCATCACTCAACCCCCTACCTGACACCGGAGTTCTTCCTGTCACTGGCAGAGCGGGACCCGCAAGGGGTACGGTTGCTGGTCGCCCGTCGCGGTGACGTCCCGGTCGCCGCTGCCTTCTTCCTGTGCGACGATCGGGCCCTGTATGGTCGCTACTGGGGCGCCAGCGAGGCGCTCCCGTTTCTCCACTTCGAGCTCTGCTACTACCAGGCGATCGAATACTGCATCACGCATGGCATCGGTCGCTTCGAAGGAGGCGCTCAAGGCGAACACAAGCTGTCGCGCGGACTGGAGCCGGTGGTGACCTACTCGGCCCACTGGATCCGGGACCCGCGTTTTCGCGATGCGGTGGATCGCTACCTCGCTCAGGAAAGCGAAGGCATAGGCTTTTATCTGGACGAGTTGTCCGAACGCCTGCCCTTCCGGCGTCAGCAGGCGATGGCCGCCCAGCAATAGCGCGGCGAGCAAAGCGGCATCCGAAATCGGGAAAGCCCGCTTGCGCGGGCTTCGTGCTACGAACAGGGGCGCCAGTCAAGCTGGCGTGCCGCCCGAGAATTTACTTCGCGGCGTTCTTGATGCCGTCGAGGATTTCCTGCTTGGCTTCCTCGACCGTGCCCCAGCCCAGGACCTTGACCCACTTGCCGGGCTCGAGATCCTTGTAATGCTCGAAGAAATGCACGGTCTGCTTCATCAGCAGTTCCGGCAGATCGTCGGTGGTCTGGACCTTGTCGTACAACGGAGTCAGCTTGGAAACCGGCACGGCGACGACCTTGGCGTCCATCCCCGACTCGTCTTCCATCTTCAGCACGCCCACCGGACGGCAACGGATCACGACGCCCGGGAACAGCGGGAACGGGGTCACCACCAACACATCCACCGGATCGCCGTCACCGGCGATGGTATGCGGCACATAACCATAGTTGATCGGATAACGCATCGAGGTGCCCATGAAGCGGTCGACATACACCGCGCCGCTTTCCTTCTCGACCTCGAACTTGATCGGATCCGCCTGAGCGGGAATCTCGATAATGACGTTGATATCGTTCGGTACGTCCTTGCCTGCCTTGACCAAATCAAAACTCATACAACCCTCCCATGCGAAACGTGTTGCGAATTATAAGGGCAATCCCTTATTTCGCGCAGGGAAGTCTCGACCGGAATTGTCAGCTCGGCGACATCGGCAGCCACATGGCGGGAGTCGTACCGCCCGGAGGCGGTATCTAGGATAATTGGAGTGCCATGTCAGTCTCGCATTCATCCGATCCGGTGCCCCCGGCAGCCGACGCGTCCCGGAGCCAGCGCGGCGGCCTCAAGTGGGGCTGGTTGCTGTTCGTCGTCATGGCGCATGGTGCCGGCCTCTATGCCTTGTCTGGCTTGGAGCGATTGAAGCACCTCGGCGACAGCGGGGAAAGCGGGACGATCACGGTCAGTCTGCTCGGCGACTACCCGACCGACTCCTCCGAGGACTCACCTAGCGATGCAACTGAAACCAGCGGCGAGGACACGCTCCCGCCGGATATGACAAACGAGCCCCAGCCAGAGCCCCAGCCAGAGCCCCAGCCAGAGCCCCAGCCAGAGCCCCAGCCAGAGCCCCAGCCAGAGCCCCAGCCAGAGCCCCAGCCAGAGCCCCAGC
>JAUVVG010000095.1 GCA_030604735.1 Azoarcus sp.
ATGATGATCGTCGGCAAACAGGTCAGTTTTGATGGCGGTGCGCTTCTTCATGGCTGGCGGCAGAGAACGAAATCAGAACAATCCAATTTTACCAATCACAGAGGTGCCTAGGTTTTTCGAGGCGCCCATATGTTCGTCCAGATCGCGAGCATCGTCTTTCCGGTCTTTACCGTCATCATCGTCGGGTATATCTACGGGCGCTGGCATCGCCCCGAGATGATCGCGACCAACCGGATGAACATGGATGTGTTCGTGCCGGCACTGGTCTTCACCGCGCTTGCCGGTCGCACGATTGCCTTCGCCGATCTGCAGATGATCGCGCTCGGTGGCCTGGTGATCGTGCTCGGGTCCGGCCTGTTGGGCTGGCCGATCGCGCGTTGGCTGGGGTATGCGCCGAAGACGCTGTTACCGCCGATGATGTTCAAGAATGCCGGCAACATGGGCCTGCCCTTGCTGTTGTTCGCCTTCGGCGAGCAGGTGTTGCCGGCCGCAGTCATCCTGTTTCTGGTCGAGAACATCCTTCACTTCGTGATCGCGGCTTACTGGCTGGGGCGTAACACGCAAGTCTGGCGGATCTTTCGTGAGCCTGTGGTTGTGGCGGGGTTGACCGGGCTTGCAGTGAGCATTTCCGGTATCGGACTCTGGCCACCCGTGCTATCTGCGATGACGATCATCGCCAACGTCTCGACCGGTTTGATGCTTTTTTCGCTGGGGGTAAGGCTGAACACCGCACCCTTTGCCGAGTGGCGAATCGGGCTGGTCGGGGCCATTGCGACCCCGCTCGCCGGAATGTTGATCGCCTATGGTTTCTGCGTCGCGTTCGATCTGTCGTCCCGTGAGACGGATATCCTGATCCTGTTTGGCGCTTTGCCGCCGGCGGTACTCAACTTCATGTTTGCCGAGCGCTATGGCCAGGAGCCGTCCAAGGTGGCTTCGATCGTGATCATCGGCAATCTGGTCGCGTTCTTTTCGATCTCGATTGCGCTGGCCATGCGTTTGGCCGGTTAAATTATCGGATCGGATGCGAGCGCCAGTCATGCAGAACCAATCACGATTGGATGGTGTTTCCCGGAATTGCACCTCCGCTATTTGCTTGGATTTTCCCGGAGTGAAGTCGATGAAGAACATCCGTAGTCTGCTCGTCGCCAACCGCAGCGAGATCGCGATCCGCGTATTGCGGGCCGCCTCGGAGCTGGGCATCCGCACCGTGGCGATCTACTCCAACGAGGACCGTTTTGCGCTGCACCGCTTCAAGGCCGACGAGTCTTACCTGGTCGGGGCCGGCAAGAAGCCGATCCAGGCGTATCTGGACATCGAGGACATCATCCGCATCGCGCGCGAAGCCGAGGTCGATGCGATCCACCCGGGCTACGGTCTGCTGTCAGAGAACCCGGATTTCGCCGATGCCTGCGCACGCGCCGGGATCGCCTTCATCGGCCCCAACGGCGAGGTGATGCGCCGGCTCGGCAACAAGGTGTCGGCGCGCGAACTGGCCCAGCAGGCGGGCGTGCCGGTGGTACCGGCCACCGGAGCGCTGCCGGCCGACCTCGCCGGGGCGCAACACATGGCCGAAGCGGTCGGTTATCCGCTGATGCTCAAGGCCAGCTGGGGCGGCGGCGGGCGCGGCATGCGCGTGGTCGAGCATGCGGGTGAGCTCGAAGCGGCGATGGAGGTCGCCCGCCGCGAAGCCCGTGCTGCCTTCGGCAACGACGAGCTCTATCTCGAGAAACTGGTGCGGCGGGCCCGCCATGTGGAAGTCCAGGTGTTGGCCGATACTCACGGCCAGCGGGTGCACCTGTTCGAACGCGACTGCTCGGTCCAGCGGCGCAACCAGAAGGTGGTCGAGCGCGCACCGGCACCATATCTGGATGAGGCGACCCGCGAGGCACTGTGCGAGTGCGCCTTGCGCTTGGCCGCGGCCGCCGACTACACCCACGCCGGCACGGTCGAGTTCCTGATGGACGCCGACACCGGTGCGTACTACTTCATCGAGGTCAATCCACGCATCCAGGTCGAGCACACGGTCACCGAGCAGATCACCGGGGTCGACATCGTCAAGGCGCAGATCCGCATCACCGAGGGTTATCGCATCGGCGACCCGGAATCCTTCGTGCCGCAGCAGGCCGACATCAGGATGTCCGGCCACGCCCTGCAATGCCGAGTCACCACCGAGGATCCGGACAACAACTTCACCCCCGATTACGGCAAGATCGCCGTCTATCGCAGTGCGGCCGGCTTCGGCATCCGCCTCGATGCCGGCACCGCGTACTCGGGTGCGGTGATCACCCCGTTCTATGACTCGCTGCTGGTCAAGGTGACCGCCTGGGGCCACACCGGCGACGAAGCCGCGGCACGGATGGACCGCGCCCTGCGCGAATTCCGGGTGCGCGGCCTTGCCACCAACCTGCAGTTCCTCGAGAACGTGATTGCCCATCCCTTGTTCCGCTCGGGCGCGTGCACCACCCGCTTCATCGACGAAACCCCGGAACTCTTCCAGTTCACCCGGCGCCGCGACCGCGCTACCCGCCTGCTCAGATTCCTCGGCCATGTCGCGGTCAATGGCAATCCGGAAATGAAGGGGCGCAAGCTCCCACCCCTGCCGTTGCCGCGCCCGATCAAGCCGGCCTGCGATCTGTCCGCCCCGATCCGCCCCGGCAGTCGCGACCGCCTGCTCAGCCTCGGGGCCAAGGGCTTCTCGGACTGGATGCGCGACGAGCCGCGGGTCCTGCTCACCGATACCTCCATGCGTGATGCCCACCAGTCGCTGTTCGCCACCCGCATGCGCACCCACGACATGCTGGCGATCGCACCGTACTACGCCCGTCTGGCCCCAGAACTGTTCTCTCTGGAATGCTGGGGTGGGGCGACCTTCGATGTGGCTTTGCGCTTTCTGAAGGAAGATCCGTGGGAGCGTTTGCAGCGCTTGCGCAGCCAAGTCCCCAACATCCTGTTCCAGATGTTGCTGCGCGCCTCCAATGCGGTCGGCTACACCAATTACAGCGACAACGTGGTGCGCTACTTCGTCCAGCAGGCCGCGGCCAACGGCATCGATCTGTTCCGGGTGTTCGATTCGCTCAACTGGGTGGACAACATGCGGGTCGCGATGGATGCGGTGATCGAGACCGGCGCGTTGTGCGAAGGCACGCTGTGCTACACCGCCGACATCTACGACGCCGCCCGGCCGAAATTCGACCTCAAGTATTACGTCGGTCTCGCCCGCCAGCTCGAGAAGGCCGGCGCCCACATCATCGGCATCAAGGATATGGCCGGGGTGTGCAAGCCGCGTGCCATCACCGCGCTGGTCAAGGCGCTCAAGCAAGAGGTCGGCTTGCCGCTGCACTTTCACACCCACGACACCAGCGGTATCGCGGCGGCCTCGGTGCTCGCTGCGGTCGAAGCCGGTTGCGATGCGGTCGATGGGGCGCTCGATGCACTGAGCGGCCTCACCTCGCAACCCAATCTCGGTGCGATCGCCGCCGCCCTGAAGGGCGCCGAGCGCGACCCCGGGGTCGATCTCGCCGCACTGCAGACGCTGTCGCACTACTGGGAAGGCGTGCGCCATGCCTACCAGCCCTTCGAACCCGAGATCCGCTCCGGCACGTCCGACGTCTACAACCACGAGATGCCCGGCGGCCAATACACCAACCTGCGCGAACAGGCCCGCGCGATGGGGCTGGCCCACCGCTGGCCGGAGATCTCGCGCGCCTATGCCGAGGTCAATCGCCTGTTCGGCGACATCGTCAAGGTCACCCCGACCTCCAAGGTGGTCGGCGACATGGCGATCTTCATGGTGGCGAACGAACTCGATGCCGGGGAAGTCGCCGATCCGGCGCGCGAGATCGCCTTTCCCGAGTCGGTGGTGTCCTTGTTCAAGGGCGAGCTGGGTTTCCCGCCGGAGGGCTTTCCGCCCGCGCTACAGGCCAAGGTGCTCAAGGGCGAGGTCCCGCTCAGCGGTCGGGCCGGTGAATTCCTCCCCGAGGTCGATCTGGAGGCGGCCCGGCGCGAAGCCGAAGCGGTGATCGGCCGCCAGGTGAGCGACACCGATCTCGCCTCGTGGCTGATGTACCCCAAGGTGTTCCGGGACTACGCCGAGCACCGCCGCGAGTATGGTGACGTGTCGCTGCTGCCGACCTCGGCCTTCTTCTACGGACTGCAGCAGCACGAGGAAATCGGGATCGCGATCGACAAGGGCAAGACCCTGGTGGTGCGTCAGACCGGCCGTTCCGAGGCGCTCGACGAGGAGGGTAAGATCAAGGTCTTCTTCGAGCTGAACGGTCAGCCGCGCACGGTCCGGGTGGACAAGCTCGGCGCCGGGGGCAGCGCACGCAGCCGACGCAAGGTCGATGAGCGCGATCCCAAGCAGGTCGGTGCGCCGATGCCGGGCTCCCTCGTCACGGTCGCGGTCAAGCCCGGGCAGAAGGTGCGCAAGGGCGCGCCCTTGCTGTCGATCGAGGCGATGAAGATGGA
>JAUVVG010000037.1 GCA_030604735.1 Azoarcus sp.
ATTTCCTTGAAGCCGATGTCGCACACCGCGCGGAACATGCGCATCTTGCGCTCGACGTTCATCGGCTCGAACAGGGACTGGTTGCCGTCGCGCAGGTCGGTGCTCATCCAGATCGGCGCCTTGGCGATGACCTTGTTCGGCCACTGGCGGTCGGCGAGCGGGATGGCGGGGAAGGGGCGGTATTTGACGGAGGGGTCGGGCAACATCATGGGGTGGGTCCTCGAAGCAGGCTTGGATGCGATGAGATCAAGTGTAGGCCGCACGGTGTGGCAGACGATTGCGTTTTCGAGGGTTCGTGGCACTTGTTTGGCGGAAAATTGCGTAGTTTAGTTAATGGATGACAGAATATGCGTCACATGACTTGAAGGCGATACGATCATGCAGCTTGACCGCTACGACCGGCAGATTCTTGAGGTGCTCCAGCAAAACGGGCGCATCAGCAACCAGGACCTGGCCGACCGCATCTCGCTGTCGCCGTCCTCATGTCTGCGCCGGCTGCGCGCGCTGGAGGAATCCGGCCTGATCACCGGTTACCGCGCGCTGCTGGATGCGCGCAAGCTCGGCCTGTCGCTGATGGCGTTGATCCACATCTCGATGGACCGTCACACCCCCGAGCGCTTCGCCCATTTCGAGTCGGTCGTCGCCGAGAGTCCGGAGGTGCTGGAATGCCTGCTGATCACCGGCCAGGACGCCGACTACCAGCTCAAGGTGGTGGTCGCCGATATGGACGCGTATCAGGAGCTGCTGCTCACCCGCATCACCCGTATCCCCGGCGTCACCGGGGTGCACTCCAGCTTCGTGCTGCGCCGGGTGATCGACAAGACGGCGCTGCCGGTCGGGCGCGGTTGAGGCGCACAGCCCGTCAGGGAATCATCTTTTCCGTTTCCGGCTTTCCGCATGACCGGGGTGGCGGACGATGCTGTCGATCAGGGCCTGGGTGTAGCTCGGCAGGGCGTCGCCGCGGCGCGCCAGCACGTGGCGTTCGCGCAGTGCCCAGTCTTCGTCCAGCGGTTTGATCATCAGCTGCATCGTCCGCTGGTGTCTTTGCGCGGCCGATTCCGGGACGATGCCGATGCCGACCCCGGCTTCGACCATTCGGCAGACCGATTCGAAGTTGCTGACCTGCACCCGGATGTGCAGGCGGCGGCGGGCGTCGCGCATCAGGTCGTCCACGAAGCGCTGCAAGGTGCTGCCGTCGTGCAGGCCGATATAGTCGTGCGCGACGATGTCGTCGAATCGTACCGTGTCGCGCCCGGCCAGCGGATGGCCGGGCGCGACCGCCAGCACCAGCCGGTCGGCGCTGAAGGTGATGACTTCCAGGCCTTCGGCGTTGATCGGGCCGGAGGTGATGCCGAGGTCGGTGCTGCCGTCCAGTACGCCGCGGATGATCTCGGCGGTCGGACGCTCCTGCAGGTCGACGTCCACCTTGGGGTGGGCGACCAGGAAGGTGGCGAGCACTTCCGGCATGAACTCGGTGACCGCGGTGGTGTTGGCGAAGACCCGGATGCTGCCCTGCACGCCCTCGCCGTAGCGCTGCAGCTCGGACTTCATGTGCTCGATCTCGCCCAGGATGGTGCGGGCATGGCGCAGCAGGCTCTGGCCGGCCGGGGTCAGCGCGACGCCGCGGGGCGCGCGGTAGAGCAGGCGCACGCCCACTTCGGCCTCGAGATCCTTGATCCGGGCGCTGACCGCCGGCAGCGAGAGGTGGCTGCGCTCGGCCGCACGGGTCAAGCTCTTGGTTTCGGCGATCAGGCTGAAGAGCGTGAGATCGCGCAGGTCGATGTGCATGCGTAGGGAGGTCCGGTGAGTGGGGCGGTGGCCGCTAGAGCGGGGGTCAATGATAGCGGGCGTGGCACTCACCGCGTTGCAACCATCGACTCGGTTGGGCGAGAACGCGGTTTCGGTTGCTGCGTGGCGCTGTCGACACGGTCGGCCGGGGCGACGATGGGCAGCCGAGACCGCGTTTGGGCGCCGAGTTAAGCATAGTTGAAGCCCTGCTACACGAATTGTGAATTGCCACGTGTCGCCTGTGGCGGGAAGATGGGGGCTTCGTGCCGTATGGCCTGACCCGAGGATGGAGCGCACTGCCATGACTGATGAAACCCAAGCCGTGCAGGCTGACTTGTCCCGATGGCTGGGTCGCGAGGAATTTCGCGCCGACCGGATCGACCGGCGCATTGCCCAGGCGCTGGCCGCGACCTTCGACCTGGACCCCGAGTCTATGAAGGAGGGGACCGAACTGCCGCCGCTGTGGCACTGGGCCTTCTTCACGCCGAACGCCCGCCGTAGCGAGATCGGTCAGGATGGCCACCCGAAGCGCGGCGGTTTTCTGCCGCCGGTGGAGCTGCCGAACCGCATGTGGGCGGGCGGGCGCCTCAGTTTTCGCCAGCCGCTGCGGGTCGGCGAGGCGGTCACCCGGGTGTCGCGCATCATCCGTTGCGAACGCAAGAGCGGCCGAAGCGGTGATCTGGTGTTCGTCACGGTCGAGCACACGATCTCCGGCGAGCGGGGCGTGGCGCTGATCGAGGAACACGACATCGTCTACCGTCAGCCGGCGCCGAAAGGCGGTCCGCTGGCCGGCGGGCCGGTCGAAGCCGTCGCCGAATTCCGCGACACCGTGCATCCCGACCCGGTACTGCTGTTCCGCTACTCGGCGCTGACCTTCAATGGCCACCGTATCCACTACGACCACCCCTACGTGACCGGCGAGGAAGGCTATCCCGGCCTGGTGGTGCATGGTCCGCTGACCGCGACCCTGCTGCTGGACGCGTTCCGGGCTGCTCACCCGGACAAGCGGGTGCTCCGTTTCTCGTTCCGCGCGGTCGGCCCGCTCTACGACACCATGGACTTCGAGGTCTGCGGCCGGCTGACCGGCCCCGACAGCGCCGAACTGTGGACCGATTGCGACGGACGCCTGACGATGAAGGCCGACGTTGTGTTCGCGTGAGGCCACAAATGCTCGCGCTTGCGATGGGTCAGCTGCAGGGACTGGATCGAAGCAACTGATGACCGGGCGCATCGCCCCCAACCCACCTTCAGGCGCCCGTGACGACAGGTGCTGGCCGGGCCACTCGGAAGAGGGTCTGGCAATGAGAACAGGAGACATGAATGACCCGACTCGACACCCCCGACCAGTACCAGGAGATCCGCGATGCGGTGCGCAGCCTGTGCGCCGCCTTCCCGGACGAATACTTCCGCAAGATCGATGAGGCGCGCGGCTACCCGGAAGCCTTCGTCGACGCGCTGATGCAAGCCGGCTGGCTGTCGGCGATGATTCCCGAGGAATACGGCGGTTCCGGTCTCGGGCTGGCCGAGGCCTCGGTGATCATGGAAGAGATCAACCGCTGCGGCGCCAATGCCGGCGCGGTGCATGGCCAGATGTACAACATGGGCACGGTGCTGCGCCACGGCAGCCCGGCGCAGAAGCAGAAGTATCTGCCCGAGATCGCCGCCGGCCGGCTGCGCATCCAGTCCATGGGCGTGACCGAACCGACCACCGGCACCGACACCACCAAGATCAAGACCACCGCGGTCAAGAAGGACGGCCGCTACGTGGTCAATGGCCAGAAGGTGTGGATCTCGCGGGTGCAGCACTCCGACCTGATGGTGCTGCTCGCGCGTACCACGCCACTGGCCGAGGTGAAGAAGAAGTCCGAAGGCATGTCGATCTTCATCGTCGATCTGCGCGAGGCCATCGGCAAGGGCATGGAAGTGCGGCCGATTCCGAACATGGTCAACCACGAGACCAACGAACTCTTCTTCGACAACCTCGAGATCCCCGAGGAGAACCTGATCGGCGAAGAGGGCAAGGGCTTCAAGTACATCCTCGACGGGCTCAACGCCGAGCGCACGCTGATCGCGGCCGAGTGCATCGGCGACGGCTACTGGTTCGTCAAACGGGCGGTGAACTACGCCAACGAGCGCGTGGTGTTCGACCGCCCGATCGGCAAGAACCAGGGGGTGCAGTTTCCGATCGCCGATGCCTTCATCGAGGTCGAAGCGGCCAACCTGATGCGCTTCCGCGCCTGCGCGCTGTTCGACGCCCACCAGCCTTGCGGCGCCGAGGCCAATATGGCCAAGTACCTGGCGGCCAAGGCCTCGTGGGAAGCGGCCAACGTGTGCCTGCAGACCCACGGCGGCTTCGGCTTTGCCAACGAATACGACGTCGAGCGCAAGTTCCGCGAGACCCGGCTGTACCAGGTCGCGCCGATCTCGACCAACCTGATCTATTCCTACGTGGCCGAGCATCTGCTCGGGCTGCCGCGCTCGTTCTGATGCGGGAGGACGCTACGATGATTGCCGCCAACGATCCGCATCGGAAGCCGAATATGCGTTTGGACGAGCGTTCGACTCCTGGTTCGGCTGCGAACCAGAACCCCGATGTGAGTCAGAACGTAAGCCCGTCCGTAAGCCCGTCCGTGAGTCCAAACCCGAGTCCGAATCCGATGAGTGCAACCGTGAAAACAGATTCAAACCCCGGCGCTGCCCTGTGCGCGTTCGTCTCGACGCTGCGTTACGAAGATCTGCCGCCCGAAGTCGTCACCCGTACCGAGGAGCTCTTCCTCGACTGGCTGGCCTCGGCGCTGGCGGCCAAGGGCATGCACCCGATCCCGCAGTTCGAGGCCTTCACGCGCGCGATGGGGCCGTCCGACGGCCGGTGCGAGGTCCTGGTCAGCCGCACCCGCAGTTCGGCCTACTTCGCGGCCTGGGTCAATGCCGCGTCCTCCCACCTGGTCGAGCAGGACGACCTGCACAACAGCTCGGTGCTGCATCCGGCCACGGTGGTGTTTCCAGCGGCGCTGGCCGCGGCGCAGGATGTCGGCGCGTCCGGGGCGGAGCTGATCGCGGCCTCGGTCGCCGGCTACGAGGCCGGTATCCGGATCGGTGAGTTCCTCGGGCGATCCCACTACCGGATCTTTCACACCACCGCGACGGTCGGCACGCTCGCCGCCGCGGTCGCGGTGGGCCGCTTGCTGAAGCTGACCCCGGCACAAATGGTCCATGCCCTCGGCTCGGCCGGCACCCAGGCCGCCGGGCTGTGGGAGTTCCTGCGCGATGCCGCCGACTCCAAGCAGCTTCATCCCGCCCATGCCGCGGCGAGCGGGCTGGCCGCCGCCTATCTCGCGCGCGACGGCGTGACCGGGGCGCAGCGCATTCTCGATGGCGCCAAGGGCCTGGCGGCCGGCATGTCCTCCGACGCCGATCCGGCCCGGCTCGACGCAGGGCTCGGCCACCGCTGGGCCTTGCTCGAGACCTCGTTCAAGTTCCACGCCTCGTGCCGCCACACCCACCCGGCGGCCGATGCGCTGCTCGCGGTGATGCACGAACACCGGCTCGCCGCCGACGACATCGCGAAGGTTGTCACCCGGGTCCATCAGGGCGCCATCGACGTGCTGGGCGCGGTCGTGTTGCCGACCACGGTGCACCAGGCCAAGTTCTCGATGGGCACCGTGCTCGGCCTGCTCGCGGTGCATGGCACGGCCAGCCTCGACGCCTTCCGCGACCACGCGCTCACCGATGCGCGGGTGGCCGCCTTCCGCGACAAGGTCAGCATGGTGCTCGACCCGGAGGTCGACCAGGCCTATCCGCAGCGCTGGCTGGGCCGGGTCGAGGTGACGACTCGCAGTGGCGAAACCTTCCACGGCGCGATCGACGAGCCCAAGGGCGACCCGGGCAACACCCTGTCGCGTGCGGAGCTGGCCGACAAGACGCGACGCCTGGCCCGCTTTTCCGGTGCGGCCACCGAGAACGAGGTCGAGGCCTTGATCGAGCGGGTGTGGCAACTGCACGCCGCCACCGACGTCAGCCGTCTGTTGCCCGCGGCCGGGGAGGACACGCCATGAACCCGAACCCGAACCCGAACCCGAACCCGCCCGGCGGCATGCTGCCGCTGGAGGGCGTCACCGTCGTCTCGCTCGAGCACGCGATCGCTGCGCCACTCGCGACCCGTCACCTGGCCGACCTCGGCGCCCGGGTGATCAAGGTCGAGCGCCCCGGTGTCGGCGATTTCGCCCGTGCCTACGACCACCGGGTGGACGGGCTCGCTTCCCACTTCGTGTGGGTGAACCGCTCCAAGGAAAGCCTGACCCTGGATCTCAAGCAGCCTGAGGCGCAGGAGATCCTGCACCGGGTGCTGGCGGAGGCCGACGTGCTGGTACAGAACCTCGCACCGGGCGCGGCTGCCCGGCTCGGGCTGTCGTTCGAGGCCTTGTCGCCGAAGAACCCGAAGCTGATCGTGTGCGACATCTCCGGCTACGGCGAGGGCGGCCCCTACACCCACAAGAAGGCCTACGATCTGCTGATCCAGAGCGAGTCGGGTTTTCTGTCGGTCACCGGCACGCCGGACGAGCAGGTCAAGGCCGGCATCTCGATCGCAGACATCGCGGCTGGCATGTATGCCTACTCGCAGATACTGGGGGCGCTGATCGAGCGCGGCCGCAGCGGACGTGGCCGGCGGATCGAGATCGCGATGATCGACGCGATGGTCGAGTGGATGGGCTTCCCGATGTATTACGCCTACCAGGCCCAGCCGGCGCCGGGACGGGCCGGCGCGTCGCACGCGACGATCTACCCCTACGGCCCGTTCCGCGCCGGCGATGGACGTACCGTAATGCTCGGCTTGCAGAACGAACGCGAATGGGCGGTGTTCTGCGACAAGGTGCTCGGCGATGGGGCGATCGCGATCGATGCCCGTTTCGCCAGCAACGCACAGCGCCATGCCAACCGCGACGCGGTGCGCGAGATGATCGAGCAGCGCTTCGCCAACCTCAGCGCGGACGAGGTCATCGCCCGGCTCGACGCGGCCGACATCGCCAACGCTCATGTCAGCACGATGGCCGACATCTGGTCCCATCCCCAACTCAGCGCGCGGCAACGCTGGGTCGAGGTCGGTTCGCCGACCGGCCCGCTGCCTGCGCTGCAACCACCCGGCATGGGCGGCGACCATCCGGCGCGCATGGACCCGGTGCCCGCGCTGGGTGAGCACACCGAGGCCATCCTCGCCGAACTCGGCTACGGCGACCGCATCGCCGGCCTACGCGAACGCAAGGTGGTGTGATGAACGAAACGACGCGACAGCCCGTGCACTCCACCTTGCAGCCGGCCGTACGGACGTCCTCCGGTGTCGATGATGGCGCCGCGCCCGATCTCGGTCGGGCGCGCACCTTCCTGTTCGTGCCGGCGACCCGGCCGGAGCGCATCGCCAAGGCCTTCGCGACCGGCACCGATGTGGTCATTGTCGATCTCGAGGATGCGGTGGCGCCGGGCGACAAGCCGGCCGCCCGCGACGCCCTGCTGGCGTGGCTGGCCGACCACCCGGAGGCGCGGGTGGTGGTGCGGATCAACGCCGCCGGCACGCCCTGGCACGAAGCCGATCTGGCGGCCTGCCGCCATGCCGGGGTGGCGGGCGTGATGCTACCCAAGGCCGACAGCGCGGCGCAGGTGGAGCATGCCCATTGCTGCAGCGGCAAGCCGGTGCTCGGCATCATCGAAACCGGGCAGGGGCTGGAAGCGCTCGCCGAGGTGGCGCGTGCATCAGGCTGCGCCCGGCTGGTTTTCGGCAAGCTCGACCTCGCGGTCGAGCTCGACCTGGTTCCCGACGAGTCCGACCCGGAAGAGCTGGTCTTTCTGCCGTGGCGGGCGATGCTGGTGCTGGCGAGCCAGCGGGCCGGGTTGCCGGCACCGGTGGATGGGGTGTTCACCGGCATCGGGGACGAGGCCGCGCTGGCCCGTTACGCCGCCCGTGCACGGCGTCATGGTTTCGGCGGGCAGTTGCTGATCCACCCGACCCAGGTCGCTGCCGCGGCTGCGGCATTCACCCCGTCCGCGCAGGACATCGCCTGGGCCAAGGCGGTCATCCAGGCGGCACGGGCTGCGGGTGGCGGCGCAGCGGTCGTCGAAGGGCGCATGATCGATGCCCCGGTGATCGCCCGTGCCGAGCGGGTGCTTGCAGTGGCGCGAGTGTTCGGGCTGGCGTGAGCGTCAGTTAGCGTGAAAGTCGCCCTGGCGACTCATTAAGCTCCCCTCGCCCGCGTGCGGGAGAGGGGCTGGGGGTGAGGGAAGCGGGCATGGTGGCTTTCATAATCAGGGATGGACCAATTCCATGCCCGTTAGGGGGAGCTTCGGGAAGAGGGAGCCCTTGTAATGCGGGCGGCAGATGGCGAAGGGGAGGGGTAAAACGCAGCCGTGTGCCAACCCGGATCTTCATGTCGGGGATACTTGCCTTCAAGGTGTGGATAGAGGCAAAAGGGTCGCAAAGAGGCTCAAAATGAGCGTGTGCTAGACTTTGGTTCGTTTTTTACGACCCATCGATAGCGATCATAATGAGATTTTTATTTGTCCTTTTGACCCTGTGCATGCTGATTTCGGGGGCGAGTTTTGCAACCCAACCCGACGCAAATCAGGCCGGGCATCAACGCCTGGCTGACCTGCTCGAGGACGAGGCCACCCGAACCGCGTTGATCGAGCAACTACGCCGTCTGGGCGAGAACGACACCGCCGAGGCCATCGCAGGCGAGCAGGCGCCCGAGTCGGTCGCGCGTCGAATCGCCAACTTCACCCAGAGTGTCGCGCAGGGCACGGTCAGCGAGTCCAGCGCCGCTTTCGATGCGATCGGCGCCTCGTGGCAACGAGTGACACAGGCCGACCCGAACGCGCTGCTGTGGGAGCTCGGCCAGTTCGCGGTGCTGATCGCGGTCACCTTGGCGGTGCTTGTACTTGCCAGGACGGCTGCCGGGTTCGCATTCCGCGCGCTGGACAGCCAGGCCGGTCTGGCGCGGACGGGCGGGGTACCAATCGCCTTGGCCTGGATGCGGCGCAGCCTGGCGATCGCCGGTGCGGCCGTGGTCGATCTCGCGACCATCGCGATCGCCTGGCTGGTCGGTTATGGCGTGGCGCTGTTCGTGCTCGGCGAGAGCGGGGTGATCAGCCTCCAGGAGTCGCTGTTCCTCAACGCCTTCCTGATGGTCGAGATGGTACGCACTATTCTGCGCATCCTGTTGTCGCCGCGGGGTGACAACCTGCGCATCATTCCCTTGTCGGGCGAGGAAAAAGCCTACTGGTACATGTGGTCGTCGCGGATGGTGTTCTTCCTCGGCTATGGCCTGATGCTGGTGGTGCCGCTGATCAACCATTTCCTGACGCTGGAGCTCGGGCGTGCGGTGGCGATCCTGATCATGCTGACCGCGCTGCTGAAGGCCGCGGTGATCGTGATGCAGAACCGCAACCGCGGCCGGGCTGCCTTCGAAGCGCTCGCGCTGCGCATGCAGTCACCGTTCGGGCGGGTCAGCCTCGGCATGGCGGCTAGAATCTGGCATGTCGTGGTGATCGCCTACCTCGCCGCTATCCTGGTGACGGCGGTGCTGTATCCGGAGCAGGCCTTGCCGTTCATGCTGGCCGCGACTGGGCAAACCCTTGTTGCGGTGGTCATCGGTATTGGCCTCGCAGCCTTCCTGACCCAGGTCATCCTGCGCCGCATCGAGCTCAATGACGACCTGCGGGCCAAGTTTCCCTTGCTCGAGGCCCGGCTCAATGCCTATGTCCCGACCGCATTGAAGATCGCCCGCTTCACGATTCTCGCGGTGGTAGTGGCCTTCATCATCGATGCCTGGACGCCTTTCGACCTCGGCACATGGATGGTTTCGGATGCCGGTGCGCAGTTGCTGGGCCGCATGGTGTCGGTCGCGTTGATCATCACGCTGGCCTTGCTGGTTTGGCTGGTCGTCGCGAGCTGGATCGAGTTCCGGCTCAATCCGCAGACCGGGTTGGGCGAGCCCAACCCGCGCGCACGCACCTTGCTGACGATCTTCCGCAACGCGATTGCGATCGTGCTGGTAGTGCTGACGGTGATGGTGGTATTGGCCGAAATCGGGATCAACATCGCGCCCTTGCTCGCCGGCGCCGGCGTGCTCGGTCTGGCGATCGGTTTCGGGGCGCAGAAGCTGGTGCAGGACGTGATCACCGGGGTGTTCATACAGTTGGAGAACGCGATCAACGTGGGCGACGTGGTCACTGCCGGCGGTACGACCGGGACGGTCGAGCGGATGACGATCCGCTCGCTCGGACTGCGTGACTTGTCGGGCACCTACCATCTGCTGCCGTTCTCGTCGGTCGATATGGTGTCGAACTACATGCGCGACTACGGCTTCCATGTCGGGGAGTATGGGGTCGCCTATCGTGAGGATATCGACAACGTGATCGTCCATCTGCGGGCGGCCTTCGATGAGCTGCTGGAGGATCCGGAACAACGGGCCAAGATCATCGATCCAACCCTCGAAGTGCATGGCGTGACTGCGCTGGCCGACAGCTCGGTCAATGTCCGGGTCCGGATCAAGACGATTGCGGGCTCCCAATTCGCGATCGGACGCGAGTACAACCGTCTGGTGAAGCGGCACTTCGACGCGGCCGGCATCGAGATCCCGTTCCCGCACATGACGCTATACTTTGGCGAGGACAAGCGCGGCGAGGCACCGCCGGCGCGGGTGACGCTGGTCGAGCGACCGCTCGCCGCCGTGGCGACGACCGAGGCGCTGGACACCGTGGATCCGGAGGCCGCGCGGCCGAATCCGTCGCACAAGGGTGATTTCGATGAAGCCGACAAGTAGCACCTTTGCGTAATCGGTAACCGGTTTCGGGTATAAGGCTGTTTCGTTCGTACCTGCACAACGGTCGGCCGGTCCCGGCCGGTGCGCGTCAGCCGCCTCGCGGTTGCCCCTGCTTCAGGCCCAGCCCTTTTTCCGAGAGAGTCGCTCCAATGGAATACGAAGTCGTCGATGCCCAGGTTTCCCCCATCGGCCGCATGGAAGTGTTGTCCCGCGCCGAGGCGGCGGCCTTGTCCGATCATGGTAGTGGCGGCCTGCGCGAGGTCTTTCGCAACTGTGCGCTGGCGGTGCTGAACTGCGGCAATGAATTGGACGATGGGCGGGAGTTGCTCGCGCGCTACCGAAGTTTCAAGGTCGAGATCGTCCAGCGTTCGCGTGGCATCAAGCTCGATATCCAGGGGGCGCCGGCGAGCGCCTTTGTCGATGGGGTGATGATTCGCGGTATCCAGGAGCATCTGGTGTCGGTGCTGCGCGATGTCGTCTACGCCCGCCACGAACTGGGTGGTTGCGACGGCGGTCGCTTCGATCTGGCTTCCTCGGCCGGCATTACCGACGCGGTGTTCCACATCCTGCGCAACGCCGGCGTGGTGCAGCCGATCGATACGCCGAACATGGTGGTGTGCTGGGGCGGGCATTCGATCAGCCGCGAGGAGTACGACTACAGCAAGCGGGTCGGCTATCAGCTCGGCTTGCGCGGGTTGGACATCTGCACCGGCTGTGGCCCGGGTGCGATGAAGGGGCCGATGAAAGGGGCGACCATCGCCCATGCCAAGCAGCGGCTCGCCAACGCACGTTATCTCGGGTTCACCGAGCCCGGCATCATCGCGGCAGAATCGCCCAATCCGATCGTCAACGAGTTGGTGATTTTTCCCGACGTCGAGAAGCGTCTGGAAGGCTTCGTGCGCGCCGGCCATGGTTTCGTCGTGTTCCCGGGCGGGGTCGGCACGGCCGAGGAAATCCTCTACGTTCTCGGGATCCTGCTCCATCCGGACAATGCCGGCACGCCGTTTCCGTTGGTCTTTACCGGCCCTGCGAACTCCGAGGCTTACTTCAGGCAGATCGACGATTTCATCGGCACGGTGCTGGGACCGGAAGCCCAGAAGTTGTACCAGATCATCATCGATGATCCGATCGCGGTGGCGCGTGCAACCCAGCAAGGCATCGCGGCGGTGCGCGCCCATCGCAAGGAAACCGGGGACGCCTACTACTTCAACTGGTTGCTGCGTATCCAGCACGACTTCCAGCAGCCTTTCCGTCCGACCCACGCCAACATGCGCAAGCTCAGCCTGCACAAGCAGCAACCGGTGCATCGCCTGGCGGCGAATCTGCGCCGCGCATTCTCGGGGGTGGTCGCCGGGAACGTCAAGAACGAGGGCATCCTGGCGATCGAGCAGCATGGTCTGTTCGAGATCCATGGCGACCCGGCGATCATGGGGCCGATGGACGTGCTGCTGGCGTCCTTCGTCGAGCAGGGTCGGATGAAGCTGCCGGGTAGCGACTATCACCCGTGTTACAAGGTCGTTCCGGTCAGCGCCTGAGGGGGGGCTGTGGCCATGACGGGTTCTTCACCTCGCCCGAGCGGATTCCCGGTGTGCGATATAGGGACTGGCAAGGTGACTGGACGTGGGGCGGTGATTCGTTACAGCAGGGTGGCATAGTTCACGGACGATGATTCGGCATGGCGCTACAGTGACTCGACTCACTGTGGAAGGACTCTTCCGATGCGCCATTCTGTTCGTCGCTCTCGCTCATGGTTGCTCGGTCTGCTCGCCGTCGCGGTTTTGACGCCGTTTGCTGCGCAGGCGCAATCGGTCGCGGTACAGGGTGAGCCACCGGCGATCGCGAGAATGCTGCAGGAAGGCGATCGGGCCGAGCGCAGCGGACAGTTTTCGCTGGCGCTCGGTCGCTACTGTGCGGCAGCGCGTTTCGGCAGCACCGAGGCGCAGTTCCGGCTGGGGCGGCTCTATCAGACCGGGCGCGGGGTGAGGCGCGACGACGCGGTCGCCGGCACCTTGCTGTCGATCGCTGCCCAGAAAGGCCATGTTCAGGCAGGACGTCATCTGCGTGGTGCGGCACCGCCCTTCACCTTGCCGGACTGCCTGGGTCGGGCGAGGCCGCTACAGGCCGGCATCCCGGCCGATCTCGCGCCGGTGGTCGACGCCGGTGATCCGGGTCGTGTCTCCGGTGCGCGCCGGCAGCATGCCCAGTTGGTCGAGCGCCTGGCGCCCCAGTTCGGGGTCGATCCCCGGCTCGCGCTGGCTATCGCCCGCACCGAATCGAACTTCGATCCGCTCGCCCGCTCGCCCAAGAATGCCCAGGGTCTGATGCAACTGATCCCGGATACCGCCGCGCGATTCGGGGTGCGCGATGCCTTCGACCCCGAGCAGAATGTGCGCGGCGGACTCGCCTACCTGCGCTGGCTGCTCAAGCGTTTCGATGGCGACGTCATCCTGGCGGCTGCGGCGTACAACGCGGGTGAAGGTGCGGTCGAGCGGCACGGCGGCGTACCGCCTTACGCGGAAACCCGGGAATATGTCCGCCGCATCCTGAGCTACTACCCGCAGGTTCGCCACGGACTCGACACCGAAGCCGAGCAGGTTTCGATGCTGTCCCCGATGCGTTGAGCAACCCATCCAATCCGGGTTCAGTCGTCCAGTTCGATCTCGGTGGCGATGTGCCGACCGTCCCGATATTCGAAGTCCACCTCGACTTTCTGTCCTACCTGTAGATCCTCGAAACGATCGAGTCCGTCGTCGTAGTCGGTGGACGCCAGCGTGTGAAAGGTGATGCCCTGAACACGAATGCAGCTTTCTAAGCTGTTCGAGTCGCGGCATACTGGCGCGCCTCGCATGCTGATACGGTCAAACATTCATGCCCCTGAGACTGCCGCGCCGTTTGTTGCGCTGGATGATATTGTTGTCGATCGTCGCTGCGGCCGGCTTGGCATGGCAGACGAAAACTGCTGCGCTGGCGTGGTACTGGTTTCAGACCCGCGCCGGCGTCGAGCGATGGAGCGAGGAGGGTGTCTGGTTACCCTTTTATCGGGTCGTCGTGGATGGGGTTCCGCTCGACGGGATTGCCTACAATGCCTCTGGCCTGACCTTCAGCAGCGACACCAACACCTTGTTCACGGTGATCAACGGACCGCCGGCGGTGGCAGAGTTGAGTACCGATGGCAAGGTGCTTCGCATGATCCCGATCGAGGGCGCGCGCGACCCGGAAGGTATCACCCATGTTCGGGGCAACGTGTTCGTGATTGCCGACGAGCGGGACCACAAGTTGTACAAAGTGCTCATTGATGACGACACGACCCAACTGGATGTCCGTAACCTGCCGTATCTCGGCTTGTCGATCGATCTGAGCCGCAACCTCGGCTACGAGGGGGTGTCGTGGGACGACACGAATGGACGCTTGTTCATCAGCAAGGAAAAATCGCCGATGCGGGTGCTCGTCGTCAGCGGCTTGCCCGAGCTATTCGACGGGGGGCCGTTTCAGGTGAAGATCTCCGAGTGGAAATCGCCACGTGCGAGCACCTTGTTCATGACCGATCTGTCCTCTCTCACCTTTCATGAACCGACCGGCAACATTCTCTTGCTCAGTGATGAGTCGGCCTTGATCGTCGAGTACACCGAGGAAGGCACCCCGGTGAGTGTCCTGCCCATGTGGCGCGGTCGTCATGGGTTGTCGCAGCGCGTACCACAGGCCGAAGGCCTGGCGATCGGGCCGAACGGAGACATCTTCGTGTTGTCCGAACCCAACCTCTTCTACCGGTTCGAGCGTGAGCACCCAGCAAAATGGGCAGTTGGCGCCCAACATCGGGCGGGGGCAGGCTTGGAGTGAGGGGGAGACCCCGTCATCGGGCATGCGACACGAGAAGCGCAAAAAAATGGCCCGGGCATTTTCATGACCGGGCCAAATCCACACCATTGGAGGAGGGTGGAGGAGACAGGTCCAGAATAGCCGTTGGGTTGGTGCGATGCAACATAAAAATATCTATCCCGCTAACAGGCTCGCTTATGGCCGGGATTCCGGGTATGAATCAGGAAGCGCGTGTCTGCTTAGCGGCATCGCCGGGCAATGACCTCGCCGGGGTGGGCGTCGGACGGACGACGAGTCCTTGCGAATCCTTGATCGAGAGGCCGAGTGCTCAGTCACGCTGAATCGCCTGTATGCGCTGGCAAAGTGACGCCGCCATCGCAGCCAGGCATAGGGTCAGACCCCCGCCGGTTTCACCGGCCGCGAACAGCAGGCCGGCGAGCAGGCCGAGTGCGATGATGATGCGGTTGATGTTCAATGCCATGATAAGCCCTCCGGGATACGACCAATTGCGGTAACTATATATTCATACAGTTATTCGTGCAATCGGTCGATCGCGTCCTTCCGAACGCTGCTGCGTCCTGAATGATCATGTCCATTTTCGATATCCTGGCCGAGCAACGCATTGCCGACGCGATTCGGCGAGGGGAGTTCGACAATCTGCCGGGGGCGGGCAGGCCACTGGATTTGTCCGAGGAACCATTCGTACCGGCCGAACGCAGGATGGTTAACCGCATTCTCAAGAATGCAGGGGTCACGCCACCCGAGATCGGGTTGCGCAAACAAATCGTCATGGTCAGACAAGCGTTTTCGAACAAACCCGAAGGTCCGGAGCGCGACGCATTGCGCAGCGAGTTGGGGCGCTTGTTGCTGGAGCTTGCCGCGTTGCGCGGACGGTGATCTCCCTCAGAAGATCATTGGCGCAGTCTGTGCAGCCCGATCAGCCAAGACCGTTTCGGCGCAGGAAATCATTGATCAGCCAGCGGGCGATCGTACCCGGTCCGGGCAGGGTGTCCGGCAGCTTGTCGGCCCGGAAGAAGGCGGCGTCCTCGATCTCTTCCGGGTCGCAGACGATTTCGCCGTCGGCGTAATCCGCGTGATAGCCGAGCATCAGCGAATGCGGGAATGGCCAGGGCTGGCTGCCGAAGTAGCGCAGGTTGGCGACGCTGATGCGGGTTTCCTCGAACAACTCGCGATGAATCGCTTCCTCGGCACTTTCGCCGGCATCGACGAAGCCGGCGAGCGTGCTGTACATGCCCTGCACAAAATGATGCGAGCGCCCGAGCAGGATCTCGGGGCCACGTTCGACCGCGATGATGACGACGGGCGAGATTTTCGGGTAATGATCGCGCCCGCAGCCGCTGTTGCTGCAGCGTCGCACCGGATTGCCCATCCCGCGTGTCGTTGGGCTGCCGCAGGCACCACAGAACAGATGGCTGCGCTCCCATTCCAGCAATTCCAGCGCGCGTGCGGCCATCCTGACCTGGGTCGGGGCGAGTCGTTGCGACAGCGCACGATAACCGACCAGCTCGAATCCGGCCGGCGCGTCGAAGCCGGCTGCCAGTTCGACCGCGTGGCAGGCGCGCCCACCGATCTCGCCCACCGGGAGTGTTCTGACGACGGCTTCGCCGACCGGGTGCGGCCAGCGCCCGTCCGGCACCTCGCGGCCGTCGCGCAAAAGCAGGGCATGGCCGCAGAACGCAAACCAGTAAGCCTGCTCACCGGTGATGTCCGAGTCCGCCATCAGTTTCGTTTCCTCCGTCCGACCGACCGAATCGTGGTCGACACTTTTGTGGTGCGAGGACGAGGATATCAGTTCGACGCGGTGATTCGGCGAGCGCTGAACCGGATCGGGCGCTCGGGCGAGGCACCACCCGTGGTCTCGAGGATGAAGTCGAGGCGGTCGGCAGCGATGCGGGCGTGGTAACGGTGGGTCAGGGTCCGGGTTTCTCCGCCGGCCATCGACTCGCTGCGGGTTGTCAGGTGCAGGCTGCCGTCGCTTCGCCATTCACCGGCCTCGATGATCCGCGGGATGCCCAGGAAGCTGATCGTTCCACGAATCTCGCCGGCGTCATCATGGAGTTCGAGGCTTTCATCATGTTCTGCACCCCATTCGTAACGCACCCGTGCAGACCAGCTGCCGGCTGGCTGGCCGGGTCCGGTTTGGGCGTCGGTCATCGGCCCGGAAGACACGGGTCGCGATTCCGTCACCGGAAGGCTGCGCGATGGGGCGTCGGAAATCACCCAGGCTGTGGCAAGGGCGACGACCAGGAACGCAGCGAAGGCGGCGACGATCGCACGTCGCCCGCCTCGCGCACGCTTGCGCCTGCGTGCGACCAGCATCAAGGGAGACAGCGCGGCGATCAGGCGTGCGACGTCGTCACGCCAGCCGGCCTCGGTCAGGATCACCGCCTGGCGTCTGGCCAGTGCCCGGATCGACGTCGGCAGTTCATGCTCGACCGGCATGGTTGCCCCGCTCACAAGCACTGGCCATACCGGCTTGGATGCGCGCAAGGCCGAGTCGATCTCCTGGCGTACCAGATCGTCCGGCTCGTCCAGTCGTCGCCTGCCGTTGTGGCTGGCGTCGAGCCAGTCCGGGCCGATCACGACCAGCACCAGATCGCTGGCCGCGATGCGCTGGGCGATGACCTCGACGAAGTCCTCGCCCGGGCGGATGTCCTCTATGTCCCGGAAGACATGTTCAGGGCCGAACACGTTCTCCAGTGCCTCGGCGAGGCGTCCGGCGAAACCCGGCCGGTCGCCGCGACGGTAGCTGATGAAGATGCCGCTCATACGATAGCCTCGCTGATGGGTGTGCAGGTGTGCCGACCGCAGTGGAATGGGGTATTAGCTGCTCGCATGGGGTCTCTCGCTGAACAATGCCGCCAGGACTTCGCTGGCCTTGCCGAAACCGAGGCGGCTGGCTTCGATCCAGGTGAAACGGCCGGGAGGCGCATCGGCCAGTTCGCCCTCGGCCACGTCGCGGGCGGTGTGCTCGTCGTACAGCACCACCACCTGTGCCAGTCGTGGCGCGGCAGCGAGTACCTGCAACTCGTGACGACAGCCCCGGTTGTGCGGCTTGAACCCGCGCAAGTCCATCAGAACGACATCCGAACTTTGGACCAGTGCGGACAGCGCCGCTTGCCAGGTGCTGTCGTAGCAATAGCATTCATTGACCCGGTAGCGTCCATCCGGATCGGGCGCGAGATCGAACTCACTGATTCGAAGTGCGACCTGGGACGGGTTGGTGATGAAGCGGCTGCCGAGCCGGCCGTTGATGAAGGTGAACAAGTCGTCCGGATCCAGTGTGCGGCTGAGCAGATCGGTGCCGGCGATGAGCACGGTGTTGCCGGTCAGACGCCAGCGCTCGACCACGCGGTCGAACAGCAGGCCGACCTGCCGGTCCTGATGGAAGACGCGCAAGACCAGTAGCATGGGCGGATCGCCGGTCGGTTCGAGGAGCGGTCGAAAGAGCCGGTAGGCCACCGGAATCCACAGCCACGGGAGCAGCTGGGTCAAGCCGGCCGGCCCCACACCTTGCAAGGCAGGCAGGGCGCTCGCGCTCAGGATCACCATCCAGTAGGCGGCGAACAGGTAGCCGAGGTCGGAAAAGCGCTTGTCCCGGTAGGCTTGCGCCAGTTTGCGTGCCAGTGCGTAGGTCGGCCAGGCCAGCACAAGCCATGGTGCCAGTACGACCAGCAGCAAGGTGATGGTCGCTCCGAGCGTCTCGACCCATGCCACCAGCCACGGCGGCTCGTTTTCGACCATACCGGCGAGCCAGGCCAGTGCGAGCACCGAGGCAGCCGAAAGCAGAATGAACAAGGGCAGCAGGTAGGGGGCGACTGCACGGATCCGTCCGCTCGCACCGATCAGCAGGCTGATACCGATCGGAATCGCGACGACCCCGAACAACCAGACGCCGACCTCGACCAGTGCCTGCTCCCGGTTGGACGCGAGCATGACCACCCCGACCATGGCCACCATGTAGGTGATCACCGCGGTGGTGGTGCGCAGCCAGGTCCAGCGCTGCAGCAAGCCCCAGGCGAGCACCATGGGCCAGGCATAGACCAGCCCTAGCACGAGTACACGCGTCAGCGAGAACGGACTGGCGTTGTACACGAACAAGAGCGCCAGCCAGGACTGGCTCAGGCCGATCACCAGGCACAGGGCGCTGGTGGCGGCGAGATAGCGCCAGCGTGCCCGCTTGTTGGCATTCAGGTCGAGGGTGCCGGGGGGGCGAGGCGTATCGACGCCGGGCCGATGACCGGGGGAAGGCGTCTGGTCCCTGGCGTCGTCCGGTGCAGCGCCTTGTCGCATCCGCTTCAGCATGCCGCGCCGGTAGGCGCCGGCGACAAACCAGGCGACCACGGCCGACAACAGCACGCCGAGGATGATCGCGAACAGGATCGGGCCGGCGTCGGTCGTCATGATGACCCTGAAAGCCAGGACGATCCATCGCCGCGGTCCATCCGACGCGGAGCGCACGGCCCTGAACGGCCGAGCGGGCGACGCCGGTGACCGGCCAGTCGTGCCCGGATGGGTGCGCAAATCCGTGCTGGTGAGGCTGGACGACCTTGCATGCGATCGAACTCCGAATGGCGATCATTCCAGTTCCCACTTTAGCAGCCTGGCATCGAGTTTTCCGCAGTCGGACGGACTTCCGGCCGGCGCCCGTGGAGCGCTGCCCACATATGGTCGGCAAGGCCGTTCGACGCTACACTGCAGCGCACATCATCAACAACGATCGCATAGAAAAGGTTTCAGAATGCGCCACGACACGCTTCCCACCTGGCTCAGGCTGCGGGAGCTCGCTGACCAGGTTCGTATCGGCTTCGATCTCCGCGAGGCGTTCGTGGCCGACCCTCATCGTTTCGACAGCCTGTCCTTGAAAGCGCCGCACCTGCGGGTCGACCTGTCCAAGCAGTTGTGGACAACGGAGGTGTGGCGGATCTTGCTGGAGCTGGCCGACGCGGTGGATCTGGCCGGCTGGCGTGCCCGCCTGTTCGCGGGTGATCCGGTCAACACCACGGAGCAGCGTTCGGTCGATCATACGGCATGGCGTCGGGCAGCCATCGATCAGCCGCCCGCAAGCCTGGAGCGGATGCTGACCCTGGCCGAGCGGATTCGGACCGACGCCGGTATCGACGATGTGGTCCATATCGGCATCGGCGGTTCCGGCCTCGGCCCCGAACTGGCCGTACAGGCGCTGTCGCATCAGATCAGCTGCCGCCAGCGGATTCACGTGGTGTCCAACCTGGACGGGCACGACCTGCAGGCGGCGCTGGATGGACTCGATCCCGACAGAACGCTGTTCATCGTGGTGTCCAAGTCCTGGTCCACTGCGGATACCTTGCGCAACGCGGCGTCCGCGATGGCCTGGTTCCAGGCCCGGGGTGGTAACGATCCGGCTCGCCATTTCGTGGCGGTGTCTTCACGCCCCGAACAGGCCAGGGCCAGCGGCATGGGGGAGGTGCTCGACATGCCGGAAGGCATGGGCGGACGTTTTTCGCTGTGGTCCACAGTGGGGCTACCGCTCGCCATTGCGATCGGGCGTGACGGTTTCACCGCCTTTTTGCGCGGTGGTGCGGAGATGGATGCCCACTTCGCCGACACACCCGCGGCAGCCAATCTGCCGCTGTCCATGGGTTTGCTCGATGTCTGGAATGCCACCTTCCTGCGATTTGCGGGGCGCTGCGTCGTACCTTATCACCACAACCTGCGACGACTACCGGCCTACCTTCAGCAACTCGAAATGGAGAGCAACGGCAAGCGTGTGGACCGCGACGGACAAGTGCTCGACTACCCCACCGCCGGTGTGGTGTGGGGCGAAGAGGGCAGCAACGGCCAGCACGCCTTCTTCCAGTGGCTGCAC
This sequence comes from Azoarcus sp., assembly GCA_030604735.1. Lineage (GTDB taxonomy): Bacteria > Pseudomonadota > Gammaproteobacteria > Burkholderiales > Rhodocyclaceae > Azoarcus_F. The sequence goes on from JAUVVG010000037.1 coordinate 20,287, forward strand.
CAGGGAACGGCTTCGATGCCGACCGAGATCATCGCCGTCCGCAAGCCGGCGCACGGTTTCGCTGGCCATCACGACGCCTTGTTGGCCAACGCGCTGGCCCAGGCCCAGGCCCTCATGATCGGATCCAGGGCGGGAAGTGGGCAATTGGCCGGTCATCAGGACTTTCCGGGGAACCGACCCAGCAGTTTCCTGATGCTAGAGTCCCTCGATCCGGCGTCCTTCGGTGCCCTGCTGGCCTTGTACGAACACCGGGTGTTCGTGGCCGGGGTGGTCTGGGGCGTGAACAGTTTCGATCAGTGGGGGGTCGAGCTCGGCAAGTCGCTCGCCCGGGACATCGAGCCGCGACTGTCTAGCGGAGACACTGCCGGTCTGGATGCTTCCACCGCGGGTTTGATCGGCTGGGCCAGGGGGGGCGACAGCGGCCACCGACCGTTCGCCCATCTGGAAGGCGTCCGTAGGCTGTTTCCGGCCCGGTGATCCCGGCCTTGCATGTGAGTGGTCGGCCGATCCGCCCCGGGTGCCGGGCTGGTTGCCCTGGCTGGCGACCGTGTTCGAGGCTACACTGCTGCGCAAACCAAAGGGGGTGGCATGGACGATTTCGACAAGCAGGCGGCAGACTTCGGCGAACTGATCGAGGCGGAGCTCAAGTCCGAGAAGCTCCACTTTCCGACCGCGCTCGATGTGACCTTGCGCATCAAGCGGCTCGCCGACGATCCGGATTCCTCCCTGCAGGATATCGCCAAGGTCGTCGCGGCCGAACCGGTCCTGAGCGCGAGGCTGGTGCGGATCGCGAACTCGGCTGCCCTGAATCCCTCAGGTCGGGCCATAGACAACGTCGCGACCGCGGTGCAACGGGTCGGGCTGGCCACGGTGCGCAGTGCAGCGCTGGCGGTAGCCGCCGAGCAGCTGGCTGGTGATCAGCGCTCGCGCAACATGAAGATCATTGCCTCCGGCCTGTGGATGCACTCGGTGGAGGTTGCGAGCTGGGCGCACTCGATCGCGCGCGAGGTGAAAACGGTCTCGGCCGATAGCGCTCTGTTTGCCGGCATGATGATAGACATCGGCCAGTTCTACCTGGTCGCGCGGGCGTCGGAGTTCCCGGCGATGGAGCAGAACATCGACCGTTTCGGAGAGTTCGTCTCGATCTGGAGCGAGCCGATCGGTCGGGCCATCCTGGAACTGTTCGACCTGCCCGAAACCGTCCTCGATGCATATACCTACGCTGACCCATCCGGAGGCGTCTGGCCACCGAAGTCGCTGTTCGACGTGGTGTTTGCCGCGACACTGGCTTGCGAGACGCCCAACCCCTTCGACAGCCTCCTCGGCGGTCGGCGCGGTCGCTGGGAAAGCCTGCTCGACGACGAGATTCCGATCACCCAGCTCGACACGATCAAGGCGGCGGCCAAGGCGGGTCGCGAGGAGATGATGTCGGTGATCGCGGGCTGAGCCAACCGACAGGTTGCTAAAGCAGGATGCCCCACCAGCGCAGGGTATTGCGGTAGTGCTCGCGCACCGCGCGGGCGGCCTGCTCCTCGTCCCTGGCGAGGATCGCATCGATGATGCGGATATGTTCCTCCATCGCCGATGCGATCCGTTCCGGCAGGAACGGGCGGGTCTGCTGGATGATCGCGATCTTGTCACGATTGAGGGCGTAGATTTCCTGCGCTGCGGCATTCTCGAGTGCGCCGCCCAGTGACAGATGCAGCGCCCAGTCGAGTTCCTTGGCTTGCTGTTGCAACGCCGTGGTCACGTCGGCGCGGGCGCGCTCCAGAATCTTCTCATGTGCCAGCCGGAGCGAAGACAAGGATTCCGGGCGACCCTGGCGTACCAGCCGACGCGCACCCTCCTGGTCGAAGATGGTCCTGAGATCGAAGCATTCGCGGATCGCGGTCGACGTGGCTTCCATGACCAGCACGCCGCGTTTGGGTAGCACCGTGACCAACGAGCCGGCTTCGGCCCGTTTGACCGCTTCGCGTGTCGGCGCAAGCGGGAAGCCCAGCAGTTCGACCAGGTCCGGCATCGACACGAACTGGCCGGCGCGCAAGCCCTCCACCGTCAATAGCTCGCGCAATTTCTCGTAGGCCTGGTCTGCGAGCAGCATTCCCTCGGGTTTCGGTCGATTCATCTCGGCAGCTTGGTGATGTTGAGGTGCGCGGTCCAGACTGATCCAAGCCGGCATTCCACTCCGCTTGCCGGTGTCCGGCACATGGCCCGAACAGGCTTGCAGTGGGTCATGGACGCTGCCCCGGAAGATTCAGGTTGACATCGTTTAAATCCGCTAACTAACATGTTACACAGAACTTTAGATGAGATGTGTCGATTCGGTTGTGTTCATGACCGACTCGTCATGTTGCGATTTCTTTCAAGCAGTTTTTGTGCCGCCAGGCGAGGAACATCATGCGCGAAATCGTGGCCGTGCCCTTGACCCGAGAGGCCTTTGCGCCCTTTGGCGACGTCATCGAGGTCTCCGCTGCGGCCACGCGCTACATGATCAATGGCGGCAACACCGAACGCTTTCACGATCTCGCTTCGCTGGCGCCAGGGCCGGACGGCCGGGTCATTGTCTCGATCTTTCGCGGCCAGCCCAGGCCGATTCCGTTCGAGATCACGATGATGGAGCGCCATCCGCTGGGTAGCCAGGCCTTCATGCCCTTGTCCGGGCGTCCCTACCTGGTCGTGGTCGCCCAGGCGACAGGCACACCCGATGCGGCAGATCTCGCGGCTTTTCTGGCTGGGCCGGGGCAGGGCGTCAATTACGCGCCGGGCGTGTGGCACCACCCCTTGCTCGCGCTGGAGGAGATCAGCGACTTTCTCGTTCTGGATCGCGCCGGACCAAACCCCAACTGCGAAGAGATCGATCTCGCGTCACCGGCGCGGGTGTTCCTCTGATGTCGTTGCGTCCGCGCAGATTCCTGGGCGGATGCACCAACGTGGGGACGGCGGCGCCCCGTTCTGGATTGGCTTTTGGTGATACGCCTCGCGCTACCGGGTGTCGCGGCTGCAAGGGCGCGCAGACAGGTGCATGGCACATGCCTTGCTTTTACAAAGCTCGATCTCATGGGGTGACCTGACGCGATGTTGCAATGGATAGGAGACAAGGCGGCCACCGCAAGCCACGGTCTGGACTGGGTCGTGGAGCGTATCTGTGCCGTGCTGATGGTCCTGCTGGTGCTCGACGTATGGTTGGGGGTGGTAGTGCGCTACCTGATCCCGTTGCCGCTGACCTTCACCGAGGAGCTCGCCCGCTATCTGATGATCTGGACCGCCTTGCTCGCGGTGTCCTGCGGCATCGCAAAACGCGAGCATATCGGCGTGGCCTTCTTCATCGAGAAGCTGCCCCGTTCGGTCCGGCGCTGGTTGCTGCTCGGCTTCGACATCCTCGCCTTCGCCTTCTTCGCCTTCCTGTTCATGTACGGGCTGGACATGGTCGAGCGAGGCGGGCGAACGCTGACCATGGTGTTCGGCATGAGCAAGGCGCTGCCTTTCGCGGCGGTGCCGACCGCTGCGGCGCTGGCCTGCATACAGTTGGTGCTGGTCGCGCTGCGCGACCAGGCACGTTACGGCCATGACGGCCATATCGGAGCAGTACGATGACCCTGGTTCTCGGCACCTTCTTCGTTCTGCTGCTGATCGGCTTTCCGATCGGTTTCACCCTCGGGGTCGCCGGTACCATCGGTCTGTGGGATATCAATCCGCGTTTCCTGCAGATGGCGCCGGAGCGCTTCTTCGCCGGGCTCGACCTGTTTCCGTTCCTGGCGATGCCCTTCTTCATCCTGGCCGGCGAGATCATGAACCGCTCCGGTATCACCGACCGGGTGATGGACTTCGCCAACTCGCTGGTCGGCTATCTGCGCGGCGGTATGGCCCACTCGAACATGATCGGCTCGGTGATGTTCGCCGGCGTCACCGGTTCGGCCACAGCCGATGCGGCCGCCTTCGGCAACACGCTGGTGCCGGCGATGGTCAAGCAGGGTTACACCCGGCCCTTCGCCTGTGCGGTGACTGCGGCCGGCTCCATCATCGGGCCGACCATCCCGCCTTCGACGCTGATGGTGATCTACGGCTCGCTGATGGGGGTGTCGATCGCCGGCCTGTTCGCGGCCGGGATCATCCCCGGGCTGCTGATCTGCCTGATGTGCATGGCGGTGATCGCGGCGCTCGGGCGCAAGCTGAACCTGCCCAAGGCGGAGCATGGCCCCAGCCTGCGGCTGATCTTCAAGACCTTCAAGAGCAGCATCCTCGCGCTGGTGATGCCGGTGATCATCCTCGGGGGCATCCTCGGCGGCATCACCACCCCGACCGAGGCGGCGTCGATCGCGGTCGCCTACGCGCTGGTGGTCGGCATGGGGATCTACCGCACGATAGGCGTCAAGGACCTGCTCGAGATGCTGATCCGCACCGCGCGGATCACCGGCATCATCTTCCTGATCATCGCATCGGCCTCGATCGTCGGCTGGTGGATGACCTTCAACCGTATCCCGCAGATGATCGCCGCGGCCTTCCTGTCGGTGTCGAGCGACCCGGCGATGATCATCCTGATGATCCTGCTGCTGTTGCTGATCATCGGCCTGTTCATGGACATCAACGCGACCCTGATCATCCTCGCCCCGGTGCTCGCGCCGCTGGCCGCGACCATCGGCATGGACCCGGTGCACGCCGGCATCATGATCATCCTCGCGCTGAACATCTCGTTGATGACGCCACCGGTCGGGGCGTGTCTGTTCGTATTGTCCTCGGTCACCGGGGAACGCATCGAAGCGATCGCCAAGGCCTTGTGGCCCTTCCTGCTGGTCGAGATCGCGGTGCTGTTCGTGATCGCCTATTGGCCGGACCTGACCCTGTTCATTCCCCGCCTGTTTGGTTTTGCAAGCGGTTGATCGACCTGCGCCGGCTCGGTCCGGCGCATTTCGCCGCGGGTGCTCGGGCCCGCATGACCTCATCACCCACAAGGAGCATGAAGATGAAATTGAAGCAAGTACTGCAGATTGGCGCCGCGGTGATGCTCACCGCCGCATTCGTCGGGGCGGCACAGGCGCAGAAGGTGATGCGCATCAGCCACCTCAACCCGGAGAATCCGTTTGAAACCCACTCCGGCGCGATGGGCGCGGTGTTCAAGTCGCTGGTCGAGACCGCGAGCAACGGCAGCATCAAGGTCGAGCTCTACCCCAACGGGCAACTCGGCAAGGATGACGAGGTGATCCAGATGGTGCGCGACGGCATCGTCGAATCGAGCATCTCGTCGGCCGGCGGCGTCGCGGTGCACTACCCGCTGATCGGGGTGTTCGACGTACCCTTCGCCTTCCCCAACATCAACACCGCCCACCGCGTGATGGACCTGGGCAGCCCGCTCGGCGAAAAGCTCGCGGCTGATATCAACGCCAAGACCGGTCTCAAGGTCATCGGCCTGCTCGATTCGGGCGGCTTCTTCGCCTTCACCAATTCCAAGAAGCCGATCAAGACGGTCGATGACATGACCGGCCTGCGCATCCGCACGATGACGCTGCCGACCCATGAAGCGATGGTGTCGTCGATGGGCGGCCAGCCGACCGCGCTGCCGTGGGCCGAGGTCTATACCGCGCTGCAGACCGGCGTGGCCGATGGCCAGATGAACCCGATCCCGATCATCGCCTTCGCCAAGTTTGACGAGGTGCAGAAGTACCTGTCGGTGACCAATCACGTGATCACCCCCTACGTCTGGTTCATCAACCAGGGCTTCTACGACAGCTTGAGCGACGAAGAGAAGAGCATCGTCGACTGGGCCGCTGCCGTGGCGGTCGACGCCGGTCGCGGCATCTCGCGTATCGTAGAAGCTTCCGACGAGCGCGGTCTGCCCAAGCTCGCGCAGAAGATGGAAGTGAACGCCATTCCGGCGGCCGAACTCGCCCGCTTTGCCGAAGCCGCGCAGCCGGCGGTTGAGAAGCTGATTTCGGATCGTTTCGGCGCTGAAGGGGTGGAAATGCTGTCGGTGATGAAGGCCTCGATCGACGCGGTGAAGTAAACGGTGACCGGCCATTCCGCCTTTTCCGGCAAAGGGGAAGGCGGTAAGCTTGGCACGCATCACTGAATCGAGAAACAACGGTACGCCGGGCTGTCCGCTCGACATCACAGCGGATTCCCCGGCGTCTTTCTTTGGAGAGACGGCATGAGAGTCATCGAACTCGGCGTCGCGCAACTCGGCCCGATACAGCGCAAGGATTCCCGGGCGTCGGTGGTCGCGAGAATGCTGAAGCTGCTGGAGCGCGCCCGTTCGCGGGGCTGCAATCTGGTGGTATTTCCCGAACTGGCGCTGACCACGTTCTTTCCGCGCTGGTACTTCGACGACCCGGCCGAACTCGACGCCTGGTACGAGGCCGAGATGCCCAACGACGCGACCCGGCCGTTGTTCGACGCGGCGCGCGAGTACGGCATCGGCTTCTACCTCGGTTTCGCCGAGAAGAGCACCGACGACCAGGGCGTCGTCCACCACTACAACACGTCGATCCTGGTCGAGCGCGACGGCAGCATCGTCGGTCGCTATCGCAAGGTGCACCTGCCCGGCCATACCGAACATGAGCCCTGGCGGGTGTTCCAGCATCTGGAAAAACGCTACTTCGAGCCGGGGCCGGACGGCTTCGGCGTGTGGCAGGCCTTCGGTGGCACGGTCGGCATGTGCCTGTGCAACGACCGGCGCTGGCCCGAGACTTACCGGGTGATGGGGCTGAAGGGTGCCGAGCTGATCATGCTCGGCTACAACACCCCGGTGCAGTACATGCCGGTGCCGCAGCACGACCACCTGCAAAGCTTCCACCACCTGTTGAGCATGCAGGCCGGGGCCTACCAGAACGGCGCCTGGGTCGCGGCCGCCGGCAAGGCCGGGCTGGAGGAGGGCTGCATGCTGCTCGGCCACAGCTGCATCATCGCGCCGACCGGCGAGATCGTCGCGATGAGTTCGACCATCGATGACGAACTGATCACCGCGACGGTCGATCTGGACCGCTGCGCCGAGATCCGCGACCATGTCTTCAACCTGCCGCTGCACCGTCAGCCGCAGCACTATTCCATCATTACCGAACCGCCTGTCCGCCCGAGAATCGCGATGAAACTGCTTGCCAATCATGCCATCGAACACCGCCACAACGCCGCGGCAAGCCTGGACGCGCCCTTCGGGCCCCGTCAGGCGGTCGTGCTGGGCGCCGCCGATTGTGAAGCGGCGCGGCGCGAGATCTCCACCTGGCCCGGCTATGCGGTGACGCCGCTGGTCGGCCTCACCGGCCTGGCCGCCGCGGCCGGCCTGGCCAAGGTCTGGTTCAAGGACGAGGCTGGCCGCTTTGGCCTGGGCAGTTTCAAGGCGCTCGGTGGCGCCTATGCGGTGTCGCGCATCCTGATCGAAGCGGTCCGCGAGGCGACCGGCAAGACCATCGATACCGCCGGCCTGCTCTCCGGCGACTACGCCGACGTCGTGTCCACGGTCACCGTGAGCTGCGCGACCGATGGCAACCATGGCCGTTCGGTCGCCTGGGGTGCGCAGCGTTTCGGCTGCCAGTGCGTGATCTACATCCATGCGACCGTGAGCGAGGGGCGCAAGGCCGCGATCGAGCGTTATGGCGCGACCGTGGTGCGCACCGCCGGCAACTACGACGATTCGGTGCGACAGGCGGCCGAGGATGCGGCGAAGTTCGGGCGCATCGTCGTGTCCGACACCTCCTACCCGGGCTACATGGATATCCCGCGCTTCGTGATGCAGGGCTACACCGTGCTTGCCGACGAGGCGATCGAGCAGCTGCCGGCCGGCGAGTCACCGACCCATGTCTTCCTGCAAGGCGGGGTGGGCGGGTTCGCCGCGGCGGTGATGGCGCGTTTCTGGCAGCGTTTCGGCGACAAGCGACCGCGTTTCGTGATCGTCGAGCCGGACCAGGCCGCATGCATTCTGGCGAGCTTCGCCAAGGGCGAACCGACCGCGGTGCATGGCGACCTCGACACCTTGATGGCCGGCCTCGCCTGTGGTGAGGTCTCCCTGCTGGCCTGGGAAGTGCTCGAGCCGGCCGGCGACGACGCACTGGCGATTCCGGATGCCGCCGCGGTCGAGTGCATGAAGCTGCTCGCTCAGGGCGTGGCCGAGGACAAACCCATCGTCTCGGGCGAGTCCGGTGTCACCGGCCTGGCCGGCGCCTTGGTCGCGCTGCAGCATCCCGACGTGTGCCGGGCTATCGGTCTGGACAAGCACAGCCGTATCCTGGTGATCAGCACCGAGGGCGCGACCGATCCGGTGCTTTACAGGGAGCTGGTCGGCCGCAGTGCCGAGGAGGTACTGGCATGACGACACCTGTACGACGCGAGCTGACGATAGACGGTGGGCGGCTGGATCAGCGTATCGCGGCGCTGGCCGAAGTCGGTTCGATCGACGGCGGTGGGGTGTGCCGTCTCGCGCTCAGCCCCGAGGACAAGGCCGGCCGCGATCTCGTGGTCGGCTGGATGCGCGAGCTGGGGCTGGCCGTCTCGGTGGACCGGATCGGCAACGTGGTCGGAGTGCGTCCCGGCCGGCGAGATGGACCGCCGGTGATGACCGGCTCGCATATCGACACGGTGCGCACCGGTGGGCGCTATGACGGCAACCTCGGGGTCCTGGCAGGCGTGGAGGTGATCGAGACGCTCAACACGGCCGGCATCGAGACCGAGCATCCGCTCGCGGTCGCCTTCTTCACCAACGAGGAAGGCGCGCGCTTCGCCCCGGACATGATGGGTAGCCTGGTCTATGTCGGCGGAATGGGGGTGGACGAGGCGCTCGGCGTGGTCGGCATCGACGGACGCTCGGTCGGCGACTGCCTGGCCGAGATCGGCTATGCCGGCGAGGCCGGGTGCGGCGCGCCCGCGGTCAAGGCCTTCGTCGAACTGCATGTGGAGCAGGGACCGGTCCTCGAGGCCGAAGGCGTGGTGATCGGCGCGGTCGAAGGCGTGCAGGGGATTTCCTGGACCGAATACACGATCGGCGGCGTGTCGAATCACGCCGGCACCACCCCGATGCGGATGCGCACCGACGCCGGCTATGCGGCCGCGGCGATCGCCTGTGAAGCGCGCCGGATCGCGACCGAGTTCGGTGGCGACCAAGTGGCCACCGTTGGCGCGATCACGCTCAAGCCCAACCTGGTGAATGTGATCGCCAACCACGCCTTGCTCACGGTCGATGTGCGCAACACCGACGAGGCGACCCTGCAGGCGGCCGAAAAGCGGATGGCGGACTTCGTCGCCGCGCTGGTCCGCGACGAGGGCGTGACGATCACCTCGCGCACGTTGGCCCGTTTCGAGCCGGTCGCCTTCGATCCGGACCTGGTGGACAAGGTCGAGGCGATCGCCTGGGCGCAGGGCCACAGCGTGCGCCGCCTGCCCAGCGGCGCCGGCCACGACGCCCAGATGCTGGCCCGGGTCTGCCCGACCGCGATGATCTTCGTCCCCAGCGTTGGCGGCATCAGCCACAACGTCAGGGAGTACACCTCACCCGAACATCTACAGGCCGGGACCAACGTGTTGCTGCATGTGATGCTCGACCTCGCCGGCTGAGCCTGCGATCCGTCCGCGCGAGAGGGGCGTGCGCGTAGCCAGGCTTGTCTCGTAAGCCCCAGGATAGCCAACGCAGCGCCCGCCACGGCACGGATCGGGTCAGAGCAGTTCGGGCTCGCCATCCGGTCGGGAGCGCCCCAGGGCAGTCGGCGCCAGCCTTACTTCCGAAAGTCGTTGTGGCACTGGCGGCAGCTTTCTTCTACCTCCTGGTAGGCGGGGCGAACCGCACTCAGATCGTGGGTGCGGGCCGATTCCAGCAAGGCATCGGTCGCTGAGATGAAGGCCAGCCTCGCCGCGTCGAAATCGTCGGCACGGCTCCACACCGCCTGACGGGCTCGAGTGGGCGGTTGATAGCTGTCCTCTCTGAAGTAGTCCCAGGGGCCGTAGCGACGCTCTACCAGCGCGCTCGCCATGCGTTCGAAGGGCTCGGCCTCGTAGCGCTCGGTGCGCAGCGCGGTGCCCATCGGCTCGAACACCCGCAGGATCTCCTTGAATGCTTCCTGGCGGTGTTTGATCGGCTGGCCTGGCAAGGTGTCCTCGATCGGGCCGCTGCAGGCGGTCAGCAGGAGGAGCGAGGACAGGGCGGTGGTGAAGAAGCAGGCTTTGTTCGAAAAGGGAAGGGGCATCGTGTCGATAATGTTGTGTCAACCGGGGTGATTGTCCAGCTTCACGCCGATAAGTTCCTCGAGGGGTACGGCAAGGTCCACGTCATTTCGCGGCGGTCCGCATCACGGAACCCGCGAGCAACGACCCGGGCGGTGTCGCCGAAACGGAACTCGAAGGACTTGCTGGCGGGGAGAGAGTTGCGGTGCGCGTCATCGACCCAAGCCGTGCCCCCGCCATGATCTGTTTCGAAGTCAGCCGAAGGGATGAACCGATCGGCCATGGCGGTGCGCAATAACCAGCGTGGTGGGCGGAACGGGGTGATGCGGGCAGCTTCCGATCTGTCCGGGTGTCGACTTTCACGTTTTCTTGACGTTGGGACGACTCGGTCGTGATCATCGACCCGCTAATGTGGACAGCCTCGATCCATGTCGATCGTCTGTCAGGAGTGAAGCGTGCAGTTGTCCGTTTCCGAGTCGAATCTTCCGCATCGCGCGCTTTGGTCGCGTCTGCAGATTCTTGGCCCCTATGCGCCCGTGGCGTTCATGTTCCTGGTCGGGCTGCTGCTGCTGTCCCTGTCGCGCGCGGGTCTGATGGTGTGGCAGGCGGAGCGGGTGATGGCAACTGGAATCTGGCCCGAGATCTTGCTGCAAGGTATCCGGGTGGACGTCATCCAGCTAGGACTGCTCGCAATCCCGCTGGTGTTGCTGGTGCCGGTGCTCGGCACGCGCCGCTTGTGGCCGGTGTGGCGGATCCTCAGCGTGGTCTGGGTGGTGCTGTCGATCGTGGTGCTGGTGCTGTTGGAGGTCAGCACGCCGACCTTCATCGCCGAGTACGATGCGCGGCCGAATCGTCTGTTTGTCGAATACCTCAAGTATCCGCACGAGGTGATTGCGATGCTGTGGGGCGGCTTCCGCCTGGAGTTGTTCGCAGGCATCGCGCTCACGGCCTTGGCCGGGTTCGGCATGGCGCAGCTGATGCGGCCCTGGCGTGAGGCTGCGCACCGTGGTTCCGACTGGGTGCTTTGGCTGACCTGGCCACTGGTGTTCCTGCTGCTGGCCCTCGCGATCCGCTCCACGCTGGATCATCGCCCGGCGAATCCGGCCTTGTTCGCCCTGAGCAACGACACCATGGTCAACAGCCTGATCCTGAACTCGGCGTGGTCGGTGGCGCATGCGGTCTATGCCATGCGCAACGAGGCGCGCTCCAGCGAGATCTACGGCAAGCTCGCGTCCGACGAGATCATCGAGGCGGTCAAGGCCGCGCGTGTCCAATCCTTGGATGACCGGCCCTGGCTGGACGATGAGGCTGCGCCGACCCTGATCGCGCAGTCCGCCACCCATGCGCGTGAGCGTCCGCTCAACCTGGTCATCATTCTGGAGGAAAGCCTGGGTGCGACCTTCGTCGGTTCGCTCGGCGGGGTCGGCGTGACGCCGGAACTCGAACGCCTGAAGGCGCACGGCTGGTGGTTCGAGCAGTTGTATGCCACCGGAACCCGCTCGATTCGCGGCATCGAAGCGGTCGTGACCGGTTTTCCGCCAATGCCGGCGCAAGCCGTAGTCAAGCTGGATCTGGCGCAGGAAAACTTCTCGACCCTGGCGCAGATCCTCGGGCCCCATGGCTACGAGTCGGAGTTCATCTATGGCGGCGAGTCGCATTTCGACAACATGCGCCGCTTCCTGCTCGGCAATGGGTTTTCGCGGGTGACCGACCAGAAGGACTATGTGAATCCGGTGTTTTCGGGAAGCTGGGGCGTGTCCGACGAAGATTTGCTGAACAAGACCCATGAGCGCCTGCTGCAGAAACATGCCGAGGGCAAGGCGAGCTTTACCTTCGTGTTCACGTCATCGAACCATTCCCCGTTCGAGTTTCCCGATGGCCGGATCGAATTGCATGAAGAACCGAAGGGCACCGAGAACAACGCGGTCAAATACGCCGATTACGCTTTGGGCCGTTTCTTCGATCAGGCCATGGCCAGCCCCTACTGGCAGGATACGGTGTTCCTGGTCGTCGCCGACCACGACATCCGGGTGCGGGGTGACACGCTCGTGCCGGTCGAACGTTTTCACATTCCCGGTCTGATTCTGGGTGCGGACATCCCGCCCAGATCGGTGACGACCGTCGCAAGCCAGATCGACCTCGCCCCGACCTTGCTGTCGCTGATCGGTGTGAGCAGTGCGCACCCGATGATTGGTCGCGACCTGACCCGGGAACCGGACGGCCTGCCTGGACGGGCAATGATGCAATACGATCAGCACTATGCCTGGATGGAGGGTAATCAAGTCGTTGTACTGCGTCCGGAAAAACCTGCGGCGCACGGCGTATATGACCCGCAATCCAAGCGCTTGAGCCTTGAGCCGCCACCCGAACAGGCCGCCACGCTGGAACGGCGTGCGCTGGCTCACGCCTTGCTGCCGGCCTGGTTGTATCGCGAGCAACGCTATCGCGTGCCGGATGATGCACTCCCCCAGCTCGCCGATGATCCCCGCGACAAACGGAGCATGTTGTAAGCGCTGACAGGCGGGCTCAGCCCGTCTTCAACACCGGTCGCTCCAAGGGCAGAGCGGCGACGCGGTCCTCGCGTTGCTGTTGTCGCCACTCCATCACCGTCTTCAGCAACAGCGTGACCAGCGCCATGCAGGCGAGCAGGGCGGCCGCGGTGAAGGCCGCGGCGGTCTTGTAGTCGTTGTTCAACTGCTCGACCAGTAGCGGCAGCGTCAGCGTCTGGTTGATGATGGTGCCGGACACGACCGCGACCGCACCGAACTCACCGACCGCGCGTGCATTGGTCACCACCACGCCATACAGCAGCGCCCACTTGATGTTGGGCAGCGTCACCCGGGTGAAGATTTGCCAGCCGCTGGCGCCGAGCGTCAGGGCGGCGTATTCCTCGTCGCTGCCCTGCGCCTGCATCAACGGGATCAGGATGCGCGCGACATAAGGCGCGGTGACGAAGATCGTGACCAGCACGATGCCGGGCCAGGCGAAAACGATCTGCACCCCGTGGCCATACAGCCAGCGTCCGACGGTGCTCTCGAGGCCATAGACCACCAGGTAGCACAGCCCGGCGACGACCGGCGAGACCGCGAATGGAATGTCGACCAGCGTGGTCAGCAACTTGCGACCGCGAAACTCGTAGTGGGTCACGCACCATGCCAACAGGATGCCGAAGGCGAGATTGATCGGTACGGTCAGCGCTGCGGCGAGCAGAGTCAGGCCGATCGCGTGGCGCATGAAGCGCTCGTCCAGATTCGACACCAGCAGGCCCCATCCGCCCGACAAGGCCTGCGCGAAGATCAGGGCCAGCGGCAGGATCAGCAGCACAAAGGCGATCCCGACCCCGAGCAGCACCAACGCCCACTGATGCCAGTGTTGTGGCCGCTTCATCGCGAACTCCTCTGCCAGGCCATCAGCCGGCCCTGCGCGACCTGCAGCGAGAACATCAGCAACAGCGACGCGAGCAGGATCACCGAGGCGATCGCCGAGGCGGCCGCGTAGTCGAACTCCTGCAGGCGGACGAAGATCATCAGCGATGAGACTTCGGTGCGGAAGGGGATGTTGCCGGCGATCATGATCACCGCGCCGAACTCGCCGAGACTGCGGATGAAGGCCTGAGACGCGCCGGTGACCAGCGCCGGCACCAGGGTCGGCAGGATCACGCGCCAGAAGATCTGCACCTTGTTCGCACCGAGGGTGCTGGCGGCCTCCTCGTACTCCGGTCCCATGTCCTGCAACACCGGCTGCACGGTACGCACCACGAAGGGCAAACTGGTGAAGGTCATTGCGATGACGATGCCGGGGTAGGCATAGGCGACCCGGTACCCCATCGCGGCGAAATACTGCCCCAGCCAGCCGCTGGGCGAAAGCAGCACCGCCAGCGTCAGGCCGGCCACTGCGGTCGGCAAGGCGAAGGGCAGGTCGATCAGCGCGTCGAGGATGCGCCGACCGGGGAAGTCGTAGCGGGTGATGATCCAGGCCAGCAGCAGGCCGATCAGCATCGCCGCCAGCGTCGCATACAGGGCCGCAGAGATCGTGACCCGATAACTTGCGACCACACGCCGGTCGGTGATCGCGGCCCAGTACTGCGCCCACGACATGTCACTGACGTAGATGAGCAGCGCTGACACCGGGAACAGGATGATCAGCGCGATGTAGAGCGAGGACAGCCCGAAGCTCAGTCCGAACCCGGGGAGGATGGGCGTCTGGGAGAAGAACCACGACGGGCGAGGTCGAGTCGAGGCGATGGCGTGTGTCGAGGTCACGGCGCGTAAGGTCGGTGCGTTGGGAAGGGCGAAAACAGAAGCATGGCGTACGCAGAAAATCCAGAGCCGCGGGGGGGGGGGGCGGGCCCCCCGGCGGGGGGGGGGGGGCGCGCCCGGGGGCCCCCCCCGCCCGGGGCCCCCCCCCCCC
>JAUVVG010000034.1 GCA_030604735.1 Azoarcus sp.
ACCGACCTGCCTATCGTGCTGACGCTGAACACCCACCACCATCCGGATCATTTCCTGGGCAACCAGGCGTTTCCGCCGGACACCCTCGCCGCGTTGCCGGCCACGATCACCGGGATTCGCGACGAGGGCGACGGCTTCAATGACAACATGTACAGGCTCAATGGCGACTGGATGCTGGGCACCGAAGTCGTGGTGCCGGATAAGACCGTCTCGGCCGGCCGGACGGACATCGCCGGGCGCGACATCGAACTGATGGCCCTGAGCGGCCATACCGCGGCCGACCTGGTGGTGATCGACCATGCGACCGGCACAGTCTTCGCGGCCGACCTGCTGTTCCACGACCGCGCCCCGACCACGCCCCATGCCGACCTTGACGCCTGGCTGGCTTCTCTCGTCGCGCTGGAAGCGGTACCAGCGACACGTTGGATACCCGGCCATGGCCCGGTCAGCGAGGACCTGGCGCCACTGCGGCAGACCCGTGACTATCTGGAATGGTTGCGCGAGACGATTCGCCATGGCGCGGAGAACGGCTACGACATGCCCGAGATGCTGGAAGCGCCGATTCCGGAGCGCTTCGCCGTGCTCGACGGCGTCCGCACCGAGTTCAGGCGGTCGGTCGTCCACCTCTTTCCGGCGGCGGAACTGGCCGCCCTCGAACGCGGCGAAGAGGCCGGCCGATGAGAGCACCGGGCCGCCGCTTCGCGCACATCACGACACCCAATCCATCCTCATCGACAGGACTCCCCGACATGCCGACCTACACCAGTCAAAGCCAATCGAATCCGCAGTTCGGGCGCATGCCGACCAGACTGACCGTGATCGCCGCCCTGCTGGCCGTGGCCGGACAAGCCACCGCAGACGACGCCACCCCGGCCCGCGGTGGCGAGGCCCTGCTCAATCCGGTGGTGGTCACCGGCACGCCGGTCGAGGCCGACAGTTTCGACCTGCCATTCTCGATCAACGCGGTCGAGATGCGCGCCGCCCAGCGCGGCAACTTGGGCGTCAATGCCTCCGAGGCGCTCAGCAGCATCCCCGGGCTGGTGATCCAGAATCGCCAGAACTATGCCCAGGACCTGCAGATCTCGATCCGTGGCTTCGGCGCCCGCTCGGCCTTCGGGGTGCGCGGGGTCAAGCTGATCACCGACGGCATCCCGGCCACCAACCCGGACGGTCAGGGTCAGGCGGCGACCTTCAACCTCGACACTGCCGAACGGATCGAGGTGCTGCGCGGCCCGTTCTCGACCGTGTATGGAAATCATGCCGGCGGCGTGGTCCAACTGTTCTCGCGAAACGGCGAAGGCCCCCCGACCCTGAGCACCCGCTTGCTCGGCGGCTCATGGGGCACGACCAAGTTCGGCCTCGGCCTCGAGGGTGAATCCGGCGGCGTCGGCTACGTGCTCGACGCCTCGCGCTTTCGCAGCGACGGCTATCGCGACCACAGCAAGGTCCGCCGCGACCAGGCCTTTGCCAAGATCACCACCCGTCCGGACGACGACAGTACCCTCACCTTCGTCGCCAGCAGCCTGAACCAACCCGACACGCTCGACCCGCAGGGGCTGCGCTGGGAGACCTTCAAGCGCGATCCGCGCGCGGTCGAACAACCAGCGCTCGACTTCAACACCCGCAAGCGCATTGACCACCTGCAAGGCGGGGTCACCTACGAGCGCGACATCGGGCCGGATACCTTGTTCGTCAGCGCCTACACCGGCAAGCGCAGCGTGGTGCAGTATCAATCGATTCCGGTCGGGGCTCAGGCCAACCCGCGCCAGGCCGGTGGCCTGATCGATTTCGACCGGAGCTTCTCCGGGGTCGGGGCACGCTGGACTGCCCGACGCGCGTTCGACAGTGGCAATCTGACCGTGACCGCCGGGATAGATCACGACCGCTCCCGCGACGACCGCCAGGGCTACGAAAACCACGTTGGTACGACGCTCGGAGTACGAGGTAATTTGCGCCGTAACGAGATCAACACCATCACCAGCACCGACCCCTACATCCAGGCGGTCTGGGCGAGCGGGCCATGGCAGTGGTCCGCCGGCCTGCGTCACTCCCACGTCCGCTTCAAGGTCAAGGACAAGTTCATTGTTGGTGCTAACGGCGACGACAGCGGCAGCGTCAGCTACCGGCGCACCACGCCGGCGCTCGGCCTGACCTATGCGCTGACCCCGGACATCAACCTCTATGCCAGCGCCGGCGCCGGCTTCGAGACCCCGACCCTGAACGAGTTGTCCTACAGCGCCGAGGGCGGTGGCTTCAACTTCGATCTGAAGCCCTCGCGCAGCCAGCAGTTCGAGGCCGGCATCAAGGCCTTCGTCGGCGACAGCACCCGCATCGACGCGGCGGTGTTCCATATCCGCACTCAGGACGAGATCGTGGTGGCCGGCAGCTTCGGGGGGCGGACCAGCTTTCGCAACGCGGCCGAAACCCGTCGCCAGGGGGTCGAACTGGCCATCGAAACCGCGCTGACCGAGACCCTCACCGCCAAGGGCATGCTCACTTATCTCGATGCAACCTACCGGACAGGCTTCGGCAGTGGCGCCAGTGCGGTCAAGTCGGGCAACAGGATGCCCGGCATCCCCAAAGTGAGTCTCTTCGCCGAGCTCGCCTGGCAACCGATCAGCGGGGTCACGCTCGCCGCCGAGGCACTGCATCGGGGCAAGGTCTTCGTCAATGACCAGAACAACGGCCGACCGGCGCCGGCCCACACCCTGGTCAACCTGAAACTCGCCGCCGAGCAACGCCAGGGTAACTGGACCTTCGGGCAGTTGCTGCGGATCGACAACGTCTTCGACCGCAAGCACATCGGCTCGGTCATCGTCGGCGACGCCAACCAGCGCTTCTACGAGCCCGGCCCGACTCGAAGCTGGTATGCCGGTGTCAGCGCCAGCCATGCGTTCTAAACGGGGCCTGGGTACCAATGCTGCTGGCCTGACCTCGACCGGGCGCCTCGGCGACGCACTGGGGCGCCTGGTCGGCCGACGTTTTCATAACCGAGATTCCGTCAGCCGTTCTTCGGAGAACCGACACCGCGTCAGGCACTACCTCGCCTGCCTGCTGGCGGTGGCCAGCTTCACCGCCGCAGCTGACGGGTCCGGGCCGGACATCCGGATGACGGTGCTTGAAGGCATCGAATACTCGCACGCACGCGAAGCGCTGGAGGACGCGATCGCCGCGGAAGGGCTGACCTCGCCAGTGATCAGCTACTTCGGTGACATGATCGCCCGCACCGCAGCCGACCTCGGCCACAGGGGCGACACCTACCGCGACGCCCATGTCTATACCTTTTGCAGCGTCAGCGCCGCCGCGCGTCTCGCCAGCGAAGATCCGGGCTATATCGCGCTGTGTCCGCTGTCGATCGGGATCTATCAAACGACGGCTGACCAGAGCGTGAAGCTCGTCTATCGCCCGACTGGACTCGACACGGCCGGAGGCCGGATGGCCAGCGACACACAGGCCAGGATCGTGTCGCGCACACGCAGCCTGCTCGGACTCGACTGAACGCGGCTCACCCCAGACGCGCCGCTACTGACTACGGGCGGCGAGTGCCTGCCTCGCCTCCGGATAACCTTGTGCTGCGGCACGGCGCAACCAGGCCAGCGCCTCTTCGGGATCGGCCTCCTGGCCCGTGCCAGTCTCGAGCATCACCGCCAGGGCGAACTGTGCCTCGGCATCGCCCGCTTCGGCCGCGGACCGGAACAGAACGGCCGCGCGCGCCAGGTCGCGCTCTACACCTCGCCCTGCCTCGTACAACCATGCCAGACGGGTTCGGGCGCGCAGGCTGCCGGCGTCGGCCAGGCGTCGATACACCGAGATGGCTTCGTCCAGCCGGCCTTCGGATTCGAGCATCCTCGCGGCCAGGTAGTCGTCGCTGTCGCCGCCGAGCGCGAGCTGGGTCAATTGCGCCGCCGCATCCTCATAGCCTGCTTCGGCCGCCGCTTCCAGCCAACGCACTGCCGAAACCCGGTCCGGCTCGATAATCCGCCCTTCCAGATAGACTTGCGCCAGGCGAAACTGCGCCTTGGCCGATCCACCCTCGGCACCACGACGATAACGCTCGATCGCCAGCGCCGGATCGACCCGCTCACCCAGGCCGTCCTCGGCGAGAATGCCCAGATTGAACCAGGCCTCGGCCACCCCGCGTTGTGCCAGCGTCAGCCAGATCTCGCGCGCGAACGCGTAGTTGGCCATCTTGAACTCGGCATAGGCCTTGTAGAGCCCGAGGCTGGGATTGCGCACGATCTCTTCCATCTCCTGGCTGAGCACCGGGTCCGCCACGTCCTCGACCGCCGAGCCTGCCGCCTGCCCATCGACCTCTTCACCTGTGGCGTCACCCCGCTCGGCGAGTAGCCGATCTATCACCTCCCTGACCTCTTCCACGTCCCATTCGATCGCGGTATTCACCGAGTAGCGGATGCGTCGCTCATGATCGAGGATGAAGGAGCTCGGAAACGCGAACACGCCGTAGTCGGCCGACACCGCACCGTCCCTATCCATCAACACCGGAAAATCGACCTCGACCCGCTCCATGAACGCCAGGATGTGCTCGGGTTCTTCCTTGAAGTTGATCGAGACGATGGCAAAGTCGCGTTCGTCGTAGCTCCCGGCGAGCCGGTTCATCGAAGGAATTTCATGCACGCAGGGCGGGCACCAGCTCGCCCAGAAATTGACCAGGGTGATCCGCCCCTGGCTCTCGTCGAGGCGGTGGGTCCGCCCATGGGCATCGTCCAGCACGAAATCCGGCGCCGGCACGACCGGCCGCTCGACGATGCCGAAGGCGGGCATGACCGGGGCATCATCCTCGACCACGATATCGACTGGCGTCGCCGGCCTCGGCCCGGCCGCGAGCAGGCGCGCCGCCGAGATGAGGCGCGCCGGGGTCTGGTCGATGGCGCGTTCGACCTCCTCCGGCACCGGGCCGGAGAGCGTCTCCAGACCCTCGCTCATCGGCTGCTCGGTCTGAAGCAAATAGTAGTCGCGCACATCCGGGACGATCCAGGTGTATGCCGGCGCACCGGTCGTCCGGAAAACCTGCAGGACCGAATCGAGCCGGCTACGGTTGGTTCCGAGTTCCGGTTGCACGATCATGATCGGCATGTTGGTCGCGGCGACGATGCCAAGCAGCTCGGGCTCCTCACCTGCAATCGGCGTGCCGCGATACAGATTGGGAAAGAACAGCACGCCGCCCGCGACCCGGGACAGATCGCCCCCACGTGTCTGCAAGGCTCGCAAACCCCGCAACAAGGGCACGCTCATCCGGTCTTCTGCCACCAGCACCACCGGCCCGTAGCCTTGCGCGAGGGCGGCTTCGACCACCTCTGCGATCGGCTCCCCGGCTATGCCGCGAATCGCCTCGGCGCTGCGCGCGAGAAACAGGCTGTCGAGCAGATCGACCTGCCACACCGTCGCTCCGGCTTGGGCCAGCCGTTGCGCAATCTCGTCCGGACGAGTGCGTTCGGCATACTGGTTGTCCAGCCAGACGAATAGCATCCCATTGCCAGCCCCCGCCACCGCACCGTCCTGGACGGTGACACGGATGTCCAGCGATTCACCGTCAGGGGTTTCGATCACGAACCCGGCCTGGACCCCGGTCGTGATGACTAACAGACCGATCAACAGCCCCCAGGCAAGCGCGCCGGCAAGCCGGATCGGCGTTGAAAGCCAGGCCGCCATGCTCAAGCAGCCGGCGGATTGCCTTTGGGGGCGTTACCCCTCGCGGCACGGCGCGGCGAACGGCGGAACGGTTTCTTCGGTGCCCCGCCTGCGGGCTGGTCCGCAGGCGGACTGCCGTCGGAAGCAGGTACCGATGTCGGCCCTTGCGGCTTGGGCGGCTTCTGCTGTCGGGGTTGTCGAGGCTGACCCTGGCGCGGCTGTTGTGGCCGGGTACGTCCCGGTGCCGCCTTGCGGACATTGGGATCCGGTCCGTCGATACGATTGCCCGGCGCGAGCGAAATCTCCAGCTCGTTCAGTTCGTCCCATTCCTCATCTGTGCGCTCACTGTCCGGAATCGCCAGCAGCATCTGCATGCGGCGACGAGGGGAGATAGGTTCCTGTTCGCTCATAGTCTCGTCATCTCATCGTTCACAATCCACCCTGACACGACCATCGTGCCGGTGGCGCTTGTTATCGACAACCCTGATAAGGGTTTCCTGCTACCATTTCTTCAATCGATACATGAAACGGGCCATGCCAAAGCGCTGGGTCCGATGCCGGTCTCCATCGCGGGGCAGGCAAACATATCACCGGCCACGCTCCAAGTGTCACGGCTTTCGTCATGACCTTGATTTGCCTCCGCCGATAGCGGGGTCCACCGACGCTGCCTACAGGATGGTCATGAACCCATCGCAACAGGGATCGAAAGCAGACCGACCACTCCGAACCCGCCCGTTGGCGTTGGCCGTCGCGGTGACGATGCTCTGCGTAGTCCTGTTGTCCGGCGCCTATGTTTCTTGGCAGCACCAAGCCCGCACCCAACTCCAGCACACGGTGCTCAAGGAAGCCTCGCAGTTACGCGCGCAGATGGAAAGCGTGCTCAATGCCAATCTACATCTTACGACCGGGCTGGCCGCATTCGTCACCACACACCCTGACCTCGATCAACAGGCCTTTGCCACTTTTGCAGAACGTCTGCTTGTTTCCGGAAAGCACGTGGTGAACAATTTCACATACGCACCGGATCACGTCATCCGAAATGTCTATCCGGTCGAGGGCAACGAGGCCGCGATCGGTCTGGTACTCAGCACGCACCCCGCCTTCGCGTCGACCGTAGATTTGCTCAACCGCACCGGAAATCCGGTACTGGCCGGTCCCCACCGCCTGGTGCAAGGCGGCGAAGGGCTGATCGCCCGTGAGCCGCTGTTCCGAGTCGACCCCGAAACCGGGAGGCGCCATGTCTGGGGCCAGGTCAGCATGCCGATGAATATGGACCTATTCTATCATCAGGCAGGGGTCCATGACTTCGCGCGCACGTTCGAACTGTCGATCCGGGGACGTGACGGCAGGGGCGCCAACGGCGCGGTATTCTACGGTGATCCGGCGCTGTTCGATGCCGACCCGGCGCTGCTTGAGATCACCCTGCCGGGCGGCACTTGGCAACTCGGCGTGCGGCCTCCGGCCGGCTGGGCGCCAGCAATCCCCGCGGCCGCGGTCCTGGCGACGGTCTTGGGCCTGCTCGCCATTTTCCTGATCACGCATAGGCTCGCTCACCAGGCGCTGTTGTTGCGTGAATCCGAGTTACGCACACGCCGTACGAGCGAACGCCTGACCGCCCTCCTCTCCGCCATGCCCAACCTGGTGCTGGTCGTGGACGAACATGGAACCTACCGCGAGGTGTTCGGTGACCTGCACTCGGGCAGTTTTCCCGAGTTCGTGGCAGACCTCTCCGGAAAACGCATCGACCAGATTTTCAGGCCCGAAAAGACGCGCGAACTCTGGCGCCACGTCGACGCTGCGCTGCGCGAGGGCAAAGTACAGCACTTCGAACATGCGCTGACCCACGACGACTTTTGCACGGCCGACCCGCACTCGCCGGGTACGACACACTGGTTCAGCGCGACCGTCATCCCCTTGCAGGAAAGCGAGGACGGCGTGCGTACAACGCTATGGGTCGTGGACAACATCACCCGCACCCGGCAGGCGGTACAGGCCTTGCATGCATCCCACAACCGCTATCGGGAGCTCACCGACGCGGTTCAGCAGGTCATTTTCGAAACCGATCGTCTGGGGAGGATCACCTACATCAACCCGGCCTGGAACGACTTGTCCATCCATCGCGGCGAAGCGATGATGGGCCGCCTGTGGTCCGACCTGCTTCATCACGACGACAGGGCGAATCTGGCCCAGGATTTCGAAAACCTGATGCAGGAACGATTGCCAAAGCTGCAGCACGACGCCCGCGTCAGCGGATCCCGAATCGACAAATTCTGGATCAACGCCCAGCTCATACCGCGAACCGACGACGACAAACGGGTCATCGGGTCGATAGGCACCCTGCTCGACATTACCGAGCGCAAGCACAGCGAGGCGGCGATCCGTCACCAGGCCTTGCACGACTCGCTGACCGGTCTGCCGAACCGGATGCTGCTGATCGAGCGCCTCGACCATGCGCTCAACGTCAATCGCAGACTGGGCAAGATCCTCGCGCTGCTCTATATCGACCTGGACAACTTCAAGCCGGTCAATGACCAGTATGGCCACAATGCCGGCGACCAGGTGCTGTGCGAAGTCGCACGCCGCCTGCGTACCCAGATCCGGGATTCCGACACCGCCGCCCGGATCGGCGGGGACGAATTCGTCGTGCTGATCGAGTCCACCGAGGAGGTCGATGGCATCCATGTCGTTGCGGACAAGCTGCTATCGGCGCTGAGCGAGCCGATCACGATCAAAGTCGGTGCCCGCGAAACCACTTGCCGCGTCGGCGCCAGCATCGGGCTGACGCTCGCACCCCGCGAAGGCGCGGATGTCGACACCTTGCTGCAACAAGCCGACCGGGCGCTTTATGCCGCCAAAGCCGCCGGCAAGGGCTGCATCGCGCCCGGATCAGGCACTCACTGAGGTCGTGACGAGTAGTCGCTCGAATTCAGCGGCCGGCAGCGGTTTGCTGAAAAGATAGCCCTGATAGACATCGCAAGCCTGCTCCTGCAGAAAGGCCAGCTGGGCGCAGGTTTCCACCCCTTCAGCAACGACTTCGAGCTTGAGCGCCCGCGCCATCGCGACAATCGCAGCGGCTATTTCCATGTCGTTGATATCTTCGGGAATGTCATGCACAAAACTGCGGTCGATCTTCAGCACATCGATCGGGAAGCGCTTGAGATAGGCGAGCGAGGAATAGCCGGTACCGAAGTCGTCGATCGCAAGGCGCAGACCGAGTGCCTTGAGGTCGGCGAAGCGCTCCTCGACCAGGGCCTCCTGGCCGATGATCATGCTCTCGGTCAGCTCGAGCTCCAGCCACTGCGCCGGCATCCCGGTTTCGCTCAGTATCCCGGCGATTCTTTCGGCCAGGTCCGGCTTCCACAGCTGCCGGGCAGACAGGTTGACCGCCATGTTCAGCCTCGCCAATCCGGCCCTGGACCACGCCTCGGCCTGCTCGCACGCGGTACGCAACACCCATTCACCGAGGGCGACGATCAAGCCGATCTCCTCGGCAACCGGAATGAACTCGTAAGGCGGTATCAGACCCTGCTCGGGATCCTGCCAACGCAGCAAGGCCTCGCAACCGACGATCCGCCCCGAGGCGACATCCACCTTGGGCTGATAGTGAACCACGAATTCGTTGCGTTCCAGCGCCCGCCGCAGGCGGGTTTCAAGCTTGAGACGCTTTTGCGCGGCGATACTGAGCTCGGCGGTAAAGAATCGGTAAGTGTTCCGGCCATCGGCCTTGGCCTGGTACATCGCCACGTCGGCATGCTGGATCAGTTCGGTTGTGGATCGGCCATCGCTCGGGTACAGGCTGATCCCGACGCTGGATCCGATATAGACCTCCTGCCCACCGGACAGCACGAAGGGTTCGTCCAGCAGATCGATCAAGGACTGGGCGATATGTCCGACCTCGCCCGGATCGACGACCCGCTCCAGAATCAGCAGGAACTCGTCGCCCCCCAGTCGGGCAAAGGTGTCCTCGGAACGGATCCGGTTCTTGAGCCGCCGGGTGATCTCCACCAGCAGTTCGTCGCCGACCGGATGACCAAAGCTGTCATTGACATTCTTGAACCGGTCCAGATCGATGAACAAGACCGCGATCGAATGGGCATAGCGGTCGGCCTGTTCGATCGCGTGCTCCAGGCGCAAACGTGCCAGCACGCGGTTGGGCAGATCGGTCAGCGGATCGTAATGTGCCATGCGTTCGAGCCTGGCCTCGGACATTTTCAGCTGACTGATGTCGGTCATTACCCCGACATAATTGCAGGCTTGCCCGCTGTCGTCCTTGACCGTGCTGATCGTCAGCCACTGCGGATATACCTCGCCACTCTTGCGACGATTCCAGATCTCACCCTGCCAATGCCCGTTGGTCATCAGGCTGGCCCACAGCTGACGATAAAACGCCGCATCCTGACGTCCTGACCGGATCATGCTGGGATTTCGACCCAGCGCCTCCGCCTCTCCATAGCCGGTGATCTCCGAGAAGGCGCGATTGATCGCGACGATCCTTGGCTTGAGATCGGTGATCACCACCCCATCGCGGGTACTCTCGAAGGCTGCAGCCGAACGCCGAAGATGCTCCAGCGACTGTTTGCGTTCGATCGCCGCGCTCAGACTGTTGGCGATGATCCAGAGCACGTTCTCTTCGGCCTTGGTCCATCGTTTGCGTCGACTGACCGAGTCGAATCCGATGAAACCCCAGAACCCGCCCGAGACGCGGATCGGCACGACGATGATGCTGCGAATGCCTTGCGGCTCGAGCAGGGCACGCTCTTCGGGCGGAAAGTCACTGACGTCGCCAACGATCAAGCCGCCCTCGGACAGGACACGCGGCCAGCGCGAGCCGATCGCCAACATCGGAACGTCCTGCAGACTGGGGTTATCGATCTGCGGTTCGACACCGTCCCTGACCCACTCATGAACGAGGCTGCTGCGGATCTCGCCTTCGCCGACGGTCGGGCTGTTCCTGAACACATAGGCACGGTCGACATCGGTCATGCTTGCAGCGGTGGCGAGTACGCGATCGATCGCCTTGCCGAGATCGGCCTCGCGCAACAACTCCAGCCCGGCATGGGCCGACATGGTCAAGGCATGCTCGCGCTGGGCGAGCAGGTCGATGGCACGCCGCTTTTGCATGGCGACACTGGCCAAACGGGCGAATTCCTCGATCACGGCCTGCTCGTGCATATCGGGGCGGTGCGGCACACCGCTGTAGAGCGCGAAGGTGCCGAGCACCTGGCCACTCTCATTCTTGAACGGCATGGACCAGCAGGCGGCGATCCCGGCCCGCGCCGCAAGCTCACGATAGGCGACCCATCCAGGATGGGTGCGTACATCCTCCGCGATCACCGTCTCGCCGGACCAGGCAGCCGCGCCACACGACCCGACCTCCTTGCCCACACGGATTCCCCGGAGCGCCGCGTTGAAGAAATCGGGCAGGCTGCGCGAGTAGACCGCAGCAAAGCGGCCGTCGTTATCGATAGACGCGATACCGACCCGCAGCGCCGGCAACATGATCTCGACCTGCTCGATGATCGCATCGAGAATGACCTCTAGCGGCTCGTCGGCGACGATACGGTTTAGAACCTCGTTACGGGCATGCTGCAGCACGCGAATGCTCACACGCTCGGAAACATCGACGTCGATGCAGTACATCTCCTGCTCGCCCTCTGCGTTCTCCAGCATCACATGACTGGAGAAGACATGCGTGATCGAACCGTCCTTGCGCCTGAGCGGCAATTCGGATGCCGGCACCGCGACGCCTCCGCGCACCCACTGATCGACGGCGGCGATCACCTCCGACCGCATCTCATCGGGGATGATCAGATCCTCGAGGCGTTCGCCGATGGCTTCGTCTGCACTGTATCCGTAAAATTGCTCGCTGGCGTGGTTCCAGAAGATGACCTTGCGGTCCCGGTCGTAGCCCTGCACCGCGATTTCGGGGGTGTACTCGAACAACGCGCGAAAACGCCGCTCACTGTTGATTACACGCAGGGCCGCCTTGCGCTGGGCGGAACGGATCACGTCCGCCAGCTCGTTCAGGTAACCGGGAGACTTGAGCAGAAAATCGTCCGCACCCGCCTTGAGTGCCGCCTTGATGGTCGCCTCGTCGGCCGCGCCGGTCAGGACGATCGCGGCGATCGTCAGCGACTGTTCCCGTAGTTCGGACAACAGCTCGAGACCGCGCCCATCGGGCAGATCGAGGTCGAGCAGCAAGGCATCGATACGTTTGTCGCCTTGCAGCAAGTGTCGCGCCGAAGCGAGTGTGTCGGCGACGACCAGGCTTGCCTCGGGCGCGTCCCTCGCCAGCGCCCGCCGGGCCAGATCGGCATCGAAAACGGAGTCTTCCAGATACAGGATTCGCATCGCCGCGCTAAGCCGGGTTTCGGTTGAGGACGCACCAGTAAAGCTCGATCTGCTCGGCCACCGCGAGAAACTTGCTGAAATCGACCGGTTTCACGATGTAGGAGTTCACCCCGAGCTCATAGGCGCTCTTCAAGTCGCCATTGTCGTCCGACGAGGTGAGCATCACCACCGGAATGGTGCTGAAACGCGGGTGGGCCTTGAGCTGGCGCAGGACTTCAAGACCATTCACCTTGGGCAGCTTGATGTCGAGCAGGATCACCGCCGGCAGGCATTCGCCCGCCTCCCAGCGCGGCAAGTACGCCAGCGCCTCCTCGCCGTCCCGCGCGACCTCGATCCGGTTGGTGATCCGCTTGCGGCTGAAGGCACGCTTGGTCAGGTCGAGATCGACCGGGTTGTCTTCGACCAGCAGAATGGGAGGGGCCAAGGTGTCGTTCATCCCTGCGGTAGCTCCACGAAAAACCGCGCACCCTGACCCGGTGCGCTTTCGGCCCAGACGCGCCCGCCCATTCTGGTGACGGCCTTCTTGACCAGGGCCAGGCCGATACCCGTACCGGGAAAATCCTCGAAGCGGTGCAAGCGCTGGAAAATATCGAAAATACGATCGTGATACTTCATGTCGAAGCCTATTCCATTGTCAGACACCCAGATCAGCACGGAATCGTTCTCAAGCCTGGCATCGATGGTGACAAGCCCGTCGGCCCTGCCACCCGCGAACTTGAGGGCATTCTCGATCAGGTTGCGCAACACCAAAGACACGCCGTCACGATCGGCACATATCGTCATCGGCTCGAGTTTGACCTGCACCTCCGTCGAGCGTGCCGCCCCTGACTCGCCGCATAACGCAACCACCGCCTCGGTCAAGGCTCTCAAGTCTATGTTACGCGCTTCTACCGCGCGGCGCTCCATCCGGGAATAGGCGAGCATATCCTCGATCAACTCGTGCATCTGGCTGACGCCGCGGCGGATATTCTGCAGAAACTGCTTGCCTTCGCCCTCGAGACGGTCGCCGTAGTCCTCGAGCAGGATCTGGCTGTAACCGTCTATTCCGCGCAACGGGGCCTTCAGGTCGTGCGACACCGAATAAGAGAATGACTCCAGTTCCTTGTTCGCCGTTTCGAGTTCGCGCGTCCGTTCGGCGACCCGCTGCTCGAGTTCGGCGTTGAGGGATATCAACGCGTTCTCGGCGGCCTTGCGCTGGGTGATGTCCTGTGCGAACCCGCAGACGAATTCCTCATCGTCCATCTTGAGATAAACGGCCTTGACCTCCTTGGGTACCCGGCTGCCGTCCTTCCTGATATGGACAACCTCGAACGACGGCACGTCGCCGCTCTTCAAGGTCTGGAAGTGGGCCGCGAAGATCGGTGGCGCCTCGGGGTCGATCGCGCCGATATCGAGGGTCAGCATCTCTTCCAGCGTGTACCCCAGGCTCGCGGCTGCGGCGCGATTGGCGTAACGAATCCTGCCCTCGGGACTGACCAGGAAGATCTCCTGGCCCGCATTCTCGATGACGAAGCGAAATCGGGCGATCTCGGCCTGGGCATTCTTCAAGGCATCGATGTCGGTATGCGTGCCTACCATGCGCAGCGGCACACCATCCGGCGAATGCTCGGTCATCGCACCCACCGAAAGCATCCACTTCCACTCGCCCTGCCGCGTCGCCAGCCTGAATTCGGTGCGGTATTCCTCCGCCTCGCCCTTCATGTAGCGATCATAGAGCCCGACCACACGCTCCCGATCGTCCGGATGCAGACGCGACATCCAGCCCTCCACGGTCTCGACGAAGGTGTCGGGATCGTAGCCCAACATCGAGGCATACTCGGGACTGACCGTCACCCTCCCGGACGACAGATCGATATCGAAAAGCCCCTGTCCTGCTGCCTGCAGTGCAAGACGCAAGCGTTCTTCGGACTCGCGCACCGCCTGCTGCGCAAATCTCTCCGCGGTGATGTCCAGGCACGACCCCAAGTAACCGACAAAAAAACCATCGGCGTCGTTCCTGGGCATCCCCCGGTCCATCAGCCAGCGATACTCGCCGTCGGCGCGGCGCAAGCGGTACTCCATCGAAAACGTTTCACGCCGTTCGAAAGCCTGCTCGAAACTCGCTCTCACGCCCTCGCGGTCGTCCGGATGCACACCGTCAAGCCAACCGAAACCCAGCTCCTGCTCGAGATCGCGACCGGTGAACTCGAGCCAGCGACGGTTGAACCAGTCGCACCCTTTGTCCAGCCCAACACTCCAGAACAGCACCGGCGAGGCGTTGGCCACGGTATCGAGATGCTTCAGCAGTTGCCGTTGCGCGTCCTCCAGCGCACGGCGTTCGGTGATGTCCTGCACCGTGCCGACCCCTTCTATCGGGGCACCTTTATCGTCGAAGCGAATCTCGGCGCGCTCCTTGACCCACTTCGTGTTCCCGTCGACAACGATGCGATGCTCCAGGTCATACGGCTGTCCAGCCAGTGCGGCGCACCATGCCGACATCACACGATCGCGGTCTTCGGGATGGACCGCCGTCATGAAGCTCTCGAGCGACAGCTCCGTCTCTTTGGCTACACCGAAAATACGATAGGTTTCATCCGACCATTCGAGCCGGTTGCCCCTGACATCGAGAAACCAGCTTCCGAGGTGGGCCACCTGTTGAGCACGGTTGAGATTGTCCTGATTGCGCCTGAGCGCGATCTCGACCCGTTTGCGTTGGTCGATCGTCCTCGTCGTGACCAGAACGCGCGACCGACCGTCTATCATCGCGCGGGTCATCGTCACCTCCAGCCAGAAGGCCCGGCCATCCCGATGCTGGCCCTGCCATTCGAAGGTGAGATTCTCCCCCTCGCGGGCACGATGAACCCACTTCTGCGCTTCGGCCAAGGTGTAGGGCGCGACATTGGTGCTCAGCTGGCCGACGTCCAGGCCGCGGAACTCCTCGCGCGAGTAGCCGTAAAGTTCGATGGCGGCCCGATTGACATCCAGGATCGCGCCGGTGTCCGCGTCATGCAGAAAAATGGGATCACTGACCCCATCGAAGACCTCGCGAAAGCTCCGCTCGCTGGTGCGCAAGGCCTGCTCGATGGCCGCCTCGCTCCGGATCGCTCTCTCCACGAGCAGAAAGAGCAAGGCCGAAGTCACCAGTATGAAGAACGCCCCTTTGACGCTCTGCAGGCTGGCGAGCAAATCGGCGTCTCCTCCGACCATCCAGAGCAGCGCGAGGTCGGAAAACAGAATCCACAAGATGCCGAAGACGGCGTAGATCGACGCGACGCGGAGTGCACTTCGGCCCGGTCCTGCACCTTTACCGATGGTCATGCGCCCTGCCCCCGGTCGCCATTGCCCGGCGCACGAACCCTAGCCCGCCTGGACTGTTGTGACATCGAAACGCGCGCGTTATCGGCATGACTGGATTCGGGCTGTATTGGCTGTCAGGTCTCCAGCGCGAATTGCGCCTTCACCACACCAAGCGATCGAACATCACGATATCATGATCAAGCGTCACCCGAAATGGGCAAACTCGAATAGTGCCTCGACGACGCGATCGGCGACCCGCACCCCCTGTAGCCGTTCAGTTCGAGCGGATCACCCGGCAATACACCAACAAGGACCTTGAATGGCCATCTTCTGGCGACCGCAACTGGCGATCGGTCACGACGAAATCGACGCCGACCATCGCTACCTGATTCTGCTGATCAACACCGTCGAACTGGTCCTGCGATTTCCCGAGAGTCCGCAACATGTGCTCAAGGCGTTCGACGAACTGGAGCATTACGCAAAACGTCATTTCGAACGTGAGGAAATCATCCAGATCTCCTGGGGATACATCCATGTCGACGAACACAAGCTGGAACACCGGCGCTTGCTCCAAGCGCTCACGGCATTGCGGATGAAGGTCGAAACTGCGCTACTCGATCCCAACCCCGAAGCCAAGGGCGTTGCGGAGCAAAGCGGTGAGATCAGCGCCTTCCTGCGCCACTGGCTACTGGACCACGTGATTAAGTCGGATGCCAAGTTGTCCGACCTGTTTCGCAAGCCGGACTTGCGATGATCCGATCACCCCTGAACCATACGCGGTGCGAAGCGGCGGGCGCCGCCCCCGAGTTTCCGAACCCCGAGGCGGCCGCAGCGATCATGCGGGCTTTTTCACCCTCGGCAATTCGACCATGAGCGCCTGCCCCGGCTGACTGCAACCGGCATCGCAGCAGCGCCCGGGCTGCTTGTTCTTGCTGATTGTCCGCTTGTCGTCGGCCAGGACGCCGCGATCGAGCAGACGCTCGACCAGCCCGACCTTGTCGCCGACCGGATAGTGGCGCCAGATCTCCTGTTTCAGGGCCGTCGGGGAGCCGCCCCCGTGCAGGCTGATCAACGAGTACCAGCCGCCCTGATAGGAGGCGGTCAGATCCTCGATAAAGCGGGATACCTCGATACGCTTGTCGTAGGGGACGCTCGGATTGGCCCGCAGCACTTCGGAAAGCGTCGCTGCCGTCGCCGGGTTGTGGTCCTCGTCGGGGCCGGGCAGCGCCACGATCAGGCCGCCAGACACTTCATGAGCGAGCCGATGCATGTCGTATATCTGCGTCGACAGCAGCAGCTTGCCGATATTCGAATACACCGGCTCGGGCATGAAGGTCTTCGAGTACGGATCCTCGACGGCATAGACGCTGGCCGCCACTCCGCAGGCGTAGAAACCCTCGGTGATCTTGATCAGTTCGACCATCGGGTCGCGCAGGTTGGCTTTCTTGTCCGGATCCAGACCGTTGGCCTCGCACATCAGCGCGCCGGCCCCGATGAGCAGATCGCCGAATCCCGCGCGAGCGCCGATGCAGCTGTGGCGATGGTGGGTTGCATAGTTGTAGGTGACGTCGCCCGAGAACGCCCACTCCCCGGCGAGGAAGACCCGCTCCCATGGCACGAACACCTTGTCGAAGATCACCACACCGGTCGATTGGCCGTACTTGCGCGAGAACAGCGGCGCGCCATGCTCCGGCTTCTCGCCGGGGCGCCCCGCGGGCCGGGCGACGATCGTGATCCCGGGCGCATCGACCGGCACCGCGCAGCACAGGGCGAAGTCCTTGTCCTCCTCACGCATGTTGCGCGAGGGCATGACCAGAAACTCATGGACATACGGTGCAGCGGTGACGATGGCCTTGGTGCCGGAGATCACGATGCCCTTGGCGTTGCGCTCCACGACATGAACGTAGACGTCCTGGTTCAGTTGCTGGCTGGGGCGCTTGCTGCGGTCGCCCTTGGCGTCGGTCATCGCAATGCCCAAGGTCAGGTCTTGATCCTGAACGTGCTGGAGATAGGCGGCGAATTTGGCGCGGTTCTCGGTCGCCCCGCTCGCATCGTCCAGTTTGGCCATGGCCTGGCCGATGCCGTTGAGCGCATCGTGCGCAAGGTAGCGCTGGGCGCAGCCGGTCTCCTGGCATAGCAAGCGGATGGCTTCGAGCTTGTTCAGCAGGTCGCCGGCCGACTCGTTGATGTGCAGCATCCGATTGACGGTCTTGCCGGACATGGTCTGATTCGCGAGCATCAGGGGGGCCAGTGCCGGGTCGTGGGCGAAGTCGTAGCTGACCGATAGCGCGTTGACTCCGGGTTGCAGCGATGGGGCATCGACGACCGAGTCGATCAACTGCCCGTCGACATAGACGGTGGGCTTGTACTTGCGCAGGGATTCCCGATAGCCCTGGCCGTCCATCAAACCGCTGGTGCAAGTCGCAGACATGGTGTCTCCTTGTGGGTTGTATTTCTCGTTTATTGAACAGTGTTCAATTACAAGAGCAGTGTAGAATTCAGCTCATGCCAAAGTCAACGATTGCTCTCGAAGAAACGGGGAACGCCCGACGGACCCGAGCCGAACCTCGCCTGCGTCGGGAGCGTGCGCTTACCGAGGCACGCCGCAATCTGATTCTCGACGCCGCCCGCGCGGCCTTCTTCGAACTCGGGCTCGATGGCGCGAGCCTGAGAGAGATCGCCAAGCGGGCGGGGTACACGCCCGGCGCGATCTATAGCTACTTCGCCAACCTGGAAGAGATCTATGGCGCGCTATTGGGCGAGTCGCTGCAACGTCTGAATGCATGCGTCGAGGCCGCCGACGCGGACTCCGGTGTGCCTGCCGAACTGCTGCAACGCAAGGCTAGGGCCTTCTATGTGTTCTACCGGGACAATCCCAAGGAGCTGGACCTCGGCTTCTACTTGTTCGACGGCGTCAAGCCACGAGGGCTGACGCCAGAGCTGAACCACACGCTGAACGAGCAGTTGATGTCGGCATTGCGTCCGATCGAGCGTCAGCTCCTGGCGTCGGGTCTGAGCGCGGACGAAGCCATCAGCGAGACCACGGGTTTGTTTGCGCACATCGTCGGCGTACTCGTGCTGAACAACACCGGGCGCATCCGCCTGTTCAAACAAGACCCGGACACCCTCTTCCAGCGCCACCTGGACGCGCTCCTCGAGCGTCTCCGGTCGCCTCGCGCCTGAACGCCGATTCCGACCGCACCGGCAGCGAGGGTCATCGCTCAGCGTACCCAGCGACGGGCGTCCTTCAAGAGCAGCAGCCGTTGCTGCTCGCGTAGCGGCGAGGCGATGAACCCGAACCGGATGCAGAACTGCGCCGCTTCCTGATCGATGGGGTGGGTCAGCATGGCCCGGATACCGGCCTGCTCGGCAATCAGCATCGTTCGACGAATCGCGTCCTGCAGCAGGCCAAAGCCTATACCTCGCCCCTGATCGTGAATTGATACTGCCAGCCTCGCCAGGATCACCACTGGCAAAGGGTACTGCCCCATCCCCTTGCGGATGCGCTCCGGCGCCTCCAGCGTGTCGACTTGACCCACGGTCAGGCTGAAGTAGCCCGCCACGCGGCCATCGTCCTCGGCACCGACGAAGGTCCTGGCCGAACCACTGCCCTGCGCCTGGCGGGCGTGACGCAACAGCCAGTCATTCAGCGCGGGTTTACCGCAATCAAAACCCTCCAGCAGATGCTGTGCGGCCAGAGGTTCCGGTGCACGCAACGTCACTTCGCGTCCCAGGGCGCCTTGCGGGCAAACAGGTCACGCAACCCCTCGTTGGCCTGTTCGGGGCGATCCAGCAGATCCATCAGGGCCTGGTACTGGCTGCCCGAGACCATGAACAATCGCTGATCGAGCAGGGTCTGCTCGGCGGCCAGGCAAGCGCTGTCGAGAATGAAGTCGGTCAGCGACTTGTGGGCCACCTCCGCGGCACGACGCAGCACCACCTCTTGTTCGGGGGTGGCGCGCAGCCCAAGTCGAGCAGAGCGGGCGGAAGGCGACGATGCAACAGCAGTCATGGCAGCACCTCTTTTGTTAGATCAATTGCCGAAATGTTAGTACAAGTGACGTACGCCGTCTAGTTGTACTGGTGACCGGCAGCCTTGGTTGACGATGAACCGACGCGCGTAAGTTGTTGATTTTGCTCGATCTGCATCTGCGCCCACCCGCAGGCTAAACGGAGAATAGAGACGGCTCTGGCCGAGAAAGTGGCCGATTTCGGGCGTTTCGGCAGAAGGCTACCCGCAACACAGGTGGCCGGAACCCCGCGTGGTGCGGGGATTCCAGGCAAGAAAAAGGGCCCGGAGACTATCCGAGCCCTTGTGTATGGTGGACCGAAGGAGGATCGAACTCCCGACCTCTGCATTGCGAACGCAGCGCTCTCCCAGCTGAGCTATCGGCCCTGAGGTCGCGAATTATATCGGCACGCCGGGGCCTTGGGAAGGGCTGGCGGCAGCCTGAGCGGGGCGGTCAGGTTTCGTCCGTTTCGCCGGAGCCGACCGCGGCGCGCCCGAGGCGGTCTGTGATGGCGGACCAGTCCGGAGTGGTGGGCAGGGATTCGACCAGGATGAAGTCCGCAGCGATCGCGTCCAAGGCGCGCAGGTTTGCGTAGAGGTCGTGGGCGTAGGCCGTGGGCTGCGGGCCGGCGCAGAGCCAAGTCAGGCGGGGGTCGCCCGGGTCGCTTGCGGTTCGCGCCAGGACGGCCACCCGGCTGCCCTCGCCTGCGAGCGTCACCGCTTCATCGAACAGGTGCTCGACCGCGATCAGCAACAGCGGGGTGGTCGGCGCATAGTGGGCCGCGAGCGAACCGGATACGCGCGGCGCGGCGGAATCACCTGCGGGAGCGACATCCGGCGATGGTGCGGCGTTGTTACCAGTGTCCGGAACCTGCCCACCGCGAAGCCTGGGGCGACGCCCGATCACGGCGGCGATGTCATCGACGCCTATCGCACCGGGGCGCAGGATTTCCGGCTCGTCGCGCGACAGGTCGAGGATGGTCGATTCGATCCCGACCGTGCACGGGCCGCCGTCGAGGATCATCGCAATGCGGTCACCGAGTTCCTGCGCGACGTGATCGGCCGTGGTCGGGCTGATGCGACCGAAACGGTTCGCGCTAGGGGCGGCAATCCCGGAATCGAAGGCCTTCAGCAAGGCCAACGCGACCGGGTGATCCGGCACCCGGAGGCCGACCGTCGCCTGGCCACCGGTCACGACGTCGGGCACCTCGTCCTCGCGTGGCAGGATCAGGGTCAGCGGGCCGGGCCAGAAGGCGTTTGCCAGCGCGATCGCCTCCTTCGGAATCCGCGACGCCCAGCGCGGTAGATGCTCGGCGTCGGGTAGATGCACGATCAAAGGATGATCGGCCGGCCGCCCCTTGGCGGTGAAGATGCGGCCGACCGCGACCGGGTCCATGGCATCGGCGCCGAGGCCGTAGACGGTTTCGGTCGGCAAGCCGACGAGTTCGCCTGCGCGCAGCAGTTCGACCGCCCGCGCGATCGCTTCCGGGGTTGGGGAGACGATACTCACTGGACTCGCCTCCTGATCACCGAGGCGTGGTTATCGCGATGGGGCAGAGTATTCCACCAGACATGACTCATGCGTCGTGGATGCCTATCGCTGCGCGTGCGGCCAGCGCACGTTCCAGTACCACGACCGGGTCTTCGCCAGTGACGGTGAAATGCCCCATCTTGCGTCCCGGGCGCGCATGGTGCTTGCCGTAAAGATGCAGGCGCAGGCCTGGTACGGCGTGCAGCACCGACCAGTCCGGCTCCCGGTAGTGGTCATCGGCAGACCACAACTCGCCGAGCAGATGGACCATGACCGCTGCTGAATGCTGGCGCGGCTCACCGAGCGGCAGGCCGGCCAGTGCCCTCACCTGCTGCTCGTATTGACTGGTGGCACAGGCATCGATGGTGTGATGACCGCTATTGTGTGGTCGCGGCGCCATTTCATTGACCAGCAACTCGCCACGGCAGACGAAGAATTCGACGCCCAGCGTACCGATGTAGCCGAGCGACTCGGCGATCCGGCAGGCAATGGTCTGCGCCTGATCACGCTGGGTCGGCGTTGCGCGCGCCGGCGCGATGGTCACGTCCAGGATGCCGTTACGGTGGCTGTTCTCGCCCACCGGAAAGCATCTGACTGCACCCGACTCCGAGCGCGCGAGCACCACCGACACCTCGAAGTCCAGCGTCAGCATCTTTTCCAGCACGCAAGGCTCGCCCTTGAACTGGTGAAAGGCGTGCAGGGCCTCGTCGCGATTCGCGACCCGCGACTGCCCCTTGCCGTCATAGCCGAAACGGGCCACCTTCAGCACCGCCGGATACAGCGTCTCACTCGACGCGCGGATATCCTCGTCGGACTCGATCACGGCAAAGGGGCCGTGCGGAATACCGTTGTCGGCCAGAAAGCGCTTCTCGGCGATCCGGTTCTGGCAGATCGCCACCGCTGACGCCGCCGGATGCACTGGGATGAATTTGCTCAGGTAGTCCAGCGTGGCCGCTGGCACATTCTCGAACTCGGTCGTGACCGCAGCGCAGTGCGCCCCCAGTTCGTCCAGCGCGACATAGTCTTCATAGGCGGCAACCAGGTGCCGGTCGGCGATCAGGCCAGCGGGGCTGTGAGGATCTGGGTCGAGCACCCACACCTTGTAGCCCATCTCGTGTGCGGCCGCGACGAAGTAGCGGCCCAACTGCCCGCCACCGAGCATGCCCAGTGTCGCGGGCGGAAGAATCATCGAATCAGCCACGGTTCAGTCCAGCGTCATCTCGAGTACGGTCTGGGTCTGTTGCGCGCGAAACTGATCGAGCTTCTGCGCAAGATCGGCACGCTCGTTGGCCAGCAACGCGACCGCGAACAAGCCGGCGTTGGCTGCCCCGGCCTCGCCGATCGCAAAGGTCGCCACCGGAATACCCTTGGGCATCTGCACGATGGACAGCAGCGAATCCTGCCCGGACAAGGCCTTGGACTGCACCGGCACGCCCAGCACCGGCAACGTGGTCTTGGCCGCGACCATGCCCGGCAGATGCGCCGCGCCACCCGCGCCAGCGATGATCGCCTTCAGGCCGCGTGCCCGGGCCGACTCGGCATACTCGAACATCAGATCCGGCGTGCGATGGGCCGACACCACCCGCGCCTCGAAAGGCACGCCAAACTGCTCGAGCAGGGTGGCGGCCGCCTTCATCGTCGGCCAGTCGGAGTTCGATCCCATGATGATGCCGACCAGTGGCGAAGCGGACGCGTTCATGCCCCACCCCGCTTGGCGGCCAGCGCGCGTTGCGCCGAGATCAGCGTATTCTGCAACAGCATCGTGATCGTCATCGGTCCGACCCCACCCGGCACCGGGGTAATCGCACCCGCCACTTCCCGTGCCGCGGCATAATCGACGTCACCGCACAGTTTGCCGGCATCCGGGCCATCCGGCACGCGGTTCATGCCGACATCGATCACGATCGCCCCCGGCTTGATCATGTCCGCCGACACGAAGCGCGGCCGTCCGATCGCCACCACCAGGATGTCGGCACGACGGGTATGAAAGGCCAGGTCCCGGGTACGGGAGTGGGTGACGGTCACGGTCGCGCCGGCATTGGTCAGCAACATCGCCATCGGCTTGCCGACAATATTGGAACGGCCGATCACCACCGCCTCGGCACCCTCGACCTGTACATCGATCGACTCGAGCATCTTCATCACGCCATGCGGTGTGCAGGGGATAAAGGTGTCCCGATTCTGCGACAGGCGACCGACACTCTCGGCGTGGAAGCCATCGACATCCTTGCCCACGTCGATCGCCTCGAGCACCGCCGCTTCGTCGAACTGGGGCGGCAAAGGCAGTTGCACCAGGATGCCGTGTACCGCCGGATCGGCATTGAGCTCGGCGAGCTTGTCCATGACCCGGTCCGGATCGACATCCTGCGGATAATCGAAGCGCAGCGAGCGGATGCCCGCCCTCTCGCAGGCACTGACCTTGTTGCGCACATAGACCGCCGAGGCCGGGTTGTCACCCACCAGCACCACTGCCAGGCAGGGCTGAACACCTTGGGTTGCGAGTGCCGAGGCGTCGCGTGCGATCTGGTCGCGCACCTCGGCGGCCAGCGCATTGCCATCGATTATCCGTGCAGTCATTTGAATGCCTTGGGAAAAATCCGGCATTTTAGCGCAGCCAGAGCGCTGCGATGACGTTTACGCCGGCGAGACATCAAAGATGCGGTCGCGGACACTTCAGACCGATCTTGTCGATCAATCCCCTGCTATCCACATGACGCACCGTAAGTTCGAACGCGCCGATGCGCACCCGGTCGCCCTCGACGGCGGCCCTGCCCAACCGGCGGATGAACAACTGGCCCAGCGGCAAAGTCGATTCACCCGGCTCGAGCACCAAGCCATAGGCCGAGGCCAGATCGCCGGAAGCACAATCGGCAGCCACGGTGAATTCACCGAAGAAACCGGCGTTCAGGGTGAGTTCACCCTCGCGCCCGGCGGCAAAGGCGGCCGACAAGCGCTCGGCAAGCTCGTCCGGCGCGATCAACCATACCGAATCGCCCGCCTTCAACCGGCTGGCCCGGTTCAACGGCACCACCCGGCCCCGTCTCAACACCGCGGCACAACGCACCGAAGGCCCGGCCTCCTGCGCGACCAGGGTATCCGGATGCACCCCGTCGGCACGCGAGCGTTCGCCCACCTTGTACTCCATCAAATCGAGGGTCGCGTTCGTACCGACCCAGACCTCGAGCCTATCCACCGGCTCGTCCCGCGGCGGCACCACCACCCTGAACAACTTCGCCGCCACCGGCACGGTCGCCCCCTGTACCAGCAAGGACACCAGCACCACCGCGAAGGCGACATCGAACAGCAACAGCGACTGCGGTACCCCCATCATCAACGGGAAGATCGCGAGCACGATCGGCACCGCGCCGCGCAAGCCCACCCAGGAGATGTAGGCGATCTCGTTCGGGGCGAAACGCAGGGGCCACAGGCAGACCAGTACCGCGATCGGTCGTGCGACCAGCATCAGGAACACCGCCATCGACAATGACAAGGGCGCGTACTCGACCAGCTGCGAGGGCGTCACCAACAGCCCCAGGGTCAGGAACATGCCCGCTTGCGACAACCAGGCCAGACCGTCCATGACCCGCAACACATGCTCGGTCGCGTGGCAGCGCCGGTTGCCGACCACCAGGCCGGCCACATAGACCGCCAGAAAGCCACTCCCGCCGACCGCGTTGGTCGCGGCGAAAACCATCAAGCCGCCGGACACGATCAACAACGCGTACAAGCCCTCGGCCAGCCTCAAGCGCGCCAGCATGCGTGCCAGCACCCAGCCACCGGCCAAGCCGGCGAGCAGGCCAAAAGCGAGTTGCTGCAGCAACATCACGCCATAGGCCCAGCCATCCATCTCACCCGGATGCAGGGTCATCTGCACCATCATGGTCACCATCAGGATCGCCATCGGGTCGTTGGCACCGGACTCGATTTCCAGCGTGGATTTGACCCGGTCGTTAAGCCTTACGCCGCTGTTGCGCAGCAGTGAGTACACCGCTGCCGCATCGGTCGAGCCGACGATGGCGGCCAACAGCATGCCGATTCGCCAATCGACATCGAACAGCCAGGTGGCGAACAAGCCGGTGATCAGTGCGGTCAGGACAACCCCGAAAGTCGCCAGCGAAGCGGCCGGCTTGAAGGCCACCCGGAAGGTCGAAGCTTTGGTGCGCAGACCACCATCGAGCAGGATCACCGCCAGCGCGAGCTGGGCCACCAGCATCGTGGTCGAAAAGTCATCGAAGACGATGCCGCCTGGCCCCTCCTCGCCGGCGAGCATCCCCACCACCAGGAACAGCAGCAGCAAGGGCAGGCCCAGGCGGGCCGACAGCGTGCTGGCGAGCACACTGATGAACAACAACAAACCTGCCAGCAGGAGCAAACCATTGATCGTCGTCATGATCGACCCGACGAGCGGAGTCCTAGCCCCGCATCGTTCCCGTCTCTCCCGCGATCACGCTCTGCACCAGTTCGGCCAGGGAGTTCGCCCCCATCTTCTCCATCACCCGGGCGCGATGCACTTCGACCGTCTTGATGCTGATGCCGAGTACGTCGGCGATCTGCTTGTTGAGCTTGCCGGCGATGATCAAGTCGAGCACTTCCCGCTCGCGATGAGTCAGCTCGCCGAGACGGCGGGCCGTCTCGGCTTCCAGCATGCGCTTCTCGCGCCCCTCGCGCTCGCGCGCCAGGCTGTCCTCGATCAGGCCCAGCATGTCCCGGTCGCCAAAGGGCTTCTCGATGAAATCGACAGCACCGCGCTTGACCGCTGCCACCGCCATCGGCACGTCACCATGACCGGTGATGAAGATGACCGGCAAGGTGCTGTGACGCTCGCGCAAGGCTTCGAACAGCTCCAGCCCGCTCATGCCCGGCATGCGCACGTCCAGCACCAGGCAGCCGGTCATCGAATCGCTGTAATCATCCAGGAAAACTTCGGCCGATTCGTAGGCGCACACGACATAGCCGCTGGACTCCAGCAGCCAGACCAGTGAATCGCGCAGCGCCTCATCGTCATCGACAATGTAGATGCATTGATCAGGCTCTTCTGGCGACACGCTCACTATCGACCTCCGTTGGCAGCGTAAAGGAGAAAATAGTACCGCCTTCCGGGTTCGACGCCACGTTCAATCGACCGTCGTGGAACTCGATGATCGAGCGGCAGATGTTAAGGCCCATGCCCATGCCTTCCGCCTTGGTCGTATAAAACGGGGTAAACAACAACTTGCGTTCCTCCTCGCCGATACCGTGCCCACGGTCTATCACCGCCACCTCGACCGTGCGTGCGTTCAGCGCATGCGCCCTGACCACCAACACCCGCTCGTTGCGCGGCAAGGCCGACATCGAATCCAGCCCGTTTTTGACCAGGTTGATCACCACCTGCTCGATCATGATCCGGTCGGCATGGACCGGCGGAAGATCCGGGTCGACCTCGAGCACGATACGGCCGCTGACCCGGCGCGCATCGATGTCGGCAAAGCCGATCGCGTCGTCCAGCACGTCCTCGATCCGGATCGCACTACGGCGCGGCTCGCTCTTCTTCACGAACTCGCGCACCCGCCGGATGATCTTGCCGGCACGCTCGGCCTGGAAACTCGCCTTCTGCATCGCCGCGAGCAGATCCGACTCACGCACATTGCCCGACTGAATCCGGGTGACACAGCCCATGCAGTAGTTCGCGATCGCGGACAAGGGCTGGTTGAGCTCGTGTGCCAGCGTCGAAGCCATTTCACCCATGGTGATCAGGCGTGAGGTGTGCTGCAGCCGCTCGGCCTGCAGACGCGACGACTCGGCGGTCTGCTTGCGATCGGTGATATCGGTCGCGATCCCCATCCGGACCACCCGTCCGTCCACCCAGCGGGTCGCATGCTCGCGGACGTGATACCAGCGACCGGATAGAGGGTGCTGGACTTCGCCGTCGAACAACTCGCGCGGCAGTTGATTGGCGTCCAGCCCGCGCAGATCGACCAGATAGTCGCCCCGCTCGGGCTGCGGAACCGATACCCCCCGCACCGTGCGACCCACCGCGTCGAAACCATAAATGTTCTTGAAGGCCCGGTTGGCGAACAGGATCTCGTCCGATGCGGCATCGGCGACGAACACGGCCGCGTCCAGCCCGTCGAGCACGGCTTCGAAGCGTTCCTGCGCTGCCTCCAGCGCCTCGCGCACCCTGCGCGGCTCGGTAATGTCGGTCACCGAGGCCATCCAGCCGGTCTGCTTGCCGGTGAGGTCGATCAACGGAGACAGATAGAAACGCGCATCCAGACGCATCCCGTCGCGACGCCTGATCCGCATCTCGAAACCACTGGTCGGCGCCTTGCCCGCCAGCGTCAGCTCGAGATTACGCATGCACACATCGAGATCCTCCTCCGGCCAGTAAGGAAACGGCTGGGTCACGCCGATCAGCTCTTCCTGGCTGAACCCGACCATGCGGCAGAACGCCGAGTTCACATAGATGATCCGCCCGCTGAGGTCGATCGCGCGCATGCCGGTGATGACCGACTCCTCCATCGCCTTACGGAACGCAGACTCGGCGCGCAGCGCATCCTCGGCCGCCTTGCGGCCGGTGATGTCATGCGCCACCGCATAGACCAGTTGCTCCTCCAAAACGGGGTTGATGTTCCAGGCCAGCCACTTGAAGGTGCCGTCGGCACAGCGACAGCGGTTCTCGAAGGCGGTCGGCTGCCCGGTGGCCAGCCGGCGCATCTGCTCCAGGGTGTCCGGGATATCGTCGCTATGGACCACGTCGAGAAGCGCCCGGCCGAGCAATTGCTCCGGGCGGTAGCCCAGAATGCGGGTAAAGGCCGGATTGCAGCGCCGAAAGCCACCATCCAGCCCGACGATGCAGAGGATGTCGAGCGACAGATTGAACAGGCGGTCGCGCTCCTTCTCCACCTGCACCCGCCGTCGCACATGGGTACGCAGCAGCCACAGGCTCCACAGGATGATCACCGACAGGCCCAGGATCATCGCAGTCGGCAGGGCCTGCGGCAACTGGCCCTCGGTACGGAAGGCGGTTGCACGCAAGGCCAGGCCGTTTCCCGGCGGGTCGAGCGGAATCTCGAATGCGATGCTCTCGTCCAGATCGATCACGCTGGAATTCACCGCCAGCGTCTCGCCACGAACACTGACCAGGGCAAGCCGGTATTTCTCGGCAAACCAGCTTGGCACCAGGTGTCTGACCATGCGATCGATCGAATACACGCCGACGATCGCCCCGTTGAACTCACGCCCGCGGCGTACCGGCACATAGACTTCGAGCACCATCCGGTCGCGCGGGTTCACATAGGCCTCACCATAGCTGAGCCGGCCGAGCTCTCGCGCACGATAGAAAGGCTGGGTCTGCAAGCCGGACAACACGTCGCCCGCGAGCCAATCGGTGGTGTCGAACGGCGCCGACCAGCGCACCGACTCTTCCGGCCCGACCCAGACGATGTTCACCAGTTCCGGGTTGTTCGCGATGTGCTGGTTCGCCCGCAACTGGAAACCGTCGGCATCCAGCGCATCCGCCGACAGATCGCGCGACAACTGCGCTAGAAACTCCTCGGTGCCCTGCATGTGCATGCGGATGGTCTGCTCGGCCCACTGCACATCACGTGCCACCGCATTGCGCTGATTTTCCATCTCGCGCGCCTGCAGCAACCAGACCAACGCAAGCATGGTGACCGCGAACACGCCGACCGCGACATAGGGCGCGGTCCAGTACCAGCGGGCCAGCGGCCGGCGAAACACGGCGTCAGGCATGACGGCGGGCGCCTCGAGCACGGTCGACCGAGCTTCGGAGTGGTTCTTGCTTCGGGACGACAGGGCACATGCGGGCGGCGAAGATCGTGACGGAAAGATGCGGGGCCGGGCAAACCGGAGCGGGATACGGGGTACGCGAGTCCATGGAGATTCGCGACTGAATGCCGGTGTGATTCTTGCAGAGCGCCGGTCCAGCGTTAATCGGGTGTTTCCCTTACTGGGGTGAATACCTCAAGCGTCATCTTCACGTCTTGGGGTTTTCGCCAATTATATTGACCCTCAATGAC
Organism: Azoarcus sp.; assembly: GCA_030604735.1. Taxonomy (GTDB): domain Bacteria; phylum Pseudomonadota; class Gammaproteobacteria; order Burkholderiales; family Rhodocyclaceae; genus Azoarcus_F. Next base: position 28,835 of record JAUVVG010000034.1, read on the forward strand.
CCGTAAATTGAGACGCTTCGAGCCCGACCTGAGCGACTCATGCTTCGTCTGTCCATCGCGGTTCTCTGCCTGACCAGCCTGTTCAGCCTGACGGCGCTGGCCAACGACACGGTGCGCATCGGCGTGTCGGGCCCTTTCACCGGGGGCTCGAGTCCGATGGGACTGTCGATGCGTGACGGTATCAGGATCGCTGCGGCCGAGATCAATACCAAGGGGGGCGTGCTCGGGCGGCCGATCGAACTGATCGAACGTGACGACGAGGCCAGCAATGAAAAAGGCGCTCAGGTCGTCCAGTCGTTGATCAACGACCATGGCATCGTCGCCGGCCTCGGCATCGTCAATACCGGTGTCGCACTGGCGAGTCAGCGCTACTACCAGCAGGCACGGATACCGGTGATCACCTCGGTCGCGACCGGCACCCTGATCACCCGTCAATTCCTGCCGCCGGAACACCCCGACAACTTCGTTTTTCGCGTCTCGGCGAACGATACCATCCAGGCTGCGATGATCGTCGTCGAAGCGATCGATAGGCGCGGGCTGAGGCGGGTCGCGGTCTTTCACGATGCGACCAATTACGGCCAGCTCGGCCGAGACGACCTGGAACAGGCGTTGGAAAGACGCGGCGTCAAGCCGGTCGCCATCGAACGTTTCCAGCTCAAGCAAGCCGACATGACGCCTCAACTCAGGCGTGCGCGCGAAGCCGGCGCCGAAGCGATCCTGACCTACGGCATCGGCCCCGAACTCGCCCAGATCGCCAACGGCATGGCGCGCATGGGCTGGCGCGTTCCGCTGATCGGCAGCTGGACGCTGGCAATGTCCAATTTCATCGATGACGCCGGACCGAATGCAGAAGGCACCCGCATGCCGCAGACCTTCATTCCCGAGCCGACCACACCAAAACGCGCAGCCTTTCTCCAAGCCTGGCAGGCTCAGACTGGAAATCCGCGCATACCGGTTCCCCCTGCCGCCGCACAAGGCTATGATTCTCTACTTCTGCTCGCAGCGGCCATCGAGCAGGCCGGAGACACCGACGGCGACCGTATCCGCGAAGCACTCGAGGACCTGCGGCACACCATCGAGGGGGTCGTGATGACTTATCGACGGCCTTTCAGCCGTGATTCGCACGAAGCAATCTCGGGCACTCATGACATCTTCATGGGCGAAGTCAAGAACGGTCGAGTGGTGTTCGCCTACGAGTCGGACCGCATCAGGGCGTCGATCCAATGACCCGGATGCCCGCACAGCCAGTTTTCTCAGCAACCGATCGGGGCGGCTCTCCCTCCCTCCCTCTTGCCCTGATCGGTTCTTTTTTTACTCCCTTTGTTCATCTCGCTTCCGAAGTCGGGCGTGAAGCCGTCGTTCGCGTATCTCGCCAACGGCTCTCGGCGCGTTTGTCGAAAGGTAGTTGAAAGCTGTTTTCGTTTGACTTGTCCGCGGCAAGGTCAGGGATGCTGGCGACCTGGGCTAGCGAAGGACAGGTTTGGATAGGAGTCTGAACACCTTTCTATTGCACGTAACGAGATAACGTTTTATATTACGAAACAAGCCAACCATATGGCTGGGTTGGTTGCGTGCTTTCGGAAACATCGCGCCTCGACCAGGCAACTTTCTTTAACGGCAAGTCATGAGGAGACACACCATGACCGGGAAACAGAACATCACCCTGCAGTCCGACCCGGACGCGCAGGAAACCATCGAATGGCTGGAGGCGCTGCAAGGCGTCATCGAACACGAAGGTCCCCAGCGTGCGCACTACCTGATCGAGAAGCTGATCGACACCGCTCGTGAAGACGGGATCGACATTCCCTACTCCGCCACCACCCAGTACATCAACACCATTCCCGCCGACAAGCAGCCCAAGTACCCGGGCGACCCGGATATGGAGATCAAACTCCATTCCTATATCCGCTGGAATGCGATGGCGATGGTGGTGCGCGCGAACAAGCACACCAACGTCGGGGGCCACATCGCCTCGTTCGCCTCGGCGGCCGCACTTTACGATGTCGGCTTCTCGCACTTCTGGAAGAGTCTCGAGCATGACACCGGGGGTGACCTGATTTTCTTCCAGGGCCATTCGGTCCCGGGCGTCTATGCCCGTGCCTTCATGCTCGGTCGTCTGACCGAAGAGCAAATGGACAACTTCCGCCAGGAAGTCGACGGCAAGGGGATCTCCTCCTACCCCCACCCGTGGCTGATGCCGGATTTCTGGCAGTTCCCGACCGTCTCGATGGGTCTCGGGCCGCTGTGTGCGATCTATGCCGCCCGTTTCATGAAGTACATGGCCAGCCGCGGGATGATCGATGCGGCCAAGGCCGAGCAGCGCAAGGTGTGGGCCTTCCTCGGTGACGGCGAGACCGACGAAGTCGAATCCCTTGGCGCGATCGGCATGGCCGGCCGCGAGAAGCTCGACAACCTGGTCTTCGTGATCAACTGCAACCTGCAGCGCCTCGATGGCCCGGTGCGCGGCAACGGCAAGATCATCCAGGAGCTCGAAGCCGAGTTCCGCGGCGCCGGCTGGAATGTGATCAAACTGGTGTGGGGAACCCACTGGGACGCCCTGTTCGCCCGCGACAAGGCCGGCATCCTGAAGAAACGGATGATGGAACTGTGCGACGGCGAGTACCAGACCTTCAAGGCCAAGGATGGCGCCTATGTGCGCGAGCACTTCTTCAATACGCCCGAACTGCGTGCGTTGGTCGCCGACTGGACCGACGACGAGGTGTGGCAGCTCAACCGCGGTGGCCACGACCTCTTCAAGATCTTCGCCGCCTACGACGCCGCGGTGAAGCACAAGGGCGCCCCGACGCTGATCCTGGCCAAGACCATCAAGGGCTTCGGCATGGGCCAGGCCGGTGAGGCGATGAACATCTCCCACCAGCAGAAGAAGATGGACGTCGAGGCGATCCGCCGCTTCCGCGACCGTTTCGGCCTGCCGGTGCCGGACGACAAGCTCGCCGAGCTGCCCTACCTCACCTTCCCGGAAGACTCCCCCGAATACAAGTACATGCGCGAGCGACGCATGGCGCTGGGCGGCTTCCTGCCGCAACGCCGTCAAAAGGCCGATCCGCTGCCAGTACCGGCGCTGGACGCATTCGGTGCGCTATTGAAGGCTTCGGGCGAAGGCCGCGAGTTGTCCACCACCATGGCCATCGTGCGGATCATGAACACGCTGCTCAAGGACAAGCAGATCGGCAAGCACATCGTGCCGATCGTGCCGGACGAGTCCCGCACCTTCGGTATGGAAGGCATGTTCCGCCAGTACGGCATCTGGAACCAGCAAGGCCAGAAATACGTACCGGAAGACCATGACCAGCTGATGTTCTACAAGGAAAGCCAGACCGGTCAGGTTCTGCAGGAAGGCATCAACGAGGCCGGTTCGATGGCCGACTGGATCGCCGCCGGCACCGCCTACAGCGTGCACGGCGTGCAGATGGTGCCGTTCTACATCTTCTATTCGATGTTCGGCCTGCAGCGCACCATGGACCTGTGCTGGGCCGCGGCCGACCAGCGCACCCGCGGCTTCATGATCGGTGGTACCGCCGGGCGCACCACGCTCAACGGCGAAGGCCTGCAGCATGAGGACGGCCACAGCCTGTTGCTCGCCAACATGATCCCGAACTGCATCAGCTACGACCCGACCTTCCAGTACGAAGTCGCGGTCGTCGTGCAGGACGGCATGCGCCGCATGTTCGCCGAGCAGGAGGATGTGTATTACTACATCACCGTGATGAACGAGAACTATGAGCACCCCGAGATGCCGGCCGGTGCCGAGGCCGACATCATCAAGGGCATGTATGCCTTCCGCAAGGGTGGCGACAGCGACGGGCCGCGCGTGCAGTTGCTCGGCTCGGGCACGATCTTCAACGAAGTCATCGCCGCCGCCGATCTGCTCAAGAACGACTGGGGTGTCGAAGCCGACCTGTGGGGCTGCCCGAGCTTCAACGAACTGGTGCGCGACGGTCACGAGATCGAGCGCTGGAACATGCTGCACCCGATGGACGAGCCAAGGCAGTCGCATGTCGAGGCAAAGCTCGCGGCAACCGAGGGTCCGGTCATTGCAGCAACCGACTACATGAAGATGTACGCGGAACAGATCCGCCCCTTCGTCAAGCGCACCTATGTCACGCTCGGCACCGACGGTTTCGGCCGCTCCGACACCCGCGAGAAGCTGCGTCACTTCTTCGAGGTGGACCGCCATTGGGTCACGCTGGCCGCCCTCAAGGCGCTGGCCGACGACGGCAAGATCGCGCGCGACAAGGTCGCCGCGGCCATGGTCAAGTACAAGCTCGACCCCAACAAGCCGAACCCGGTGAGCGTTTGAGCGCGTAAGGAGACAACACAATGAGCCAACTCATCGAAGTCAAGGTACCGGATATCGGCGATTTCTCCGACGTGCCGGTGATCGAACTGTTCGTCAAGGTCGGCGACACCATCAAGGTGGATGACTCGATCGCGACCCTGGACTCCGACAAAGCCACCATGGATGTCCCGTCCTCGCACGCGGGGGTGGTCAAGGAAGTGCTGGTCAATGTCGGCGACAAGGTGTCGGAAGGCAGCCTGCTGATCAAGGTCGAGGCTGCGGCGGAATCCGCGCCTGTAGGAGCGGCGCCAGCCGCGAATGCAGCGTCAGCACCTGCGCCTGCGCCGATCGCGGCTGGCGCCGCTCCCACAACGGAATCCGCCGCCCAAGGGCGATCTGCGCCAGCAGGCGGCGGAGTCGTCGACGTCAAGGTGCCTGACATCGGCGATTTCGATGCCGTGCCGGTGATCGAGCTGTTCGTGAAGGTGGGCGACACGATCAAGGAAGAGGACGCGATCGCGACCCTGGAGTCCGACAAGGCCACCATGGACGTACCGTCGTCGGCCAGCGGCGTGGTCAAGGAAGTCCTGGTCGGAGTCGGCGACAAGGTGTCTGAAGGTGTGGTGCTGATCCGGGTCGAGACGGCCGGCGCACCTGTCGGAGCGGCGCCAGCCGCGAACAGGGCCGAGCCCAGCGCGAACGCCGAAATCGCGGCTCGCGCCGCTCCCACACCGGCCCCTGCCGCTGCGGCTGCTGCGCCGGCGAGTGCAGCGACCTCCGCCCCCTCGGCAGTCACGCTCGGCGGCAAGGTTCACGCCAGTCCGTCGGTGCGTGCCTATGCACGCGAACTGGGCGCCGATCTCGCGCAGGTCAAGGGCACCGGCCCGAAGAACCGCATCCTCAAAGAGGACGTCACTGCCTTCGTCAAGGGCGCGATGAGTTCAGGCGTGGTCCCGGGCAAGACCCCGGCCGCCGCCATCGGCAGCCTGGGCGGCGGTCTTGACCTATTGCCGTGGCCCAAGGTCGATTTCGCCAAGTTCGGCGAGGTCGAAGTCAAGCCGCTTTCGCGCATCAAGAAGATCTCCGGTCAGAACCTCGCCCGCAACTGGGCGATGATTCCGGCGGTGACCTACCACGAGGACGCCGACATCACCGACCTCGAAGCCTTCCGTGTCCAGATGAACAAGGAACACGAGAAGTCCGGCAAGAAACTCACCATGCTCGCCTTCATCATCAAGGCCTCGGTGCGCGCGCTCCAGGAGTTCCCGGAGTTCAACACCAGCCTCGACGGTGACAACCTGGTCTACAAGAAGTACTTCAACATCGCCTTCGCGGCCGACACGCCCAACGGGCTGGTCGTCCCGGTAGTCAAGGAGGCCGACAAGAAGAGCGTGTTCGAGATCGCCGCCGAAACCGGCGCGCTGGCGAAGAAGGCGCGTGACGGCAAGCTCGGCCCGGCCGACATGTCCGGCGCCTGCTTCACCATCAGCTCGCTCGGCGGCATCGGTGGGACCTACTTCGCGCCCATCGTCAATGCGCCTGAAGTCGCGATCCTCGGTGTCAACAAGTCGGCGATGAAGCCGGTCTGGGACGGCAAGCAATTCGTGCCGCGCCTGACCCTGCCGATGTCGCTGACCGCAGACCACCGTGTGATCGATGGCGCGCTGGCGACCCGCTTCAACGTGTATCTGGCACAGCTGCTGGCGGACTTCCGCCGGGTGATGCTCTGACGCAGTGGGGAGTTTGGCGCGGAGTCCGGGCAAGTTGTCCCGACCCCCGCGCCGCCCTCTTCAAGCACTCCTCACGAGGTGAACAAGATGAGTCAATTGATTGAAGTGAAAGTCCCGGACATCGGTGATTTCGATGCGGTGCCGGTCATCGAGTTGTTCGTCAAGGTCGGCGACACGATCGCGGTCGATGACGCGATCTGCACCCTCGAGTCCGACAAGGCGACGATGGACGTGCCGTCCTCGGCCGCCGGGGTGGTCAAGGAGGTATTGGTCAGTGTCGGCGACAAGGTTGCAGAAGGCAGTGTGTTGCTGAAGATCGAAGCCAGCGCAGCGGCTACCGCAAGCCCACCTGTGGGAGCGGCGCAAGCCGCGAATGCAGCGTCAGCACCTGCACCTGCGCCGATCGCGGCTGGCGCCGCTCCTACAGGAGCCTCGGCCCCAGCGGCTGCATCGCACGCCGGCAATTCCGACGCTGAATACGACATGGTGGTGCTCGGCGCCGGCCCCGGCGGCTACTCGGCGGCGTTCCGCGCCGCCGACCTCGGGCTCAAGACCGCGATCATCGAGCGTTATGCGACGCTCGGTGGCGTGTGTCTCAACGTCGGCTGCATCCCGTCCAAGGCGCTGCTCCATGTCGCCGAGGTCATGGACGAAGCCGAGCACATGGGGGCGACCGGCATCACCTTCGCCAAGCCGGCAGTCGACATCGACGTGCTGCGCAAACACAAGGACGGCGTGATCGGCAAGCTCACTGGCGGCCTCTCCGGTATGGCCAAGGCACGCAAGGTGGACGTGATCCGCGGCTATGGCCACTTCCTCGACCCACATCACCTGGAAGTCGAGGAAACCACCGGCAGCAGCCAGGACAAGACCGGCGCCAAGAAAGTGGTCAAGTTCAAGCAGTGCATCATCGCCGCCGGCAGTGCCGCGGTGCATCTGCCCTTCATCCCGCGCGATCCGCGCATCGTCGACTCCACCGGGGCCCTGGAACTGCGCCAAGTGCCGGGCAAGATGCTGGTCATCGGCGGTGGCATCATCGGGCTGGAGATGGCCACGGTGTATTCCTCGCTGGGCGCACGCATCGATGTGGTCGAGATGCTGGATGGCCTGATGCAGGGCCCGGACCGCGACGCGGTCAAGGTGTGGGAGAAGCAGAACGCCCACCGCTTCGACAACATCATGCTCAAGACCAAGACCGTCGCGGTCGAGGCAAAAGATGACGGTCTGTGGGTCAAGTTCGAAGGTGAGAAAGCGCCAGCCGAGCCCGTGCGCTACGACATGATCCTGCAGTCGGCCGGTCGTTCGCCGAACGGTAACAAGATCGGCGCCGACAAGGCGGGGGTGATCGTCGGCGAGCGTGGCTTCATTCCGGTCGATGCCCAGATGCGCACCAACGTACCGCATATCTTTGCGATCGGCGACATCGTCGGCCAACCCATGCTCGCCCACAAGGCCGTGCATGAGGCCCATGTCGCCGCCGAGGTCGCAGCCGGCCAAAAGTCCGCGTTCGACGCCACGGTGATCCCGGGCGTGGCCTATACCCATCCGGAGGTCGCCTGGGTCGGCTACACCGAGGCGCAGGCCAAGGCCGAGGGCAAGAAGGTCGAAACGGCGAAGTTCCCCTGGGCGGCCAGTGGGCGCGCAATCGCCAACGGCGCCGACTACGGCTTCACCAAGCTGATCTTCGACGCCGAGAGTCATCGCGTCATCGGCGGCACCATCGTCGGGCCGTCCGCCGGCGACATGATCGGCGAAGTGTGTCTCGCCATCGAGATGGGCGCCGACGCGGTCGACATCGGCAAGACCATCCACCCGCACCCGACCCTGGGCGAAACGGTGGGCATGGCCGCCGAAGTCGCACACGGCAGTTGCACCGATCTGCCGCCGATGCGCAAGAAATAGTCAAGGCTCGGGTAGAAGCAGTACGATCGGGGCGCTCAGGCGCCCCGATCCATTCATGATGACCGCTTTTTACGGCACTTTTCGCCCGAGCGGCGCTCGGAAGCCAAAGCCAAGCGGGGTAAGCCCTAAGCTGCAGGCGATGCGCCGCACGCGGTGTGGCGACGGCTGTGTCACTTCCGGCATGACAACAAAGCGAAGCAGATGGAACCCGAGACTGACCGAGACAATGCCCCAGCGGGCAAAAAACCCCTGCACCGCCGTGCGCTGCGCTGGTTCATCGACATCGCGATCATCCTGGGCATCGTGTTCGCCGTACAGTCCTGGCGGACCCGGGATGTGCCGAGCGGACCGATTCCCGACTTCGCCTTCGCGATGGCCGAGGGCGGTTACACCACCCTCGAGGCCTGGCGCGCCCAACACCCGGGTTCGGCGACGATGGTGTATTTCTGGGCCGACTGGTGTCCGATCTGCCGCACCATAGAAGGCCGGATAGACGAGGTCTCGACCCACTGGCCGGTGCTCACCGTCGCGATGCAATCCGGCGACAGCGCCAACGTCCAGAAGCACCTGAGCGAACGCGGGTTGAACTGGCCCGCAGCGATGGACGAACGTGGGCAACTGGCCGCCAGCCTCGGCATACGGGGCGTGCCGACCATGCTGATCCTGGACCCGAACGGCCACATCCGGTTCAGCGAAATGGGCCTGAGTTCCGCGAGCGGTCTCAGATTGCGCCTGTGGTGGGCCCAGCGCCAGGGGAGCTGAGCCCGGCGACACTGCCCGCCAGCACTTCGGCCAGCGCATCCACGGCCGAACCCCGGCCGCCCGCCTCATCGGCCGGCCCGTCTATTGCCGACCAATGCCGGTTCGACCGCGCACGCTGAATCGGCGCCGGCAGACGACCCTCCTGCCACTGCCTGGTCTCTTCGGCATCGCGATGAATCGGCTTCACCGCCGCATGACCGCGCGTCTCCAGCGCCTGCAGCAACTGCAACTGGCGCAGCGCCAGCAAACGCAGCACAGGGTCGCCGACTGCGAGCTGGCGCTGGCCGGTCAGGACTGTCCGCAAACGATCTCCGAAATGGCGCATCGCCTGCAATCCCCCCCCGGCGATGGCGCCAATGGCTGCCGCCGCACCCAGCGTCAAACCGCCCACCATCAGGTCGATCCCCGCCCCGGCCGCCGCGCCGGCTGCGGCGCCAGTCCCGAGCTTGACGCCCATCTGACGCAAGGTTTCGGGATGAAACAAATCGTCTTCCCAGCGCCCATCGATCAGCGGCAAGGGCAGCTCATCCACATCCTCTCGGCCAAAGCGGTAAAGCGCGAGCAAGGCGTCGACACATTGCTGCTCGCGCGCGCGAATCGAGGCGTTCAGGTGCGCGACGCCGCGCTCGAGCGCGGCGTCATCGTTGGCGGCAAGATCGAAGCGACAGGCCGCTGCATCGATCAGCAGCTCTGCGATCAAGCCGAGACCCGCCCTGTGCCTCAGTTCGGCCTCGCGTGCGCGACACGCCACCAGGGTATCCAGCGCCGGTCGATGCGCGTCGAGCACGGTCGCCAGCTTCTCGTACAAGCGACGCTCGCCATCACGCTCGGGCGCCACCGTGTCGAAACGAACCACCGCATGCAGACCGAGTCTCGCCAGCGCCTCCCGCCAGGCCGACTCGTTGGCCTCGGGCGAACGCACGAAGTTCAGCACCGGCAACAAGGGCACCGCGCAGCTGCCGAGCACCGCCAGTTCGTCGCGATGCTTGGCCAGCACCGGATCACGCGCATCGATCACATAAAAACCGGCATCGCTCGCCAACAGTTGCCGCAACACCTTGGCTTCCTGTTCGAAGCGAGCATGGGCTTGCGGTGACGCCAGAAAGCGCGACACACGCGCCGGTCCGTCCAGACGCTCGGCGCCAGGGTCGTCCAGGTCTTCGAGCAGCTCGAACAAGGCGATCGGATCTTCCATGCCCGGAGTGTCGAACAGCTCGACCAGCACCTGACCGTCGGCCATCAGCCGGGCCCCCTCCACATGCCGGGTCGTACTGGGACGACTGGAAACCTCGCCAAAACCGGTGTCCCGGGTAAGCGTCCGCAGCAGCGAGGTCTTGCCGGTATTGGTGTGCCCGACGACCGCGATCCGGACCGGATGCCCGCCCCGCTTGGGGGTCGGACCAAGCTGCTTGTCCATCACCTAGGCTGGCCTCCATGCTTACCCACAGGTATTTCCACAGATATCTCCACAGGTTTGCCGCACCCTCAGCCGAACAAACGCGGAGCTTCGCGATGCAGCAAGACAGGCGTCGGCCACCGGTGCGCGCCCTGTGTCTGGGCCCATCGGCGGGCAAGGGTCGGGGCGGGCTGCACCATGTTCAGCTTCCCTCCACCCAGGCCAGAGCCACCGACTCCGACAGCAGCACGTCCTCAGCCGCGAAACCCGTCTCCACCAGCGCCTCCTGCCAGTAACCCAGCCGCTCTCTATCCGGGGCGTCCGCGCCGCCGCGCAGCCAGACCCGACATCGGCCACTGTGGGCCGCCAGATCGGCGATCAAGGCGAGAGTGCCCCGGTCCGGAGACAGGCGTGGATCGCACACGATCAACAGTCTTCCTGGCGGATGATCGCCCAATTCAGCCAACACCCGTTTGCGCTGCTCGCGGGTCTCGATCACGCCGACCAGGCGGACCTGGCCGCCTAGCCTGGGCGGCCAGTTGGCATCCTGTCTCAGCTCGATGCCGACCACTGTTGCATCATCACCGCTCACGCCTGCCCGGCTCAAGTGTGCGGTCTCTATCCTGCCCGGCGCGGCATCGGTCACGCCCAGGCGCTCGCTCTCGGGGGTCAGACGCGCCAGCAGCTTCGCATAGCCGGGCTGCGCCAGATCCAGCCGCGCGCGCGCGCGCCCAGCACTGAACCGGGCAAAGCAGATCGCCCACAGCAACAGTCGCGGCAACAGCCCATAGACGAAGACACAGCCGAACAGCCACGACGCCCACACCCGTCGTGCGGACTCGTCGGTCGCCGCTTGCCCGCCACTGGCCCGGACCAGATCCGCGTCCGGCACGGCAAAGCCGAACCCGCTCGGCAGCCAGCCCGCCATCGCAACGAAGCGCTCGAAGACCGCCACCGGAAGAATGGTGGTCTCCCACACGAAGCCATAAGCCCGCGCGGAGAAGGCAAGGAGCAAGCCGAGCGTCGCGCCGACCAGGAACAGGCTCCAAACCCCATGCGTCGCCACGCCCAGCCACCAGCGCAACAAGCCCTCGCCACGATAGAGCGACACCAGCGCCGCCGATACATGCCGCCCCGGCCCAAGGCCCGACCACCGCGCAGACAACCACAACCAGCCTCGCCCAAAGGCGCTGCCGCCAACATCGCCTCGATCACGTCCGGCC
>JAUVVG010000064.1 GCA_030604735.1 Azoarcus sp.
CACGCAGCGTTGAGCCGTCCTTGTGAGCCTTCTTGGCGATCTCGGCCGCCTTGTCGTAGCCGATGTGGCGGTTGAGTGCAGTGACCAGCATCAGGTTGCGGGCGAGGTTGTCGCGGATGCGCGGCAGGTTGGGGGCGATGCCTCGGGCGCAGTGCAGGTCGAAGGAGCGAGCGGCGTCGCCGAGCAGGCGGATGCTCTCAAGCACAGCGTGCGCGATGACTGGCTTGTAGACATTGAGTTGGAAGTTGCCCTGGCTGCCCGCGAAGGCCACCGTGGCGTCGTTGCCGAACACACGGGTGCACACCATGGTCAGCGCCTCGGACTGGGTCGGGTTGACCTTGCCCGGCATGATCGAGCTGCCCGGTTCGTTCTCCGGGATGTGCAACTCGCTGATACCGGTTCGCGGCCCGCTTGCGAGCCAGCGTACGTCGTTGGCAATCTTGAACAGCGCAACGGCCAGTGTGCGCAGGGCAGCACTGAAGCCTACCAGCGCGTCGTGGGCGGCCAGCGCGGCAAAGCGGTTTGCAGCGACGCGGAATGGGTGACCTGTCTCGCGGGCGATGAAATGTGCACAACGCTCTCCAAAGCGCGGATGGGCGTTCAGGCCGGTGCCTACCGCAGTGCCGCCGATGGCCAGCTCGTGCAGGCCGGTCTGTGCTGCCTCGACCGCATCGAGTGCGAAATCGATCTGCGCGACCCAGCTACCGATCTCCTGGCCCAGCGTGACCGGGGTGGCATCCATCAGATGGGTTCGTCCGGACTTGACCACGTTGGCAAACTCGCGTGATCGGTTCGTCAGCGTCGTGCGCAGCGTAAGCACCGGCGGCAGTAGCTCGCGGTGCAGGGCGAGCACAACCGCGACATGCATCGCAGTGGGAAAGGTATCGTTGGAAGATTGCCCGCAATTGACATCGTCGTTCGGGTGAATCGGGTGCTTGCCGCCCATTGGGTGGCCGGCGAACTCGTTGGCGCGGTTTGCGATCACCTCGTTGGCGTTCATGTTCGACTGCGTGCCGCTGCCGGTCTGGAATACCACCAAGGGGAAATGCGCGTCCAGGTCGCCGGCGAAGACCTCCTCGGCGGCACGGACGATCAGTGCCGCCTTCTCGGCGCTGAGCTCTCCCAGCTCGGCGTTGGCAAGTGCTGCTGCCTTCTTCAGTACGCCGAAGGCGTGTACGACGGACGATGGCATGAGAAAACGCTCACGCCCGATGTCGAAATTCGCGATCGAGCGTTGCGTCTGGGCGCCCCAGTAGCGATCCGCTGGCACCGCGATCTCGCCGAAGCTGTCTGTTTCGATACGAGTGTCCATGTCTTCATTGTAGGAGTCGAAACGCCGTTTGCAGATCGCGGCCAAAAAAAGCGCGACCCGAAGGTCGCGCGAACTAGCCTTGCAGGCTGGGAGATAGGGTCGGTCAGTAGCCTTGTGCCATGGTGTCGAGCGGCAGGGGCCTGATCCGGCTGGCGTTGCCAGCAGTGCCGAAGGCCTCGAAGCGGGCCTGGCAGATGTCGCTGGCGGCGTCACGCGCCGCCTTGAAGAACTTGCGTGGGTCGAACTCCCTGCGCGACTCGGCTGCCAGGCGCCGCATCGCGCCGCTCATTGCCAGTCGCAGGTCGGTGTCGATGTTGACCTTGCGCACACCGCTGCGGATGCCCGCGACGATGGCCTCGACCGGCACGCCCCAGGTGGGGTCGATCTCGCCGCCGAATTCGCGGATGATTGCCAGCCACTCCTGTGGCACGCTGCTCGAACCATGCATTACCAGGTGCGTGTCGGGGATGCGGGCGTGAATCGCGGCGATGCGTTCGATCGCGAGGATGTCGCCGGTGGGCGGGCGGGTGAACTTATAGGCGCCGTGGCTGGTGCCGATGGCGACCGCCAGCGCATCGACCCCGGTCGCGGCGACGAAGTCGGCCGCCTCGGCCGGATCGGTGAGCAGCTGCGAGTGGTCCAGCACGCCCTCGGCGCCGACACCGTCCTCCTCTCCGGCCTGACCGGTCTCGAGCGAGCCGAGGCAACCGAGCTCGCCCTCAACCGATACGCCGACCGCATGCGCCATGTCGGCCACCCTGCGGGTGACCTCTACGTTGTAGTCATAGCTGGCTGGCGTCTTCATGTCCTCGTGCAGCGAGCCGTCCATCATCACGCTGGTGAAACCGGAGCGGATCGAGCGGATGCACACCGCCGGGCTGGCGCCATGATCCTGATGCATGCAGATCGGGATGTCTGGCCATTGTTCGACCGCAGCCTCGACCATCTTGCGCAGAAAGGCTTCACCGGCGTAGCCCCGGGCACCCGCCGAGGCTTGCAGGATGACCGGGCTGTCGGTCCGTTCGGCGGCGGTCATGATGGCCTGGATCTGCTCCAGATTGTTGATGTTGAAGGCGGGTACACCGTAGTCGTGCTCTGCGGCGTGGTCGAGCAACTGGCGTAGCGAGATCATCGCCATGGGAGACTCCTTCAGTGGCTGATTGCAGGTTCGGGGGCGATGCTGGCATCGGTGGCAGCGTCGGGGCGCTGGAGCAGTGCGGCGACAGCCGGAAGGTCGCGCCCTTCGAGATACTCGAGAAACACGCCACCACCGGTTGAGATGTAGTCGATTCCGTCCGCCACCCCGAACTGCGCGACTGCGGCCAGGGTGTCGCCGCCGCCGGCGATCGAATAGCCTGGCGCGCGCGCGATACCCTCGGCCAGCGCTCGGGTGCCGGCGGCAAAGCGGGCCATCTCGAACACGCCGAGCGGGCCGTTCCACACGATGGTGCCGGCCTGGCGCAGCAGGGCGCCGAGGCGGGTGCAGGAGACCGGGCCGATGTCGAGGATCATTTCGTCGGCCTCGATCTCGCCGACCGCACGCGCGGTTGCTTCCGCGTCGGCGGCGAAGCGCTTGGCGACCATTACGTCCTGGGGCAGCCACAATGTCTTGCCGCGCAGCTTCAATGTCGCGGCGACCGCGCGCGCGGCCTTGAGCAACCCGGGCTCGTAAAGCGATTTGCCGATCGGGTGTCCGGCGGCGGCGAGAAAGGTGTTTGCGATGCCGCCACCGACGATGAGCGCGTCGACCTTCTCGGCCAGACTCTCGAGTACGCCGAGCTTGGTGGACACCTTGGAACCGCCAACAATGGCAAGTAATGGGCGCGCCGGGCATTGCAGGGCATGACCGAGGGCATCGAGTTCGGCGGCGAGCAGCGGGCCGGCACAGGCTTGCGGCGCAGCCAGAGCAAGTGCATGCAGGGTGCACTCCCGTCGATGAGCGGTGCCAAAGGCCTCGTTCACATAGATGTCGATCCAGCCGGCAATGGTGCGTGCCATCGCCTTGTCATCAGTCTTCTCACCCGGGTTGCAGCGACAGTTCTCGAGCAGGGTGAGTTGTCCCGGCCGCATTTCGAAACGCCCCTTTACCCAGTCCTTCTGGAGCGGAACAGGCTGTCCGAGCAGCTCCGAGAGCCGATCGGCCACCGGGGCGAGCGAATCGTCAGCACACGGAGAACCCTCCTGTGGCCGGCCCAGGTGAGAGGTGACGCATACCGCGGCGCCGGCATCGAGACAGCGGCGAAGACCGGGCAGCGTGGCGCGGATGCGGGTGTCGTCGCTGATCCTGCCGTCCATCATCGGCACGTTGAAGTCGGCGCGGACAAAGACTCGCTTGCCGGCCAGCGACATGTCGTCGAGGGTACGAAAAGTGCGGTTCATGACAGGGCGACCTCCTGGCGGGTTTCGGAAGCGAGCAGGGTACGCGCCTCAGCTGCAACGCGCTCCGACGTGAAACCGAAGTGCGCGAGCAGATCGGCTGCAGGGGCGGACTCGCCGAAAGACTCGATGCCGATGACTGCTCCGCGGGTGCCGTCGCCGGCGACATACTTCCACCAGCCGTCGGGTTGTGCTGCCTCGACGGCCAGCCGTGGAACACCCGGGGGCAAGACCTTCTCCCGCCACTCGGAGGGCTGGCGATCGAAGACGCTGGTGCTGGGCATGGAGACCACGCGGGCGTAGATGCCGTCGCCGGCGAGCCGTTCGCGTGCCTCTTCGGCGAGCGTGACTTCCGAACCGGTCGCGATGAGCACGATCATGGGCTCGCGATCCTCCGCCTCGGTGAGCACATAGCCGCCGCGTGCGATGTCGGCCAGCGTCGATGTCGCGCGCGGTTGGTGTGGCAGGTTCTGGCGCGACAGCGCGAGCAGGGTCGGACCGTCCTTGCGCTGCACCGCTGAGTTCCACGCCGCCTGGGTTTCCACTGCGTCGCAAGGTCGCCAGACGTCGAGGTTCGGGATCAGGCGCAGCGACGGCAGATGCTCGACCGGTTGATGTGTTGGACCATCCTCGCCAAGCGCGATCGAATCATGGGTCATGACGTGGATCACGCGCTGACGCATCAGCGCGCCCATTCGGATGGCGTTGCGCGCATAGTCGGAAAACACCAGAAAGGTCGCGCCGAAGGGCACGAAGCCGCCGTGCAGCGCGATACCGTTGAGAGCCGCAGACATGCCGAACTCGCGCACCCCCCAGTTGATGTGCCGGCCGCTGGCGTCGTCCGCTCGCACGGCGCCGCAGTTCGGCCAGTCGGTGAGGTTGGAATGGGTGAGGTCGGCCGAGCCGCCGAGCAGTTCCGGCAAGGCCTTGGCGAGATGAGCGATGCTCTGCTGGCTGGCCTTGCGAGTTGCGATCGTGGCGCGCTCCCGGGCGACCTTGCGCAGCAGGGCTTCAGCCAGCACGCCGAAGCCGGTGGGCAGCTTGCCGATCATGCGACGCACAAGCTCCGCGGCATCTTCCGGGTGATCGCGACGGTAGGCCTCCAGGCGCTCGCGCCACTCGGCATGAGCTCGGGCGCCGGATTCTCGCGCGTCGAAGGCCTGGCGCACCGCCTCGGGAATCTCGAAGGCGGCATGCGGCCACTGTAGTGCCTCCCGGGTGGCGGCGGTTTCGTCCTTGCCGAGTGCCGCGCCATGCACGCCAGCGGTACCGGCCTTGGCCGGGCTGCCGTAACCGATGGTAGTGCGGCAACAAATCAGCGTCGGACCGGTATCGGCGGCTGCGTTGGCCAGTGCCTCGTGGATTGCGCGATCGATGGCCTCGATATCGTGGCCATCTACCCGCTCGATCACGTTCCAGCCGTAGGCGCGAAAGCGCGCCGGTGTATCGTCACCGAACCAACCGGCCACATCGCCGTCGATCGAGATGCGGTTGTCGTCCCAGAACGCGATGAGCTTGGACAACCGCTGAACCCCGGCGAACGACGCTGCTTCATGGCTGACGCCTTCCATGAGGCAGCCGTCGCCGAGGAACACCCAGGTGCGGTGGTCGACGATTCCGTGGCCGGGTTTGTTGAAACGGGCGGAGAGCAACTTCTCGGCCAGCGCCATGCCGACCGCGTTGGTCAAGCCCTGGCCGAGGGGGCCGGTGGTGGTTTCGATGCCCGGTGTCAAGCCGTACTCGGGGTGGCCAGGCGTGCGGCTGTGCATCTGGCGAAAGCGCTTCAGTTCCTCCAGCGGCAGGTCATAGCCGGTGAGATGGAGTAGCGCATAAAGCAACATCGAACCGTGCCCGTTGCTGAGCACGAAGCGGTCGCGGTCCGCCCATTGCGGGTCGGTCGGGTCGTGGCGCAGGTGGCGCGTCCACAGCGCCACCGCGATATCGGCCATGCCCATCGGCATGCCGGGGTGACCGGAGTTTGCCTGCTCGACGGCGTCGATTGCGAGAAAGCGCAATGCGTCGGCACAGCGGGTGTCGAGGTCGTTCCGCGAGGTGATCGTGTTCATGATTTCAAGGCCTTTTTGCGACGTTCCATGAGGCGCCAGATGAAAGGTGTGAAGATCAGTTGCATGGCGAGCTCCATCTTTCCGCCGGGCACCACGATGGTGTTGGCACGGCTCATGAAGCTGTCGTGGATCATGTTGAGCAGGTAGGGGCAGTCGATACCGGCGGGCTTCGCGAATCGGATCACCACCATGCTTTCGTCGGCGGTCGGTACCGCGCGGGCGATGAAGGGGTTGGAGGTATCCACCATCGGCACCCGTTGAAAGTTCACGTGGGTACGGGCGAATTGCGGCACGATGTAATGCACGTAGTCGTTCATGCGGCGCAGAATGGTATCGGTGACGGCCTCGGTCGAGTAGCCGCGCATCGACCTGTCGCGGTGCAGTTTCTGGATCCACTCGAGGTTCACCACCGGCACCACCCCGACCAGCAGATCCGGGTGCTGTGCGACGTTGGCGTGTTCGGTGGCCACCGCGCCGTGCAGACCTTCATAGAACAGCAAGTCGCTTGGCGGCAAGGCTTCCCAAGGCGTGAAGGTGCCGGGTTCCTGCCCGTATGGCGCCGCCTCCTCCTGGTTGTGCAGGTACTTGCGACGCTTGCCGCTTCCGGTCTCGGCATAGCTGCGGAACAGACTCTCCAACTCCTTGAAGAGGTTGGCCTCTTCGCCGAAATGACTGAAGTGGCTCAATTTCCCGTCGGCCTCGCGCTCGCGCATTTTCTCGCGCATCTGAAGGCGGTCGAAGGCGTGGAAGCTGTCGCCCTCGATGATGGCGGCGCTGACTTCCTCGCGGCGGAAAATCTCCTCGAAGGTGCGCTGCACGGTGCTGGTGCCCGCACCCGATGAGCCGGTGATGGCGACAATGGGATGGCGTTCGGACATGCTCGTCCTCCTGAATGCGGCAAGTGCCAGTGGGCGGGATCAGTCGTCGAGAAACAGGCTGCGGCGGTTGAACAGCGGCATGTCACTGTCCGGTGGCGCCTCGGTCGGCTCGTCGTGATAGCGCTCGATTCGCTCGACCTCCTCGCAACTGCCGAAGACGAAACCGATGCGCTGGTGCAGCGCGTCGGGGTGCACCTCCAGTAACGGCAGGCGGCCGGTCGAGGCGCGACCGCCCGCCTGCTCGACGAGCATGCCGATTGGGTTGCATTCATAGAGCAAGCGCAGGCGGCCGGGTTTATCCGGGGCGCGGGTGTCGCGTGGATAAAGGAAAACGCCCCCGCGTGTCAGGATGCGATGGGTCTCGGCGACCAGCGAGGCGATCCAGCGCATATTGAAATCGGCCTCGCGAGGGCCGCTCCGTCCGGCCAGACACTCATCCACGTAGCGACGCACCGGCGCTTCCCAGAAGCGGGCGTTGGACGCGTTGATCGCGAACTCTCGGGTTGTCGGCGGTACGCGGATGTCCGGGTGGGTGAGGAAGAAGTCGCCGAGGATGGGGTCGAGCGTGAAGCCGACCACGCCGCTGCCGACGGTCAGCACCAGCATCGTCGAGGGGCCGTATATTGCGTAGCCCGCTGCGACCTGGCGGTTGCCGGGCTGCAGAAAGTCACCGGTCTGCGCGTCCTCGTGTGGTTTCGGCGCGCGCAGCACCGAGAAAATCGAGCCCACCGAAACATTCACGTCAATGTTTGACGAACCGTCGAGCGGGTCGAACACCAGCAGGTATTTGCCGCGGGCATGCCCTTGTGGCAGCGGAATCGGATCGGCGTTCTCCTCCGACACCATGCCGGCAAGGTCACCGCCCCAGTGGGTGGCACGCAGGAAGATCTCGTCGGCGATGACGTCGAGCTTCTTTTGAGTTTCGCCCTGCACGTTCTCGGATTCAAGTGTGCCGAGTGCTCCGCCGAGCGCGCCGTGGGCGACGATCCGCGAGATCGCCTTGCAGGCCTGGGCGACCTGCAGAATGAGAGCGTTGAACTCCCCGGTCGAGCCCGGGTGTGCGCGACGGTGCGCGATAAGGTACTCGGTCAGCGTCGTGCGTTCGATACCGAACATGATGTCTCCTCGCCTCGCAGGTAGGTGGCCGAATGACCAACCCCCTCGCATATAGGGTTTTGAGGACAACATAACGATCGTCTAAGATAAGTTCAAACAAGTATAGTTTGGGTTTTAATATCAGGTGAGCTTATGAAGATCGCGCAACGCGTCTCCCTTCGCCAGTTGCGGCTGTTCATTGCGGTCGCGGAGACGGGTAGTTTCACCGCAGCTGCCAAGCTGATGCATGTCACCCAGCCAGCGGTGTCGATGCAGGTCCACGAGCTCGAGTCGATGATTGGCGAAGTGCTTCTCGACGGACGGCGTGGGTTCAGGCTTACTCCGGCGGGCGAGATCCTGCTGCGCCATGCGCGCGAGGTGATCACTTCACTGGAGTTGGCCGAGGTCGAGCTCAAGGCGATGAAGGGAGTGGCCTCGGGCACCGTATCGGTGGGTGCGGTGACCACGGCGGAGTACTTCGTACCGCGCTTGCTAGCGGCTTTCGGCGAGGCCTTTCCCGATATCCGCTTTCGGCTCACGGTGCGCAATCGGTCCGGCATGGCCGATCTGTTGCGAGACCGCGGGGTCGATGTCGCGATCATGGGGGCACCGCCGACCGGGCTGGCCTTGCGACGGGTGCCGTTTGCGCCGGATCCGATGTCGTTCGTGGTGCCCCCATCGCATCCGTTGGCCGGGCGCAAGAGCGTGCCGCCTTCGGCGCTGGCGGGCGAGCGGCTGTTGCTGCGCGAGCAGGGCTCCGGCACCCGTGCAGCCATGGAGCGGTTTCTGCGTGCCCATGGGGTCAAGCTCACCCAGGCCGATGAGATGGGCAGCAACGAAACCCTCAAGCAGGCGGTGATGGCGGGTCTCGGCGTGAGCTTTCTGTCCCACCACACCTTCGCGATCGAGGCAGCCGCCGGCCGGCTCTCGCGACTCAATGTACGTGGCACCCCGATCGAGCGCGAATGGAACCTGCTGGTGCCCGCCGACAAACGACCTTCGCTGGCGGTGGAAGCCTTGGTCGACTTCCTTCAGCACCAGGGGCGTGCGTTGATGGAAGAGACGGGCCTCTAGAGGGTGGTACCGGCAGTTGGCCTTGAGTCCAGCAGAAAGCGTTCGAAGGCGCTGGCCGCGGCCGAGTGCGGTGCCCCGGCCGGACGAGCGATGAACCAGTGGCGCCGGACCGGACAGTCCTCGGCGTCCAGGATCGCGAACTGTCCCGTCGGGTGCAGGTCCAGCGCCTGCTTCGATAACGCCGAGATCCCGAGGCCGGCCAGCACCGCCTGCTTGATCGCCTCGTTGCTGCCCAGCTCCAGTCTGGGGTGAATCGTGATGCCGCGTTGGGCGAATAGTTTCTCCACCGCCTTGCGCGTGCCGGAGCCGGATTCACGCAGCAGCCAAGGCTGTTCGGCCAGCTCGGCGAGTCCGATTCGGTGGCGGCCGGCCAGGGGGTGGTCGGGGGCGGCGATTGCCACCAACGGATTCTCCATGAACGGGCGCGCGACCAGTGCCGCATCCTCTGGCGGGGTGCCGAGGATGTACAACTCGTCGAGGTGTTCGTTCAGGCTGGCGATCAGCTGTTCGCGGTTGCATACCCGCAGCGACACCTCTATGCCCGGGTGACGGCGCGCGAACTCCCCGAGCAGGCGCGGCGCGAAGTACGACGCGGTCGTGACGGCGGCAAGCCGCAGCCGGCCGCGGCGCAGGCCCCGACGGGCCGCCATGTCGTCCTCGAAACGCTCCAGCACGGTGAAGATGTCGCGCGCGGCCACCGCCAGCGCCTGGCCGGTCTCAGTCAATTCGATACGTTTGCCGGTCTGATGCACCAGGGGTTCTCCGACGCTGTCGGCCAGCTTCTTCATCTGCATCGACACCGTCGGTTGGGTGAGATGCAGAGTTTCGGCGGCACGTGTAAAGCTCAGGTGGCGTGCGATCGCCTCGAAGATTTCAAGCTGTCGGAAGGTCGCGTGTCGCATGTCGCGCTCCATTTCATAGAGAAAAGTCTATGCACTATATCGAAAACTTCGACTGTTATTTAAGTATTGACCCCGGCAGACTCGCCCTCAATTCGGACGCGGAGCGATCCGGACGACAGAACGAGAGCGAAAGCGAAAGGAGGAGCGGAAATGGCTACGAAGACATGGAGCGCCGGCGTCAAGGACTACCGGAACACATACTGGGAACCGCACTACACGGTGAAGGACAGCGATATTCTCGCGTGCTTCAAGATCACGCCCCAGCCGGGCGTCGATCGCGAGGAGGCAGCCGCCGCGGTGGCTGCGGAATCCTCCACCGGCACCTGGACCACGGTGTGGACCGATCTGCTTACCGACCTCGACTACTATAAGGGTCGCGCCTACGCCATCGAGGACGTGCCGGGCGACGACACCTGCTTCTATGCCTTCATCGCCTACCCGATCGATCTGTTCGAGGAGGGATCGGTGGTGAACGTGTTCACGTCGCTGGTCGGCAACGTCTTCGGTTTCAAGGCGGTGCGCGCGTTGCGCCTGGAAGACGTGCGCTTTCCGCTGGCCTACGTCAAGACCTGCGGTGGCCCGCCGCACGGCATCCAGGTCGAGCGCGACATGATGAACAAGTACGGCCGACCGATGCTCGGCTGCACGATCAAACCCAAGCTCGGTCTGTCGGCGAAGAACTACGGTCGCGCGGTGTATGAGTGCCTGCGAGGCGGACTGGATTTCACCAAGGACGACGAAAACGTCAACTCCCAGCCCTTCATGCGCTGGAAGCAGCGTTTCGACTTCGTGATGGAGGCGATCCACAAGGCCGAGCGCGAGACCGGCGAGCGCAAAGGGCACTACCTCAACGTGACCGCACCAACGCCCGAGGAGATGTACAAGCGTGCCGAGTACGCGAAATCGTTGGGTGCGCCGATCATCATGCACGACTTCTTGACCGGCGGCTTTTGTGCCAACACCGGGTTGGCCAACTGGTGTCGTGACAACGGCGTGCTGTTGCACATTCACCGGGCGATGCACGCGGTGCTCGACCGTAACCCGCATCACGGCATCCACTTCAGGGTGCTGACCAAGGCCTTGCGTCTGTCGGGGGGCGATCACCTGCACTCCGGCACCGTGGTCGGCAAGCTCGAAGGTGATCGCGAGGCCACGCTCGGCTGGATCGACATCATGCGCGAGCGAGTCATCAAGGAGGACCGCTCGCGCGGCATCTTCTTCGAGCAGGATTTCGGTTCGATGCCGGGCGTGCTGCCAGTGGCCTCGGGCGGCATCCATGTCTGGCACAAGCCGGCGCTGGTGTCGATCTTCGGTGACGATTCGGTGCTTCAGTTCGGTGGCGGCACTCTTGGACACCCCTGGGGCAATGCCGCCGGTGCGGCAGCCAACCGTGTCGCCCTGGAGGCCTGCGTGAAGGCACGCAACGAGGGCATCGAGGTCGAGAGGGACGGCAAGGCGGTGCTTACCGAGGCCGCCAGACACAGCCCCGAGCTGCGGGTCGCGATGGAGACCTGGAAGGAGATCCGCTTCGAATTCGACACGGTGGACAAGCTCGACGTCGCACACCGCTGACCCAGAAGGGGAGGGTGGCGGGCCTGAGGCAGGTGCCGCCACCGTCCCCGAACGAGCCCCCGCCCGTTGGACCTACCCCCTCATCCTTCGACCCGGTGGCCCGCCGGGCTGGTCGAGCGGGCGGACGGCATCTCTTCACGGAGATGTCGACGAAGATCTCACGCAACAAGCCAAGGAGAACGATATGAGCGAAATGCAGGACTCTCACAGCCGGCTTTCCGATCCGGCGAGCCGCAAGCTCGAGACCTTTTCCTATCTTCCGCCGATGACGCCGGAGGAGATCCGTAGCCAGGTCGCCTACATCGTCTCGCGGGGCTGGAACCCGGCGATCGAGCACACCGAGCCCGAGTACCTCATGGACTCGTACTGGTACATGTGGAAACTGCCGATGTTCGGCGAGACCGATGTCGACACCATCCTCGGCGAGGCCGAGGCATGTCATGCGGCCAATCCCGACAATCACGTGCGTCTGGTCGGCTACGACAACTTCAAGCAGTCGCAGGGCGCGGCGATGGTGATCTATCGCGGCAAAACGGTCTGACGACAGAGGAGGCAGTCATGTCCGTCGACATCGAGCAATACCGGATCAAGTCCGAACCCTGGTATCGACCGGTGGCAAACGAGATCGTCAAGTTCGAGGCAGCCTACGCCGCGCGAATGCCGGTCATGCTCAAGGGGCCAACCGGCTGCGGCAAGAGCCGCTTCGTCGAATACATGGCCTGGAGACTGGGCAGGCCACTGATCACTGTGGCCTGCAACGAAGACATGACTGCCGCCGACCTCGTGGGGCGATTTCTGCTCGATATCAACGGCACCCGCTGGCAGGACGGACCCCTCACGACCGCGGCGCGCATCGGTGCGATCTGCTATCTCGATGAAGTGGTTGAGGCACGCCAGGACACCACGGTCGTGATCCACCCGCTCACCGACCACCGCCGGGTGATGCCACTGGAGAAAAAGGGCGAGCTGGTCACAGCCGACCCGGGTTTCCACCTGGTGATCTCGTACAACCCCGGCTACCAGAGCCTGATGAAGGACCTCAAGCAATCGACCAAACAGCGCTTCGGTGCGATGGACTTCGACTTTCCGGCCGAGGACATCGAGACCGAGGTCGTCGCCCACGAGTCCGGCGTCGAACAGGGTCTGGCGCACAAGCTGGTGTCGATCGCCACGCGTTCGCGCAACCTCAAGGGGCACGGTCTGGACGAAGGCATCTCGACGCGCCTGCTGGTCTATGCCGGTCAGCTCATCGCGCGCGGCATCGCGCCGCGGGAAGCGGCCGAAATGGCGCTCGTGTGTCCCGTCACCGATGACCCGGACATGCGTGACACCTTGATGGCCGCGGTGGATACCTGCTTCGGTTGAGTCCGCTCGCCATGGAGTCGCCCCTCGACAACTATCGTCAAGAAATCGAACTCGGCTTGCCGCATCTGGCCGGGTCGCTTGATGCGCTGGCCCAAGAGCTGACGCGCAGCATCGGGTCACGCGGTGCTCAGGCGGTTTTCGAGGGAACGCATGCCTTGCTGCGGCTCGGCCGCGGCGTGGAGGCACCGACGGCGTGGCTGAACAATGCGCCGGCGGTGGCGCGAGAATGCGGCGTGGATGTGCTCGACGATGTACTCGAAGCATTGATGAAACTCGCGTCGCTGACCTCGGGATCGGTGATCGCGCTCGTGTGCGAGACCTTGCCGACCGCAGCCAGTCGTTTTGGTGATCAGGAGTTGTTGCGCGGCTGGCTGCGTCTGCTGCACCGGCTTGCGTCTCGTGCGCCGCGCGGCCTGCGCCCGATGCTTGGTGTGCTCGACGAGCTTCTCGCCAAACTGACCTTGAGCGGTCTCGGTCGCTGGGCGGATTTCGGCGCCGAGGCGTACCGCCGCGATCTCGCCGGTCAGGCGGCCTATTTTGCGCTGCAGACCGATGACAGTCGTGCGGTGCTGCAGGCCGAGCGGCGGGGCACCTTGCTGGTCGACAATCAGCGACGCGTCAGTCTGTTTCTGCGGGCCTTCTGGGCTCGCGACTTCTTCATTCGCCCGGCCGCAGGCGACGGGGAGTCGGTGCGACCGTTTATCGAAACGGGCGCGATGCACCTGCCCGATGCCGTGGATGATCTGCCGGGCGTTGCAGGCATCGAGCTCTACCGTGCGATGGCAGCCCACATGGCAGCGCATCTCCGTTACACGCGCCACGCGCTCGACCCCGAGGCGCTCGCGCCGGCACAGCGCTTTCTGATCGCGTTGTTCGAGGACGCGCGCGTCGAACATTGCGCGCTCGCCGAGTTTCCCGGTCTGCTCAAGGCCTGGCGTGCTCTGCATGGGCGGGGGCTGCAAACCGATGAGCATCCGGCGTTGCCGATACTTGCGAGGCTTGCGCTGGCCTTGCTCGACCCGCTCGAGCGGACCGGGGACCCTGGGCTGGATGCGCTGGTAGACGGCTTTCGCGCGCGACTGAGCGATGGTGGCGGTGGGGACGGCGAGGCTAGCGTCGAAGCGGGGCTTGAACTGCATCATTTGCTTCAAAAGGGGCCGGGTGTACCGAGCCTGCGTGCGCTGGAGTCGCTCGACATCCCCTATCGCGACGACAATCGCGCAGTCTGGCGTCCCGACTGTCTGGGCGCGGACGCCGACGCGGTCTGGCTGCCAGCGAGCGCGAAGCAACAGCGCAGGCGGGTGTCGATGATGGAGTTCGTCAACGAGATCGATTGCGAAACCGCAGGGGAGGACGCCCAGGAGGTGTGGGTGCTCGATGGGGTGCTCTACGACGACGATGGCACGACCTGGAACGAGCGTGAGGGACGGGATCAGCCGGCCGAGCCGGTGCTGTACCCGGAGTGGGATTACCGCGTACAGCTGTCGCGGCCGGACTGGGCCTCGGTCGTCGAATATCGCGCCCGGCGTGGCGACCCGCAGACCACTGAGCGCATCCTCGCCGAACATCGGCCGGTGGCCAA
>JAUVVG010000089.1 GCA_030604735.1 Azoarcus sp.
AGGCTGAAGCGGGGGCCGCCGCCGAGCTGGGTAGCGAGGGCAGGGTGTTGCTGCGCCCGTCCGGCACCGAGCCGCTGTTGCGGGTCATGGTGGAGGGGGCGGACGCGGAGCGGGTCGAGCGCCTTGCCAGGGAAATCGCCGGGGTGGTCGAGCAGGCGGTAGCCTGAGGACCGAGCCTGATCGACATTTCTGATTTGTGCAGCGCGATTTAATCTTTCTGTAACGAAGCATCACGACAATGCGTTCTCGGAAGACACGGTACGCCACACGGGCGGCCGGTTCCAAGATCTACATCACCAAAGAGGATGATTGTCATGATGCTGAAGAAGCCGCTTGTTCTGGGTATTGCCGCCGCGCTGGGTCTGGGTGCCGGTGTCGCATCCGCCCAAGTTGATCCTGCCCTGCCCGCTTACGAGCGCGTCTCGGGTATTTCCGGCAACCTGACCTCCATCGGTTCCGATACCTTGAACAACCTCATGACCCTGTGGGCTGAGGAATTCGCCAAGTTCTACCCGAACGTTAACGTCCAGATTCAGGGCGCTGGCTCCTCCACTGCGCCCCCGGCGCTGGTCGAAGGTACTGCGAACTTCGGCCCGATGAGCCGCGCGATGCGTGACTCGGAGATTCGTGCTTTCGAAGACCGCCATGGTTTCGCTCCGACCGAAGTGCCGGTCGCGATCGACATGGTTGCAGTGTATGTCAACAAGGACAACCCGATCGAAGGTCTGTCGCTCCCGCAGGTCGATGCGATCTTTTCGGCGACCCGCGCCTGCGGTTACGCCAACGACATCACGACCTGGGGCCAGGCTGGTCTGACCGGTGCCTGGGCCAATCGTGACATCACCCTGTACAGCCGTAACGCCGTGTCCGGTACCTACGGTTTCTTCAAGGAAATGGCCTTGTGTGGCGGTGACTTCAAGTCCACCATCAACGAACAGCCGGGTTCTTCCGCCGTGGTGCGCGGGGTTGAGCAGACGATCAACGGTATTGGCTACTCCGGTATCGGCTACAAGACCTCCGGCGTGCGTGTCGTGCCGCTTGCCAAGGAGCATGGCGGTGAGTATGCCGAGGCGAATGGCGAGAACGCGGTTTCGGGCGCTTATCCGCTGGCCCGCTTCCTGTACGTCTATGCCAACGCCAACCCGAACACCGGCTGGAACCCGCTTGAGCGCGAGTTCTTCCGCATGGTGCTCTCCAAGGAAGGTCAGGAAGTTGTGCATCGTGACGGTTACGTGACGCTGCCGGCACCGGTTGCCGAGCGTTTCATGAATGAAAAAGGCCTCAAATAACAACAACCTGAAGTTGTGACGGGCTTCGCCGCGAAAGCGGCGGGGCCTTGTTTTTTTGTCCGAAAGGCAGGTTTTCGAGCCTTTCGAATCTGGAGCAAGAGCAAATGGCTGCGATTTCGCCCGACAGCGTTCAGACGAGCCGATCCCTATTGCCGTCTGTCGAGAAACGCGAGAAGCTGCGCAAGACCCGCAAGTTTCGCGACGGTCTGTCGCTATATGGCGTCGGTGCCGGCGGTTTGGGGGTGATCTTCGCGCTCGCGCTGATCTTCGTGTATCTGTTCTACGAGACGATGCCACTGCTCAAGCCGGTCAGCATGGAGGTCAGTACGACCTATGCCGTGCCCGGTGAGATGCCGGTTACGCCAACCATGCATTTGACGCTGGATCGCTTCGAAGAGATCGGGGGACGCTTCTCCGAGTCCGGGGTCATTACCTTCTTCAATGCGCGCAACGGCGCCATCCTGTCCCGGATCGAGCTGCCGATCCCGGAAGGCGAGCGCGTCACCAGTTTTGGTCGTTCGGAAAGTCGCAAGAGCCTGTTCGTCTATGGTTTCAGTGACGGCTCGGTGCTGCCGGTCAAGGTCGATTACGAGATCACCTTCCCGGACGGGGTGCGCCGGGTCACGCCGCGGTTGAGCTTTCCGCTTGGCGCGGAGCCCACCGGTATCGGCGGCAAGGAAGGTGCGCAGTACTCGGCGCTCGAGATCGTCGATGGTCGCGGCGGATACGTGATCGCGGCCGGTACTGTCGCGGGCGACATCGCGATGGCGCTTTACAGCACCACGACGAGCATGCTCACTGGTACCGTCGAAATCCGCCGTCAGGACTTCAATCTGCCCAACCTCGGCGCACCGGTGAGTCAGCTGCTCGTCAATGAATCTTTGCGCAATCTGTTTGCGATCGATGCGACCGGTACCCTGCATCACTTCGATATCGTGGATCGCAGCCGGCCGGTTCTGGTGGAAAAGGTCGCGCTGGTTCCGTCTGGTGTGGAGTTCCGCGTCGCCGAGTTCCTGGTCGGTTCGCGGTCGCTGATCGTTGGTGGCTCCGATGGATCCCTTACGCAGTGGATTCTGGTACGCAACGACGATACCGGCCAAAGCAACCTGACCCAGATCCGGGCGTTCAAACCGCACAACGCGCCGATTACCTTCATCGAGCCGGAGCACAGTCGCAAGGGTTTTATTGCGGGGGACGCCAGCGGCACAGTGGGCATCCACTATGCCACCTCGTCGGTCAGTCTCAAGTTCTTGAGTGTGGCGGATACGCCGATAAACCGGCTGGCGATTTCTCCCATCAACCGCGTGGCGCTGGTCGAAACGGTCGATGCTGAAGCGCTCACGGTGCTGGCAATCGACAACCCGCATCCCCAGACTTCGCTGAGTGGATTGTGGGGCAAGGTGTGGTACGAAGGACGCGATGCGCCTGCCTTCATCTGGCAATCCTCGTCGGCCGACGACGCGTTCGAGTCCAAGCTGAGCCTGGTGCCGCTGTCCATCGGCACCCTCAAGGCGGCCTTCTTCGCGATGCTGCTTGCGACGCCGCTGGCAATCATGGGTGCGATCTACACTGCGTACTTCATGTCCACCCCGATGCGCAAGATCGTCAAACCGTCCATCGAGCTGATGGAAGCGCTGCCGACCGTGATTCTGGGCTTCCTGGCCGGTATCTGGCTGGCGCCCTACATCGAGAACAACCTGCCGATCCTCGTGATCGGTGCGGTACTGATTCCGGCCGGGGTTCTGGTCTGGGGTTACCTCTGGAGCCGGATGCCGGCAAACATCCGCAACTCGGTTTCGGCGGGCTGGGAAGCCGCGATGCTGGTACCGGTCATCATCGTGCTTGGTTGGGTCACGGTGAGCATGAGCCCCTGGGTCGAGTTCTGGTTCTTCGATGGTTCGATGCGCCAGTGGCTCACGGATGTGGGCATTCCGTATGACCAGCGCAACGCGCTGATTGTCGGCATGGCCATGGGTTTTGCGGTGATCCCGACGATCTTCTCGATCGCCGAGGATGCGGTTTTCAACGTGCCCAAGCACCTCACCCAAGGCTCGCTCGCCCTGGGCGCTACGCCCTGGCAGACGGTGATAGGGGTCGTGCTGCTGACCGCCAGTCCCGGGATCTTCTCGGCTGTGATGATCGGATTCGGCCGAGCCGTCGGCGAGACCATGATCGTGCTGATGGCCTCGGGTAACAGCCCGATCGTGAATTTCAACATCTTCGAGGGCATGCGGACACTGGCCGCAAACATTGCGGTGGAACTGCCGGAAACCGCGGTCGGATCGACCCACTTCCGGGTGTTGTTCCTGTCGGCGCTGGTGTTGCTGGCCTTCACCTTCGTCCTGAATACGGCGGCCGAGGTCGTACGTCAGCGCCTGCGCAAGCGCTATGCGTCCCTTTGATCCGGATCTGAGAGGCTCTTGAAATGAAACAGTGGTGGAAAAGCGGATCTCCCTGGATCTGGTTGAATGGCGGCGCGGTGAGCATCAGCATCATCATGGTGTTCGGCTTGCTGGCGCTGATCCTGGTGCGGGGCTTCGGGCATTTCTGGCCCCATAACGTGGTCAGCACGACCTTTGTCCAGCCCAACGGGGAAGTAATGCAGGTGATCGGCGAGCTGCGCAAGTCCGAGACCTTGACTGCCCAGTCCCTGCGCGAGGCCGGGCTCGCGTTGCCCGCGGATCAGGTGCTGGCCACGCGCCATCTGTTCAAGATGGGAAACCGGGATGTGACCGGGCGGGACTTCGTCTACATGGTCGACAATTTCCTCGGAGAATGGACCTATCCGAAAAACATCGCTGTGTTCGAGAGGCGTGAGTGGGGCGACTTTTACGGGGTTCCGGCGCGCTTGCTTGAAAGCGGGCAGACGGTTGCGGAAGGTGACGCCCTGTGGGCCGATTTCCAGAGGCGACTGGATCGCAGCAATCGACTTTTCGACGATATCCGTCGAATCGAACGGCACGATATCGGCAATGTGAATTTCCGGCTCGAGCGTGTGCGGCTGGATCAGCGTCGCGCGGAACTGCGCGGCACGCTCACCCCGGAGATGGAGCGCGAGTTCGCTGCGCGGCGGCAGGCGCTCGATCAGGAATACGCGGCCATTCAGGATCGCCTCAACGCCTTGCTCGCCGATGTGCGCCGCGACGCGATCGTCATGCAGGTGGCGGACGGGCGTGAGGTCACCATTGGTCTGGACCGAATCGTCAATGCGTGGCAGCCGAACAACATGTCGGCCGTTTCCAAGGTCGGCTTCTACATCAAGTCGTTCGGTGACTTCATCTTCGGCTATCCACGTGAGGCCAATACCGAGGGCGGGATCTTCCCGGCGATCTTCGGTACCGTCGTGATGGTGCTGGTGATGTCCATCATCGTCACCCCGTTCGTGGTGTTGGCCGCGATCTACCTGCGCGAGTATGCGAAGCAGGGGCCGGTGCTGAAGGCGGTACGCATCTCGGTGTACAACCTGGCCGGGGTGCCCTCCATCGTCTTCGGCGTCTTCGGCCTGGGCTTTTTCGTGTATGTGCTGGGTGGCGCAATCGACAGCACGTTCTATCCGGAAGCGCTCCCGGCTCCGACCTTCGGAACGCCTGGCCTGTTCTGGGCGTCGCTGACGCTGGCGTTGCTGACTCTGCCGGTAGTAATCGTCTCCACGGAGGAAGGACTCGCGCGTATTCCATCCACCATCCGCATGGGTTCGCTGGCATTGGGTGCGACCAAGGGCGAAACCCTTTGGAAGGTGGTGGTGCCACTTGCTACGCCTGCGATGATGACGGGCCTGATTCTCGCGATTGCGCGCGCCGCCGGCGAGGTGGCGCCGCTGATGCTCGTCGGTGTGGTGAAACTGGCGCCGACACTGCCGATCGACGGCAACTTCCCCTTCATCCACCTCGAACGCAAGATCATGCACCTTGGCTTTCACATCTACGACGTCGGTTTCCAGAGCCCACATGCGGAGGCGGCCGAGGCGCTGGTCTATGCGACCGCGCTGATCCTGGTGTTGCTCATCGTTGCCCTCAACCTGTCGGCGATCATGATCCGCAACCGCCTGCGCGAAAAATACCGTGCCGAGGGCGATTGACCGCAGCAGATTCGCCCTCAATACTGAACTAGTTTTACTGGAGAAACACGATGAACCAGATGGCCAACCCGGAAACAGTCAAGCCGGTCCGCAGCATGAATGCCGGACTCTTTGATGGCCAGGAACGCGAATTTCTCGCGATCGAGGATGAAGAGATCGCGATCACGGTCGAGAGTCTCGATCTGTACTACGGCAACAGCCAGGCGCTGAAGAAGGTGAACATGCTCATTCCCAAGAAGCGGGTGACGGCCTTCATCGGTCCGTCCGGATGCGGCAAGTCGACCTTGCTGCGCTGCTTCAATCGCATGAACGATCTCGTCGATGGCTGCAGGGTGGAGGGGTCGATCAACCTGCACGGCGAGAACATTTTCGCCAAGGGTGTGGATGTGGCTGAACTGCGCAGGCGCATTGGGATGGTGTTCCAGAAACCCAATCCTTTTCCCAAGTCCATTTATGAGAACGTTGCCTACGGCCTGCGTTTGCAGGGTGTGAAGGACAAGGCCGTGCTCGACGAGGTCGTCGAACGCTCGCTCAAGAATGTTGCTCTGTGGACCGAGGTCAAGGATCGTCTGGATACCAACGCGCTTGGCCTGTCGGGTGGTCAGCAACAGCGGCTCGTCATCGCCCGCGCGATCGCAATCGAACCAGAGGTGTTGCTGCTGGATGAGCCGACTTCCGCGCTCGATCCGATCTCGACCTCGAAGATCGAGGAACTGGTCGAGGAGCTCAAGAATCAGTACACCGTCATCATCGTGACCCACACCATGCAGCAGGCGGCGCGCATCTCGGATTTCACCGCCTACATGTATCTTGGCGAGTTGATCGAGTTTGACGATACCAAGAAGCTCTTCGTCAGCCCGGCGAATCAGGCGACTGAGGACTACATCACCGGACGCTATGGCTGATCCGTCCCAACAGCATGGCACCGGGCCGGCGCTCCAACGGGCGCCGGCCTGTCTCGTTTCAGGAGTATGAGGTCTACCACGAATGACATATGGAATCCGCACGTGCTTGTTGGTCGTTTTTCTGGTGCTCGCAACAGGCGTGCTGGCGACCGAAAGCGTCGACCGAATCGAGGCCCGTGCACAACAGTTGATGTCGCTCGATCCACCCGACTGGCAAGGTGCCTACGAGCACTTCGAGCAGGCAGCGACGCTAGGGTCGCTGTCCGCCGCCTCCTATCTCGGGTGGATGTACGAACACGGCCACGGGGTCGAGGTCGATCACGAGGCCGCGGCAGATTGGTACCGGCTGGTTGCCGAGGGCGGAGCCCATGATTACGCGGTTAAGCTCGGTTGGATGTACATGGGGGGAAGCCAGCTCAAGGCGGATCGAGCGCTTGCCGAGCAATGGTTCGGGAGGGCGATCGATGCGGGGTATCTACCTGCTCATGTGGCGCTGGCGTCAGTGATCGTCGCCGATGCGCTTGGCGGCACCGGAGCCGAAAGAGTGAATGAGGCACGCGCTCTGCTCGAGACCGCACTCGAGGGCGAGGTGGCGCTGGCGGCGTTTTTCCTCGCCAGGATCCATGTCGAAGGCATTGGTGGTCACCCGACGGACGCGGCGCTGGGCGCGAAATACACCCGCATCAGTGCCGAGAATGGTCAGGCACTGATGCAAGGCTGGCTGGCGCGCATGTACCTGGAGGGTAAGGGCGTTGAGCCCGACCGCATGGAGGCGGCGTTCTGGGCAGCGCTCGCAGCGTCCGGCGGCGACCCCCTGGGGCGGCAGCTTCATGCCGCCTTGATCGAATCGATGTCCGATGAGGAGCGTCAGCTGGTAATGACCCGGACCATGCGCTGGGCGCTCGAGCGCCGCTGATGCTGCGCACGATTCTTTTCAGCCTGGCGGCACTCGTCGTGCTCATGTTCGCGGCGCGCGGCTGCGGGCTGACGCCGGAGCAGGTCGAGTCCCAACTTCTGCTGGCTGATCTCAACGCAGAGGAGGGCGCAGCGTATCGCGGCGCCAATCGCGCACGCCCCGGTGTCATCGAAATGCCCGATGGCCTGCAGGTTGAGTGGCTGGCGAAAGGCGAGGGCGTTGTGCCGGAAGCATCGGACTGGGTCATGGTCCACTATCGTGGCCTGCATGTCGATGGCCGTGTTTTCCAAGATTCGATCAGGCGTGGAGACCCCGCAGTCGTGCCGATCGACCGCGTGATCGAGGGTTGGAGGCGAGCGCTGACCAGTATGCCAGTCGGCTCCACCGTTCGCCTGGTGATCCCACCGGATCTGGCCTATGGGCGTGCCGGTGGCGGTGTGATCGGTCTGGAGGAGACCTTGGTGTTCGAGCTCTTCTTGCTGGATGTCGTGGATGCCCCGGTAACGTCGGAGCGTACGCCCGATCAACAACCGGTACCGGGGTTGCGCTGACAGTGGGCCCACTCAGCCGCTCAGCCGCTTGCGACCCACCCATTGCTCGCTGCGGATGCTTGCGGTTTGGCGACTCCGCAAGCAGGAATCACCCTTACGCCTCGGGGTCGCGCTGACTACCCGCGTGCTTGTGTCGCCTGCGTCGGCCCTGCGGCGCTTTCTCCCGCCCCCGCCAGACGCTGAGCAGCATCGTGACGACGAAAAGTGCGAGTACAAACCCGCCTGCGGTCGCGCCGATGCGTGACAGCTGAAATTCTCCGCTCAGCCCACCCAGCATGCGCAGCGCAAGCGTACCGTGGAGCAGGGTGAGAGGAACGTAAAGGAAAGGGTGATAGGGAATCCTG
>JAUVVG010000051.1 GCA_030604735.1 Azoarcus sp.
GTCCGAAACCAAGGAAGTCCAGGAAACGGCCAAGCGCTCGGGCGAGGAACTCAACGCACTGCGCGACGAAGTCGACTCGGCCAACCACCGCATCATCAGCCTGCAGCGCGAACTCGAAGAGACCAGCGAGCTGGTCCGTCACGACCCGCTCACCGGCACCCTCAACCGCAAGGGGCTGGACGAAGCGCTGGAGCGCGAGATCGCGGTCGCACGCCGCCGCGAATCGCCGCTTTGCATCGCGCTGCTCGATATCGACAATTTCAAGGATCTCAACGACACCTTCGGCCATCGCACCGGAGACGATGCCTTGCGGCACCTGGCCTCGGTCATGCGGGAATGTCTCCGCCCACAGGATCTGGTCGGGCGTTATGGCGGCGAAGAGTTCGTGATCCTTCTCCCCGATACCGATGAATCCCATGGCGTCTCCGCCATCTCGAGGCTGCAACGCGAACTCACCAAGCGCTTCTTCCTGGCCGACAACAAGCGAATCCTGATCACCTTCAGCGCCGGCCTGGCCTTGCTCGACCCCAGTGAAGACCCCTACCGGACCATAGACCGGGCCGACAAGGCGATGTATGCCGCCAAGCGCGCAGGCAAGAACCGGGTACTGTTCTCGGCCTGACCACGCGCAACGAGTCGAACCATCACACGCATGGCCGGACCTGGCACCCCATCCGAAATCGCCCGCGAAGTCCTGCGCCTGTTCGCCACCCGGCGCCTGGCGCCGACACCGGACAACTTTCGCACCCTGTATCACGAAGTCGCCGGTACCGAAGTGCCCGCCAAGCCGATCCCGACCAAGCTGTTACGCGCGATCGCAGAGCGGCTGCCGCGTGACACCGGCGAGCGACAGCGCCTCGCCAAACAGTTCGAACAGGCCATCGCCACCGAGCCAGCCGATCAGGCTGCCATCGACGACACCTTGTTCGCCTGGCTGGACACCTTCGGCCAGGACGAACCACCCGCCTGGAACACGCTGATAGGCAATCTGCTGAGGCAGTGGGAAGCCCGCCAGCTTGGCTGGACCACCGCCCGCAAACGCGAATCGCTAGACCGCGTGCTAACAGCCAACGACCCGACCACCCTCCACGGCCGACTGCAAGGACTGGTCAAGGCCTGGAGCCAGGCACCCAGCGACCCGGAAGCCCCCCCTTCGGCAGAGGCGACAGCGCACGGTCTGGACCATGCAGCCATTTCCGATATTGGTGGCTCATCGGGCACCCCATCGTCCCCTTCCTTTACCACCACCCCGGCCACCGCAATCAATTCGCCGCGACAGGCAGCCCAGACCCCCGCAGTCAGAATCGTCGCGCCTGGCGAAAGTGAAGACATCATCGCCAATCTGCGCGAGCTCCTGCTATTGACGCTGGACACCGTGGTACCGGCCTTCCTCGCCGAGCATCGCGATCTGATCCGGGAGGCCGAATCCCTCGCCGAATCGGTCAAGGCCGCGACAGAGACAAACCAGCTTCAGACTCTGGGCAAGCAGCTTCGGAAATACGCCTACCGGCTCGAACTCATCGCCGGCGAGGACGCCGAGATCCGCGCCGGTCTGCTCAAACTGCTCCGCCTGCTGCTGGAAAACATCGACGAGATCGTCATCGACGACCGATGGCTGCAAGGACAAATCGAGGTCCTGCGCGATATCGTCGACAAGCCCGCCAATGTTCGTTTGATCGACGACGCCGAGCGCCGCCTGAAGGAAGTCATCTTCAAGCAGAGCCAACTCAAGCATAACCTCGAGCAAGCCCAGCGCAACCTACGTGCACTGCTGGCCGGCTTCGTCGATCAGCTCGCCAGCTTCACCGAAAGCACCAGCAGCTATCACGACAAGATCGCCACCAACGCCGCGCGCATCGTCAAGGCCAACAGCATCGACGAGATCGGCGATCTGCTCGACGAAGTCATGCGGGACACCCGCGTCATTCAGGAAGAAGCCCGCCGCTCACGCGACGACTTGCAAGTCGCCCGTGGCCGCGCCGAGGCCGCCGAGCAGAAGATCGCCCAGCTCCAACATGAGCTGGAGGAAACCAGCCGCCTGATGCGCCACGACCAGCTCACCGGCGCCCTCAACCGCCGCGGTCTGGAGGAAGTCTTCGAGAAGGAATCCGCCCGCGCCCTGCGGCATCAAGTCGGACTGTGCATCGCATTGCTCGACATCGACAATTTCAAACGCCTTAACGACACCTATGGCCACGATGCCGGCGACGACGCGTTGATTCACCTCACCCGCATCATCCGCGAAAACCTGCGTCCCAACGACACGGTCGCCAGAATCGGTGGCGAAGAATTCATCATCCTCTACCCGGAATCCGATCTCCCCCAGGCCACCGCCGCCCTGGTCCGCCTGCAACGGGAACTGACCAAGAACTTCTTCCTCGCCGAAGACAGCAAGATCCTGATCACCTTCAGCGCCGGCGCAAGCCTCTGGCACCCCGGCGAACCGATGGACGACGTGATCAAGCGTGCCGACCAGGCCATGTACGAGGCCAAGCAGACCGGGAAGAACAAGGTGGTGGCGCGATAGCGCGATCGCTCTGATCCGCTGACGCATCGGATGCGCCTCCCGCCAGAAGCCCTGCCGCGTCCTGATCCTCTCCAGCCCGTCACTCGCGCGGCACGGTCTTGAGACTCGAGCACAGTACATGGTCTCACTCGATCCGGCGTTCGAACGCTAATCCTTGAACACAGGCCCGCATCCAACTGCTGTGAAAGGCTTCCATTCGCATCGCTCCTGAATTCTCATATTGCATATTTTTGAGAATCTGTTTATACATATTGCATGATTAGAAATAATCCATATGGACTGACATCGATCGAACTTCTGATCGTCCTGACCGTCATCGGCGTGCTGCTCACGTTGGTGCCGAACAGCTATGCTGCCCTAGTCGAAAAGCGGCGACTCGAGGCTGCAGCCGAGGCGGTGAGAGTTCACTTGTACCTGGCGCGATCCGAGGCGATTCGTCAGATGCGGGCGGTGACCGTAACCCATCCGGTCGGTACGGCAGCCACCTGGCGGCTCGGGCTCAGTGACGAAGGGGTGTGCGACACCGCCCTGATGGCAGTGGAGGCTGAAGGAGCGTGCTCGCTGAGGATCGATGGAGTCCGTGTACTCCAGGTATTGCACGGGGCCGAATTTCCAGGGGTGTCTGCCACGGCGAGCCGGGTTTCGACCCGCTTCGATCCGCTCAACGGCACCACCTTCGGCAGCAACGCGACCGTTCGCCTGATTTCGGGGTCCGGACGCGAACTGCGGATCGTGATCAGCAATATCGGCCGCATCCGCACCTGCTCGCCAAGCGGCACCGCGCATGTCAGCGGGTTCTCGACATGCTGAGCCTTCATTCGCCCTCCTCGCCACGCCGGGCACCCGTCGTCACCGGCATGAGTCTGCTCGAGCTGCTGTTCGTGGTGGTGATCGTCGGCGTGCTCGCCTCCATCGCCTATCCGAGCTACGCGGCGCATGTGTACAAGGCACGTCGCGCGGATGGCCAGGCCGCCCTGATGAAGATCGAAATCGAGCAGGTTCGCCGCCGCTCTGCCGGTCTGCCCTTGGGCGCCACCCTCGATGCACTCGGGTTGTCAGCACACTCGCCCGATGGACATTACACGCTGAGCCTGGCCGTAGACGGCAACACCTTCACCGCGACCGCGACTCCGGCAGGCCCACAAGTCGGCGACCCCTGCGGCGCGCTGAACCTCACCAAAGCGCCTGGCACGACCCACTACGGTGCTGCCTCGGGCAACGCCCTGCAGTGCTGGGGACGAAGCTCTTGAGGCGGCGTCTTCATGGCCGATTGCCGGCCTTGTCGGAGCCCGTCCAGCTCCGGTTCTGGCAACCCCAAAGGACTGGATCGACCCAAAGCGGACGACGGTTCCCGCGCCACCGATAACTCATTCGATCGATAGTGGAGACAGCCATGACATCAGCAGTACCCGCTAGAGCGGGCTCCAAGCCAAACGGGCGAGCACACCACGCAAGCCGGACTTGTTCTGGCCTGACGCTGGTCGAGTTGATGGTCGGCATCACGGTCGCCCTGCTCTTGCTGTCCGCCCTGATGAGCTTTCTGGTGACCCACAGCAAGGCCAATCGCGATCTGCTGCACGGCATCCGGCTGGAGCAGGAACTGAGGGCCACGCTCGACTTCATGGTGCGCGATATCTCACGCGCCGGTTACTGGCGGGATGCGCACCTCGACATCGGGGCGAGCGACTACTGCAACCCGGCCTATGCCAGTGCGTGCATCGACGAAGACGATGCACAGGTGTTCGCGCTCACGACAAGCATGATCCGGTACGGCTACGACCCCAACGGAATCGGGACGCCGGCGCTGTTTGGATTCCGGCTGCAGTCCGGAACGCTGCAATACCTCGCCAACAATCAGTGGCAGTCTCTCAACGACGTCACGACCACCCGCTACAGCCAATTCGTCGTAACCCCGACCACCCGCGAAGTCGAGATCGCCAATGGAAAAACGATCCGACTGCGCGAGATCGAGCTGAGCGCGACAGCGTTCGTTCCGGCGGCACCCTCGGTCAGCCGCAGCGTGACGCGCAGGATGCGGGTTCGCAATGATGAACTGGTCTCGTGACCGCCATCCGGCCCTCGCCGCGCTCACCTTGCAGCGGGGCGCGGCGACCTTGTTGACCGCGCTGATCCTGCTAACCGTGATCACTCTGGCGAGCTTCGTCGCACACCGCAGCCTGATTGCGGATCAGGCCATGGCTGGCAACCATTATCGGGCCCTGCGCGCCAGGATGGCCGCGGAGGTCGGGTTGGAGCTGGCCGTATCTCACCTGCAGAACAGCGAAGGGCGCGACGCCCTGCTGGAGTACATCGAAGACGGTTACCGGATACCGCCAGGCACCCTCTATCGTCCAACCGAGGACGCATTCGGTCCGGTCGCGACCACGGCCGGATGGTCGAGCAGTCTGGTCACCCTGGATGACGCGACACCGGAAGGCGACACCCTGCCCACGGCCGCGCTCACCGCGCGCGGTTGCTGGACCTCCACCAGCGAGGCGGATGCGGCTTGTTCGGTCTGCTCGGCCGATTGTGCCAACACTGCGATCGCCGCGTCCATGGTCAAGTTCGTATCCGCCCTCCCGTCGCCGCCCACCGCCGCACTGACCAGCCGCGCGACGATCGATCTTACCGGCGCCTCCCTGGTCATCGCCAACACCAGCACGCAGTGTGGATACACGGTCCACGCCGGGGGCGCGGTCAGCATCGGTGGTGCGATCGAGCTGATCGGCATCCCCGGCACCCCGGTGGCGGCGAGCTTGATCAGCGGAGACGATTCGCTCCGGGCCGGTTCGACCGAGGACTACTTCCAGCGTTTCTTCGGCTTGCCACGCACGGTTCATCGCGATATGGCCGACGTCCGTATCTCCTGCGAAGCCGAGTGCAGCGAATCCCTCCAGGACGTTACGGACCGCATCATCTGGCTCGAAGGTGGCGGCATGCCGATGCGACTGGACTCCGCTCGACTGGGCAGCGAGGCCCGGCCGGTGATCCTGATCGCGGATGGCAGCCTGGAACTACGTGGCGACACCCGGATCACCGGGCTTGTGTTCGCGCATACCCTCGACTGGGATGCAGCAGGCGCCTCCGCGGCCCACATGACCGGCGCTTTGATCGTCAGCGACGGCCTCGCGGCCTCTGGCGCGCCGCGCATCGATTACGACCCGACCATTCTTAGGACACTGGCGCTGCGACTTGGCTCGGTCGTGCGTGTCCCCGGGAGCTGGCGTGACTTCTGACGCCGATCAGTCGGCCGACCGACACGAGGGAGCGAACCACATGTTTCGAACAGAGATTCAAGCTGGAGCTCGGATGAAGACGTGTTCGAGGCAACGCGGCCTCTCGCTGATCGAATCCCTGATCTCGACCGCGATCATCGGTTTTGGCCTGATGTCGCTGACCCGCTTCCAGACCGTGCTTATCGAGGAGACGGCATACAGCCGTGAGCACACTACCGCGGTTCAGCTTATCGAAACCAGAATCGAGACCTTCCGCGTCTTCGAAACCATTTCTCCGCAGGACGGCCGCCTTTCCTATGCCGCACACATCGTCAGCGGCAACGACGCAACGACCCTGGGACACACCATCTTCGACGAACAATGGAGCGTAACCGCACACGACCAGCCTGGCCGCTTCAAGACCGTGACGGTCGTGGTCGAATGGACCGATGCACGCGGGATGCCTCGCGCGCTGGAGTCCGCCTCGCTGATCGTCGCCAACGATCCACGCCTGCTTGGCAGCCAAAGCCATGCGACGCATCCGATCGGCACCCCATTGCGCCATCTGGACCGTCACACCGACATTCCGGTCAGCGCCATCGACCAGGGTGACGGGACCAGCCACTTCGACCCACCGGGCTCCGGGCCGGGCAATGACGGCCCCGCCATCGTGTTCGACAACGCTTCGGGTGAGATTCTCGGAGTCACAGCCGGCGATACGGAAAACCATCACGATGGCGACGTGAGCGATCCGACACCGGATCCCAGCGCCTATTTTCTCGTGTTCGGCTATATCGGGTTCGATGCGGGCCACCCGCCCGCAGCCGCAAATCCGGAAAGCGATATCGAACTCGAACTGGTCGATTCCGCGGGGACACCTCTCTCCGGCCATGTCTGCTGGGACGACAGCGCCACCCCTGCCGCACTGCGCGCCTTTCCGGCCTACATCAGCTACGCCTGCCTGGTCGCGACCAACGGGCTGGCACGTATAGGCGGCGTCGATCGGGCCGTGTGGTCGGGGCAGGTCCGGCTACGACTCGGCGCGGTCGCTACCCACCCCTTCGGCTGGGGCTTGACCGCGGCGGACGCCAAGGTATGCCGCTACGCGGCCACGCCTGAAGCCTACACCGACATCCACACTACCCTGGGCGATCAGAACTATATCGTCACCCGCGGTGACGTGAACTGTCCCGACGGGACCATGGCCGCTCTACCGTAGCCCGGAAAGTCATACTGGTCCCGCGTGAAACATTCAACTTCGCTATTGAAGTCGAGCAATCTCCCGAAACTCGACTGTGCAACGAATACCGGCCGGCAACGACAGTCCGGCGTTCGGCAGATGCAGCCGCACCCCGAAGGTTGCGCTGGAAGCATCCAGCACCTGATCGACGACCGTCACCTCCGCTTTGTACTCCCCCCCGATCGGCGGCTCCGGTCTCACGATGGCAACGTCACCGGGCTCGACCAACCGGTAGGCCTGAACAGGCAGGATCACCTCGACATTCAGCACTTCGATCTCTGCCAGACGCAAGATCGGCGTCTTGCCCAGTTCTGACACCTCACCCGGGTTCATCAGCCGCTCGAGCACGACACCGTCGATGGGGCTGACCAGCGTGCGCAACCGCAAAGCCTCCTCCGCACGTGCGAACTCGAGCTCTGCCAGGCGGCGATTGTCGCGTGCCTCGCGCAACTCGGCTGCGCTGAGCCTGACCTCGGCTTCGGATTCGTCCAGATCCTGCTTGCTGACAAAGTTCTGCCGGGTCAGCTCCTGACGGCGTTGATGCCGAAGACGGGCATAGTCATGACGAGCCAGTCTCGACTCGATGCCTCCGCCCATCTGGGCACGATAGCGGGTCAGTTCGACATTCACCTGCTCAAGTCCGGACTCGAACTCCACCAGCACATCACCCTTGGCGACGCGGTCGCCCCGATCTACCTTGACATCGACGATCAGGGCTTCGGTCGGACCATTTAAGGCGATGAGTTGACGCGGCTCGATCAGGCAATCGAAATTCGACGCGATCGCTGACGAGCCACCGGACAGAGCAAGGGCAGCGACCAAGATCAGCAGACCTCGGCGGCCGCTCCGGGTCCGGATCGAGTGAATGCCGGCCCGGGACGTGATCGGGGTCGAGAGTTGATACACGTAGTCGGTCCAATGTCTGCTCATGCCTGGTTTATCCCCTTCCGATCGCTAACATCTGACACAGTGTCATTCACCTTTACCGGCAAACCCCATCATTTGCTGCAGCTTGAAATCCTGCCTCAGGGTATGCATGCGGATCCGCGCATGCAGCCGCTGCGCATGGGTCTGGGCAAGCCAGCGCAGCCATTTTGCCAGCCAGGCCGGCCACCGGGCTGGGGACACAGGCAGGCGGGACAGCAAGGCGACGCCCGTGTCGGCATAGCGCCTGAAAAGATCGTCGTCCAGGCAGACCAGGGCCTCGTGGGTTCCCGGATCGCCCTGGCGGGCACCGCGTCCAATCAACTGCCTGTCGATGCGTGCCGAATCATGGAACTCGGTCAGAATCACGTGTAGCCCGCCAGCAGCCCTCACCGAATCCGCCAACACGATGTCGGTTCCCCGGCCGGCCATGTTGGTGGCGACGGTGACACGACCGGCCTGCCCCGCCGATGCCACCACATCGGCTTCGTCGGCGTCCTGTCTGGCGTTGAGCACCACATGTGCCACCCCCGCCTCATCGAGAAAGCGCGAGATCGCCTCGGATTTCTGCACCGAGCGCGTACCGATCAGAACCGCCTGACCACGCTCGACGCGTGCAAGCGTGCTCGCCACGATTGCTCTCAGACGCTCCACTTCGTCCTTGAATACGGCGACGCCGAGATCGTCTCGCCTGACCGGTCTGTGGGTAGGAATGGCAACTACCCGCATGCCATACACCGCCCAGAGCTCCCCGGCGACCTCACGTGCGGTACCGGTCATGCCCGCAAGCCGCTCGTACCGCCTGAAGAAACGCTGGTAGGTCATCCGCGCGATCGACTCCCGCTCGGGACTGATATCGACTCCCTCCTTGGCCTCTATCATCTGGTGCAGCCCCCGCTCCCATGAGCGGTCCGACAATACCCGTCCAGTATATTCATCGACAATCTGCACCTTGCCATCCCGAACGATGTAGTCCTGATCCAGTTGGTAAAGATGCAGGGCACTCAAAGCCTGAATCACCAGGAACTCACGCATGCGCTCGCTGTGCCAAACCGTACCCGCCTCACGGGTCAGCCCGTCCAGGCGCTCCCGTCCTTCCTCGGTCAATACCACGCGACGGTCCGTTCCCTCGGTCTGCCAATCGACATCCTCTTCGAGCTGGCTCGCGAACGCGACCGCTTCGGCATAAACAGACATCCGTTCGGCATCGCCATCGCGGGAAATGATCAGAGGAGTGCGGGCCTCGTCAATCAAGACGCTGTCCGCCTCGTCAACGATCGCAAAACGCAGCGCAGGCACCACGGCTTCGACCGCATCCGAAGTACCGAGCATGCTTTGCAACAAGCGCCGCCTCAGCGAGCGTCCGCTACCGGTCGCAATACGGTCGCGCAAATGGTCGAAGACAACATCCTTGTTGGTACAGTAAGTCACATCGGCCCGATACGCCCTGCGTTTGCGCGCAGGTGGCTGACCCGGCATGACACAATCGACACTGACGCCCAGATACGCGAAAAGTGGACGATGACGCTCGGCATCGCGGTCGGCCAGATAGTCGTTGACCGTGATCACATGCACAGCCTCCCCCGCCAGCGCAGCAAGGGCCGCGGTCATCGCGGCGGTCAGGCTCTTGCCCTCGCCAGTGGCCATCTCGGCAACCTGTCCCAACAGCAGGGTCCGCGCACCCATGAACTGGACCGGATGCGGCTCAAGCCCAAGCGCTCGCTCCGCGGCGATAGCCACCAACGCCATGCCCTTGGCACATCGCTCGACCGAGGAGACAAGGTCTGCAATCGCGGCTGTGCGCCTGAACATCGCTACCCGCGCAGAGAACGCCGGCTCATCATCACCTCGCAGTATTTCGACCTCGCCCGCAACCAGTGCGGCGAAACGACGCAGACGACCCAGTTCGAAGGGCCCTGCCGCACGTACGATCCCGTACAGCGATGACACCCACAGATCGAAACGATTAGGCAAGGGTGGCTCGTGCGGTGCCAGTGTCTGCGGCGAACGTCGTGAAGTCCGCAGAGGCGCAGGAAGCGTCTGGGCAAGGTCAGACATTGAAACGGGACAGGAAAAGTTGTCGGACCGTACGGGCCAACTGCATCCCGACTGGCGTCGGCTCGAAATCGAGGCGCACATACGCTCGTGCGCCAATCGGCATCGGGCCTATCGGTCCATCCAGTTCCAAGTCGAACTCGAAGAATCGACTCATCGCCCGGCGGCCTTCGCTATCGGTCGGGTCCAGCGCGATTTTCCCTCCACCTTCATGACTCAGGGCGCGGCTGGACAGAATCTGGTTGCCACCTGGCACCTCACGAATCAAGCGCGCGTCGAATACCTTCTCGAGCTCCGGGCTCAATCGGACCTTCACATCCCGCAACCCGCGCCTGACCCGCTCGACATCCTGCTGCGACACGACCAGCCGTATCAGGCGATGCTC
Organism: Azoarcus sp.; assembly: GCA_030604735.1. Lineage (GTDB taxonomy): Bacteria > Pseudomonadota > Gammaproteobacteria > Burkholderiales > Rhodocyclaceae > Azoarcus_F. Next base: position 10,347 of record JAUVVG010000051.1, read on the forward strand.
GCCCTCGCTGACATAGCCGATCAGATCCCCCTTGCGCACATAGCGGCCGGGCAGGTCGGTCGCACGCGGCAGCACGGCCACACCGGTCTTGCGCGCCGAAACCCGCTGCTCCTCGAACTCCTGCACCGCCTTGTCATAGCCTGCCTGATCGGTCTCCAGCACCTGACGGGCCAATTCGCTCTGAACCCGGTCCGAAAACTGCACGCTCAGGTAGCGCGCCCGCGATTCCGCCAAACGCGCCATCCGCAACTCGAGCTCTGCCAGACGGCCGGGCTCCTCGGTCAGGGTGACATCGTCGCCCGCTTCAACTGACTCACCGGGCATCACTTTCAGCTCGCGAACGAAACCGTCGCTTTGCGCGCGCAGTTGCGCATCGTCCGGCAACCACACCACCCCTTCTGCCATGGTTCGATAAGGTGCCGGTACCGCGAAAAGCAGCCCGGACAATGCCAGCAACAAGGCCAGACTGAGGATGATCGCCCGGGCGCGCCTGGCCGCGAGCACCGGTGCGTCGATGACATGCCAGATACCCTTCAGCATCGGCCATATCAAACCCTGCCCTATGGCCCAAAAAGCCAGAACAATACCGATGACGAAAAACTGGGTGGCGATGAACAGCCCAATCGACAACATCACGAAGAGTCGATAGATGGCCGACAAAGGCGCATAAAGAATCAACCACTTGCGTTCGCCAGGCAGCATGTGGGCCGTTTGCACCCGGTCGGAGCGAAAAAGCCGACGATCGATGACATCGGTCCACCACCGCTGCGAACGCTTGGCCAGATTCGGGATCTCGATCAGGTCGGTGAGGATGAAGTAACCGTCATACTTGAGCAGCGGGTTAAGATTGAAGACGATGGTCGATACACCGGCGATCAGCATCACGTTGAAACAGATCGCGCGCACCAGCCCGGGCTCGAGCAGTACCCAGGCGAACATGGCCAAGGCCGCGATCGCGGTCTCGACCAGCATGCCGGCCGCACCGATCATCGCCCGGTCGTACTTGCTGCGAAACGCATTCGCCGAGCTGCTATCGACATAGGGAATCGGCGTGAACACCAAGAGCATCAAGCCGATCTCATGGACCTCTCCACCCCGGGAACGAGTAGCGAAGCCGTGCCCCAGCTCGTGCAGGGCCTTGACCAGTGGAAACAACAGCCACAGCAGCACCAGGTTGCCGGCAGACAGCACACGATCCGAGAGGTTATCGGTCAGTTCGCCCCAGTGCATGCCGACCAGGATGATCGCTGGCGGCACGAGCAGCATCCACAGCAAAGCCCCTTGCCATTGCCACATCCAGCGCACCCAGGGTAGCCAGCGCGTCAGAAAGGCATCCGGATCCCATAGCGGAATGCGGATGAACAAGGGACTGGCGATGCGTTGCAACTTGCGCGAGCGCTCGGTCTTGTCGTGACGTTCGAGCAACTCGGCATTGTCGGGCGTGACATCGCATTGCACCAGATCCGACGTATGGAGTTGTCCGAGCAACTGGATCAGCTCATCCTGGCTGGGCGCATCATCACCGAGGCGCTCGAGCGCAAAAGCCCAGATTTCGTCCAGTGTTCGCCGACCATCCATCTGGCCGATCAGCAGATAGGTTTCCGGGGTAAAGCGATGGACCCGCCCCGAGTTGGCTTCACGCACGACATACCAGGGCTCGCCGTGATAACGATGGCGACTGATGGCAGCGCTAGGGGACAAGCGCGGACACAGGTGGCTCACCCGATACCATGCATTGCTGAACGGACTGTCGCTCATCCCGGAACCCCGCGCCCGCTCACGGCAGCCAACGCCACATCGCGAGCCTGACCCAGTCGACGAGCGGATGGGTCCAGACCCAGAACACCGAACGACGCCCAACCTCGACCTTGCCCACGCCTTCCATCCCTGGACGCAAACCCAACAATGGTTCGGACAACTGCGCCTCCACTCGGAACACATTGCTGCCGTCCCTGGCCTCGGCTACGGCGGTCAATGTCTTCACGTCGAATTCGAGCGGTCGGTCCGACAGGCCAGCCAGCACGATTTTCCCCTTCTGACCGACTTCCAAACGATTGATGTCCCGTTCGTCCACCTGGAGCACGACCCGGTACTCGTCGAGCGGCGCAATTTCGAACAGCGTCTCACCGATGTCGACCGGCGAGCCGAGCATTTGCGACAAATCCCCTGCCACGATCAGGCCGTCGATCGGCGCAGTGATCCTCGCCCGCGCGAGCTTTTCTTCCACCAGATCGAGTTGCGCCTGCGCTTGACGCATCTGCGCAGCGAACTGCACGACCGCGGCACGCTCCCGCCGCGCCAAGGCATCACGATTCTTCTGCGACGCCTGCTCAAGTTCGCTGCGCCACTTGATCTGCTCCAGCACCAGGTCCCTGTCCTCGAGCACCGCGAGCATGTCGCCCTGCCGGACCGTGTCCCCGGCTCTGAAGGGCGCCTCTTTCACATAACCCCTGAACGGTGCCACGGCCGCACGCTGCACGGAACCCTCGATGACCGCCTTCGCCGTGACGCGGTAATCCTGCTCGGCAAACGACAAGACGCCTACCACCACGGCCAGCAACAACGCGCCCAGCTTCCAGCCGGCATAGCCACGCTCGGTCAGACGCGACCACAAACCCGAAAAAAGATCTGCCGAGCGCCCTGCCCACCACCGACGCAATCTCAACTTATCTTCGAACGCAGGGCCTGCCAGCAGTGCGACAGCCTCCATCCACCGCAACTGGCTCACGGTCGGCGCCTGTCCCGCACCGAATTCGGCGGTCATCACCGCCACCTGTTGCTCACGTCCCGGCAACGGCACAGATACGACACCATCCAGACCATTGGCGCGCCTGTGATCCTCGTGCGCGACATTGATCGAAAACGGCTCTCCTTGCGGGATGGGCGCGCTGACGATCGCGTCCTGGTCGAGCGCCTCCTCCATCACGTTCTCGACCACGGTGATCGTGGTGTTCCGCTTGTCGAACCATGCAGTACGGGAAATCGCCTCGAGCTTCACCCGGCCGCGACGAACGAAGCCGAGCAGTACACGACTCGCACCTACCCGGGTAGCGACTTCGTTACACAGCGCCATCGCCGCAGAGCGTGCTTCGGCCTGCTCCAGCACCACCCCGAGCAGGTCGTTCGCGTCTTCGACGCGATCGAGACGCTCGTTGAGCTGGGGCACGATCCGTTCGCGAGCGAGTTTCTCCAGCCATCCCGCGCCCCAGTGAAGAGACTGCGTCGCGCTCTGAAGTGCAGCTTGATCGATGCCGGCAAGCTCGACCACCACCACACCAAGCGGCACCTCCTCGACGACCAAGGGGTAGGCCACCACGAAGGAATGACCCCCGCGCTCGACGGATGCGACAGGAAGGGACAAGCCACGACGCTCGGACAAAGCCTGTTTTGCGGCTTCACCGAGTTGTCCGACCTCGGCGCGAGCATTGGGCCAGGCCGCGATGGGGGCATAACTGCCGTCTTCATCCTGCCAAAGAACGACGCCGACGCGCGCGCCGGACAAGCTACGACATTGCAGGGCCAGCCACGCCTGACAAAACTGGCGGGCATCGCTTGCACGCGTAAAACGAGACCACAGCGCCGAGGTGTCGGCCAGCGCCGCGGCATGGAGGGTGCCACCGTCGTTGTGCATTCACGCTCCACGCAGAGGTGTTGTCCGGCACGCAAGAAGACACCGCACCGAACAACACCGCCTCCAAGAATAAAGGTCGATCAGTTCAACTGACCGTAACGCCCCTCGTACTCCTGCAAAAGCTTCGACAGCATCTGCTGCAGGCGCTTCGCTGCAAACGGACTCAGGATGATCCGGTGCTGCAACTCGACCGCCATGTCTTTCTGTCCGAGATCCCAGTTCTGATTGATCCCGAAATTGATCACCACCTCTTCACGCGTGCTGGTCACGTTGCTAACGTTGCAATACGAACTTTTCAACTGACTGGTATCGATGCGGACCTGTGCCTGAACCTTCTTTTTTTCGTCGGCCGGCTCACTCCCCATCGCTTGCGCTGCGCTCGCTTCCTGATCCATGAACTCTCCCTTATGGTGGTTTTGGGTCACAACGTGATTCTCAGCTCCTTGACCTGCCTGGCGCTTGAACTGCCACTACCAAGACCGGCGACGAAGCGCTCCTGCCACTTTTCGGTTGCGAAACCATCTTCAACCCAATCTGCATCATCGTCAAGCGCAGCCTGGAACATCGCATCCCAGTCGATCGTCACCGGCCGGGTTTCACGCCCCTGGTCGCCTGCCTTCGCCGTGGCGGATACCGTACGACCCGGCACGACGAAGTCGATGTAGCGTACGCCGGTATCGAGTGCCTCCGACATCAATGCGGTCGCGCCGCCAATCGCGTGGTCGTGCTCGTAGCCGATGGCATGCCCCAACTCGTGCATCAGCACTGTCAGCAGATCGATCTTGCCATGAGCCTCGCTCGCCGGCGTCGCCCTGAGGCCGTCCCCGGTCTTGACACGGAACTCGCTGTCGCCGGATGGCGTGTCATCGATGAACCAGCCATGACCGGCCGCGGTGGCATCGATGTAAATCACGTCACCATCGATCCGCGCCAGTTCGAGGCCATCGAGATCCATCACGACGATCCGCAGGCTGTCGAATATGTCCGGACGATAGCCGAGCAAATCAGCCCAACGTGTCATCGCAGCCGCAGCCAGCGCGTCGACTTCCGCCTCACTCACCGGCTCGACCCCAACCCCACTCACGAGACGCGCCGCCAACATCGTTTCGCCAACCGGCGCGCCCGGCTCGGCAGCAAACGCGGGATCGTCGGTCATGATCGAGATCGAATCGAACGAGGCGGTTGCACCGCGTACAAATGTCCCGACCGCCCCATCGACGACCGGCGCATTGAACACATGGCTCAAGACCGCCTGACCGTTGAGCATGACGCTGACCATGGTTCCCTTCAGTGTTACCGTCAGCGCCTGATCGACAGCACCGATGCTTCTGGTCACCGACGCATCCACGACCCAACCGCTACGCTCGGTGTAATGACCGACCATCACCCGGTTGGTCGCAGCATCGATCGCGGCCCACTTGAAGTCGGTGCTGGAGTACATGTCGAACACGACTCCGGCAACACCGTTGGTGCTGAGCACCGCGTCCAGCCGCAGCAGCGAATACACCCCGACCGCGATCTCGTTCGATGCCAGCGCCAGCGTCTGACCCGCGGGCGGAGCGCCGACGAGACGGCCGTCCGAAACCACCCATTGACCCATGACACCCGTGAGCAGATCGCTTGCCCCGTCGAACCCGTCGGTCGCCACAAAAGTGATCTCGGGCGGGATGATCTGCACCGCGACGTTGTCGATCCGGGCCCGGCCGTTGTCGGAACCCAATCCGACCATGCCGGCGTTGATGTTGAAGCTCATGCCGTCCGAATCTACCCTGGGTGCGAACACGTGGCTGAGCGACAACTGATTGTTGATGATCATCGTCACCGCGGTGCCGTTGACCGACAACAGCACGTTGTAGTCGGTGTCGGCACGTAAATTACCATTGACGATACCGGTGGCGAGAATCTGCCAACCCGCCGAAGTGCGCTGTCCGATCTCGAGCCTACTGTTCGATACGTTGATGCCAGCAAACTTGAAATCGGTCGGGCTCTGGTAATCGAAGATGACGTAGGCGTTGGCCTTGAAGCCACCAGTCGGCTTGACTGCATTGATCGTCGCCTGGATCTCGAAATAATTCGGGATGTAATCATCGACATAGAACAGGCTGATCGCATCCTTGTTGGCCCCGCTGGTTGCCGGCGCCACTTGATACTTGCCCTGGACTACCGACCAGGTTCCGGATTCGGCAACAAACCCTTGTGCCGTTCCGTCGTTGAAGTTCGCGGTCCTCAACACATCGCGCTTGCCACCCGGGATGTTCCCTGCCTGCGGATCGGCCGGCGCGCCGGTCTGGTCACGCCATGCGAAGTCCTTCTGCAAGACGATGCCCAACTCTCCATACGGCTCACCATTGCGAATCGCCGTTCCGTTACCGTCAGCGACGATCGTGCCATCCGCTCCCTGGCTGCGCGACAGCGCATAGAGGAACTCCGGCAACTGCGGTTGCAGGGTCCGGCTGACTGTCGCCATGCCATAAGGCGCAAACGGGACGAGATAACTGTTGTACTCACCGACCCAGTCGATCAGGCGATCGCCGCCAGTGTTGCCGATGAGAATGTCCCGGCCGGCACCGCCGTAGGCACGGTCTTCATAGGTCGCGTGGGTATCAGGTTGGTCATTACGCCCGCCATTGGTGCGGTGATCGTCGTCCACGTTGATCAGGTCATTGCCCCAACCCCCGTAGATCGTATCCCGACCCGTTCCTCCCACCAGCCAATCATTGCCGGTGCCACCGAAGATCACGTCGTCACCGTCATCAAATACCGGTGGGGTGGTGATCGTCTTGTTGCCATTGGTCGGCACCACTTCGCCCGGACGCTGGATGCCTTCCGTCGCGTCGAAATTGAGCAAGAAGACGAAACCGCTACCGTCCTTGACCAGGCCACCGGACCAGCCATCCGCGCTGTCGACCAAAATCCGGCGCAAGGGGTCGTACTCGTCGTACAACGCGAACTCTCCCGCGCGCTGCCGGTTCTGGGTCTTCCAGCCATCCTCGTCGACCGGGTTGAAGCGCAGCACATCCCCGGGGTTGATCCATAAACCGGCCCCGATCACGCCATTGCGCATCGACAAGGTATCCTCACCCAGCGCAAGGCCCTCGAGCGTCGGCAGATCGACCACCAAACCATCCTCACGGACCGCCTTCAGGCCGAAGATCGACACGCCCGGCATGGTCAGCAAGGCCGACGTGTAGAAGAAAGGCAGCGCCTCGGCACCCAAGATCGCGTCATCGCCCGAACCGCCATGCAGGAAGTCGCTGCCCAGACCGCCGTAAATGATGTCATCGGCGTAGGGGATGCTGCCCTGTGCGGCGCCATAGCCAAACTCGTCATCCTGAGCGTCCCAGTTTGGATCCACGCTGATCGGGGTCAGGTCGACGCTCTTGAGCAACTGTCCGGTCGGGTAGATGGTCGCGGTCTGGATCTTGCCCGGCGTGCTGATGAACTGCTGCAGATTGGGCGTATTCAACCCGATCAGCGCCTCACTCAACCCGTTGCGGCTGGTCAGTATGAGGCCGTCGTCACCGATCACACCGTCCTGCCCGGTACCACCGGAGATCCAGTCGTGGCCGTAGCCACCGATCAGATCGTCGTCGTGCGCACCGCCGAACAGCACGTCGCTGCCAGCCATGCCGTGCAGGGTGTCGTTACCGGACTCACCGTGCATCCAGTCGCCCGCGCCGCGGTCGGCCGCCTGGCTGACCGGATCGTAATCGGGTCCGCCCAGCGTGTAGTCGAGGAGCTCCATGCCGCGCACGACGATGCCACTGCTGTAGGCTGCGGTGTCGTAGTTGTAACGGACATAGGCCGTTCCCGCGCCATCGACGATGCGGAACACATTGGCATTGTCGCCGAGCATGAAGTCGGCGTCCGCTGCGCGATTGAGACCGTCGCCGTCGGTCTGGGTCGTGGTATCGAAACCGGCATTACGCCCCATCCGGTCAGGATTGCCGGCACCGCCGAACATGATATCGGCGCCGTCCGGACGCTGTTCGTTGGTCACCAGGCCGAACAGGCTGGAGCTGCCACCGATCATGTCGTCCTGGCCGAGGCCGCCATACATGATGTCGTTGCCGCCGTTACCCTCCATGTAGTCGGCACCGTCGGTCGCGAGCCGCTCGGGCACGTTGAAGTGGAGTGACTGAACCGCTGCGAGCGTGGCAGCAAACCAGTAGTCAGGGACCAGGCCCGTGTCGGCGAATTCGAACAGCCCCTTGGAATGATTCGGTGCCCGACTGAGGTCACCATCACCTTGCATCAGGTCGTTGCCGAGTTGGCCGAACATCGTGTCGTTGCCGGCACCACCGGCCATGACGTCGTTGCCAAAGCGACCGAGCGGGTTGCCTTCGACCGCATCGCTGTGATCGAGCAATTCGATGTCCCGGCCGACGCTGGTGCCGAGTTCCGGACGCCAGTGGATGCTGTCGGCAAGATCGTTGGCGCCTTGTACGTTGACCCGCATGGTGTCGTAGGTCGTGCTGTAGAGCACGGTGCCATCGGCCGCACGGAAGCGCGCATTCAGCGTGTCGCCGCGACGCCAGATGGTCGCATTGTCGCCGGCCATCGCATCGTTGCCGGCGCCGCCATCCATGAGATCGTTCCAGTCGCCACCGCGGGTGAGATCGATACCTTCGAGCTCGATCGCCCAGCTGCCCGACAGCGAGATCGCCCCGTAACCCGTCCCCGCGAGCTCATCGACGCCACCGGCAACATTGTGGCCGCCGATCATGTCGTCATCGCCAGTGCCGCCGAACAAGCGATCGTCCCCCTGCTGGCCGAGGATGATGTCATCCCCCTCCTCACCGAAGATGATGTCGCCGTCGCCACCATCCTCGGCGCCGGTATCGATAGCGAAGAAATTGCGCCCGTTGATGCCTTGCAGTTCGACCAGATTCTTGCCGACCAGCGCGCGGCTGAACTGCGGGTAGAGACGGCCATGGTCGCCGAAAATCAGATCGTTCGAGATCGCATTGGGTGCGACTGCGCCGGCAGTGTCGCCAAAGATCAGGTCGCTGTCCGTGCCGCCGAAGATGACGTCACTGCCGTTGCCGCCGATGATCAGGTCGCGGCCGCCGTTGTTCGGCTGCTCGGTGGTGATCAGGTCCAGCGTGTCGACGTTGGTGTCGGCGATCCCCGCGCTGTATTTCGCCCACAGGTGGGCATTGGTTGCCGCGAGATCGATCCCCGCTATGTTTCCGAGGCGTCCCGCCGACAGCCACTCCAGACGACCGTTGTCGCCCAGGATGATATCGTTGCCGTCGATCGCGTTGCTTGCCACGGTGATCTCGGCACGGTCACCATAAAGACGGTCGCCCTTGGCGCCGCCCAGAATGATGTCGGCGCCGGCGTTGCCCTCGATGATGTCGCTACCTGCGGTCTGACTCGCGTCGGGGACGCTGACGCCATCGCCATCGTCGGTGCTGTAGATCGCCGCGACCGCGCCGCCATAGATGCGGATGCCCTGCGCGGTCGGCGGCGTCACCGGCGCGGTAACGAGCTCGATCACACCGTTGTCACCCAGCAGGATGTCGTTGCGGTCCAGATTGCCAGCCGCCGCATTCGGGTTGTCACCATGGATGATGTCGTCACCGGTACCGCCAAAAGCGACATCCGCCCCGGCATTGCCGGTGATGAAGTCACTGCCTCCGAGAGCATCGAGGAAGGTCGCAATGCGATCTAGCGAGTTCAGGTTGCCGTTCAGATCGAAATCGAGCCGGCCGTTGTCCCCGAGCAGGATGTCGTCTCCATCCAGCGTATTGCTGAGCGCGGTCGGGGATTCGCGATCACCGTAGAGCCAGTCACCCGCTATGCCGCCGATGATGATGTCGCGCCCGGCGTTGCCGCTGATGGTGTCGCTCCACCCCTTGTTGTCCTCGGTGTCGGTCGTCGTGATCACCTGAACACCACCACCACGCACGATGATCTGAGCGGACTCCCCTATTCCAAGTTTGCGCAGTTCGATATCGGCGTTGTCACCGACAAGGATGTCGTCACCATCTGCCGCGCCACCGGTCGCGCCGGCGTTATCACCGAAGATCACGTCGGCACCGGTACCGCCGATCACGACGTCGCCGGCTGCGTGCCCGGAAATGGTGTCGTCGCCACCCAGGTTATCGCGATAGCTGCGCACCAGATTCAGCACGCCAAGATCACCGTCCAGATCGAAATCGAGCTCACCGTTGTCGCCGACGATGACATCGGCACCGTCGAGCACATAGTTCGGGGTCTCGGCCGCACCGTAGAGGATGTCCCCCGCCAGCCCGCCGATGATCACATCCCCCCCGGCTTGGCCGGAGATCACGTCGATCCAGTCGTCGTTGAAACTGTTCTGCCAGTAGGGCAAGGTGAAATCATCGGTCGTCCGGATACGCTGAACCCCGGCACCGAGTACGCTCAATTGCGGTGTCTCGCCTTCCTCGACCCTGCGCAGGATCAGTTCGGCATTGTCACCGACCAGGATGTCGTCGCTGTCCCGGTTGCCGCTCGACCCGGTCGCATCGTCGCCGAAGATGATGTCCGCTCCGGTACCGCCGATCACGACATCGCCACCGGCATGACCATAGATGGTGTCATTGCCGCCCAGTCCGTCGGTGAAGGACTGGATCAGGTTCAGGGTTTCGAGGTCACCGTCGAGGGTGAAGTCCATCATCCCGTTGTCACCGACGATGACGTCCGCAGCATCCCGCATCGCATCGGGCGTCAAGGAATCCCCGTAGAGGAGATCGCCCGCGACACCGCCGAACAGGATGTCGCTGCCTGCGTCGCCACTGATGATATCCACCCCACCGGTGATCTCGGACACGTCGGTGGTGGCGATCGTGCGTACCGCACTCGCCGTGGGCGTCGCGGCGACACGAATCATCAGCCGCCCCGGACCTACACCCAGGGTGATCTCGCCGTTGTCACCGAGAATGATGTCGTCGCCGTCGTTGCCACGCAGGATGTCGCCAGCAGTCCCACCGATGATGATGTCGTCACCGCTGTTGCCGAAGATGGTATCGACCCCGCCCCGGCCATCCGCGAACGAACGGACCAGATCCAGCACATCGAGGTCAGTGGTCAGATCGAAGCGGACCTCACCCTGATCGCCGATCAGGATGTCGTCACCGGCATTGCCTTCGATCCAGTCCCCGCCCAGGCCACCCAGGATGATGTCGTTGCCCTGGTTGCCGAACAACTCGTCGTCATCGCCGCTGTCGCCGGCCACATAGGTGGTCTCGATGGACTTCACACGGTTCTGCGCATCACTGGTATCGAAGCGGATGATGCCGTTGTCGCCCAGGATGATGTCGTTGTCGGTGACGCCCTCGACCGACACACCGCCGCCCTGCTGGAAACCCCAGATCTTGTCCTTGCCGCCTCCGCCAAGCAGGAAGTCATTGCCATCGTTGCCCGAAATCCAGTCGATGCCGTCGAGCGGATTGGACACCGCCTCCGCGGTCGCGATTCTGCGGCCGAACCATTCGACCCGACCACCATCACCGATGATGATGTCCTGACCAGTCGGACGCGGACCGGTGCTTAACGGTGCGGTCGGATCCAAATCGCCGTAGAGCTTGTCCAGCACACCACCGCCACCGAAAATGATGTCGTCGCCATTGCCGCCGATGACCGTATCGGAGCCATCGGTGGCGCGCGGGACGGTGACGATCAGGTCGAGCGAGGTCGGAAGAGCGTCCGCCTCGGCTGCGTAGTAATCCGCGAGCGAAGTATCGTCATCACCGATAAAGCGGTTGCCCTCCGCATCATGACGAATCCGCGAACCGGTATCCAGGAATACCGCAATGCCAGGCTGGTAACCGAAGTACACCAACAAACCGTCGTCACCGAACAGGATGTCGGCCCCATCGCCGCCATCGATGATGTCGTCACCCGCGCCCCCGAAGATGATGTCGGCCCCACCACCACCGAAGATGATGTCGTTGCCTTCATCACCAAAGATGATGTCCGATCCACGGCCACCATGGATCGTGTCGTCACCCCCTTGACCGCGGATGAAGTCGTTACCATCGCCACCGTCGATGAAATCACCGCCGTCCGGCGCATTGTCGGCGATGTCGCCGGCAAAACCGAACACGGCACCATGCGGATCACGGAAGCCGAAGATGACGTCGTCGTCTTCACCACCCCACAACCAGTCAGATCCGCTGCCGCCATAGATGATGTCGAAGCCACTGCCGCCGTCGATCTGGTCGTCGCCGGCTCCGCCATCGATCTTGTCGTTACCGGCGCCGGCCAGGATGGTGTCGTTTCCAGCGCCGCCGAGAATCGTGTCGTCACCCCCCTCGCGGGATACCCGGAACTGGCTGATGTCGACCCGACCATCGGATAGCCGCGGCAAGACATCGCCTGCCGCCATCGTGAAGGAGCCGCCATCACCGAAGATCAGGTCATCACCCTCACCGCCCAGGATCAGGTCGCGACCGCCACCACCAAAAATGATATCGTGACCGTCGCCACCATCGATGTCGTCGTCGCCGTCACGATCACTGACGAAGGCGCGGAAGCTGCGCACCATCTCGCCGCCTTCGAGCCGAGTCTTGGTGATCGAGCCGGTGTCGCCGAAGATGATGTCGTTGCCGCCATTGCCGCGGATCAGGTCATTGCCTTCCCCGCCATGGATGATGTCGTCACCGTCACCGCCATACAGCTTGTCGTTGCCGGTACCGCCAAACATCGTGCCGCCATACTGGGTGCCGTAGAGGATGTCGTCTCCCGCACCGCCTTCGATGTAGTAGCGGATGTTGTGCATTACCCCTTGCAGGTCGATGAGATCGTTGCCTTCGCCACCATAGGCGAAGATGCCCTTCTCGCCATTCACCTTGTAGCGCTGCGCATCACTCTCATTGATCCCCAGGCCCCACACTAGAACCTCGGTGTCGCTGACGCTCTTGACGAAGATCTGCTCGCCGAAGTCACTGGTATTGCCGTTGAGACGCTGACCGGCATTCGGACCGACATTCAGCAGCAGGGACTCGTCCGCCCGTTCCGTAGCAAGAATCGGCTCACGCTCGAATGGAATCGAGAATTCGAACAAGGTGATCGGCGGGGTAATGTTGAAGGTCTTCGAGAAGAAGAGGATCTCTACGAAGGCCCGCAACTGCGCCGCGATGTCGCCATAGACATCGAAGATCGCGATCGGTGCCAGCGCCGGGCTGCCGTAATTGAACTCGTAAAGGAAGTTGCCGACCATCTCGTCCAGCCGGACCTTGCCATCGCCGTTGGGGTCGTAGAGATCGAAGTTGACCGTCAGGATAATCGCGCCCTCGACCCCGGCACTCCCCACGCCCAGGTTGATCTCGGCACCGGCAAAAAGCTCGCCACGCAGGATCAGCTCGGGCACATCGGTACCCGTGCCATCCGGGTTGTCGGTGTCGCTGACATAAAGACCACCGATGAGATCGAGTGGATTGCTGAATCCACCCGCGGCAAAGGCCCGTACCCCAGCGGTGTCGTAGCCGAAGGCCAGATCGATGGTCAGGCCGACGCTGCCGCCGATACGGGCGAACAGCGGCCCCCAGATCGGGAATTTCTGCACATAGGTGAAATCCATCCCGAACGGGGCCAGATCGTAGGTCACCAGCGGTACATCCTGACCGAGCAGGAAACCGAAGATCAGTGACGGATTGTCGAAAATCGGGAAGGCGAAACCGGACAGACTGGCTTGTGGCCCGGTCAGGCTGCTGGCGATATTCTTGGTGTTCTGTTGTTGCGGCGTCAGGCTCCCCAGGCTGTCCAACTGTCCGAAGATGTCATTGGCCA
>JAUVVG010000023.1 GCA_030604735.1 Azoarcus sp.
CCACTGCTCCGGATGGCCTCTTCGTGATCGACTGTCCGTCCGGCGCGCGCGTCGGCCAGGCCACGATCGACCATACGCTGGAACGCGAGCTCCCGCAGGATCTCGTCGTAGCTCGCGTCCTCAGGCTGTTGGTCGATGACCTCGCGCAGGCGGCTCTTCGCCGTAGGTTCTTCGTTGGTCTGGACGCTCATGGTTTCTCCTTTCGTCTGGCTTGATCCAGTGGATCACTCATCTTTGAAACACCTGCTTCATGCGAAAAGTATCGCATCACTGACCGCAGCGGATTTGCGGCGGCCTGCCCCAGGCCGCAGATCGAGGCGTCGGCCATGGTCTGGGCGAGTTCTTCGAGCAGCGGTTGGTCCCACTCGGCCTCGGTCATCAGCTCGGCCGCCTTCACGGTGCCGACCCGGCACGGCGTGCATTGGCCACAGGACTCATGGGCAAAGAAGCGCATCGCGTTCTCGGCGAGGACCCGGGCGCGGTCATGCCGGGAGAACACGACGATGGCCGCCGAGCCGATAAAGCAGCCGTGCGCGGCCAGGGTGTCGAAGTCCAGGGGGACGTCGGCCAGGCTGGCGGGCAGAATGCCGCCGGAGGCGCCGCCGGGGAAGTAGCCGTAGAGTTCGTGGCCGGGTGCCATGCCGCCGCAGTGTTCGTCGATCAGTTCGCGCAGGGTGATGCCGGCATCGGCCAGCACCACGCCGGGTTTTGCCACCCGGCCGCTGACCGAGAAGCTGCGCAGGCCACGGCGACCGTGGCGGCCGCGACCTTCGAGCCAGTCGCGGCCTTCGATCGCGCCGCAGCGCACGATGTCCGGGATCCACCACAGGGTTTCGAGGTTGTGCACCAGGGTCGGGCGGCCGAAGAGGCCGACTTCGGCGACATAGGGCGGGCGCAGCCGGGGCATGCCGCGTTTGCCTTCGATGGATTCGATCATCGCGGACTCTTCCCCGCAGATGTAGGCGCCGGCGCCGCGGCGCAGTTCGATGGTCGGCAGGTCCGGCCACTCAACGCGCAGGCGGTCGAGTTCGGCGGCGAGCAGGTTGTGCAGCGCGGGGTATTCGTCGCGCAGGTAGATCCAGATGCCGGCAACGCCGACGACATGGGCGGCGATCAGCATGCCTTCGAGGAAGCGGTGCGGGTCGGTGGATAGGTAGTGCCGGTCCTTGAAGGTGCCGGGTTCGCCCTCGTCGATGTTCACCGCCATGTGTCGTGGTGCCGCTTGGGTGCGTACGGCGCGCCACTTGCGCGCAGCCGGGAAGCCGGCGCCGCCGAGACCACGCAGGCCGGCCTTGTCCACCGCGTCGATGACGGATTCGGCCGGGAGCGTGCCGTCGCGGACGCGGCGATAGACTTCGTAGCCGCCGTTTGCCCGATACGCGTCGAAGCCGATGATGTCCGGTGCCGCCTCCTCGGTGTCGCCGGCGGCGACGGTGGCAAGCACGCTGTCGGCCGTAGCGTGGGCGACCGGGTTGCGCCCCACCACCGCGACCGGCGCGCAATCGCAGCGGCCGATACAGGGTACGCGCTGCACGCGGAGGTCGGCATCGACTCGCTTGGTGAGGGCGTCGGCCAGTTCCGCCGCGCCATGCATCGCGCAGGTAAGCGAATCGCACACTCTTACGATCAGACGTGCCGGGCACGAATCGCCGTCTCCTACCACGTCGAAGTGGTGATAGAAGGTCGCGACCTCGTACACCTTGGCACGGGCCAGGCCCAGCACCTCGGCGAGCGCCGCGAGATGGTCTGGGTACAGCGCATGGTGACAATCCTGCAGTCGGTGCAGGTACTCAATCAGGCGGTCGGCGCGCGGCGTCTCGTCAGTCAGAACCTCGGCGACGGCGAGGCGCGCCGCTTCGGGCAGAGGTGGTTGGGCGGGTCCGCGGCGGGCGGCGCTGGGTCGGGACATAGTGCAGTTATCTTGTCGGGAAACGGGGCAACAGATCAAGAGGCGATGTACTCGAGGCGCTCGATAACTGAGCATCGCAACCCCACCCGGACAAAAACCCGAGCAAGCTGCGCAACGGGAGAATTGCTTCAGGACGTGCGGTGGCGGTTTGATCTTCAGTACTTTCAGTCTCAAGTACCTTCAGTCGATTGGCCGCTTCCGCTGTCGGACCGGTGACTTGCCAGACGGTGCCGTTGGGGCTGGACAATTTTCCAAGCTGGATCCGCTCGAGGTCATCGCGGATGTTGCGCCGGGAGTCCTGGCAGGCGTGTGGCGCACCGGAAATCCTTCACGGGGACAACCAGACCGACGACGATGCACGGCCACAGTTGAACACGATCTGCGCCTACGAGCGTTGCTTCGTCTCAAGTACATGTACAGTACAGTAGCGGGATTCAAAGCGGAAAATCAACCCTCGTGCATTTAGGATTGTGGCACCCCGCCACCCGGAAACCCGCGCCGTTGTTGAGGGTAGATCAAGAGTGCGCCTCGGAACCGTCAAAGTCGGCTCAAAGCTGTACTCAGCTCTCCGCTGTTGATCGCTTGCACCGATTCAGCGGCAGGCGAAACGCGAACCGGGCGCCCTTGCCCGCTTCGCTGCTGACCTCGAACGTGCCGCGATGATGGGCGACGATCTGGTACGCCATGGACAAACCGAGCCCGATGCCCTTGCCGACCGCCTTGGTGGTGAAGAAGGGTTCGAACACCCGCTCCAGGTCCGGTGTTGCGATTCCCTGGCCGGTATCGGCGACTTCGCAAACCAACTCGTTTCCGTTCACGCCAGTGGTGATCGTGATCCGACCCGAACCCTCGATGGCGGCAATCGCATTGTCGAACAGCGCGGCGAC
Source organism: Azoarcus sp. (assembly GCA_030604735.1). Lineage (GTDB taxonomy): Bacteria > Pseudomonadota > Gammaproteobacteria > Burkholderiales > Rhodocyclaceae > Azoarcus_F. Next base: position 2,797 of record JAUVVG010000023.1, read on the forward strand.
CACCATGGCGATCTGTTCCGGCGAAGCCTCGATCATCGGTAGCGGCGACAAGGCGAGAACGATTTCGATTCGATCGGCGCAGCGGCCACGCAACGGTCCGATCGCCGACTCCACGACCGTGTTGACATCGCAGGTTTGCCAGGGTGAAGCCCTCATGTTCGAGAAGGTCTGCATCGCAGCGACGATCCGGGTGATGCGCTCGAGTCCGGCCCGAGTCTCATCCAGCAATGCGGGCAAATCTTCGCGGACGAAATCGTAGTCGGCCTTGGCCTTCATCTCCCCCAGCTTCGCGCGATCCGACTCGGAGAACGGCAAACGGTCGTGCAAGCGGTGGTAACGCTCGCTCAGTTCGATCAGCGAGTGCAGGTATTGCCCCAACGTGGCGACATTCGCGGTCACGAAGCCGATTGGATTGTTGATCTCGTGCGCGACACCGGCCGCGAGCTGGCCGATGGCCGACATTCTCTCGGCCTGCGACAGGGCCACGCGGGTACGCCCGACCTCATCCAGCGCCTGCTCCAGCTCGGCGGTGCGCGTCCTGACCCGTTCTTCCAGCGTCGCATTCAATTCGGCCAGTTCGTCCCGTGCGCGCGACAAGGCAAGGTTGCGATCCGCCATCAGATCGTACAAACCATGCATCGCCTCGACCAGCACGCTGGTACGTGCCGCAGCATCCTGTGCCGCCAAGGCCGGATCGGCAAACAGCGCATCACCACCTTGACGACGTAATTGCCTGGCCATCTCCATGTCCGAGCCAAGGATATGGAATGACAACCAGCTGGTGACGAAACGCGCCAGCCCCTCCAGAAAGTCGGCGGGGGGCTCACCAGCGCACAAGGTCTCGCGGGCAGCGGCGACCTGTCGCGCAAAGTCCTGATGCTGAACTCGGTGCCCTTCAACATGATCCTGCGTGCACCCCTGCTCGGTCATGAGCTGTTCTTCGTCTGCGAAGTGCACCTTGGCATAGGCGACCAAGCGGTCGAGCAGACCGACGACTTCTTCGCGCACCAGACCACGTTCGGCGGTCGCCCCCTCGATCAGGTTGTTGAGGATCTCGACCAGTGCCTTGTGCTGGGTATCGACCAGCTCGATGCCGGTCTCGAAGCGCGGACTCCACACGAAGGCATTGAGCATGGGGACGATCCTGAATGGACTGGAGGACTTCGATCATACCAAGCCGGAATCCCGGCGCTTATAATCGATACCGTAAAGCGGCATGAGCCCGTTGAATGAGAGCCACCGAAGACTCCCCTGTGCACCGCACCGTACCGCGATTCATCCGCGATCGACGTTGGTGGCTCGTACTGCTGGCCGGCTGGCTGGCGATCGTGTCCGGATATGCCGTCCAGTTGGTCGACGACATCGAGGACCAGACCACGCGGATCGCGCTCGAAGGCGCGCGCAACATGTTCCGGATGGTCGTGCTGACCCGAAACTGGAACTCCAGCCACGGCGGCATTTATGTTCCGGTCACCGGCGCCATTCAGCCCAACCCTTATCTCGATCATCCGCTTCGGGACATCGAAACCCGGGATGGCATGCGACTGACCATGGTGAACCCGGCCTACATGACGCGCCTGATCGCCGAGATGGCCGAAAGCGATTCCGGCGCCTTGTTCCGCCTGACCAGCCTGCGACCCATTCGGAGCGCGAACTCACCGGACGAGTGGGAGGAGCGTGCCTTGATCGCCTTCGATAACGGCCAGCGCGAGCAGCATGAGATCACACATAACGACGATGGCCGAAGCTGGCTGCGCTACATGGCGCCGCTGGAAGTCCGTCCGAGTTGCCTGCCCTGCCATGAACAACAGGGTTATCAGGTGGGCGACGTGCGGGGCGGTATCAGCATATCGCAGCCCTACTCGCCGATCGCGGCGGTCATGCACAGCCACATGCGGGATTCGCTGATCGCGGTCGCGGTGGTCTTCTTCTTGATCGCCGGGCTCGGCTGGTGGATGCTCAACCTGTTGCGCGATCGCTGGCTGGAGCTTGCACGCAGGGTCAAGGAACTGCAGGACACGCAGAGCCAGCTGATCCAGTCCGAAAAGCTGGCGTCCATTGGTCAGTTGGCCGCCGGTGTCGCGCACGAGATCAACAACCCGGTCGGCTTCGTCAGTTCCAACCTGGGCCGTCTGAACGAGTACTCCCAAACCATGATCGCACTGCTGGACAACTGTCGCGCCGGCAGGGCCACCGAGCAGGACTTCGTGAAAGCCGACTATGCCTATCTCAAGGACGACCTCGGCGACCTGATCTCGGAATCGGCCGGTGGGCTGGAGCGGGTCAAGCGGATCGTTGCCGATCTCAAGGATTTCTCGCGGATCGACCAGGCTGCGATGCAGGATACGATTCTGAACGAAGGGATCGAAAGCACGTTGAACGTGGTCTGGAACGAACTCAAGTACAAGGCCACCATCGTAAAGGAATACGGCAATCTGCCACCGGTACGCTGCATCGCTGCTCAAATCAACCAGGTCACCCTGAATCTGCTGATCAATGCGGCACATGCGATCGAGGAACAGGGAACAATCACCATCCGCACCGGCCACGATGCGACCCATGTCTGGTTCGAGATCGAGGACACCGGGCGTGGCATGAGCCCGGACACGATGCAGCGGATATTCGAGCCCTTCTTCACCACTAAACCGGTCGGCAAGGGCACCGGCCTGGGCTTGTCGCTCGCCTACGACATCGTGCAAAAGCACCAGGGCAGCATCGACGTGACCAGTACGCCGGGCAAAGGCAGCACGTTCAGGGTCACCCTTCCCAGAAAACAGGCGGATCAATCACACGATTGACAACAACCGGCTGACCAGCCAGGCGCGCTGCGGATCGGCCAATCGATACGCGAGGCAGGTCGAACCTCGATCATGAGTACCGGCCCAATTGCGCAACCGGACCCGGCCAGAACTCGAGACCAAGGCTTGGAGCCAGCTCGACTCGAGTCGTCGTGCAAGCGATGCTTCAAACGTCAAGCAGGCCTATCCGGTCGAGCGCCTCCTTCAGACGCGGCGCATCCCCAGCCAGTGCGTCCAGCGGCAAGGCAAGCAAGGCTTCGATCCGTGCCCGCAATATCTGGTAGGCACGGATGAAGGCGGCGTCGATCTCGTCATCTGACCCGGTCACATGGGCCGGATCCTCCACCCCCCAATGCGCGCGAATCGCCGACCCCAGATAGACTGGACAGGTCTCACCGGCGGCGCTGGCGCAGACCGAGATCACGACGTCCGGGGTCACCGGGAGACCGTCCCAGGACTTGCTGTGCGCACCTTCGGTGGAAATCCCCTCGCGCTCGAGCAGGGCCAGCGATCGCGGATGTACGTAACCGGTCGGCTGGCTGCCCGCGCTGACCGCACGCCACCCCACGGGCGCGAGGTGGTTGAAGGTCGCTTCGGCCAGGATGGAACGGCAGGAATTGCCGGTGCACAAGAACAGGATGTTCATCGGATCAAGCCCTCGCCGGCACCATGGCCGGAAATTTGCCCCGGGTGCGGTTGGCGATCGCGACCAGCGCGAGCATCACCGGCACCTCGACCAGCACGCCGACCACGGTAGCCAGGGCCGCGCCTGACTGCAGGCCGAACAGTGCGATCGCGGCGGCCACCGCGAGTTCGAAGAAGTTACTCGCGCCGATCATTGCACCGGGCGCTGCGACGTTGTGCGGCACCTTCCACGCCTTGGCCCAGCCGTAGGCGATGAAGAAGATCAAGAAAGTCTGGATGGTCAGCGGGATCGCGATCAGCAGGATGTGCAGCGGATTGTTCAGGATCACCTCGCCCTGGAACGCGAACAACAACACCAGCGTGACCAGCAGCGCCGAGGGCGTCACCGGTGCGATCTTGCGTCGGAAGACCGTGTCGAACCAATCCTGGCCATGTTTGCGGATGAGATGCACCCGGGTCACGTAACCGGCCGACAGCGGAATGACGATGTAGAGCACCACCGACAGCAACACCGTATCCCACGGCACGCTGATGTCCGACACGCCCAGCAGGAACACCACGATCGGCGCGAACGCGAACAGCATGATCAAATCGTTCACCGCGACCTGCACCAGGGTGTAGGCGGCGTCGCCCCGGGTCAGGTAGCTCCACACGAAGACCATCGCGGTACACGGGGCGGCGCCCAGCAGGATCGCGCCGGCGAGGTACTCACGGCCAAGGTCTTCCGGGATGAAGGGCGCGAACAGCACGATCAGGAAGAACCACGAGATCGCGAACATCGTGAAGGGCTTGATCAGCCAGTTCACCGAGGTCGTGATCACCAGGCCCTTGGGCTGCCGGCGCACACCGACAATCGCGGCGAAATCGATCTGCACCATCATCGGGAAGATCATCGCCCAGATCAGCACCGCCACCGGCAGCGACACCTGCGCGTACTCCATCTTCGACAGGGCAGCCGGCACCGCCGGCAGGAACTGCCCGAGCGCCACACCCGCGACGATGCACAAGGCCACCCACACCGTCAGGTAGCGCCCGAAGAAATCCAGACCGCCGCCTTCTGCCGGCGTCTCACGCGTATCACTCATTCACTCACCTAGCGGTTTCAAACTGATCAGTAATTCACTTTCTCGCAAAACTCGGGCTGCGCCGACCTCGAAAGACCACGACTGACGTAGCCGATCAACCCGGCTGCTTGAAATCGTTCCCGACTCGGACCTTGAACACGTCCTTCAAGCGCAGGCCTTCCGAAAAGGCCGAACATTCACGCGGCACAGAAATCCCGCGACGGCCGACTCTCCATTTCCGCCAGCCTCGCCTTGTCTTTCTCCCGCATCGCCGCACCCGACTCGCCCGCCGCCGCCGCATCGAGTACGGCCAAGGCCCAGGCGGGCAAGGACGGATCGAGACGGTAATGCACCCACTGCCCGCGACGCTCGTCCAGGACCAGACCCGCTTCACGCAGCATCGCGAGATGGCGCGACACCTTGGGCTGCGACATCTCCAGTGCATAGGTCAGCTCGCAGACACACAACGAGGTTTCGTCACGCAGCATCAGCACACAGCGCAAACGGGTCGGATCGGACAGCAGGCGGAAGAGTTTATCGGGTGACATGGGCTTATACTACACCATATACGGATATCCAGATATCCAAATCTCCCCTGAACGCTCTGCCCCCATGGAGTGACGCCCAGCATGAACACCCCTCTCGATCTCGCCAATCCTCACTCGACGGACCCTGCCAGCGAGCTGACAAGCTCGATGCCCAGCCTCGTGGTAGAACACTTTCGATGCCCTGATCCGGCCCTTCTCTGGCCCGCCCACACCTCGACCCACCCCCCCCGCTTCCTGCTGCTGTATGGCTCGCTGCGCAAGCGCTCGTTCAGCCGCCTGTTGACCGAAGAAGCGGCACGCCTGCTGACCGCAATGGGCGCCGAAGTGAAGATCTTCAACCCGACCGGTCTCCCCTTGCCCGATGACGCACCTGACTCCCACCCCAAGGTGACCGAACTGCGAACGCTCGCACAATGGGCCGAGGGCATGGTGTGGTGCTCACCGGAGCGCCACGGCGCGATGACCGGCATCATGAAGGCGCAGATCGACTGGATTCCGCTGTCGGTCGGTGCGGTCCGCCCCACCCAAGGAAAGACACTGGCGGTGATGCAGGTCAATGGCGGCTCCCAGTCCTTCAACGCGGTCAACCAGATGCGGGTGCTGGGACGCTGGATGCGCATGCTGACCATTCCCAACCAGTCCTCGGTTGCGAAAGCCTTCACCGAGTTCGACGACAACGACCGGATGAAACCCTCGGCGTTCTATGACCGCCTGGTGGATGTGATGGAGGAGCTGGTCAAGTTCACGCTGCTGACCCGCGACATCGTGCCCTATCTGGTCGATCGTTACAGCGAGCGCAAGGAAAGCGCGGAAGAACTGTCGAAGCGGGTCAATCAGCGCAGCCTCTGACCACGCGTCGTCGCGGACCGTCGAGAGTGACAAACCCTGGCGTACGCTGAAAACTCGGCCCTAGTGATGTGGCGCCCAGTGCGCTCTCCGGGTATGCTTGCCGCCAACTAAAGAAGCATATGACCAAAAGCTCAAATAGATTCCGACGACAAGCGGACAACATGCAGGAGACATCATGACCTTTCGCCATTTCACCCTTGCCTTTCTCGCTGTCATCCTGATGTCCAGCGCATCCGCCGACGGGTTCAAGCTCTCGACCGCTGATCTCGGTAACGGCCTCTACGCGCTGATCGGCCCAACGACCGACCGGACCTACGAGAACCACGGTCTCAACGCCAATTTCGGCCTCATCGACACCCCTGAAGGCGTGATCCTGATCGACAGCGGCGCCTCGCTGATCGGCGCCAAACTGCTCGAAGAACAGGCGCGACAACTCACCGGCAAGCCGGTACGTTGGGTGATCAACAGTGGCGCGCAAGATCACCGCTGGTTTGGCAACGCCTACTTCATCGGCCAGGGTGCCGAGGTCATCGCCCACCATCGCACCACCGACACCCAGCGTGCCGAACAGCACAACCAGTGGGAGCGACTTTTACCCGTCCTGAAGGACCGGCTCGACGGCACCGAGCCGACCCCCGCCAACCGGATCGAAGCGGATGACGAAGTGACCCTGGTCCTCGGTGGCCGGACCCTCGTGATGCACTTCTTCGGCGACGCGCACTTTCCTGGTGACGTGGTGGTGTGGCTGCCGGAAGAACGGGTCGCCTTCGCCGGCGACCATGTCTATGTCGACCGGATTCTGAGCATTCGCCCGTTCAGCAACGCCGAGAGCTGGCTCGCCGCGTTCGAACGCCTCGTCGCACTCGAACCCGAAGTCATCATCCCGGGACACGGCCAGGTCACCGACATCGCCGGCGCGCAGGCAGCGACCGGCGACTACCTCGCTTTCATCGTCGCCGGCGTTGTCCGGCTCGCAGATGAAATGGCTGGCGCAGAAGCGGCACTGGACGCGTTGGGCGACGCGCCCCGGTTCAGCCACCTGGAGAACTTCGACGCGCTCCACCGGCAAAACATCCAGCAAGCCTATCTGCGCGCCGAGGCCGGATTGTGATCGCAGCCTGACCGGCTCCGCGCGCACTCCCGTCTGCTGCCGGAACACATCGCCCCGCCGATCGACACATCCACCAACCCGCTTACCGCCCCCACAACCCGATCGAAACACGAAACCATGAACAAGACGACCCAAGTGCTCGCCACGCTGACCCTGGCCGCCGCCCTGCTCGCGCCGGTCACCCCGGTACTCGCCGACAACAAAATGATCGCGATCGACGAGATGGAGGCTTACCTCGACTTCGTCGAATATGGCGGTGCCGTGATTTTCGCGGAGCAGATTCCACGCGAGGAATGGCCCAACTTCCACGTCATCGACGCCCGCGATGCCACCCAGTACGCGCAGGACCACATCCCCGGCGCGGTCAATCTGGAGTGGCGTCGCGTGCTGGCCGAACGCGACGCGATCCCGACCGGACAGCCGGTGCTGATCTACTGCAACACTGGCAGCCTGTCGGCCCAGGCCGGTTTCGCGCTGCGCGTCGCGGGTTTCGACAACGTTCTGATCCTGCAAGGCGGCTTCGAAGAATGGAAAGCCAAGGGTGGATTCGACGCCTCCGAGCGCATGACAAGACAGGGGGAATAAGACCTCCAGCGAGCCGAGCGCAAGCGCTAATCAGCCAGCACGTTCATCAGCTCTTCACTGCTGACGACCTTCCCCTCCACCCGCAGATCGTCCCCTACCGCCAGGGCCGGCGTACGCATCACGCCGGCGTCGATGATCGCGTTCATGTCGGTCACCTTCTCGATCTCGAGCTCAATCCCTAGCCGGCGCGCCGCGGTTTCGGCATTGATCGCCAGTTGCTGGCATTTCGCACAACCCGATCCGTAGATCTTCACTTTCATCATCGATTCTCCGTGTCAAAACAATTGGCCATAGACATAGCCGGTCAGCGTGGACATGACGATGACCAGCGAGCAGTACGCGAATGTCTTCTTCGTGCCGAGCACGGTGCGGATCACCAGCATGTTGGGCAGCGACAAGGCCGGACCGGCCAGTAAAATGGCCAGGGCCGGCCCTTTGCCCATGCCGGCGCCCAGCAAGCCCTCGACGATCGGCACTTCGGTGAGTGTCGAAAAATACATGAAGGCACCCAGCACCGACGCGAGCAGTGTCGCGCCAAAGCTGTTGTCGCCAACCGCCCAGACCACCCACTCGCTTGGGATCAGACCCTCGTTACCCGGACGTCCCAGCAAAAACCCGGCGATCAGCACACCGCCCAGCAACAAGGGCATGATCTGTTTGGCAAAATCCCAGGTCTGACCCGCCCATTCCCGACCGGCGTCATTCTCGCGGGTGGCCTGCACCACCAGCCCGGCGATGCCGATCACCATCGCGAGTTCGGGCGCCTGGGGAAACACGAGCGCCGAGGCCACGACCAGCAAAGCGATCACGATCAACGGCCGCGCCGACCACCCCCAGCGGCGCACCAGCAACACGCCCAGCAAGGCCGCCAGCAAACCGGCCAGGGGCCACTTGACGGCATGAATGACCATCCAGCCCGCCGAGTCCGCACTCGCCCAATTGGCGAACACCAGCACGCCGATCATGAGGCCGAACAGCATCACCACGTCGGACACCGGATGCCCGTCGTCCTCACCGGCGAAACCACGCGCGCTTCTGGCGCTTCGCTCGGCCTCCTCGCGTCGGAAAAGCAGGTGCATGATCAGCCCGATCATCACCGCAAAAACGATCGCGCCCACCGCCCGCGCGATGCCCAGTTCTGCGCCGAGCACCTTGCTGGTGACCACGATCGCCATGATATTGATCGCCGGCCCGGAATAGAGGAAGGCGATGGCCGGCCCAAGCCCGGCGCCACGCTTGTAGATACCGCCGAACAGCGGCAACACGGTACACGAGCAGACCGCGAGCAGCGTGCCAGAGATCGACGCGACCCCGAACGCGACCGGCCGGGGCGCCTGCGGACCGAGATGGCGCATCACCGCGCCCTGGCTGATGTAGGCCGCCATCGCCCCGGCAATGACGAAGGCCGGGAGCAGGCACAGGATCACATGTTCGCGGGCATACCACTGGGTCAGGTGCAAAGCCTCACCGACCGCATTGCCCAGGCGCGGTGGACCGAAATCGAACGAAATCGCGGCGATCGGAAAATAGTAGACCAGCAGGAAGATCGCGGAGATGGCGAACAGCCCGCCCGCCGTCCTGGGTTGCTCGACAAAGAAGCGCGCGATGTAGTTACCGAGCCTGGGAGAAAAGTCGGTTCCCGAAGACGATGTCATGACCTGCCTCGCGGGGAAGAGCGAAGGTAAGATGGGCGGAGGGTGAGCGAACGACGAATAAAGAAGCCATCCGACTAATCGGAAACCGGAACGCCGAACGCCATGAACCTGCCATCGCAAAGGGGATTACAGCTTCACTCTATACCCTCTCACTCGCCTGTCCAATGGTAGGGACGCATGCCATTGATCCTCGTCAAAGGTCGACACGCCGGAATCCACCGATAGCCGTAATCCCGTGCAGAAACCATAGCTTCTGGACCCGAGCCGGCCCGTTCGGATCGGACGCCATCGAATCAGCCCGTCAGCCTCGCAAACAGCCCCGTCAGTCGCTCCGGCAAGCGCTGGACATGGTCGACCACCCCATGCCGACCGCCGAAGATCCGCTGCACATAGCGGTCGGCCTCGGGGTCGAGCGACAAGCAGAAACTCTCGACTCCCTGCGCGCGCAAACGCTCGACCGCCTTACGTGCATCCGCGCGCATGGCCTGCGGATCTCGCTCGTCGATATCGGCCGGTTCACCGTCGGTCACGACCAGCAGTAGACGGTGGCGCGCGCTCTGGCGCAGCAGCAGATGCCCGGCATGGCGCATCGCCGCGCCCATGCGGGTGGACAAGCCGCCCTGCATCCCGGCCAGGCGCGCCCGCGCATCCTCGCCAAAGCGTTCGTCGAAGTCCTTGAAGCGGCGGTACTGGACATCGTGACGTCCGTCACTGCAGAAACCGTGCACCGCAAAGCGGTCGCCAATGCCCTCGATGGCTGTGGCGAGCAGCACGCAGGCCTCGCGGGTGAGTTCGAGCACGGTCTTGTCGCTGCCGCGCACCTTTTCGTTGGTGGATTCCGAGAGATCGAGCAGGATCAGCACCGCCAGATCGCGGGTACGGATGCGGTTGCGCATGGTGAAGCGCGGATCAGGCTGAAGACCGGCTCGCAGCGCGACAACCGCATCGACCGCGGCATTGAGATCGAGCTCGTCGCCGTCCTCGAGCTTGCGCTCGCGGATCACACCCTGCGGCCGCAGCCGATCGATCATGTGGCGGATGCGGTTGGCTACCGGCCTGTGCTCGGACAGGATGCGTTCGGTGCTATCCGGGTCGCCCCGCCGGGCGCGGTACTCGATGACCGAGGTCCAGTCCGGGCGCGACAACTGTACCCGGTAGTCCCACTCCGGATAGCGTACCGGCTCGGCCGGCTGGTCGCGGCCCTCGCGTTCGTTCCAGGTGGTGCCGTCGTCATCGTAGAGCACGCCGTCGAGCACCCAGACCTCCTGGGCATCCTCGCCTGCGGTTTCGCAGTCGATCTCGTTGATGAACTCCATCATCGACACCCGCCGGCGCTGCTGCCGGGCGCTCTCCGGCAGCCACACCGACTCCGCCCCCGCACCGAGGCAGTCGGCGCGCCACACCGCACGATTGTCGTCACGGTAGGGGATGTCGAGCGACTCGAGGATACGCAGACTCGGCACGCCCGGCCCCTGCCCCAGCAGGCGATGCAGCGCCAGCCCGGCGTCTATGCTGGCGCCACCATCGAGACGCCCATCTGTTGCCAGTTGCGCGCGAAAACCACCGACCAGGTCGTCGAGGGCGGGATCGTCCATGCGTTCGTCCGGATCGAGCAACACCAGCGCCAGCCTCGCAAGCAAGGCCATGGCAGGGTGTGTGTCCGACTGGCGCGCGCGTCCATGCAGCACCCGCCAGGCCTTGAGCAGGCCGGGAAACTCGGCGATCGCACAGTGCTCGACGCGGGCATCTTCGAAGAATGCGATCAGATACCGCTGAGCCGGGCTGTAGGCCTGAGGGTCGAGCGCGCGGACGGCATAGCATTGGTGGGCCGCCATGTGTGCGGCCATCGCGCGATACAGTTCGATGCCGGTCACGCAGGGCAGGTCATCCACCGCGTCCGGCAGATGCATCGCGCCGACCTCGATGAACGGCCTGACCGAGTCGGTATCGCCGGCCGCCGGGCGGAGGAAGAAATCCCGCGCCCAGAACGCGCGCAGAAAGAGCCCGATGCGGCGCTGGTTGTCGACCAGCAGGGTGCCGCGTCGCTCGGCCTGCAGCACCGCGCGGCTGTCATCGGTCTGCAGCGCGAAATAGGCGCTCTGGCCTGCGAGGTCGCGGCGGTAGGCTTCGGCGCCGAAATCCGCCCAGCGCCCTAGGCCGCTGAGCGTCAGCTTGGCGAGCAGTTCGTCGATCACGCCGAGCATCGGGCGCAAGCCGCGCGGCGCGCGCGAAGCCAGACGGTGGAGCAGGCGCAGCCAGCCGCGCAGCAGCTCCGGGTCGCCGAAGCGGGCGGCGGCGGTCGGCAGGGTCTCGCACACACGGGAGATGACCGCGCCGGAGGTCAGCGAGGCGAGTTTCATCAAGGCCTCGAGCACATCGTCGAGCACGTCGGCGCCGCACTCTCGGGCCACCGCCGGCGCGTGGTTCAGCCAGGCAGTCGGCGCCTCGGCACCGCGTCCCAGTCGCAGCAGCGCGTGCGCACCCTCGAACACCGCACGGGCGCCCGCCGGCCCGATGCTGCGTGTGAGTTCGTCGGCCATCGCGTCCAGCGATCCAGCCAGATGCGGCAGACCGTGTTCGATCTCGTCACGGTAGGGATGGACCGGCGATTCCATGGCGTACCCGCTCAGCCGAAACAGGTATCGACCGCCGCCATCAGGGTATCGCGCATGTCGGGGTCGTCGGTCACCGGACACACCAACGCCATTTCGGCCGCCTCGTGCGGTGCTATGCCGCGCGCGATGAGCTGGCCGGCATACACCAGCAGACGGGTCGAGATCCCTTCGTCCAGCCCGTGCCCCTTGAGGTTGCGCGAGCGGGTGGCGATGGACACCAGTTTGCGCGCGAGGCCTTGCTCGACGCCGGATTCGTGGGCGACGACTTCGGTCTCGATCTCTTCGGCTGGAAAGTCGAAGTCCATCGCGCCGAAGCGCTGCTTGGTCGATTGCTTGAGATCCTTCGTCAGGCTCTGGTAACCGGGGTTGTAGGAGATGACGAGGTGAAAGCCGGGATCGGCGGTCACGAGCTCGCCCTTCTTCTCCAGCGGCATCACCCGGCGGTGATCGGTCAGCGGGTGGATGACCACGGTGGTGTCCTGGCGGGCCTCGACCACCTCGTCGAGGTAGCAGAGGGCACCGATGCGCGCGGCGATGGTGAGCGGCCCGTCCTGCCAGCGGGTGCCGTTGATGTCGAGCAGGAAACGCCCGACCAGGTCGGCGGCGGTCATGTCCTCGTTGCAGGCCACGGTGATCAGCGGCCGGCCGAGTCGCCAGGCCATGTATTCGACGAAGCGGCTCTTGCCGCAGCCGGTCGGCCCCTTGAGCATGACCGGCATGCGTGCGGCAAACGCCGCCTCGAACTTGGCGATTTCGTTCGCCACCGGCCGATACCAGGGTTCGGACTTGATCCGGTATTGCTCGATATCGATGGACATGACGTCCTCCCTCGCGCCCATGGGATCAGACCGTCTTGCCGCGGTAGATCACCATCGCCGCGCCCTGCGACTGCTTGAAATTGTCGTAGCCGACCAAGCGCACATGGTTGTCCGGGTTGGCCGCGTGGCAGGCCTCGGCCTCGCCGAGAATGCGGTCGACATCGGTTTCGCCGAACATCGGCAACTTCCACATATACCAATAGGAATCCATCAGGTATTGCGGTTCGGTATGCTCGATGGCCGGATTCCAGCCGCGCGAGACGATATAGGCGACCTGCTTGCGGACCTCTTCCGGACTCATTGGCGGCAGATAGGAAAAGGTCTCGAACTTGCGGCTGGCGGGGTCGGACAGGCGGCTGTGGTAATCCTGCATTTCGCTCATGGTGATCTCCTCTATCAGTAACTAGCGGTGGACGACGTCCAGCTTGTCCACCGTGTCGAATTCGAAGCGGATCTCCTTCCAGGTCTCCATCGCGACCCGCAGTTCCGGGCTGTGCCGGGCGGCCTCGGTCAGCACGGCCTTGCCGTTCTTCTCCACCTCGACGCCTTCGTTGCGGGCCTTCACGCAGGCCTCCAGCGCCACCCGGTTGGCCGCGGCTCCCGCCGCGTTGCCCCACGGGTGGCCGAGCGTGCCGCCGCCGAACTGCAGCACCGAGTCGTCGCCGAAGATCGACACCAGTGCCGGCATGTGCCACACGTGGATGCCACCCGAGGCCACCGGCAACACGCCGGGCATCGAACCGAAGTCCTGGTCGAAGAAGATGCCGCGCGAGCGGTCTTCCTTGATGAAGCGCTCGCGCATGATGTCTATCCAGCCCAGCGTGGCCTCGCGGTCGCCTTCGAGCTTGCCGACCACGGTGCCGGAGTGCAAATGGTCACCGCCCGACAGGCGCAAGGCCTTGGTCAGCACCCGGAAGTGAATGCCGTGGTGCGGGTTGCGGTCGAGCACCGCATGCATCGCCCTGTGAATGTGCAGCAGCACGCCGTTGTCGCGGCACCAGTTGGCCAGGCCGGTGTTGGCGCAGAAGCCGCCGGTCAGGAAGTCATGCATGATGATCGGCGCCCCCAGCGACTTGGCATACTCGGCGCGTTTGTACATCTCCTCGGGCGTCGGTGCGGTCACGTTGAGGTAATGCCCCTTGCGCTCGCCGGTTTCCTGCTCCGCCTTGTGGATCGCCTCCATGACGAAGTCGAAACGCTGCTTCCAGCGCATGAAAGGCTGGGAGTTGACGTTTTCGTCGTCCTTGGTGAAGTCCAGTCCGCCGCGCAGGCACTCGTACACCGCGCGGCCGTAGTTCTTGGCCGCCAGGCCGAGCTTGGGCTTGATGGTGCAGCCGAGCATGGGGCGGCCGTACTTGTTCATGACGTCGCGCTCGACCTGGATGCCATGGGGCGGTCCGCCGCAGGTCTTGACGTAGGCCAGCGGAAAGCGCACGTCCTCCAGGCGCAGGGCCCGCACCGCCTTGAAACCGAACACGTTGCCGACCAGCGAGGTGAACACGTTCACCACCGAGCCCTCCTCGAACAAGTCGATCGGGTAGGCGATGAAGGCGTAGAAGCAGGTGTCGTCGCCGGGCACGTCCTCGATCGCATAGGCACGACCCTTGTAGTAGTCGAGGTCGGTGAGGAGATCGGTCCATACGGTGGTCCAGGTGCCGGTGGAGGACTCGGCGGCCACTGCGGCGGCGGCCTCCTCGCGATCCACGCCCGGCTGCGGGGTGATCTTGAAGCAGGCCAGGATGTCGCTGTCCTTGACCGCGTAGTGCGGCTCCCAGTAGGTGTTGCGGTATTCCTTGACGCCGGCGTTCCAGGCCTTGGTGGCCATCTCACTCCTCCTATCGAATTCGTCATCGCGTGTCCGGATCTCATGGCGTCCGAATTGGGAGCGAGTCTGCCGCGTTGAAACCTTAAATAACAGTCGAAGTTTTCGATATAGTGAATAGAAGATCATCTATACATCGAGGCCGATCATGCGCCACGCCACGTTCCGGCAACTGGAGATCTTCGAGTCGATCGCACGCCACCTGAGCTTCACCCGTGCCGCCGAGACCCTGCATCTCACCCAGCCCACGGTCTCGATGCAGATGAAGAAGCTCGCCGATGGCGTCGGTGAACCCCTTGTCCATCAAGTCGGAAAACGCATCGAACTGACCGAAACCGGCCAGGCGCTGGCGGTGGCCGCACGCGACATCTTCGCAGTGCTGGAGCGCTTCGAGGAAGACAGGGCCGCGCGACGCGGCCTGCAGCGGGGACGTCTGCTGCTGGCGGCAGTGACCACCGCCTCGTACTTCGCACCGCGTCTGCTCGGGGAGTTTGCCCGCTTACATCCCGGCATCGAGGTGTCGCTGCGGGTCTGCAACCGCGAACAACTGATCGCCAGCCTCAACGATCGCCTCGACGAGCTCTACATCCTGGGCACACCGCCCGAAGGAGCGGCCCTGGTCGCGACCCCTTTCATGGAAAACCCGCTGGTGCCGATCGCCGCCCCGGATCATCCCCTGGCCGGTCGGCACGATATCGGCCTGGCCGAACTCGCCGATCAGGCCTGGCTGCTGCGCGAGCCGGGCTCCGGCACGCGCAAGGCGCTGGAGGCCTTATTCACCGCGCATGGCCTGCGGATCCATCCGCGACTGGAGCTCGGCAGCAACGAGGCGATCAAGCAGGCAGTGCTCGCAGGCCTCGGCATCTCGGCCCTGTCGCGCCAGGCCCTGGACCTGCACCCGCCCGGTCAGTTTGCCATCCTGGACGCCGAAGCCTTCCCGATCCGGAGTCACTGGTTTGTCGCCCGCTCGGCGGACGCCCCGCACTCGGCCGCAGCCCATGCCTTTGAACGCTATCTGCTTGATCGAGCAAGCGATACGATGGCTGCCCGCACCAACGGATGAACCCATGCGGGAGAGTTCATGCAGTTCGATCCGAAGCCGCTAGATCACGCTGAATCAAGCGCCCCTCCCCGCCGCTGTCCTCTTGACGGAATAAGAAATTGTACCTCGGCAACATGTCCCGGCTGGCGCGCTGTGTAGCGACTACTGCTCGTCCTCGACCCCCTGGAAGACCTCGGAAACCAGGCAGCTGAAGTCAATGCAGGCGAGCTCTAGGCGCTCATGCTCGGCAAACGGATAGAGCACCCAGTGGTTGGTGTCGTCGCGGCGAAACACCTCGATACGGCGAGACTCGGGGCTGATCAACACATATTCCTGTAGCGATTCGAGTTGCCGATAGGCCGCGAACTTGTTACCACGATCGAAGGCCTCGGTGGTCGGCGAGAGGACCTCGACCACAAGTCGCGGGTGGCGCTTGACATGGCTGGCCTCCGGGCCGCGGTCGCGTGGATCGCAGGTCACGACGATATCGGGGTAGAAGAAGCAGTTGGCGGTCTCGACCTGCACCTTCATGTCGGCGATGAAAGGCTTGCAAGGTGTGCCGTTTAGCGCAGAAAGCAATAGCGCGGCCAACTTGAGCGCTACCGTGCCATGTGCATCAGAGGCGCCCCCCATGGCAAAGACTTCGCCATCAACATATTCATGACGCCCGTCCTGATTGAGCTCCCAGGCGAGGTAGTCATCCGGTTCGAAGGTGTGTTTGGGTTGGGCGAGGATCATGTGAATATCCGGTTCGGATCTGTGGTCATGCGACAACTCGGGGCTTGAACACCAAGCATAGCAGTTCAAACGGCTTCACTCACTGAAGCCCGTACTTTGTCCAAACCCGACCCGACCTGCCTCCCACTGTGTTGAGTGGGTTGAAAGAAGTCACGCTCTGCGCATGGTTCGAGCTCAGGCTCGGACCGCCTCCTCCATCAACGCCCTGCCCTGGTGTTGGAGAAAATCGACCAGCGCTTCCACCGCCAATGACGGCTTCTTGTCGGTCGGCACCAACACATTCCATTCGCGCTCGATCGGAGTTCCTCTGACGTTCAGCGTGGTCAGGCGACCGGCGGCGGCTTCCATCGCGAAGGTGTGGTGCGACAGGAAGCTCACGCCCAGGCCGGCCATGGTCGCCTGCTTGAGGGTTTCGTTACTGCCCATCTCGTCGGCCTGAGCGAGCTTGACCCCGTGGGCGCGCAGAAAGCGCTCCAGCGCGGCGCGGGTGCCGGAGCCCTGCTCGCGCAACAGCAGGCGCTCGCCGGCCAGGGCCAACGGCGGCACACTCTTGCGACCCGCCAGCGGATGCGACGGCGGCGCGACGAAGGACATCGGATCGACGGCGAAAGGCACTCGTCGCAGCGACAGCCCGGGCGGCGGCGCGCCCATGATCGCGACATCGGCCTTGTGCTCGCGCATCAGCTCGGCCATGCCACTGCGGTTGCGCACCGTCAGGCGAAAGCGGATATCGGGATAGGCCTCGCCGAACGCGGCAAGAAGACGCGGCACGAAGTACTCGGCGGTCGTCACCGCCGCGACCGACACGGTCCCGGTCGCGACCCCTTTCATCGCCTTGAGCTCGACCTCGGCCAGTTCCAGCGATGCGATCACCTCGCGCGCATGACGTAGCAGGATCTCGCCGGCCGGCGTCAGCCGGAAACCGCGCCGACCATCGAGCAGCACCTCGTCCATCATCGACTCGAGCTCGTGGATTTGCATCGACACCGCCGGCTGGGTGACATGCATCAGCTTGGCCGCCGCAGTGAAGCTGCCGGTTTCGGCCACCGCGATGAACAACCTCAACTGCCGGAGGGAAATGCGATTCGCGAGTCTCATAAGACAACCTGATGTTAAAACAAAAAATATCCTTGCTTGAACTTATATTAGCCGATCGCTAAGTTGTATCCAAAACCAAAATCATGAGGCCGACAAACCCTCCGTGGGTCCGCGGCATTCGATTCGAGGAGACAACATGTTCGATCTAGCCCGCACTACGCTGACCGAGTACCTGATCGCCCAGCGGCGCGCCCATCCTGGCGCCACCGGGGAGTTCAACGCCCTCATCCTGCAGGTCGCGCAAGCCTGCAAGGCCATTTCGCGCATCGTCGCGCATGGCGCACTCGGCGGCGCGCTCGGTTCCCTCGACTCCGAGAACGTTCAGAGCGAGACCCAGAAGAAGCTGGACGTGATCGCCGACGAGATCTTCCTGCGCCGCATGCACGACTATGTGCACTACATCTGCCCCCAGTTCGCCCGCACCCATGTGAACTTCCAGCGGGTGCCGATGGTAGACACCTCCAACCCCTTCATCGCCCGCGCCGTCCCGACCGCCGACGAATCGATGGTGGTGATCCGTTTCGCCAAGCCGGCCGGCATCGACTTTCCCTATCTGCTCAACATGATCCACGACAGCTTCATGAGCCGGGCCAACACCATCGTCGTGCCCGGCGGAAAGATGGAACTGGCGATGCAGCTGATCTTCACCCCTTTCATCTGGCGTCTCGTCGAGCGCCGCAACAAGGCGATGCACAAATGAACATGCGACTGGAACAGACCCCCATCGATACCCTGTGCGCGAATGCGCTCCGCTTTCTCGCGATCGACGCGGTGCAGCAGGCCCACTCCGGCCACCCCGAGCAGGGTCTGACGCCAGGGGTGGAAACCACCACCGGGCCGCTGGGCCAGGGCCTCACCAACGCGGTCGGCATGGCCTTGGCCGAAAAGCTGCTCGCGGCCGAGTTCAATCGACCTGATCACGCCATCGTCGACCACCGCACCTGGGTCTTTCTTTGCGACGGCTGCCTGATGGAGGGCATCAGCCATGAAGCAGCCTCGTTCGCCGGCGTGCAGCGGCTCTCGAAGCTGATCGCGTTCTGGGACGACAACCGCATCTCGATCGATGGCGAGGTCGCCGGCTGGTTCGGCGACGACACCGCGGCACGCTACCGATAACCCACCTTACGTCTCTCCAGGCCTTCATGGCTTGCGTTCGCGCGACCTTCGGGTCGCGCTTTTTTGTTCATCAAAATAACATTCATGGCAACGGTAGGCCGGTTTGCACCGAGGCGTTAAACTCGGACCCATCGAGTGAAAACATAGCGCGGCTAAAGACCGCGAACTGCCTTGTCTCGAGCCAGCCGCCCCGGACCGGGGCCTGCCTGGACCACCATGGAGAATAGAATGACGACCTCGCTGCTGATCGCCATCGTGACCGACGAAGTGTCGGAAGCCGCCCTGGACATCGCCGAACGTGAAGGCATCCGGGGCGCGACCATCCTGCCGGCCAGCGGAATCAGCCAGTCCCCGCTCAAGACTTTTTTCGGGCTCACTTTCCAGACACCGATGACCATCCTGTTCTGGATCGCGCATACCGAGACGGCGAACAGAACCGCGAAGTTGCTGAGAGACGAACTGAATCTCGACTCGCCGCTCCAAGGGCTCGCCCTGACCCTGACGATCGATCAACTGTACGGCCTGAATCTTCCCGATGCCGTCGTCAAAGACGTCCTGAAAGCGAACTGCCCCTGACAAAACAACGCTGCTAGACAAGATCGATCCACTGCGTCCCGGTCACCGTCGCCCTCCCGCTCGGCGGCTGCACCGGCCACACCGTTCAACCTGTAGTACGAGGCCTCACCCTCCACATGGACTGGATGTTCACCACCATTCTCGTCGGCGCCGGACTGATCGCCTTGTCGATTCTGACGAGTGCGTTCGCGTTTCGATTCGGCACCCCTTTGCTGCTGGTTTTTCTTTCCATCGGGTTGATCGCCGGCGAGGACGGACTCGGTCTGGTCTTCAACGATGCCGAGATCGCCTACTTTCTCGGCAGCCTGGCGCTGGCGGTGATCCTGTTCGACTCGGGCTTCGGCACCCGGGTACAGACACTGCGGCGCGCCGCAGCACCGGCCTTCGTGCTCGCCACGGTCGGCGTTTTTCTCACCACGATGTTTGTCGGCGTCGCCGCTCGGCTGTTGTTCGACCTGCCCTGGCTGTATGCGCTGTTGATGGGGGCGATCATCAGTTCGACCGACGCGGCGGCGGTGTTCTTCCTGCTGCGTGCCGGAGGGGTCAAGATCTACAAGCGGGTCCGTTCCATGCTCGAAGTGGAGTCCGGCTCCAACGACCCGATGGCGATCTTCCTGACGGTGTTGTTCATCGAGATGATCCTGGCCGACACCCGCGGCAACGTGATGAGCAGCTTTCTCACCGGGTTCGGCACGCAGATGGGCCTGGGAATTCTCGCCGGGGTTGGCGGCGGCTACCTGATCGTCGAGATCGTCAATCGGGTCCGGCTCGAAGAAGCGCTCTACCCCATCCTGGTGATGTCGTGCGCGCTGTGCGTATTCGGTCTGACCGCGTATTTCGGTGGCAGCGGTTTTCTCGCGATCTATGTCGCGGGCATCGTGGCCGGCAACCGCTCGATGAAGGGTTCATCCGCGCTGCGGCGATACCAGCAGGGCATGACCTGGCTGGCGCAGATCGTGATGTTCCTGGTCCTGGGGCTGTTCGTGACACCGTCCGAGTTCGGCGCCGTGATGGTACCGGCCTTGCTGCTCGGCCTGTTCCTGATCATCTTCGGGCGACCGCTGGCCGTCGTGCTGTGCCTGTTGCCATTCGGTTACGACCGCCAGACCATCACCTTCAATGCCTGGGTGGGTCTGCGCGGTGCGGTCTCCATCCTGCTCGGCATCCTGCCTTCGGTGATGGGCGTGGAAGGTTCGGACATCTTCCTCAATGTCGCCTTCATCATGGTGGTCACCTCGCTGCTGGTGCAGGGCTGGACGATCAAGCCGGCGGCGAAATGGCTCGATCTGATCGTTCCGTCCGGGAGCGGACCGCTGGAGCGGATCGAACTCGAACTACCCGGCAATCCCAAGCACGAACTGCTGATCTACAAGGTCCTCGAAGAAAGCCCGCTGGTCGTCGGGGCAGCGAACCTGCCGCGCTGGGCGCGCCCTTCGCTGATCGTGCGGCAAGGCCGGTCTATGCAACCCCAACATGCCGGTCCCTTGCGTGCCGGGGATCTGGTCTATCTGTTCTCGGCCCCCGAGTACACCGCGCTTCTCGACCGGCTGTTCTCCCAGATCAAGGTCCCCGATCATAACGACAAGGAGTATTTCGGCGAATTCCGGGTCAATGCCGATGCCAAAGTGATCGATCTGCTGAACACCTACGACCTGCAAGCCCCGAAGGAACTCGAACCCGAACTCACCGTTGGCGAGTTCATGCTGGCCGAGCTCGGCGGCCAACCGGTCGTCGGCGATCGCATCCCCGTCGGCACCTTCGACCTGGTCGTCCGGCAGGTCCATCAGGGCACACGCATCACCGAAGTCGGTCTCGCCCTCCACCGCGAAAGTCGCAAATCGGCCTACGTCCGGAAATCGCAACGCCCCAGGGGCCTGCGTATGCAGTTGATGCACTTGTTCAACAAGTGAGCGGGTTACACATCGGCCGATCAAGCCGATTTGCGTCCGGCAACTGGTGCGTTTGAGTCGGGCTGCGTTCGAATTCCCGGGATTCGTACCAGGATCGAGCCGCATCATCCTTGGCATGCACCTGAAGGCAGCGGATGCCGGCGATGTCGGCGGCCTGCATCGTTCGCAGTAGGGCATCCTTGAGTGATATGTCGAACAAACCGAGACTCACTGAACTTGGTCGCAATAGCGGATGACCATGACAACCGGGTGTATCCACGAAGCCAAGACCCACTTGTCTCGCCTGATCGAGCTTGCGCTGGCCAGGGAAGCTCAGGTGATTGCCAGGGCGGGCAAACCGCTGGTCAAGCGGGTGCGGCGCTTATCCCGCCTGCGCCAGCAAGCTCGCATTGCCCCCCGCGGCCGTGGTGTCTATGCACAAGTGCCTCTCCACCACATAGCGCTCGGGTGAGAGGGGCTGGATCTCGAGCGGCACAATGGCACCCTCGCGCTCGGCGAGTGCGATGCGCAGCTCACGTGTCCAGTCACTGACACCGGCTGCAGCCACCGCTGCGACCCCTTTGATCGCACGTAAAGTCTCGGACGAGAGACAGCCGTCTAGCGCCGCAATGGGCGCGCCGGCCTCGATCAGCGCTTGTGCGGACTCCGTCACGTCGGGTACGACCAGCACCGCTGCACAGCCCGCACCGAGCGCCTGCGCAGCCTGGGCCAGGGCGATCTCGAGAGTAGGTCCGAGGCAGTGGACCGGCCCCTTGGGATAACGCGACAAGCGGTTGCTTTCCCCGGTCGGCCCGGGCAGGGTCTGGGGCGTCATATCCAGGGCCGCCGTCTCGTTGAGCGCCTTGCGGATCAGGCCACGCTTGCCGCTCAGCGCCTTGCGCAGCACCTCGACCCGATCGCGACGCGCGGCCCAGTTGCGCGCATCCAGCCGGTCGAGCGCCGACTGAAGCTGCGCCAGGGTTACGGCCTGCCCCTGCGGCGGGTCGTGACGCTCCACCGCAGCGGTGCGACGGAAGCGGGTGAGGTAGAGCGGACCGCCGGCCTTGGGTCCGGTGCCTGACAGGCCCTCTCCACCGAACGGTTGCGAGCCGACGATGGCGCCGATCTGGTTGCGGTTGACGTAGACGTTGCCGACACGGAGCCGCTCGACGATCTGCTGCACCCTGTCGTCGATCCGGGTATGCAGACCGAAGGTCAGTCCGTACCCCCTGGCATTGATGGCGTCGACCACCTGGTCGATGTCCCGCGCCTTGAAGGTGGCGACATGCAGGACCGGGCCGAAGATCTCGCGCTCGAGATCCGCGATGCCGCCTACCTGGACCACCGCCGGGGTGACGAAGGTGCCGACGCTGGGCGCAGGCAGCTTCTTCAGCACTTTGCCGGCTTTTTCCTGTGCCGCCACATAGGCGCCGATCTCGGCCTGGGCATCGGCATCGATCACCGGCGACACATCGGTGTCGGTCTGCCAGGGGTCGCCGATGGTGAGCGCGTCCATCGCCCCATCGAGCATGGCGAGCAAGCGGTCTCGCGCCTCTTCCTGCACATACAACATCCGTAGCGCCGAACATCGCTGGCCGGCCGACTGGAAGGACGAGATCAGGATGTCGCGCACCGCCTGCTCGGTCAGCGCGGTGGAGTCCACGATCATGGCATTGAGTCCGCCGGTCTCCGCGATCAGCACCGCATCCGGCCCGGCATTGCGCGCCAGCGCCTTGTGGATGATCTGCGCCACCGGGGTCGAGCCGGTGAAGCAGACGCCCGCGATCCGCGGATCGCTGGTCAGCGGCCCGCCCACCGTCGGCCCATCGCCGGGCAGAAGCTGAAGTGTCGCCTCCGGCAAGCCGGCCTCGCGCATCAGCTCGACCGCACGTGCGGCGATCAGCGGCGTCTGCTCGGCGGGCTTGGCGAGCACCGCGTTGCCGGCCGCGAGCGCCGCGGCGACCTGGCCGGTGAAGATGGCCAGCGGAAAGTTCCATGGGCTGATGCAGACAAAGACGCCGCGCGCGCCACCGGGCTCCTCCGCCTCCAGACGCTCGGCCTCGGTCGCGTAGTAACGCAGGAAGTCCACCGCCTCGCGCACCTCGGCGATGCCATCGGATAGCGTCTTGCCGGCCTCGCGGGTGGTGATCACGGTCAGTTCGGCGATGTGTTCCTCGTAGAGATCGGCAGTGCGGCGCAGCACCTCGGCCCGTTCCGCCACCGGACGCGCCGACCAGTCACGGAAACCTTGCTCCGCGGCATCGAGGGCGGCCGCCACCTCATCGGGCGTCGCCTCATTCACCTTGCCGACCACACGCGAAGTGTCGGCCGGCGATACGACATCGCGAGCCGGCCCGCGGGGTGCCGGGCTGCCGGCCAGCATGGGCTCGGCGGTCCAGGTCGTGTCGGCGAATGTCTCGCGCGCCTTCAGCAGCGGCAGGATCGAGGCGGGTTCGTTGATCCGGTAGCCTCGGGAGTTCTTGCGCTCGGGCGCGAACAGCTCGCCGGGCGGACGGATGGACGGGCTCGGGAGGGCGTCACCCAGGCGCTGCATCTCGGTGACCGGATCGCGCGCGATTTCGGCCGCGGGAATCGAGGTGTCCACCACTTGGTTCACGAACGAGGAGTTCGCGCCGTTCTCCAGCAGACGGCGTACCAGATAGGCCAGCAGGTCACGGTGCGCGCCGACCGGTGCGTAGATGCGGCAATGCGTTCCCTCAGCCTGCTTGACGATCTGGTGCAGCGATTCGCCCATGCCGTGCAGGCGCTGGAACTCGTAGCTGTCCTTGTCATTGCCTGCCATCGCGACCACGGCGGCGCAGGTATGGGCATTGTGGGTCGCGAACTGGGGATAGATGCGGTCACGCCGGTCGAGCAGCATTTGCGCGCAGGCCATGTAGCTGACATCGGTGCTGACCTTGCGGGTGAAGACCGGAAAGGTCTTGACGCCCAGCTCCTGCGCCAGCTTGATCTCGGTGTCCCAGTAGGCGCCTTTCACCAGCCGCACCATGATCTTGCGGTCGAGCCGCTCGGCGAGCGCGTAAAGCGCCTCGATCACCGGTGCGGCGCGGCGCCCGTAGGCCTGAACCACGACCCCGAATCCGTCCCAGCCGGCAAGTCCGGTGTCGGACAGGACCGCCTCGATCACGTCGAGTGACAGGTCCAGCCGGTCCTGCTCCTCGGCGTCGATGTTGAAGCCGATATTGGCCTTGGCCGCCTGCCTCGCCAGTTCCAGCGCGCGCGGCACGAGTTCTGTCATTACCGTGTCGCGGTGGGTGTATTCATAGCGCGGATGCAGCGCCGACAGCTTCACAGAGATGCCGGGGCTGGATCGCACGTCGCCCTTGGCCTGCTTCGCGATCGACGTGATCGCCTTGGCGTAGGCCGCGTGATAGCGGACCGCGTCTTCATCGGTACGCGCCGCCTCGCCCAGCATGTCGTAGGAGTAAGTGTAGCCCTGCTTCTCGAGCTCGCGGGCATTCTTCAAGCTCTCCTCGATGGTCTGGCCGAGCACGAACTGGCGTCCGAGGATCTTCATCGATTGTCCTACCGCGGCACGCACGACCGGCTCGCCCATACGACGCACCAGCCCGCGTAGCGCCCGCACCGGCCCCTTGGGATCATCATCGAGCACCTTGCCGGTCAGCATCAGTGCCCAGGTCGAGGCGTTGACCAAGGATGACGAGGACTTGCCTAGGTGGGCGCCCCAATCGGACGGCTCGATCTTGTCGTGGATGAGGTCGTCGATGGTCTCCGCATCCGGAACACGCAGCAAGGCTTCCGCCAGGCACATCAGGCCGACCCCTTCGGCGGTGGAGAGACCGTATTCGGCCAGGAAGGCCTCCATCATCGAGGGCGAGGTTTCCTTGCGCACGCGCTCCACATAGTCAGCGCCGGCCGCGGCCACCTTGCGGCGTGCGTCCTCCGACAGCGTGATACGTTCGACAAGCCCGTGCAGCACCTCGGCCTCGTCGGCGGAATAGCTGTCACGGATGCGCGATCGCTGCGCACTCGGCTCGGATTGCGGCAAAAGACTGGCTTCATTCATGTTCGATCTCCCTGTCTGCCCGACGCAAAGCGCTGTCCAAAGCGTCCCGGTTTCAGCGCTCGATGTGCTGATATTCCCCTGCATCGGCCGTCAAGCTGCTCACCACCAGGATCGCGATGAATGACGCGATGAAGCCGGGAATGATCTCGTACACACCCGGACCGCCCATGAACGCGCCGTTCCAGCCCAGTGAAATCCAGATCATCACGGTGACGGCCCCGACCACCATGCCCGCGATGGCACCGGCGCCGTTGGTGCGCGGCCACATCAGCGACAAGATGATCAGCGGCCCGAACGCTGCACCAAAACCCGCCCACGCGTTGCCGACCAGGGCCAACACCTGGGAGTTCGGATCGGACGCGATGACGGCCGCGACCAGACCGACGAGCACGACACAGATCCGCCCGACTCCCACGCGCTCCTTGTCGGTCGCCTCCTTGCGCAGGAACAGGCGATAGAAATCCTCGGTCAGTGACGAAGACGACACCAGAAGCTGGCTGGAGATGGTACTCATGACCGCGGCAAGCAGTGCGGCGAAGAGAAAGCCGGTGATCAGCGGGTGGAACAGCAGGTCCGCCAGAATGATGAAGATCGTCTCCGGATCCTGGACATCCATGCCATTCCGGACCGCATAGGCCCGGCCAAACAGACCCAGGGACACCGCGCCGACCAGGGAGACGAGCATCCAGCTCATGCCGATGTTTCGGGCAATCGGCACGTCCTTCAGCGTCCGGATGGCCATGAAGCGCACGATGATGTGGGGTTGCCCGAAATAGCCCAGCCCCCAGGTCACCGCGGACAACCACCCGACAAAGGTCAAGCCCGCGGTCCAAGACAACAGCGTGGGATCGACCGCATTCAAGGTCTGCGAGGCCTGGGCGAAACCGCCGCCGCCTTCGCCAAAGAGAACTACCGCCGGCATCAGGACCAGTGCCAGCATCATGATGCAGCCCTGCACGAAATCGGTCATGCTCACCGCCAGGAAACCACCGACAACCGTGTAGACCAGCACCACCCCCAGCGTGATCACGATCCCTACGGCATAGTCACTCAAGCCGCCAAAGTTGAAAATGCCGGAAAACGCGGTTTCGAACAGCTTGCCGCCGGCCACCAGACCTGATGCGGTATAGACTGCGAAAAAGATGACGATGACGATCGCGGACACCGGCCGGAGCAACATCGCCCGAGTCGGAAACCGGTTCGCCAGGAACTCCGGAATGGTAATCGCATTACCGTAGTGAACCGTCTGTTCGCGAAGGCGCGGCGCAACCAGAATCCAGTTGAACAAGGCCCCCACCAGCAGACCGATCCCGATCCAGGCCGAACCCAAACCCGATACGAACATCGCTCCAGGCAAACCGAGCAGCAACCACCCACTCATGTCCGAAGCACCGGCAGACAGCGCCGCCACTTTCGGACTGAGGGCTCGGCCACCCAGCATGTAATCCTCGGACGAAGACGTCGAGGTGCGCATCGCATAAAGGCCGATGGCGATCATCAACGCGAAGTACGCAAGAAGACTGATCCACACACCAATAGCCATGATAATTCCCCGGTCATGAGTCGGAACCTGCCTTTTCAGGGTAGCCCGGATTCCACGGAATGGGAAATTCGCTTCCGCGCACAGATCAGGATGGCGGATGCCGGCGAAGAGGAGCCTATTGAACCAGCCCTTGTGTTGCCTGCGCCCCGAGCCTGTCGAAGGGCCGTGCTGCTTGCGTTAAAGCGAATGAATCGAGATGCGGCACAATGATGCTGTGGACATCTCACCCAAACCCGTCCCGCCACACGTGATGCATTCATCCAGCCCCCCTCTTCCGCCCGCTCAAACCGATCTGCTGGAAGTCGGCACACCGCCTTTCGATCGCGCCAACAGCGCGATGTTCATCGGCGGCTTCACCACCTTCGCGCTGCTGTACGCGACCCAGCCCTTGCTGCCGCGGCTGGCCACCGAGTTCGGTGTCGGGGCGGCGACCGCCAGTTTGTCGGTGTCGGTTGGCACCGGTTTGATGGCGCTGATGCTGATTCCGGCAAGTCTGTTGTCCGATCGCTTCGGCCGGACGGTGCTGATGAAGGCGTCGTTATCGATTGCGGCGGTCATCGCGACACTGAGTGCCTTCGTGACCGACTTCAACCAGTTGCTGGTGCTGCGTGCGCTCCTCGGCGCCGCCCTGGCCGGGCTGCCGGCAGCCGCGATGGCCTACCTGGGCGAGGAAGTCGCCCCGCATGCACAAGGCCGGGCAATGGGTTTGTATATCGCCGGCAACGCACTCGGCGGGATGAGCGGACGGGTGGTCTCCGGTGTGTTGACCGACTTCGGGTCGTGGCGGATCTCGCTGATCGCGCTCGGGCTGATCGGCTTGGTGGCGGCGATCGCGTTCTGGCGCAAGTTGCCACCGTCGCGTCATTTCCGCCCCCGCTCGGTGGCGCCTTCCGCCATCTTCCGCGATGTGCGCGGCATCTACGCGGACAGCCATCTACCCTTGCTCTTTCTGTGCGGCTTCCTGCTGATGGGGGCGTTCTTCGGAGTGTACAACTTCATCGGCTTTCGCCTGGAAGCCGTGCCCTTCGGCTGGTCACAGAGTGCGATCGCTGCGATCTTCCTGCTCTACCTGGTCGGCTCGGCCTCCTCCGCCTGGTCCGGTCGCCTGTCCGACCGGGTCGGCCGGCACAACGTGCTGTGGTTGATGATCATCGCCGCAATGCTCGGACTCGCCACGACCTTGTCCGGCAACTTGATCCTGGTGATCATCGGGGTGGCGATCTTCACTTTCGGCTATTTCGGCGCCCACACCACCGCCAGCGGCTGGGTCGGCCGACGGGCGCTGGAACGACGGGCACTGGCTTCCGCACTCTACCTGTCGAGCTACTACCTCGGCAGCAGCCTGGTTGGCAGTCTCACCGGGCTCGCCTGGGACAAGGGCGGCTGGCCCGGCGTCACGATGGCGGTCAGCGCCTGTCTGGCTGCTGCGTTGGTGCTCGGAGTGTGGATGCGGGCGAAGACCCGTACCGAAAAGAACGGGTAAGGTCAGCAACTCGCGCTCGGATGAGGAGCAGGCCGCCAGCAAACACGTTACGGCGAAGGAGGCTCCCGTTGCGCAGGTCGCTCCAAACGGGGACCGCTAGCGTAGCCGATCGCAAGCGCACGTGCATCAGGCGTCAGAATTCTTGCAAAATTTCCCAAAACGGGTGATCACCTGGTCTCGGCAATACGTCGATGGTAAGGACTCGTCAGCCAGCCAAAAGAAGGTGATCTACACTGGAAGCGCAGTCGCTTTTCGAGCAAGGCCGACGGCGCGTATTAGCGGCGGCAGGCTCTTCGAGCGAGCGAACCTTTTCAGGGAGACAAACATGGAACTGATCAAGCAGGTTCTCGATAATTTCAAGAGCACGCTACCGTCCGACTGCAAGACGAAGCTGGCCATCGACAACGGGGCGCCACCCGAGGAGATCGCTGCGACGGCCTCATCCGAGGGATTGCATGCCCTCGCCGGCGCGCTGTTCGAGGCACTGGAGGAGCAGAACGCGGCCGGCTCGGCTCTGGACTCGGACCACAGTGTCGGCCCAGCGGTACAGGCAAGGCTGCAGGAGTTCAGACATCAACTGCCCGATGGAAGCGAAACCGCGCAAGCGATCGATCGCGGAGCAACGATCGAGGAGATCTCGGAAATGGCCGAGCAGGAAGGGCTCACATCACTGGCGACGATGTTGTTCGAAGCCGAGCAGGAACAAAACAATCGCTGATTCATCCCAGTCAGCCAGTCGATCATCACCAGACTGGCCTGGTCGTCCAGGGGTGCGATCGGGCTTGTAAGAGCCCCGTACCCGCAGCCCCCGACTCGAGAGTTGGATCCTCTAAATGAACGACCGCCCCTCGAATCGAACCGGGGACCGCGCTCGTCGCCGAGTAATGGAATCGGTATAGCAAGCAAGCGACATCGACGCCATCGGCCTGCTCACACCATAGACCATGCCTGATAGAGCATCCCCAAGGCCAGTGCGCCTGAAAGCGACAGCGCAATGTACAGTGCGAACACCGGCGGACGCACCAGAGCCCAGACCGCCATCGCAGCCGGTATCGAGGTCACACCACCGGCAATCAGGAACGCCATGCCCGCGCCGGGCGCCATGCCCTGCCCGATCAGACCGCCGACCAGGGGCAAGGCGGCATATCCATTCAGATAGGCCGGAACACCGACCAACGTCGCCGACAGGATAGGCATGAACCCGGTTCCGCCCAGCGCCGCAGTGACGGTCTCGGCGGGAATGTATCGCAGCATCAAACTTTCGAGAATGAAGGCGAGTGTGAGCCATTTGAGCAGGAAGGTGGCGATGGAGCCGCTTTCCTTGAGAAACTTCACATTGCGGGCAGGATCGGTCCAGAAGCGCCAGACAATCGGTTTCGGATTGCGCACGCGAGCGCCCCCGCAACCCCCGTTGCCGATGTCGGCCCGCAGCGGTTCGCTGAGCCAGCCCAGCGCTTGCGCCTGATGGACCATCACCCCCCCGGCGACACCGAGCATGATCGCGCTCAACGTCTTGGCGAGCGCGAATTCATGGCCCAATATCCCGGCGGTCAGCACGAACATCGACGGATCCATCAAGGGCGATGCCAGCCAGAACGCCATGACAGGCGCCAGCGGCACACCGATGGCAAGCAAGGCCGCCACCAGCGGAATCACGCCACACGAGCAGAACGGCGAGATCGCGCCAATCAGTGCGCCCATCCCAATCATCGTTGCCGGTCGGCCGGTGAACGCACGGGCGATCAGATGATCGGCGCCCGTGGCGGCCACCCCGCCGGCAAGCAGCACCGACAAGGCGAGAAAGGGCAGGATCGACATCAGGGCCGAGATCGTGAAGCGGGCCGACACCAGCGCCTGGGCCGGATCGATCAACGCGAGCGCGACCAGCAATACGGCAGACGTCGCCCAGATACGGTGCTTGCGCCAGACCAGCCCCGGCAGTCGGGATAGAACGGGTTGTGTCGCGGTATTCATATCCGTATCTCCAGATTTATAGTGATATCACTGCAAAAAAATATCAGTTGGCGCTGGCCTCGGTTGCAGGAACACGAGGGAGCCCCGCGCAGCATTCGGCATTGAGGTGGGAAATCACCGCGCGCATGGTATCGAACCGCGCCCGGTTCCAGACCTCGCGCCCCCGCCGCTCCTGCTCGACCAGACCTGCGCTGACGAGTCCCAGCAAATGGTGGGATAGCGTCGACGGCGCCAGGCCGGAATGCGCAATGATCTGCCCAACCGTCAGGCCTTCCTCACCCGCACGGACCAGCAATCGAAAAACCTTGAGCCGCGCCTCATGCCCCAGTGCGGCAAGGGCACGGACGATGGCTTGAGTGTCGTGGAATTCGCTCATCCGCTCATTGTATCTATTTTTCTAGTTATGTAAATATATTTGTAATGCCTTCTGAAATTCGGCCAACACGATCACACGCGATGTCATTTCGACACAACAGGACATGCTGCCCTCTCCAATCCGAATGGCAATAATCGCCTCGACGCACTAGGAACGATGGTTCAGCGGCCGTTCGGGTCTCTCAGCGGCGCGTTGATGGCAATCTCCATCGCTGTCCGCCGTCTGACGTCCACAATGTCGAGCGCGATCGACAAGGTACGTCCTGCCAAGGGATGGTTGCCATCCAGCAGATAGCCGTTGTCCGTTTCCTTCAGGACCCGTAACTGAAATCGCGGTCGGTCACCCATGCCGCTGTACAAGGCTTCGCCAGGACGTACCGCGAGACCAAGGGGCAGATTGTTGCGGGGGGCTTCGAACACGAGTTCCGGGCGATGGGCGCCGAAGGCGCCTTCGGGTGGCACCTCGATCGCGAGACGATCGCCGATGGTTCGCCCGGTAACCGCGTCCTCGATCGCCCGCAACACCTTGCCCTGCCCTTGGATGAACACCATCGGGCCGTCATCCGCGCTGGATGCGACAAGTTGGCCTTCATCATCGTGCATGGTGAAGTGCGCGGTGACCTCCAGACCCTCGCTGATCGTGATCTTCGCCATCGGTCACGAAGCCTTCTTCAAGGTCGGGGCCTTGAGTGCGGTCATCCCCATCGAACCGGCACGGCACGCCGGGCAGACCCGCAGGTGCGCGGTGTCGAGGCCCTGCGCCGCGAGCACGGTCACCATGTGCGCCAGTCCGGAATCGGCCACGAAGGACTTGCTGCAACTTGCGCACGCGACTGCATGTTCGTCCACCGCCACCGATCCGGTCAGTTCATCGAGGCTGGGCTTGCCACCCAGCACACCCGGCTGTGACCGCGGCAGGCTCGCACGAATCGCCGCCATATCGTCACGCACCGCATCACAGGTGATCCGGGCCAGGATGCCGTACAT
Organism: Azoarcus sp.; assembly: GCA_030604735.1. Classification (GTDB taxonomy): domain Bacteria; phylum Pseudomonadota; class Gammaproteobacteria; order Burkholderiales; family Rhodocyclaceae; genus Azoarcus_F. The sequence goes on from JAUVVG010000023.1 coordinate 34,176, forward strand.
GCGGTCCACCCCGAGGCCAGTCTCGGCCTTGAGCACATGTGCGTGAAGCCGCTCGATCGCCGGAAGTGCATGTCGCTCCAGGGTATAGACCAGGTCGGCGAGCACCGCCTTGCCCGCCGCGTCACCGTTGAGGCGACGCTCTTCGGCCTCTGCCATCAGCCATCCCAGAAACTGCAGATAAAGTGCCAGATGATCCGCGGTGTCCTTGAAGTGCGCGTCCCGTTCCAGACCGTAGCCCTGGTACAAGCGCTCGATGTCCTGACAAGTGTGACCCATCAAGGCACCATCCATGTAGAAACCGAGATTGAGCAAGGCCGGCGCCGGTGGTGCCAGGAAAAGCCGGCTGTAGGTGATCATCAAGCTTTCGGGCCGCTCGACCGCTTGCAACACTTCGGCCAGTTCCCGGAGCGCCTCCGCTCGCACGCCCAGTGTCTCGAAGATCTCTTCGAGGTCCGCGATCAGATCGTCACGTAAAGCCTCGAGCGCGGCATCGCCCTTTGGTGGCAGAAATGCGTGGGCCAGACACAAGTTTCGTTCAGCACGCGCACTGAGTTTGATTTCCGGTTGATCCATTCGATTTGGCCTGTGCTATCCGTTCAGAGGAAAGGGCCGGGCCACGAGAAATCGCGACCCGGCCACCGACTCGCGTCAAGCGTGAGCGGCAACGCCCCCTGAGGTGGAGGCTTGCCCCACCGTAACCGGTGGCTCGGCAGACAGATTCAGCATCCGCTCACCCAGCACATAAAGCGTGAAGAGCAAGGCCGAACCCATGAGGGTCAGGCTCCACTCTGTCGCCGAAGGCGTGTATTGGATCAGGCTCCATTCCCACGTCCCCTTGAACAAGGGCACGACCTGGCCTCCGACGACGAAGAAGAAACGCTCGGCGAACAGGCCGGCGAAGACCAGGATGGACACCAGCACCTGGGTCCCGGTACTGGTGCGCACGCTGGCCATCATCATCAGCACGAAGGGCAGCACGATGCCTATCCACAACGAGGCCTGGTAGGTGGAGGACGCAAACAGGTAGTCGCGCCAGACCACGTAGATCTCCGGATTGTTGGTATAGAGCCCGGTGATCGCACGCACCGCGATGAACAACAGGGTGCCACCCAGTACCGCTGCGAAGAACTTCGGCAAGGCGCCGTCGAGCAACCCTTGCAGGCTGGCCGACATGTTGTCCCGGCTGAAGCCATTCGCGAGATAGGTGAAGAACACCAGGGCGGCCAGGCCGCTCGCGACCGCGGTCAGGTAGAAGTAGATGGGCAGCAGGCCGTCGAACCAGAACGGGCGCATGCTCATCATGCCGAAGATCAGCGCGAGGTTACCGCTGGCCAGCAACACCGCCAGGAAAGACCCGATCCCGACCTGCTTGCTGGTCTTGCTGTCCCACTCACCGTTCTCCAGCTTTTGCAATTTCCATAGCAGGAAGATCAGGTCGGCGACATAAAACACGCCCATCCAGAACATCGCCGACTGGATCTGCAGGTTGAACGGGATCACCCAGATCATGCGGAACACATGACCGAGTTCCATTGCCAGTACGGCCATCCCGGAAATCAGGATAACGAAGGCGAGGAAGATCGCCCGCTTGACCACCGGATAGAACTGTTTGAAGCCGAACACCAGCGGCAGCGACGCGATCATCCCCAGGCCGGACGAGGCCAGCGCGAAGTACAGATAGGTCGCGATCGGCTGCCCCCACGGCAGGGTAGACGAGGTGTTGAACGACGCATGCCCCTGGCTGGAAAGGCTCATGAACGCATAGCCGAACGATGCGACCAGTACGATGGCCGACAACACCAGCAGGCCTAGCCCGGCCGGCCCCTTCAGAATGTTTTGCTGATTCATTTGTCAATGCCTCCTCAGGAACGCGGCTTGGGTTCGAATGCGGGCACACCGGCGCCGGCGCCGAGGTAATAGACCTGCGGCTTGTTGCCGGTGTGGTCTTTCAGACGAACCCCATGCTTGTCGCCGATCAATTGGTTGACCTGGCTGGTCGGCTGGTCGAGATCGCCGAAGAACCGTGCCTTGGGCGGACAGGTGCGCACACAGGCCGGTACGTACTCCTTGACCTCCGCGATGTCCTCGTCCAGATCGACCGTGCCAGCCGGCGCCTTGCTGACCTTGTGGTAGCAGAAGGTACATTTGGAGACGACGCCCGGCGGCTGGATGCCGATCCCGCGCTTCCAGTCCTGCTCCGGGTTCTGGTACGGCGGACTCCACAACTGACCGTTGCTGCTCGGGAATATCTCGCGCAGATCCGGCTCCAGCAGCGGTTTCTCGTCCGCATAGAAGCGCACGCCGTAAGGACAGGCGATCATGCAGTACTTGCAGCCGATGCACTTGTCCCAGTCGACGAACACGATGCCACCGGCGTCCATGTCCTTGTAGGTCGCTCGGGTCGGGCAGACATGCACGCACGACGGGTTCTCGCACTGCATGCACGGGCGCGGCAACCACTTCATCTGCGCGCTCGGGTAGGTGCCCTCATGGTAGTAGAGCACGTCCTGCCAGGATTCACCCGGCAGGGTGTTGTTTTCCATTGCGCATGCCGTCGTACAGGCCTGACAGCCAGTGCACTTGTCCAGGTCGATGACCATTCCCCACTTTGCCATTGTCTTATGCTCCTCTCGTTCTCAGGGGTCAGGCCCGTTCCACGGTGACCTTGCCGGTGTAGTAGCAGGCAAGACCGGAGATCGGATCGGAAACGTTTGCGGTGAGTTCGCCGGAGTGCCCAGGCAGGCGGCCCTGCGCCCAACGGCCCTGTGCCCAGTGGCCATGCTCCATCGGCATCACCAGCGTGTCGGGTCGATGTGCCGGCATGTAGCGGCAGTAGGCCTCGATCGTGCCAAGGTTGGATTTGATCCGGACCTTGTCGCCGTTGCGGATGTTACGGGCACGTGCAGTATCCGGATGAATCTCCAGATACACGGTATTGCGCCCACCGACGATGGGCTGCTGATTGGCGATCGCATGCGGAATGTTGCCGGAACGGCCTTCGGCGTGAAGCGGCGTCTTGGGTGTGACGAAGTAGAGGTCACCCTCACCGCTATGCTTGGGTTCGACCCACTGAATCAGCCCTGCCCTTGCAGCGGGAATTCCGACTTCCCGTTCGATATAGGCCGCGTTCTGCTCCAACCGACCGGACTTGAACTCGAACTTGCCCGATGGCGTCTTGATCAGCTTGGCCTTCACATCCTCTGGCGTCATCGGGGTGTTGTACCCCCGGCCATCCCACTCGAAGAACTCGCCGCGGAACTGACGCCAGTGATAGGGTTTCTTGAACCAGACCCCTTTCTCCTTCCAGGTCTCGAAGCTATTGACGCCGTTGTCTCCCGGATTGGCTTCGAAGCCCTTGGCACGATGCCGGAGCACATTCTCGACATTGTCGATCGCCTTGTAGTACTCGCCCATCGGCCCCTTGATCCGCTTGCCGATCTCGATCAAGGTATCTCCGAAATGCTTGGTGTCGTAGATCGGATCGACCGCAGGCACCCGGATCGCCGCCATCGGCCATCCCTCGAATGGATAGGTCGGTGAGTCCTGCAAGCGTTCGAGATAGGTATGATCAGGCAGCACGATGTCGGCATACATTGCAGTCTCGCCAGGAAACGGCGAGGTATCGATCACGAAGACATCCTTCAGCGCCTCCTCCCAGACCTGCGGATTCGGGGCAGTCCAGATCGGGTTCGTATAGAAGAACATCGCGGTGTCGAGCTTGTAAGGATCACCCTTGAGATGGTTGGGGCCGGCTTCCTGCATCATGTGCGAGGTCATCGGCCATTCGGGCGTACGCGCCTTGTCGATGCGCGGATGCTTCTTCCAGTCGCCGTCCTTCGCCCATTCGTCCAGATAGTCGTCGGCATTGACCGGTAGACCACCATAAGGCGTGCCCATCTGATAGAACATGCCGCCTTCCGCAAACAGGCAACCCACCAGCGCGTTCAGCGCGTGTATCGCCATGCCGTTGTAGGTGCCATTCGTGTGTGCCGTCGGGCCCCGCTCCATGATCGCCATCGCCGGACGCGTGGTCCCGAACTCGCGCGCGACCCGAACGATGTCGCGAGCAGAGATCGTCGTGACGCTTTCAGCCCACTCCGGTGTGCGGTCCTTGAGTTCCTCGTTCCACCATTCGGTGAGCCCATGCACCCACTTTTCGTCGAACGAAAACGGCGGAATCCGCTGACCGGTGCGAAAGCGCATGTCCGGTTCACGGAAATCGCCGACGAACTCCCGATCCCACAATCCCTCGGTCAGGAGCACATGCGCGATCGCCAGCGCCATCGCACCGTCGGTACCCGGTTTGATGTAGAGCGCGCGGTCGGATGCGGCCATGGTTGGATTCATCCGGACGTCGATCGTGGTCACCCGGGTCTTGGGGCTCTTGCTGCGCATGTGGCCCCATACCTGCATCAGGTAGTTGTAGGGTCGGAAGGCCTCGAGAAAGCTCGCGCCGAAGTTCAGGATGTAATTGGTGTTGCGATAATCGTAGGAATTGTAGGAATCGTTGCCGTCGGTCATCTGCTTGGCGCGCTTCGACCCTTCGGCGCACATGGAGGCATGTCCGATGGCCGAGTTCGGGGTGCCGTAGAGCTTGCCCCAGTCGCCGTAAAGTCCGGCGTCAGAGGCGCCCCAGCCACGACCATAGAAATGCGCGAACCGGTGCGATTCGCCCCGATCACGCAAATCGTTCAATCGAGCCGCCACCGTATCGAGCGCCTCGTCCCACGAAATCGGCACGAAACCCGGATCCTCGTTCCTGCCCTTGCGAGGGTTGGTCCGCTTCATCGGCCCCTTGAACCGGTCCGCGTCGTAGAGGAAGTAGGTACCAAGATGACCTTTTGGGCATAGCTTGCCGTTGGCGATCGGATTGCCGGTGTCTCCATAAATCGCATGCACCCGGCCGTTGGTCGTGTACACATCGATGCCACAACGCGCCGGGCACTGGGCACAGATGTTCTTCGTGACAACGGTCTGACCACGCGAAGCCTGGGCATGGGCCTGTCTGGCCGGGGCAAAGCCGGTCAGGCCGCCTGCGCCGGCGACCGCTGCGCCGGTGGCGCCGGCTGCCGCGCTGGTTTTCAGAAAGCGCCGCCGGCTCATCAGGGTTTGGAATACGTTCATCTGCTTGGTCTCCTCAACAGCGGACGGTGGGTTGTTCGGTGGTACGTGCTATGCCGGCTCTGGTCGTTGTCATGGTCTCCCTCCTCGTGAATGCCATTTGCACCTCAACGCTGGAACAAATCGGCGAAAAGTGACTGACCCAGTTCCTGCGACTTGACGCAGGCCGGGCAACGCTCGGCATCGACATCGGCGCAGACGGGGACGAATGCTGACCCGCAGTCGAAACAATGACGGCGGTTATGGGCGGTGAGCGGGCGTGTTCCGGCCTGAACAGCGCTGGTCCGAGCCCGTTCGAGCTGGATTGTGGTGACCTGAACCGGACTGGCAGGCGCCCGATGCTCGGTTGACGAACCCGCCGCGGCGCGGCTCAGCGAGAGCGCCTGCTGCGGACAACCCGACTCACACAAGCCGCAGCCTATGCACAAGACCGGATCGAAACGCAGTCCAGTCACCTCTCCGTCCTCATAGACGCGCAGCGCAGTGGTGGGACAACTGCGCGCGCACACCTGATGGTTGCAGCAATCGCCGTCGACCGACACGTCGTGGAACAGGGAAACCGGGATGGCGGCGGCTTCGACCTCGCTCAGTTCGCGCAAACAGGCGAGGACGGCCAGGCGCGCAGTCGGCAGGATGCGCCGGTTTCCGTTCGGTAACGCGCACACCCCGATCTGCTCGGGTGCAGCCTGCGGATCGATTGCACGCGCGGCATGACCGACCAGTGCGCGCAGGAATCCGCGTCTGCCCAAGGCTGGCTCACGATTCGGAAACGGGATTCCCGCCGGCATCGAGCCGGGCGGTAGCGTCGCCCCTTCGATCTCGACGCGACCGTGCCGATGACCCGCTTCACGCAACAACTGTGTCGCTGTATCGATCTGCCTGGTCGCAGGATGGGCGTCGCCCCCAGCCTTGCAATGCAGGCACCAGCCGCGATCGACCAGCGTCAGGCCCTCAGGACCCGCCCCCCGGATCAGTCGAAGCCACTGCGCGGTGCTGAGCGCTCCGGTGCAGGGAACACGCAGGGTCCGATCGCCACACAGTGCCTCGGGCACCTTGAAGCATTCGACACGCACGGGCGCCTCGCCCTCGCCCGCCAAATCAGGCGGTTCGAAGCCAGAGGACAAGGCACCGGTCGGACAAACGGCCACGCAGCGACCGCACTCGACACAATCGGCCCCGAGCGAGAACCCGTCATCGGCGATCGTCAGCGTCCGTGTCGGGCAGATGTCCGCGCATTCGCTGCAGTGCAGGTCGCGGAATCGCAAAGTCAGGCACGCATCGGGTTGAGCACGCAACGACGCCTGCGCGGAGAGTGGAATGAATGAAGTGATCGGGGCGATATCGGGCGACATGCTCCCTTTCTGCAGGATGCGTGCCAAGCGGGATGACCACGACTTTCAAGGGGACTTTGCCGCAGGCCGTTACCGATCCGTTACTGCAGCCATCGATCGCGAGGCATGCTGGTTACCGAACGGTAACCAGGCCTAAGGACCGGGACGCCTTCCGCTGCCAGGCATCACCTGTCATTCGTTCGACAGCCCGCTCCGGGACTCGCGATCGACTCCGCCACGGTTTAGACTCATGGCCAGAGGAGACACGAACAACATGGATCGAAGACGTTTTCTGGCTGGATTGGCGTCCGGCGCCGCCGCGGCCGCCCTGCCCTCGACGGCCGCATCCGGGCCACCGGTGGAGCCGATCCGCATTGGACTCACCCCGGTCTTTCTCGACGACCAGGCGGCATTCCTCAACCGCTGGAGAAACTACCTGTCTGCCCGGATAGGCTCGCCGGTCGTGTTCGTCCAGCGTGCGAGCTACCGTGAGATCTCGGAGCAGATGCACATACGGCAACTCGACATCGCGTGGATGTGCGGGTATCCCTACGTGATGGACCATAGCCGCTTGCACCTGCTGGCCGTCCCACTGCATCTGGGCCGCCCGGCCTACCACTCCTATCTGATTACGCGCGACGACATCGCCGACATCGCTGACATCGGCGATCTGGCAGGCAAAGTATTCGCGTTCTCGGATCCGAACTCGTTCTCCGGTTCGCTCTATCCGCGTTTCCTGCTTCACCAGTCGGGGCTTTCGGCCGACACCCTGTTCAGACGCAGCTTCTTCACCTGGTCGCACCGCAAGGTGATCGAAGCTGTTGCCAGCGGACTGGCCGATGGCGGCGCGGTTGCCGGTTATGTATGGGAAACCCTCTCGAAGCTGCATCCGGAGATCACCGGTCGCACCCGCGTGGTGTCCCGTTCGCCCAGCTATGGATTTCCACCCTTCGTCGCCCGCGCGGACCTCGATCCGGCGTTGACCGACAAGGTGCGGGCGGTTTTCCTCGGCATGCGCGATGACGGAGCAGGCATGCGATTGTTGGAGACACTTAACCTGGACGGATTCGTGCCGGGCACGCCCGAAATGTATGCGACGATCGCCGTCATGGCGAACCAAGTCGATCTGTCCTGACATGCTGCTGTTCAGGGACCTCAGTTTTCGACACAAGATTCCGCTGCGCGCGATCGTGCTGGTGCTGTTGACCGCGGTGGTGTTGACCGCTGCCAACATCACCCGGGAGTACGACCAACTCCGCAGCGATCTGCTGGACAACGCGCAGAGCCTGGGTCGCGTGCTGGCCGCAGCCCTGATCACGCCCATGCTGCACGACGATTTATGGCGCGCATACGAAGTCATCCGCATGCCGGTAGAGACCCAGACCCAATCGTCGCTGGTGGCCGAGTTGCTGATGGTGCTGGACCCGCAATTGCGGATCTACGTATCCACCGATCCGCGCACCCATCCGGTGCTGGCCGAGCTCGACGAGCTCGGCCCGGTATTCGCCCGCCTGGCCGACGAGATCTCGACCCTGCCCCCGACCGTCCATGGCCGGGCGCTGGAGTTGAGCGAAGCCGAGGACTTCTTCGTTGCGATGCCGATCGTGTTCGACGGAGTACCGCTCGGCACACTCTTGATGGCTTACCCGAAATCGATTTTCGAACCGCGCTTCCAGGCCATCGTCAATCGAGCCGCCCTGGTGACGCTGCTGGTACTGCTCGTGCTGCTGCCGATCAGCGCCTACTGGGGCCGCCGCATGGCCGACCCGCTGGTGCAGTTGGCCGACTGCATGGGCAAGGTCGGCGACACGATTCCGCCCGAGTCGGAGTGCCGTCTGTACGAATCCCGTGACGAGATCGGTCGGGCGGGAACCCAGCTCCGCCAGATGCTTGGCGCGCTGCGCGAGAAGCAGGCGCTCGAGCAACAAGTCATCGCCAGCGAACGCCTGGCCGCGATAGGCCGAATCACCGCAGGTATCGCACACGAGATCAACAACCCGCTCGGCGGCATGCTGAACGCGATCAGCACTTACAAGAAACATGGCCAGGCTGAGCTGGCCACCACGCGGACCCTGCCCTTGCTCGAGCGTGGTCTGCTTCAGATCCGCGACACCGTGGCCGCCCTGCTGGTCGAAGCCAAAGTGAAGAGTCATCCGCTGACCGCGCAGGATATCGCTGATCTCGATACCTTGTTGCACCCGCATGTCGCCCACAAGCGCATCCAGCTGGTATGGGAGGGCGAACTGACCCGGGATGTCCCGCTCCCCTCGACCCAGGTCCGACAGATCCTGCTGAATCTCCTGCTCAATGCGGTCGAAGCCGCGGATTCCGGTACCGAGGTCGTTTGCCGGACCGAACTTCTGCAAGAGCACCTGCTGGTCAAGGTATCGAACCAAGGCGAACCGATCCCGGCCGACCGCCTCACCCACCTGTTCGAACCCTTCGTCGGCGCGAAGCCCGAGGGACATGGACTCGGACTGTGGGTGACCTACCAGCTCGTCACGCAACTGGGCGGCGCGATCGACGTGAAAAGCGACGCCAGCAACGGCACCATCTTCTCGGTTCGCCTGCCAATAGGAGACCAGAAAGAATGACGGGAACCAGGGCACGTCTCTGCCTGATCGAGGACGACGAGATCATGGGCGAATCGCTTTGCGAGCGATTCGAACTGGAGGGCTTCTCCTACGACTGGCACCGCTCCTGCCGCGAGGCCGAGATCGCCCTGGCCCGCCATCGTTACGCGGTGGTCGTCAGCGACATCCGCCTGCCCGATCGCGGCGGAGACGAGTTGTTCCTTGCGCTGAAGGCGCAGGGCCGTGTGCTGCCGCCCTGGCTGTTCATCACTGGCCACGGTGCGATCGATCGGGCAGTCGAACTACTCAAGTCCGGCGCGGCCGACTATCTGACCAAACCCTTCGATCTGGATGCGATGATCGACCGCCTGTCGTCGCTACTCGACAACGCCCAAAGCCCCTCCGACGAGTACCGGCTGGGCGTTTCGGCGGCGATGCGCCACATCGAGAGCCTCTTGCCACGCCTTGCCCGCCAGGCCACCACCATCCTGATCTCGGGCGAATCCGGCGTCGGCAAGGAAGTCGTCGCACGGGAACTGCACCACCTGAGCGCCGAAGGCAACGAGCGACCCTTCATCGCGGTCAATTGTGGCGCCATCTCGGAGAGCCTGCTCGAAGCCGAGTTGTTCGGGCACGAGAAAGGCGCCTTCACCGGCGCGATCCGGGAGCGCCCGGGGGTGTTCGAACAAGCCCATGGCGGCACCTTGTTCCTGGATGAAATCGGCGACATGCCCTTGCCGATGCAGGTCAAGCTGCTACGCGCGATCCAGGAACGCAAGGTGACCCGGGTCGGCGGCGAGCGTGCGCTCAGCGTCGATCTGCGCCTGATCTGCGCCACCCATCGTGATCTCAAGGAGAGGGTGGAAGAAGGTCGCTTTCGTGAAGACCTCTTCTACCGCATCAACGTGATCAACCTGCGCCTGCCGCCATTGCGCGAGCGCGGCGATGACATCCTGTGGCTCGCCCGCCGGTTTCTGGCCGCCTACTGCCGGGAGCACCCGGGTGAGACCAAACGACTCACACCCACGGTGGAGCAGGCACTACTCATGCACACCTGGCCGGGCAACATCCGCGAACTGAAGAACGCGATCGAACGCGCCTGCATCCTGAGTGCGGGCGATGCCCTGTTGCTGGAAACCCTGTTCGAGACCCCACCGCCGGCCGAACTGCTGGCAGACGACACCGCCGCCGGACTGGCGGACTACCTGAAAGCCTGCGAGCGCGATTACATCGCCAAGGCCCTGGAAGCCCATGACGGACAGATCGCCCGCACCGCGGCGCATCTCGGGATCAGTCGCAAGAATCTGTGGGAGCGGATGAAGCGCCTGGACTTGTCTGTGTAGCGTGCCGACGACCGACACGATACCCGCCGACACCCGACACGCTCGTGTCGCCAGCTGTCGATGTGATGGGGCTCAATGATTCTTGTCGCCCCAACACGCAAGAGAGCACCTACGATGCGTCAGTTCCGTAACAAACCCGGTACCGACTGCTGGTCCGGCGTGCGCTCGACCGGTTTCGGCGGCTCGACGATGGCGAGCAGGTCGAGTTCGAAAACCAGGGTTTCCTCGGGGCCGATCGCGCCACCTCCCCTCGCGCCATAGGCAAGCGGCGGCGGGATCACCAGCCGGGCTCGGGTGCCGACCGGCATCTGGGTCAGTACTCTTTGCCAGCCGAGGATGGTCTTGTCGACCGGGAATACCGCGGCGGTATCGCTTCGAAAAGTATCCTCGAACACCCGGCCGTCGATATGTTCGCCACGATAATGGACGCGGACCCAGTCCTCGAGCGCCGGCATCTGACCGTCGCCAAGTCGCAACACCTCGACCTGCAAACCTTCCGGCAGCTGCACGACACCCGGGCGTGCACCGTTCTTTTGGCGATAGGCCAGACCTTCTTCGGCGTTCAGATCGGCCAGTAACAGGCGATCCTCGACTTCACCTGGCGCGATGCCGAATTCACGCGACACGAACATCAGCACGACGAGCGCCGCGAGGCTGAACAGGATCGTCCTCAGCATGATAGAGGCTTCAGCGTATCGGGGAGGAGGCCGTGCCGGCACCGGCGGCGATCTGCCGCTCGAAGGCCCAGCGGATCGTCCGCTCCAGCACCGCCTTCCGCTCGTCGTCCGACAAACGCGTCCCGATCGACCGATGCAGCTCGCGACCGACCGGATCGTCGCCCGATGCCGCCAGGGCCGCCCAGAAAGCCGCCTCCTGCAGATCGACCGGCACGCCAGTCCCTTCGAGATACATGCGCGCCAGCCAACCCTGCATCTGCGGATGCCCGTCCTCGGCACTGATGCGGGTGTAGTGGGCCCCGAGCGCTTCATCCACCGGGTGGCCACCTACGCCCTCGACATACAGGCGCGCCAGAAAGAGCGCTGCGACCCGCAGGTCACCGGCCATGGCCTCATCGAGCAAGCGGCGCGCTTCGAACACCCTCTCGACCGCTTGCCCACCCTGCGCATCCGCCACCAGTACCGAAGCCAGCGCGACATTGGCCGGCAGGTAGCCACCCGCAATGCCCTGATTGAACCAGGATTCGGCCTTTTCCCGATCGAGTGCGAGCTGGCCGCCCCCCATGTACATCCAGCCGAGTTTCACTGCGTACTCATGCACCCCCGCTTCGGCGACCGCGGAGTACCAGCGTGCGGCTTCGGCGTGATCCCGATCGACACCATGTCCCTGCTCGTACATCCAGCCCAGATAAGAACGCGCGCGCAGGGAACCTAGCGCAGCCGCCTGTTCGAAGGCGTCACGCGCCGCGGCCCAGTCGGGCGGATCCTGCGCCATGAAGTCATGCGCACGCGCCTCGATCGCCCGAACGTCCTGATGCGCGATCCCGGGTGGATCCGCGGCAGGAGTCGATTGACCCGACCCCGCCAGCACGCTATTGGCGCCCATGATCGTCAACAACACCGCAACGATGATCAAAAGGACGCGCAACCCTATCCCCCGGCCTGACCTGTCTTCAAGAAACTTCGAATTCAGCACATTCACCTGTCGAAATCGGTCCAGCATCGACACCGGACCTTGAAACGGGAACAGCCGGATCGACGCATCGACCCGGCCCGTGGTTTGTCTTGGATGAACTCACCCCATGACGGGAAACGGTCAACCGTAACGACCCGTGATGTAGTCTTCGGTGGCCTTCTTGTCCGGCGACACGAACAACTTCTTGGTGTCGTCGTATTCGATCAGTTCGCCCAGATACATGTAGGCGGTGAAGTCGGACACCCGGGCCGCCTGTTGCATGTTGTGGGTCACGATCAGAATCGTGTATTGCTCTTTCAGTTCCTCGACCAGTTCCTCGATCTTGGTGGTCGAGATCGGATCCAGCGCCGAGGTCGGCTCGTCGAGCAGCAACACCTCCGGTTCGATCGCGATCGCACGGGCGATGACCAGACGTTGCTGCTGGCCGCCGGACAGGCCGAATGCATTGGTCTGCAGGCGATCCTTGACCTCCTCCCACAGCGCCACCCGCCTCAGCGAGCTTTCGACCACCTGATCCAGGACGTTCTTGTCCTTGACGCCTTGCAGGCGCAAGCCATAGGCGACGTTCTCGTAGATGGATTTCGGAAACGGGTTCGGTTTCTGGAACACCATGCCGATCTTGCGCCGCAACTCGGCCACATCCACCCCCTTGGCGTAGATGTTCTCGCCGTGCAGATTGATCGAGCCCTCGATGCGGCAACCATCGACCAGGTCGTTCATCCGGTTGAAGCAACGCAGCAGGGTCGATTTGCCGCAACCCGACGGGCCGATGAAGGCGGTGACCCGCTTCTTGGCGATGTTCATGCTGACCGACTTCAGCGCCTTCGCATTGCCGTAATACAGGTCGAGGTTCTCGACCGAGATCGCGACTTCCTCGGATGCCAGGGAGAGATGCTCACGCGTGGTGTCGGAAAACAGCCCGGCATTCATGCCCTTGTGGCGGGCCGTCGTCTCGGGCGTAGCAATCTGGTTCATGTGTTTCTCCGGATTATTTCGGGATTCTTTCATCTTTCGACGGTGACCGGCGCGGATCAATCACTCTCGGCGCGATATTTCTCGCGAAGATGGTTTCGGATGGTGATCGCGGTCAGGTTGAGCGCCACGATCAACAACACCAGGATCAGCGCGGTCGCATAGACCAGCGCTTCGGCGGCTTCGGCGTGCGGGCTCTGGAAGCCGACATCGTAGATATGAAAGCCGAGGTGCATGATCTTGCGCTCCAGGTGGATGAACGGGAAGTTGCCGTCGATCGGCAGGGTCGGCGCGAGCTTGACCACGCCGACCAGCATCAGCGGTGCCACCTCGCCGGCGGCGCGCGCGATCGCGAGGATCAGGCCGGTCATCATCGCCGGTGTCGCCAGTGGCACCACCACTTTCCACAAGGTCTCGCCCTTGGTCGCACCGAGCGCGAGCGAGCCCTGGCGAATCGTCGAGGGAATCCGCGACAGCCCCTCCTCGGTGGACACGATGACTACTGGCAGCGTCAGTAGCGCCAGCGTCAGCGAGGCCCAGAACAGACCGGGGGTGCCGAAAGTCGGCGCCGGCAAGGCCTCCGGATAGAAGGCGCTGTCGATCGCCCCACCCAGCACATAGACGAAGAAGCCGAGACCGAACACCCCGAAGACGATGGAAGGTACCCCCGCGAGGTTGTATACCGAAATCCGGATTGCCTTGAGCAAGGGGCCCTGCCTGGCGTACTCGCGCAGGTAGATCGCCGCCAGCACACCGAACGGGGTCACGATGATGGACATCACCAGCACCATCACCACGGTACCGAAAATCGCCGGGAAGATGCCGCCTTCGGTGTTCGCTTCACGCGGGTAACCGAAGATGAAGTCGTAGAACGACTTGACGTAGAACACCACCTTGGACGGAATCGACATGTTGTTCGGCTGCCAGGCGTTGACGATGGCGTTCAGCCCTATCGTCACCTCGCGACCATCGGCAACGCGCATCACCAGCGCATCGCGGCGCACTTCCTGCAGCAGCTCGTTGAGCCGCTGTTGCAGTACCGCATACTCGGCGTTCAGGCTTTCCCGGCGCTGGGCGAACTCACGCTCCAGCTCCGGCGTCATAGTGCCGCGCAGCTCCGCCTTGCGCTGATCCAGACGCACCCGTTCCAGCCGGAAGTTGATGTTGCCGATCGCGCCGCGCTCGATACCGCGAATCTCTTCGAACAGCGCATTGCTCCGCTTCAATCTGGGCTGTAGCTCGCCCCAGACCACATCACGCTCGGCGACGGTCTGTCCATCTTGGAGAAGCCGGACCGGCTCGCCGTAGAAGTCGCCCCACTCGCGCCGCTCCAGCACGGTGATTTCCCTGGGGTAGGACCAGTCTCCCATGAAGTCGGCAACGAAGTAGGTAAAGTCCTTGCCCGTGACGTCACGGTTGCCGAGCTTGAGCAAATGGCGTGTCGCCACCCGCTGCTCCTCCGGCAAAGGGATGCCAGCCTCACGTAGCGATTGCGCCGTCAAGGTTTCGGACTTGCGCAGTTCGCCGATGACCCGGACCTGCTCGCCGTTCGCCTGCATGTAGGTCGTACTGATCACGGCATGCGGCCAGAAGTGACCAAAGCCACGCACCAGGATCAGGGCCAGCAAACCGAACACCATGATGATGCTGATGCTGACCGCCCCGCCGTTCAACCAGATCCAGGGAGATCCGCTTTTCCACCACTGTTTCATTTCATCAACCTCGTCGCATTCGGATCATTGGATCAAAGGGAGGCATAGCGCTTGCGCAGGCGCTGGCGCACAACCTCGGCCGCGGTGTTCAGCACGAAGGTGAAGGCAAGAAGCACCAGTGCCGAGAGGAACAGAACCCGGAAGTGGGTCGACCCGACCGCCGTCTCCGGCAGTTCGACCGCGATGTTCGCAGCCAGCGTCCGCATGCCCTGGAAGATGCTGAAGTCGACAATCGGGCTGTTACCCGAGGCCATCAGCACGATCATGGTCTCGCCGACCGCCCGGCCGAATCCGATCATCACCGCCGAAAAGATACCGGGACTCGCGGTGAGTAACACCACTCCCATCACGGTCTGCCATGGTGTCGCACCCAGTGCCAGCGAACCCTGGGTGAGGTGGCGCGGCACGTTGAACACCGCATCCTCGGCAATCGAAAAAATAGTCGGAATCACCGCGAAGCCCATCGCCAGCCCTACGATCAGGGCGTTACGCTGATCGTAGGGAATACCGATATCGGTCAGCCACTGGCGCATGGACCCATTGAAGAACGTGACTTCCGCCCAGGGACTCAAACTCACCGACACCCAGCCGAGCAGGAGCACGACCGGAATCAGGATCGCCGCTTCCCAGCCCGCCGACACCGAATTCCGGAAAGCAGCAGGCAGGCGACTCCACAGATAGCCCCAGGCGAGAATGCCGGTCGGGATCAGGACCGCGCCAATCACCAGAATCGGCAGATTGTTCTCGATGTAGGGCGCCAACCAGATCCCGGCGAGAAAGCCGAGAATGACGGTTGGCAGCGCTTCCATCAGTTCGATCGATGGCTTGACGATCTTGCGCATCGGCGCCGACATGAAATAGGCGGCGTAGATCGCCCCCATGATCGCCAGCGGCGTCGCGAGCAGCATCGCGAACAAGGCGGCCTTGAGCGTGCCGATCGACAAGGGCACCAGACTCAGCTTGGATTCGAAAGCATCATCGGCAGAAGAGGACTGCCAGATGTAGGCCGGCGCATCACGGCCCTCGTACCAGACCTTGCCCCACAGACCACTCATCGAGGTCTGCGGATGCGGGTTATCGATCGCCAGCATCATCAGCGCGTCACCGGCGGTGCTCTCGACCAAGGCGAGGCGGTTGATCGGTGAGACCGCCATCCGGTTGATCGGCGCGTCGGCGACATCGATGAACTTGAGCGTCACACTCGACGTCGCATAGTGCACGCCGACGGTTCCGCTGGCATCGCCGACGAGAAAGCCCTTGCGGCTGTGTTCCGGCTCGATGAAGGTGATGGCCGCGGCATGGGGACGGAAAGACCGGATCTTGGTCAGGTTCTGGGCGTTCGACGCCTCGTCCCGCACCAGGATCCATTGCGAGACCGAACCGTCCGATCCGCCTACGATCAGAGAGCGGCTTCCGACCAGGAACTCGGCCGCGGTCACGGTGGCGCCCGACGCGTCGATCAGATCGACCTTGCCGACCAGTCGCGGATTGTTGCGATCGACGATGTCGAAATGATGAAGCACGCCGGAGGTATCGATCGCGAACAGGTCACGCAGCGATTCATTGACCAGCAATCTCCGCACCGGCGCACCCAGGTTAGGCAGATTGAAGTCCTGGCGACGAATCTCGACCGTACCGGTCAGCATGCTGGTCGAGGTACTGAACAAGGCCATCGCGATATCGCCTTCGGCCGTCCCCGCCGCGACGACATAACCGCCGCGGCCATCGACGATTTCGATGGCCGCGAACTGCCGGGCGGTTTCGTCTCCGCCGAGATTCAGCGGTGACTCGCCGAGCGGGAAACTCAGCTGGGGCGTGATGACCCGTCGCCCTTCGGGATAGGTCAGCTGGTAATCGACCTTGACCGGCATGATCGACCCATCGGAAAAGCCGTAGGCGAACAGGCTCTTGCGGCTTTCCGAGCGACCGAAGCTGGTGACCGTCGCCCCTTCCGGCATCGGCACCTGCTGGCGCGACAGAATCCGCCCGGTGCGCGCATCGAAAAAGGTGATCACGCCCGATTCGGAGAACCGACCACCGACCTCTTCGAAGCGGTCGACCGTCAGATGCAAGGTGGGAGACGGCACTTCGTCGCCCGCGACCGAGTACGATCCCACCACCTCGGCCGTTACCGGCTTGAGCAGTGGAAAGGTTTCGTAGAACAGATACATGAAGATGAGGGCCAGGGCGAAAATCACCCCCAGCCCCCCGGTTCCGACACCGTAACGTGACAAGCCATCACGGAACTTTCGCGTCCTGCGCAATTTCTCCCGTTTCTCCTCGCTGGGCAACAAGGATTGGCGCGGTGCGGCGCTATGTGGCGCAATCGCTGACATGCTGTTCGACTCCTGATGTCGGATCGGGACGCCAGAAAATACCGGTCCCTCGGCAAAAAACAGGGCTCCGTCGCCTTCGCGACGAAGCCCGCTCTTAAAACAAGCCTATGTTATTCCAGGCCTTTTTCCTTGCGCAGACGCGACGCGACCGTCTCGGGCATGGTCACGTAACCGTCACGATGCACCACTTCCTGGCCTTCCTTCGACAACACCATGCGGAAGAACTCCTTCTCCAGCGGCGCCATGCCGGTGTTGGGGTTGGCGTTGGCATAGACGTAGAGGAAGCGTGCAAGCGGATAGGCGCCGCTCACGGCGTTCTCGCCATTGGCTTCGGCGAACGCATCACCGTGATTCTTGGACAACGGTACGACACGCACGCCGGAGGTGCGATAGCCGATGCCGGAGTAACCGATACCGTTGATGGTCTGCTCGACACCACGCACGACGGCCGATGAACCTGGCTGCTCGTTGATCGAGGACTTGAAGTCACCGCCACACAGCGCGACTTCCTTGAAGAAACCATAGGTGCCGGACACGGCGTTACGGCTGTAAAGGGTGATGTCACGGTTGGCCCAGCTACCGGTCAGGCCGACCTGGCCCCAGGTGGTGATGTCGTCGGCGTAGCCACAGGCACGGGTGGCGGAGAAGATCGCATCGACCTGCGGCAGCGACAGCCCTTCGACCGGGTTGTCCTTGTTGACATAGACCGCGACCATGTCGATCGCGACCGGCACTTCGGTCGGAGCATAGCCATAACGGTCTTCGAAGGTACGGATCTCGGAGTCACGCATGGCGCGGCTCATCGGGCCGAAGTTGGCCGTTCCTTCGGTCAAGGCCGGGGGAGCGGTCGAGGAACCGGCACCCTGAATCTGGATATTGACGTTGGGGTAGAACTTCGCGAACTCCTCTGCCCACAGGGTCATGAGGTTGTTCAGCGTATCGGAACCGATCGAGGTCAGGTTGCCCGAAATACCGGAAACGCGCTCATAGGCGGGCATCGCCGGATCCACTTCGGCAGAGGCCACACCAGCGGACAGACCCAGCGCAGCGGCAATGCTCAGGACCAGGGTTTTCTTCAGCATCATGTCAATCTTCCTCTTTGTGAGTGATGGCCACGAACCGGGTACGTCTTCACATACCCTGGTTTCGAGACCCAGATTGTCGCGATGCAATGTTACAAGTAGATGAAATTAACAATTCAGCCGGTCGCCTGCTCGACGACCGACGCGATCTCGCGCGCCAGGCGCTCCACCTGCTCCTCGTCCTGCCCTTCCACCATGACCCGCAGCAGCGGCTCGGTGCCGGACGGCCGGAGCAACACCCGGCCTCGTTCGCCGAGTTCGCTCTGCGCCGCGCGGACCGCCTCGGCGATGCTCGGGTCGGCCTGCCAATCGAAACCCGCCGCCATGCGGACGTTGATCAGCCGTTGCGGATAGAACACCAGGCTGCTGCACGCCTCGGCCAGGGTTTGCCGATGGCGTTTCAGCGCCAGCAGAACCTGCAGGGCCGACACGATGCCGTCGCCAGTAGTGTGGCAGTCGAGGCAGATGATATGGCCGGAGTTCTCGCCGCCGAGCTTCCAGCCACGGGCCTGCAACAGCTCCAGAACATAGCGGTCGCCTACCTTGGCCCGGTCGAAGGGTACCCCTAGACGCCTGATCGCGTGCTCGAAGCCGAGGTTGCTCATCAGCGTGCCGACCACCCCGTCGAGACGCCCCGCCGCCTGGCGCTCGGCTGCGATCACATAGAGCAACTTGTCGCCGTCATAGATCTCGCCGGCCGCATCGACCATCACCAGTCGGTCGCCATCGCCATCGAGCGAAATGCCGATGTCCGCCCCGCTCTTCAGCACCGCACTGCGCAGGCTTTCCGGCTTGGTCGCCCCGACCCGGTCGTTGATGTTGAGGCCGTTCGGTTCCACGCCGACCGCGAAGACCTCGGCACCCAGCTCATGGAACACGTTGGGCGCGATGTGGTAGGCCGCGCCATGAGCGCAGTCGAGCGCGATCTTCATCCCGCGCAGATCGAGCTCGTTCGGAAAGCTGCTCTTGCAGAACTCGATGTAGCGACCAGCGGCATCCTCTATCCTGCGCGCCTTGCCGAGCCGGGCCGAATCCACGCAACCCATGGGGAGGTCGACCTGTGCCTCGATCTCGATCTCGACGCTGTCCGGCAGCTTCGCGCCGTCAGCCGAAAAGAACTTGATCCCGTTATCGTAGAACGGGTTGTGCGAGGCCGAGATCACGACCCCGGCCTGCAGACGCAGGGCGCGGGTGAGATAGGCGACCGCCGGGGTTGGCACCGGCCCGGCCAGCATCACGTCGACCCCAGCCGCCGAAAAACCGGACTCGAGCGCGGCCTCCAGCATGTAGCCCGAGATCCGGGTATCTTTACCAATCAACACGGCCGGCCGATCGCCGGGCGGCATGTTCTCGCGTCTCACCAGCGCCAGGCCAGCCGCATAGCCCAGCCGCATCACGAACTCGGGCGTGATCGGCGCCTCACCCACCAAACCCCGCACCCCGTCGGTTCCGAAATACTTGCGCGCCATGTTTCGCCTTCCCTGCCGATGCAAAGGCGGAATTATGACATCAAGCCCCGCCCAGGCGCGGCACTTTGCCTATCAGCATGCGATCCCATTCACTGCGTCGAGCACTTTCAGCGCATCGACGGTTTCGGCCACGTCATGGACGCGCACGATATGGGCGCCGCGCTGCACCGCGATCATCGCCGCCGCCACGCTACCGCCCAGGCGTGACTCGACCGGCCGACCGGTGATCGCACCTATCATGGACTTACGCGACAGCCCGACCAGCACCGGGTAACCCAGCGCGACGATCCGGTCCATCGCGCGCAACAACGCGAGATTGTGATCCAGCGTCTTGCCGAAGCCGAATCCCGGGTCGACGATGATGCGCTCTGGCGCCACCCCTGCCTCACCCAGCACCGCCACACGCGCAGCGAGATGTCGCGACACCTCGACCACCACATCGTCGTAGCGAGGCTGGCTTTGCATCGTCCTCGGCTCGCCCTGCATGTGCATCACGCACAGGGCCGCATCCGAATCCTTGACAGCCTCGACCGCACCCACTTCGGCGAAGGCGTTGATGTCGTTGATCAGACTCGCGCCGGCACGAAGCGCAGCACGCATCACGCCAGGCTTGACCGTATCGACCGAGACCGGCACCGGCCCGCCGGCCAGCCGCTCGACCAGCGGAATCACGCGGTCCAGTTCCTCCTGCTCGGACACCGACAAGGCGCCGGGACGCGAGGACTCGCCTCCGATATCGAGGATGCCGGCACCTGCGGCAATGGCAGCCTCGGCCTTGCGCAAGGCGGCATCGCGTCGCCCTTGAAGACCATCGCCGGAAAAGGAATCCGGCGTCACATTGAGTATGGCCATCACGACCGGACGGTCGAGTTCGAGATGGAATCGACCACACCGTAGGGTCACGGGCGGATGATCCGGGCGGGCCGGGTCTGTGCAAGGAGTACGGAGGGCAGGCGTACCAGACAGGGGTATTTCATCAGTTGTCATGATCGATCTCGAACGACTACAGCTAGGTCAGAGATTACTCGGGCGGGCAGAGAAAATCACACGGCGCTCCGGACACCTCCGGACACGATTCAGAAACAATTCTGTCATCCGGACATCACGTGACGAGTACATAATGAACGAATCTATAACCACGATATCAAAGCAGGATTAATCGGGACACTGGCCGCAGAGCCGGGTTCGATAGAACAAAGGCTGAAACGACAAAGGTTTGGCGATCCCCTCGTGCCCGAACCGCGTCGTGACGATAGCCGAGAACATGTCGTAGCATGGAGGAGAACATCATGAGAATCGAAGGCAAAGTCGCCACCTGGCTGGAAATGGTCGCCACGCCGCATCTTCACCACAAAAAGCTTAACCTGAAATTGCATCCGGTCGATGAAGCCGCTCGGGCGGATGCGGAGGACCGATGCTACGCCATCTCGGTAGACGGCCGCTGGCTTTGCTCGAACAATGGCAGTCTGACCATCCTGCAGGGCATGGAAGCGGCCAAGCGCTTCATGCGACTGATCCGCAACGAATCGTTCGAAAGCGGCGAGCCGATGCCGTTCGCGATCGATTGCAGCAAGAACGCCCACTGCATCGCGCTCGGCCGTGACAAGCGTTTGCGTGGATGCGGGCGGTCACAAGACATGTTGTCCTGAGCCTTCCCTGAGCCTTCCCATTCCCGCCCACTCGCTGAACAAAAGCGACGGGCGGAAAAAAGACCGGCCTCGGCCGGTCTTTTCCATACAACGCGCCGTACCAATCAGGCCGCAGGCGCCGGTGCGTTCGGCTCGGCACCGGGGACGTCGTCCTCGGGCTTTTGCTGCGGGGTCGCCAACTGCTTGGGCGGACGCGGGGGGCGGCCATCCATGATGTCATTGAGTTGCTCCGCGTCCAGCGTCTCCCACTCGAGCAAGGCCTGGGTCATTGCCTCGATCTTGTCCTTGTTCTCTTCGATCAGACGGCGCGCGAGCGCGTACTGCTGATCGATGATGCGGCGAATCTCGGCATCGACCTTCTGCATCGTCGACTCGGACACGTTGCGGTGGGTGGTGACCTGACGTCCCAGGAAGATCTCGCCTTCCTCCTCGCCGTAGACCATCGGACCCAGGTTGTCCGACATGCCCCACTGGGTGACCATGCGCCGTGCAAGGTCGGTCGCCCGGGCGAAGTCGTTCGATGCGCCGGTGGTCATCTGATTCATGAAGATCTCTTCACAGATCCGGCCACCGAACAGCACCGCGATGGTCTGCAGCAAGCGTTCGCGATCCTGGCTGTAGCGATCGGTTTCCGGCAACTGCATCGTCACGCCTAGCGCACGACCGCGCGGGATGATGGTGACCTTGTGCACCGGATCGGTCTTGTCCAGCAGCTTGGCTACCAGCACGTGGCCCGACTCGTGGTAAGCCGTGTTCTTGCGCTCTTCCTCGGGCATGACCATGGACCGGCGCTCCGAGCCCATCATGATCTTGTCCTTGGCCCGCTCGAAGTCTTCCATGTCGACCAGGCGCTTGGCACTGCGCGCGGCGAACAAGGCGGCCTCGTTGACCAGGTTGGCCAGATCTGCGCCCGAGAAACCCGGCGTACCCCGTGCCAGCACGACCGGCTCGACGTCCGGCGCGATCGGCACCTTGCGCATGTGGACCTTCAGGATCTGCTCACGGCCGCGGATGTCCGGCAGCGGCACGACCACCTGGCGGTCGAAACGGCCAGGGCGCAGCAGCGCCGGGTCGAGCACGTCCGGACGGTTGGTCGCGGCGATCACGATCACCCCGGTCTGACCCTCGAAACCGTCCATCTCGACCAGCAACTGGTTCAGGGTCTGCTCGCGCTCGTCGTTGCCCCCGCCCATGCCTGCGCCGCGCTGACGACCGACCGCGTCGATCTCGTCGATGAAGATGATGCAGGGCGCATGCTTCTTGGCCTGTTCGAACATGTCGCGCACCCGCGCCGCGCCGACACCGACGAACATCTCGACGAAATCCGAACCGGAAATCGAGAAGAACGGCACCTTGGCCTCGCCTGCGATCGCCTTGGCGAGCAGCGTCTTGCCGGTACCGGGCGAACCGACCATCAGCACGCCTTTGGGGATGTGGCCGCCCAGCTTCTGGAACTTGGACGGGTCACGCAGGAAATCGACCAGCTCCGAGACTTCTTCCTTGGCTTCGTCGCAGCCGGCCACGTCGGCAAAGGTGATCGAATTCGCGGATTCGTCGAGCATGCGCGCCTTGGACTTGCCGAATGAAAACGCACCACCACGCCCACCACCTTGCATCTGGCGCATGAAGAAGATCCACACGCCGATCAGCAACAGCATCGGGAACCACGACACGAAGATGCTCATCAGGAAGGACTGGTCTTCATCCGGCTTGGATGCGGTCACCGCCACGCCTGCACGCAACAGATCCGACACCATCCAGATATCCTGGACACCCGGGGTATAGACGGTCACCTGACGACCTTCGAGCGTGGTCGCCTTGACCAGGCGACCGTCGATCACGGCCTTGGAAATGCGCCCAGCCCGCGCCTCGTCCATGAACTGGGAATACTCCATGGTGTTGGGCGCGACCTGACGGGTATTGAACTGATTGAACACAGTCATCAGCACAACGCCGATCACCATCCAGATCGCAAGATTCTTGAACAGATTATTCAACGTCTCTTCCTTGTAAGCCCTTCAGGGGCAGCAAAAACCAGACCCATTCTATTAGCGAACGTTCCCCCGAGCAAACCAATGAGCACGATCAAGTGAAACAATCGATGCCAGGGTCTGCAAGGGCAGCAGCGCAACGTCTCAACGAGACGATCACCCGGTTCTAAAGGTCATGAAACCGGTCCTCCCCAGTTCATGAAAGCCACCCTGACCGTTTCCCTCACACGACCCCCCGCTTCGCGCCCCACGGGCCGGTTTGCACACCGGCCCGGCTTCAGCAGCGCAAAGCAGGCTTTGCGAAACCCCGCCTTCGCCCCGCAAGCGGGCGAGAGAAGCTTAGTGAGTCGCCACGGCGACTTTCAAGCCAAAGCCCGATTCGGGGACAGCCTGTACCCAGGAGTGAAGCACGAGATATGAACTCAGACACGCGCCGATGCGGGGCGTTCCACTTGGTGCGGACGATGATCACGCCCCGACCCTTGGCGGACTGCACGCTCAGGCACAGGCACGCCGCAGCAAGGCGTCGAAACCCGGGTAATCCTCGGCCGCGAGGCCGAACTTGCGTGCGTGCTTCCCCCACGACTCGCCACTGACCAGCGCCTTGACGAACCCCGGCGAGTCGGTGATCCAGCTCCCCCCGACGAAACTCACCCCGCGGGCGAAGAGCGGATCGGGCAGGCACCCCGCACTCGGCCCGATCAGTGCGACACGCCGCGCGCTTCGACAGGCGTCCAGCACGCGATCGAGGGTGTCGTTGAGCAGCACCGTGCTGGTGGACAAGACCTTGTCACAATGCGCCAGATCCGCCGGATCCAAGGTGACATCGAAACCCGGATGTGCGCCGGCGAGCTCGGCCTTGAGTTCCAGCACGGTCAGCTTCGCACCCGAGGCGACCACCTTGGGAATCAGTGGAGTGAAGAAGCCGACCATGCCGACATGCTCGCCAGCGGCCGGTGCCAGCCCGCCGATCGAGTCCGCACTCGGGCCGGGCACGAAACCGGCCCGATCGAACAGCCAGCGTGTCAGCGCATTGATCGTGGCAAAACCGATGGTCCGCTTCACGCCATCGTCGTCGCGATACCAGCGCGCCACCGACAGGGCATCACTGCCGGCCAGCGGGTGGCCGTCCCTCCCCTCGACCAGGCGAGCCAGGGTGTCGTCCAGCAACACATAGGACAGGCCGATCGCGCCACCCTCGAGTTCCAGCGCGCAGAATTCCCCCTCCTTGCCGCCGGCCAGATCGGGATGCGGCAAGTGCAAAGCCGCCACCCTGGGCAGCGTCAGCCTGGCCGCGGCGCAATCCAGCAAGGCAAGCAGGTCGTCGGCCATCTTCATCGCACACACTCCATCACGGCATCTTGTCGAACCCGCGGGCGCGCTTCGCGGCGCTTGCGATCAGGGAATATCATCATGGGAGGCCTCCTTGCCCGATCGCACGGACACGCTCCGCCGCCGGCACGGGACGGGCCTCACACGAATCCATGGGCGTAAACGCAGGCGAAAGCATAGCGTCTCATCGATCCCGGTCGGTTATCCGCGCCCGACCGCTGACCCGCATCGCCCGCGACACCTCGGCACCGGACACGGTTGCCTCCCTGTTCCCGGCGGTGCGCAAGGCGCCCGGAAAATAGCTCGCGGTCAAGCTACTCGCATGCACCGGCGAGTCACCGGCCGAACCGCCGAATCGTCGCCAGTCGCGGACCCAGAAAATGTCGTCGCTGATCTCGAGCAGTCCGATGGTTTCGCGATCTCCGATCAGCACCGCCTGCACCCGCAGACCAGTGTCTGCGCGAGCCCGATGGAGACGCTCGGCGAGCGCGGGCGTCGCGCCGAATTCGCCGTCGGATGCAATCAGCAGGTCAGCGAGACGCCAGCCGCTATCCTCTAGCCGGTCGAGCACGCGCTCCAGCGGGCCGGTGATGTCGGTCCCCCCCTGGAAGCCCTGCCCGAGGAAGCGGGACAACTGCAGCAGCCCCCCCTCGTCCATCGACAGGTCGAGCTCGACGATCTCGTCCGGCCCACCGAAGGCGAACACATGGCAGGACCGCCGCTGGCTATGGGCCACCCTTGCCGCTTCGAGCACGATCGCTTTGGCGACCCGTTCGGCCCCGCCACGCATGGACGCGCTGGTATCGACGCACACCAGCATCGGCCCCATCTCGCGCCGGGGCGCCGGACGTGTGCCGGGCAGCAGGACAGGGGCCTCGACATGGCGAACCTCGCTCAACCTATCGTCGTCCTCGTAGGTCAGCAAGGCCCGCTCGGCATGACGGGCATGCCAGACCAGCCGCAAGCGCGGATGCAGAAACATCATCGACTCGCTGGGCAGCATGCGCGCAACCCGACCCGAGCGACGCACGCCACGGGTTTCACCCGGCAGCTCCGGCACCGTGATCGTTTTCAGGATGGCTTGTGGCGCCGAGCCGGGCACGCTGACCGAGCGATCCGAGACAGGTTCGGAGGCCGGGTCATCGACGACCTCGGCCCGGCCTAGGCGACGGATCAGGGCAGCGAGTTCGGGCAGTGCCGCGATCGATGCCCGCGCCTGCACCACCGCCTGCCAGTTCTCGCTGCGCAACAGCCCACGCAACATGTCCCAGCGGCAATTTTTCAACAAGTCGCCCGGGTCGCCAAAGATCTCGATCAGGGCATCGATGTCGCCGCAACGCACCTGCCAGTCCGCCTCGAAGGCATCGAGGGCGCGCGCGATCGCCACCTGTTCGGCATCGCCGCGGTCGATGTAATCGACGATCAGGTCGAGGTGGAACAACAGGCTTTGCACGATGGTATCGGCCACTGCATCGCGATCCGCGGCATAGGCCGGCAGGCCGAGACGCGCGATGCGCTCGCGCAATGGGCCGACGATTCCCGGGTCGGGCCAGTCGATCGACCCCTTGGACGCGGCGCCCGGGCACGCACCGGGGCTAGCACTTGGGGTCGCGTTTGCGATTCCGGTTGGGGTTGCGTCGTCAGTCGCGTTTGCCTTTGCGTCTGAGGTCGCGTGCCGGATCCGGCCAGCAACCAAGTCATTCGCTCCAAGGCCGTCAGTCGGCGCCTCCACGGGGAGTCGTCCGTGCAGCAGGGCCTCACGCCAGATCGACAAGGCCTCCAACCGGCCGTCCAGCCGCCCGCGTGAATGCGTGATGCCGGACAGCCAGAACCCGCGCGGCAGGAGGTCCAGCGCGGACAGCCGCGCCTCGAGCGCCTGAAAGATCAGCGACGGCGGCCTGGGTGGAGACTTCTCCATCTCGGTCCGACTCATATCGAATCATGGTCGACCGGTTCGGGCGCCGCCCCCTCGCCGGACGGCAGGCGCGGCAACGCGGAGAAGCCGTCGCGCACCCGCACGAGACGCGCGGCCAGCATCGCCACTGCCCTATCGGTCGCTTCCAGATGCCTTTCGACTTCTGCCGCAAAGTCGGCATCGATCCACACGCTGGCTGCAAGATATCGAGCGAATGCGGCCCGGCGCAGCCCGACCTCGTCCGCATAGACTGCGATCCGCTGCCGGGCCGCATCGATCTGGTCGATTCGGGCTGCGATATGGCGAGGCCCGTAGCGACGTTTTCGCGAATGACTCATGCGCAGCGCCTGGGCGCCGCCCTTGGCATCCCCGACTTCCTCGGCGAGGCCGGTCGGCGAGAATCTCAGGCGGCCGGCATCGTCGTAATCGAGGTCGCTCGCCTCCTGCTCGACACTCAGTTGGGCCTCGAAGGCCTCGACCACCCGGGTCAGCCGGGCCGGCGACACCGATACGCCGACACCTAGCCGTTCAGCGATCCACTGGGCAAGCACCCCCTGGCCTTCCGCATCCGCGCCCAGGCAAAACGGCAACAACCACAGGTCCCAGCTCTCCAGCGCCGGGCGGCCCTCCGATGCCGCCGCCGTGCGCAACAGGTGAACCGCCTTCACCCAGCGCCGGTCGGACACATAGCGCCCTTGGCGGCCAAGCACCGCCCGCAACTCGGACAGTACACCGAGCACCTCATCGGTTACCTGCACCGAGCGCGCGGCCGCATCGATCTCGCCAAGTTCCGCGGGGCTCAGGGCCTGCTCGACACGATCGGGGACACTGGCCGCTGCCTGGGTCACCAGTGCCAAGAACCCGGCCTCACTGACCGGCACGACCGGCAGGCGCAACAGGAAACGGTCGAAGAAGGCCTCGGCCACTTCATCCTCGGGAACCGTGTTGGTGGCGCCGATGACGCTGATCAGAGGACACTTCATGCGCCCGGTACCGTTGTCGAACTCGCGCTCGTTGAGCAGGGTCAGCAAGGCATTGAGGATCGCGCTATTCGCCTTGAAGACCTCGTCGATGAACGCGATAGAGGCTTCGGGCAGAAAGCCGGCGGTGTGCCGCTCGTAACGGTCCTGCTCCAGCGCGGAAATCGACAAGGGCCCGAACAGCTCTTCCGGCACCGAAAAGCGGGTCAGCAGGCGTTCGAAATAGGCCGCACCGACAAAGGCGAGGTGAAGACGCCGCGCGAGCTCGCTCTTGGCCGTGCCGGGCGGGCCGATCAACAGCGTATGCTCGCCGGCCAGTGCGGCGAGCAAGGCGAGTCTGACCTCGCGACGACGCTCGACCAGACCGCTTTCCAGCCGCACGAGAATCTTCTTCAGGCGAAGCGGCAAATCCAGGCCACGCAAATCGGACATCTCGCACTCTCCAATTCGTCTCGGACAGGCATGATAGCGAAGCCTTCACCCGCCCGATTTGATTCAACCCAGTTCCGAGTCGAAGGCGGAGTCAGCCTCGAAGTCGGCACCAAGTTCGAAGTCGAGACCGGTGTCGCGACTCGATCAGCCGGGTTCGCTCGCCTGCAACAAGCCGGCACCGAGCACCGCTGCCGATTGTGCACCGGAAATCGCGAGCTTGCGGTTCAGGATGAAGAACGGCACGCCGCTCACCCCCTGCTCGGTCACCGCCGCCGCCATGCGCCTGACCGCTGCGATATCGCGATCGCTGGCGAGATATTCGAGCACTGCGTCGCGCTTGTCACCCACAGCCTGCGCGAGGTCGGCGAGCACCTCCGGATCGCCGATATCGCGACCGAGCTGGAAATAGTTCTCGAACAAGGCGCCGGCGAGTTTCCCGACCTGGTCCTGGCGGTAACCCAAGGACTGCGCCCTGTACATCAGGCGATGGGCATTCAACGTGTTCGGCCGGACCGAGATCCGCTCGAACGCGAGGGCTAGCCCATCCTCGGCAGCAGCCTCGGACACCCGCCCGAGCATCGCATCGACCGCCTTGCGGCCACCGAACTTGCGCTCGAGAAAGGGCCGGTAGGGCTCCCCGGCCGCAGATGTGCCCGGATTCAGGAAGAATGGCAACCAGTTCAAGCGTACCCGAACGCCGGGACGAGCGGCTGTGAAGTCGGCGATCGCCTTGTCCAGCCGGGTCTTGCCGAGAAAACACCATGGGCAGACGAAATCGGACACCAGATCGATGTCCACGATGGTCACTTTGCCAGTTTCCGCTTGCATCACGCCTTGCGCTCCAATCCGAGGAGATAGACTTCGGGGCTGCGATCGCGCGAAGCCTTGGGCTTACGCACCTGCAGCGACCGGAATTGCTTCGCCGCCTCGGCGCGAAACTCCATGAAACCCGGCCCCTGGAACACTTTGACCAGGAAGCTGCCACCCGGCCTGAGGTGACGCACGGCAAAGTCCAGCGCCAGTTCGGCCAGATGCACCGACTTGGCCTGATCGACCAGCTCGATGCCGGACATGTTCGGGGCCATGTCGGACAAAACCACGTCCACCCGGCTGCCGGCCAAGCGCGCCTCCAGTGTCTCGAGCACCGCGTCTTCTAGGAAATCCCCCTGGATGAACTCCATGCCGGGGATGGGCTCGACCGGCAGCAGGTCGAGTGCGAACACCCGCCCCTTCGCGCCACAACGCTTGACCGCGACCTGGCACCACGAGCCGGGTGCGGCGCCAAGATCGACCACGGTCATGCCCGGGCGGAGCAAATGATCCTTGTCGTCGATCTCAGTGAGCTTGTACGCGGCCCGGGAACGATAGCCCTCCGCCTTCGCGCGTTGCACATAGGCATCGTTGACATGCTCCATCATCCAAGCTTTGCTGGTTCTGGTACGCTTCATCGGAGTAGAATCCGTTCCCCGAAAGGTTGAGAAAAATCAATGTCT
This sequence comes from Azoarcus sp., assembly GCA_030604735.1. Classification (GTDB taxonomy): domain Bacteria; phylum Pseudomonadota; class Gammaproteobacteria; order Burkholderiales; family Rhodocyclaceae; genus Azoarcus_F. The sequence continues at coordinate 63,560 of JAUVVG010000023.1, forward strand.
GAGCTTACACCGGCACAACGCCGCGCGCTGCGCGCGAGTGCCCACCACCTGAACCCGGTCGTCAGTATCGCCGACAATGGCCTGACCCCCGCAGTGCTCGCCGAAATCGAACGTTCGCTGCAAGCCCACGAACTCATCAAGATCAAGGTGCACGGTGCGGAACGCGATCAACGCGAGGAACTGCTCAAGCAGGTCTGCGCAGCGGTCCAAGCCCAGCCGGTGCAACACATCGGCACGATTCTGGTGATCTGGCGACTGCGTCGTGAAGAGGACGCGTCCGCCGGCGCCGGAAAATCCGAAAAATCGATGGTGGAAAAACGGGCGTCGAAAGCCAAATCGGCGCGCGCATTCTCGGCCACGGCCCGGCGCGCCGCCCTTGCCCAGACCGCTGCGACCAAACGGCGTCAGGCCAGTCGTGCCCCGTCGCGCTCGGCAGCGGGCAAGCCCGGCGCGAACCGCGGACGCGGCTGAATCCGGTCCTGCATGACGGCGGCGCAACGAAAACCCGGTCGCGCCGCCGTGACCATCAGATGTATTGGACGTCTACGACTTCATATTCACGCACGCCGCCGGGAGCCCTCACCTCGGCGATGTCGCCGGCGTACTTGCCGATCAGCGCCCGCGCGATCGGGGAACTGACCGAGATCTTGCCGGCCTTCACGTCCGCCTCATCCTCGCCCACGATCTGGTAGGTCACGCTGTCACCGCTGTCGAGGTCTTCGAGCTCGACAGTGGCACCAAACACGCAGCGGCCATCGGCGTCGAGGAGCTTGGGGTCGATGATCTGCGCATTCGACAGCTTGGCTTCGAGCTCCTTGATCCGCCCTTCGAGAAAGCCCTGGCGCTCCTTGGCCGCATCGTACTCGGCGTTCTCGGAAAGATCGCCATGCGAACGTGCCTCGGCGATCGCGGCGATTACCGCCGGCCGCTCGACCGTCTTGAGACGATGCAGTTCGTTTTTCAGCGCCTCCGCGCCATTAACCGTGAGTGGGGTCTTGTTCATGATGCCTGATTCAATTCAGCGTGCAGCGACTGCAGGCTATAGACTTCGAGACCTTCGAGATGGCGCATGCCCATGCAGGCCGCGCGCGCGCCCTCGATGGTGGTGTAGACGGTGAGTTTCGCCGCGAGCGCGCTGGTGCGGATCGAGCGCGAATCCATGATCGCCTGACGCTTTTCCTCGACCGTATTGATCACCAGGCAGACTTCGCCGTTCTTGATCAGGTCGACCACGTGCGGACGGCCTTCATTGACCTTGTTCACGATGCGCACCGGGATGCCGGCCACTTCGATCGCGCTCGCGGTACCGCGGGTCGCGACCAGCGAGAATCCGAGTTCGTTCAGCGCGTGCGCGACCTCGACCGCTGCCGGCCGGTCGGTCGGCTTGACGCTGATGAAGGCGGTTCCCTTGGTCGGCAGCTTCACCCCGGCCGCGATCTGCGACTTGACGAAGGCTTCTGCAAAACTGCGACCGACCCCCATCACCTCGCCGGTCGACTTCATCTCGGGTCCGAGAATGGTGTCGACCCCGGGGAACTTGACGAAGGGGAACACCGCCTCCTTGACCGAATAGTAGGCCGGCACGATCTCGGCTTGAACACCTTGATCGACCAGCTTCTGGCCCGCCATGCAGCGTGCCGCGATCTTGGCAAGAGGCAGGCTGCAGGCCTTGGAGACGAAGGGCACGGTGCGCGATGCGCGCGGATTCACTTCCAGCACATAGACGACCGCATCGTCGCCCTCGCCCTGGATCGCGAACTGCACATTCATCAGGCCGACCACATCGAGCGCACGCGCCATGGCCTCGGTCTGACGACGCAACTCGTCCTGCAACGCGGCCGACAGCGTGTAGGGCGGCAGCGAGCAAGCCGAATCTCCCGAGTGCACGCCGGCCTGCTCGATATGCTCCATGATGCCGCCGATGATGACCTGCTCCCCATCGGACAGCGCATCGACGTCGACTTCGGTGGCGTCATTGAGGAAGCGGTCTAGCAGCACCGGCGACTCGTTCGACACCTTGACCGCCTCGCGCATATAGCGCTCGAGGTCACGCTGTTCGTGCACGATTTCCATCGCGCGGCCGCCCAGCACATAGCTCGGACGCACCACCAGCGGGTAGCCGATCTCGGCCGCCAGACGCACCGCTTCGTCCGGGGTACGCGCGGTGCGGTTGGGCGGCTGCTTTAGACCGAGGTCGTTCAGCAGCTTCTGGAAACGCTCGCGATCTTCGGCGGCGTCGATCATGTCCGGGCTGGTTCCGATGATAGGCACGCCGTTGGCTTCCAGCGCACGGGCCCGCTTGAGCGGAGTCTGGCCGCCGAACTGCACGATCACGCCGACAGGCTTCTCGATATGGACGATCTCGAGGATGTCCTCCAGCGTGATCGGCTCGAAATACAGGCGATCCGAGGTGTCGTAATCGGTTGAGACGGTTTCCGGGTTGCAATTGACCATGATGGTCTCGTACCCGTCCTCGCGCAGCGCCAACGCCGCATGCACACAGCAGTAATCGAACTCGATGCCCTGCCCGATCCGGTTCGGCCCGCCGCCCAGCACCATGATCTTCTTCTTGTCGGTCGGCTGGGCTTCGCACTCTTCCTCGTATGAGGAATACAGGTAAGCGGTCGAGGTCGCGAACTCCGCCGCGCAGGTATCGACCCGCTTGAACACCGGACGCACACCAAGCGCATGGCGATGCAAGCGCACCGCGGTCTCGTCCACGCCGACCAGCTTGGCCAGACGACGGTCGGAGAAGCCCTTGCGCTTGAGGCCGCGCAGCTCGTCGGCCTTGATCGCTTTCAACGAGCGCCCGGCCAGGCCCTTCTCGGACAGCACGATGTCCTCGATCTGAGCCAGGAACCAGGGATCGATCTTGGTGAGGTTGAAGACCTCATCAAGGGTATAGCCCTCGCGGAAAGCCTGACCGACATACCAGATCCGCTGCGCGCCCGGGTTCGCCAGTTCGTGCTCCAGGTCCTCACGGTCGGTCTCGACCTCATCCAACCCGTAGGCGCCGACCTCCAGCCCACGCAAGGCCTTCTGCAGCGACTCCTGGAAGCTGCGGCCCATGGCCATGACCTCGCCCACCGACTTCATCTGGGTGGTCAGGCGGTCGTTGGCCTGCGGGAATTTCTCGAAGGCGAAACGAGGGATCTTGGTGACGACGTAGTCGATCGATGGTTCGAACGAGGCCGGCGTGGCACCGCCGGTGATGTCATTCTTCAACTCGTCGAGCGTGAAGCCGACCGCGAGCTTGGCCGCGACCTTGGCGATCGGGAAACCGGTCGCCTTGGAGGCCAGCGCCGACGAACGCGATACCCGCGGATTCATCTCGATCACGATCATCCGACCGTCATCCGGATTGATCGCGAACTGCACGTTGGAGCCACCGGTATCGACGCCGATCTCGCGCAGCACCGCGATCGAGGCGTTACGCAGGATCTGGTATTCCTTGTCGGTCAGGGTCTGTGCCGGCGCGACCGTGATCGAGTCGCCCGTGTGCACGCCCATCGGGTCGAGGTTTTCGATCGAACACACGATGATGCAGTTGTCGGCGCGATCGCGCACGACCTCCATCTCGTATTCCTTCCAGCCCAGCA
>JAUVVG010000087.1 GCA_030604735.1 Azoarcus sp.
CGTTCATTACCAGGAAACCGAGGCCGCGCTGCGAGGCGAACATCTCGCCGATGAGCACGCCGAGCAGCGTCAGCGAGAAGCCGACCCTGAGGCCGGACACCAGCTCGGGAATCGCGGCGGGGATGACCACGGTGGCGACCAACTGCCGGCGCGAAAGCTGAAGTACGCGGGCGGTCTTGAAATAGACCGGGGCGATGGTCTTGACCGCGCCCATGGTGAAGATCGCGACCGGGATGATGCCGTGGATGGCGCCAAAGGCGACCTTGGCCGACATCCCGAGGCCGAAGATCAGGAGGATCAGCGGGTAGAGCGTGATCTTGGGCAGGGAGTAGAGCGACACCAGAATCGGCTCGGCCACCTCGCCTGAGAGCCGGTGCAGGCCGAGCACGAGGCCGATGGTCATGCCGCCGAGTACGGCGATGGCCAGGGCGTAGCCCAGCGCGGAGAAGGTTTCGCGGAAGTGCACCCAGAATGACGGGCTGCCCAGCAGGACCATCGCACGCTCGGCGGTGACCTCGGGCGAGGCGATCGCGATGTCGCCGGCGAACCAGTGCAGGCCCTGCCAGATGGCGACCAGTACCGCGGCGAAGACGAGGCTGTCGAAGAACTGTCTCATCACTGCCCCCTGCGCGCCATGATGCGGCGCTCCCACACGTGGAAGAAGGCATTGACGATGGTCACCAGGGTGATGATGAACAGCATCAGGGCGTACATGGTGCGGTTGTCGAAGTTGTTGAAGGCGTAGGCGATGGAATAGCCCAGGCCCGACGTGGACATGATGAATTCGGCCGCGATGACGCCGATGAAGGAGTAGGCGATCGCGAGCTTGATGCCGGTGAAGAGCTGCGGCGCGGCGCTGGGCAGCTTGATCAGCCACGCGGTGCGCAGGGGGCCGAGGCCGTTGACCCGCGCCGTCTTGATCAGCACCCGGGGGATGCGGTCCAGGCCGTTCATGGTGTTGATGATCATTGCGACGACGCCGAACAGGAAACCGATGAGGATGATCGGTGCGGCGTTGAGTCCGAAGATGACCACCAGCAGCGGGTAGAAAGCGAAGAACGGAATGGCGTAGTAGGTAGCGAGAAAGGGGTCGATGGCGCGGCGCGCCCGGGGCAGCGAATGCAGGATGGAGCCAATGACGAACCCCCCGACCACGGCGCTTACGAAAGCCACCGCGACGTTGCCGAGCGTTTCGAGAATGTGGCCGTTGTAACGTCCGGATTGCAGCAGTTTCCAGAGCTGGTCCGCCATCTCGCTGGGAGGGATCATCGTCATACGCCCGATCACGCCCCAGCGACACAAGCCCTCGAGCAGAAGCACGAAGCCGATCACCACCAGCGTGCGTATCCAGGTCGCCCGCTTCATCGGCTACTCCCGCTCATGCCGGCGGCTTTCACGGTTTCGTCCCGCAGCAGGCCCCACAGCCGGCTGGTGATCGCGCCGAAGGATTCCTCGGCGGCGATCCGCGAGTCGCGCTCGCGCGGCCATTCGGTGCGGATGTCGGCGATCAGCCTGCCAGGCCGGGCGGACATCACACCGATGCGGTCGGAGAGCATCGCGGCTTCGTCCAGCGCATGGGTGATGAGCATCACCGTGGCGCCGGTCTCACGCCACAGCTTGAGCAGTTCGTCGCCCATCAGCAGGCGGGTCTGGGCGTCCAGCGCGCCGAAGGGTTCGTCGAGCAGGATGAGCCGCGGCTGCATCACCAGCGTGCGGGCGATGCACACCCGCTGTCGCATGCCGCCGGAAAGCTGCGCGGGGTAGGCCTTGCGGAAATCCTTGAGCCCCATGAAGCCGATTGCGTACGACACCCGCCGGTCCACCTCGGCGGCATCGGTCCCTGCCCGTCGAAGGCCGAAAGCGATATTGTCCTGTACGGTCAGCCACGGGAAGGAGGCATCCTCCTGAAACACCACGCCGATGCCGGGCGGAACCCTGCCCGCCACCTCGCGCCCTTCGAAGAGGATGCTGCCCTCGGTCGGTGCCGACAGGCCGGCGAGCACGTCGAGCAGTGTCGACTTGCCGCAACCCGAAGGGCCGACGACGGAGTAGAACTCCCCGCGCGCGAGCTTGAGATCCACTGGACCGAGGGCATGTACGCTGCCCCCGTCGGCGCCCGGGTAGACCCGCTTCACGCCGGTCAGCTCGGCATGCACTTCGGCCATGTCACCACCCGGCTTCGGCTCGCGGGCAAAGCCGCGGCCGCGCTGGGCGGCTGCCATATCGACGACCGATCCGCTCATCTCGTGTCTCCGCCAGATGGGTTTCAGTCGAGGAAGGACGCATCGACGAAGCGGTTCCAGTCGACCGTGCCTTCGACCTCGCCGATGATCCGAAGACCGCCAATCATGTTGTCCATGGCTTCGAGATTGAACTCGCCGCTGCCCCAGTAGCTGAGTTCGATCAGGTTGTTGATCGCGCGCAGGGCAAGATCGCGGTCCATCTCATAGTGCTTGGCCACGATGTCGGCGGTTTCTTCCGGGTTCTCGTAGACGAAGGCGACACCGCGCTTGCGGGCGGCGATCAGCGCGCGCAGGGTGTCCGGATTGGAGCGCGCGAACTCGGCCGTCGTGACGCCGACCGTCTGCGTCATCTGCGGAAGCTCGTCCTGCACCATGAACACCGGGCGGAAGCGGTCCTGGAAGCGCGCCCATACCGGGTCCATGACCGGCGCGGCGACCACCGCGCCCTGCTCGACCATGGTCAGGCCGGCTCCGATACCACCGGCTGCGACCGCGTCGACGCTCACGCCGTGCTTGTCGGTGACCATGGTGAGCAGCATGTCGGTGACCGACTTCGGGCTGGTGAAGGCAACCTTTTGACCGTTGAGGTCGGCGGCGGTCCGGACCGGGGAATCCGGCATCGTGACCCACAGGATCTCGCCCACGGTCTGCACGCCGGTGTGGACGATCTTGAGGTCGATGCCCTGATTGATGGCTGCGACTACAGCCGCGAGCGACACTTCGCCGTAGGGCATGCCGGCCGCCATCACGTTGCGCATCGTTGTGCCGCCCCCTTTGGAGGTGAGCACGCCGGTCACGTCTATGCCGGCGTCCCGGTAGAACCCCTTTTCGATGGCGACCGCGTAGGGGGCGCCATACATAAGTACGCCCCAGTGGGTCACGGTAACCTCCACGGCATGAGCGGCGGGGGTGGCGTTCGGGAGGGTCGCGGAACCGACTGCGATCAGCGCGGCTGCTGCGAGCCCGCGAATCGTCTTGGCGAAAAACGAGGTGCTCCTGTTCTTCCAGCGAGTCATGACTTGTCTCCGAATATCGTTCTTGTGAGCGGCGCATGCGCGCCGGGTGTCTTGCTTCGAGCCTGCGGTGCTGCCGCCCTGGACTCAGCAGGTATCGTGCCAGCGCATGAGTAGTTCGGAATTCCCACTGTCGCCAGCGTCCGAGGAGTTTGATCTCTGCTTATGGGGTTGCATGATACGATTGTGCAACGTCCAAGGTGTTCGGTGAAACGGTGAGCGATCAAGCGACGACCATGCGGCGCGCGGACGGGCTGCCCCGGGTGTGCTTTCTCGGGTATCGGCAACTGACCCGTCTTGTACGGCCGGTGCTGGCTGACTACGTCGACCGTGCGAGGGTCGAAGTGGCCGAGGGGGCTTTCGACGACGCGGTCGCGATTGCTAGCAAGCGTATTGCCCAAGGCGAGGTAGATGCTTTTCTGAGCGCCGGCGCCAATGCAAGCATCCTGCGCCAGAGGCTCGATGCGCCAGTTGCGACCATCGAGGTCGAAGGTTTCGATGTGCTCGAGGCGATGATTCGGGCGCGCCGGATGACCGACCGTGTGGGCATCGTGACCTATGGGCAGATCGATCCGCGGCTGGATGCAGTGAAGGGGCTGCTTCGCATGGAGGTGGCGCAGTACGCCTATCGCGGAGCAGAGGATGCACAGCGCCACTTCGATGCGCTTCGGCGTGACGGTTTCGAAGTCATCATCGGCTCGAGTCTGGTGGTCGAACTGGCGGAACAGAACGGGCTGCAAGGATTGCTGGTGTATTCGCTGGACAGCGTGCGACGCGGTATCGAGCATGCGATCGACCTGGCACGGGCTGCGCGGTTGGAGGCAGGGCGGTACGAGCAGCTCAACGGCGTGCTTCGAACGCTGCAGGACGCCATGCTGGCGGTTGATCGCGATCACCGGATCATTGCTGTCAACCCGCCTATGCAGAAGGCGCTTGGCCGGGAGCGTGAGGCGCTGGTCGGAACCTCGCTCGACGCCCTGGTGCCGGAGCTGTCGCTTCGGCGCACGCTCGAGACCGGCGAGGAAGAGCGCGCCACGGTGCGCAACCTGATGTCGCACGACTGGGTAGTGACGCGCGCACCCATCCGCGAGCATGGCGAGACCGTCGGTGCGACCATCACCCTGTACGACACGCGGCTCATCCAGGAGGCCGACACCAGTCTGCGTATCCACCAGCGCACGCGCCAGACGCGCGGACGCTATCGATTCGAGGACATTCACGGTTCGAGTCCGGCTTTCCTCCGCGCGATCAAGACCGCGCGACGTTTCGCGCGAACCGATCTGACTGTGTTGCTGACCGGCGAAAGCGGCGTAGGCAAGGAGTTGTTCGCGCAGGCGATCCACGCGGAAAGCCCGCGTTCGGGCGAGCCCTTCGTGGCCCTGAACTGCGCGGTCTTTCCCGAGTCACTGCTGGAAAGCGAACTCTTCGGATACGAAGAAGGGGCCTTTACCGGTTCGCGTCGCGGCGGCAAGCGTGGTTTGCTTGAGGCCGCTCATCGCGGCACTCTGTTCCTCGACGAGATCGGTGACATGCCGCTGCCTCTGCAGACGCGGCTGCTGCGCGTCCTGCAGGAGCGTGAGGTCACCCGGCTCGGCGGTACCGCCGCGGTGCCCATAGACGTACGCATCATCGTTGCGACACATCAACCTCTGCAGGAGATGATCGCCGAGCGGCGTTTCCGGCAGGACTTGTACTATCGGATCAATACCTTGCGTCTTTTGATCCCGCCCCTGCGTGATCGAAAGAGCGACATCCCGCCACTGATGCATGGCATGGTCACGAGAGGCCTGCGCCGTCTCGGATCCATGCTCCGCGCGGAACCGGCACTGGAGGTCCTCGCGCCCCATCTGCTCGCCTATGCCTGGCCCGGCAATGTGCGTGAGCTGGAGAACATCGCCGAGCGTATCGCCGTCTATCTCCTACAGTTTGAGAACGAAAACGAAATCGATCTCGACGGTCTCACCCAAGACTGCCCCGAAATCCTCCCGGAAGGCGGCCTCAGTGCGCCCGATGATCCCGACGGACTGTCGGTCCGCATCGAGGCCGCGCTGCGCAGGGCGAACGGCAATCGCGCTCGTGCTGCGGAATTTCTCGGCGTCAGCCGCGCCACCCTCTGGCGCTGGCAGAAGGCCCTTGAATCGACAAACGCGAACCCCGGTGAGAATCAACTCACCACGTAGGCTGCACTCCCGGTAGCGATCAACACGCCGTCTTCGTTCTCCAGCGACATCTGCACTGACGCGATCCGCCCGCCCAGGCGGCTCATGCGGCCGGTGGCGGTGAATACTTCGCCAATGCCCTGGTGCAGGTAGTCGACCCGCAAGTCGATCGTGCCGATGCGCCCGAAGCGGTGCGCCACCTGATCGGTGCTCTCACCGTTGTATTTTTCGGCAATCCCGAGCAAAACCACCAGGCCGCCCACGGTATCGAGCGCGCTGGAGATCACCCCACCGTGCAGCCGCCCGTAGTGGTAGTGCCCCACCAGGTCCGGGCGCATTGCGAACTGGATCTGAGTGTCCTCGGGGTCGAACGAAGTCACCTTGAAGCCGAGCAACTCGTTGAAGGTGATGCGATGCTCGAATACATCCCGCACCACCGCCTCGAGCCGCGCCTGCTCTGCAGCTGAGCGGCGAGGAGCATTGGAATCGTGAGTCATGTCTCGTGTCGTGAAACCTGGTGAAAGGGTTCAAAGCATAGCGTGTCCGGCGTCAGTTCAGGCTATGACGCTAGCGGTTTTCGGTCTGGGGGCGGTGATCTCGAACATTCTGCGCGACGGGTGGATCAGCCTGATCGTGGTGGTGTGATCGCGCTCATGCCTTTGAGCAATGTGAAGGTGCGGCTCCGCCGCGTTGCCGCTGGCTGAATTTGCGGGCAGATGGCCTGGCAGCAATGCTGACTCAATGTTGACGCTGATCTTTCGCTTGACTATGGTTGAGATAGCCGACCAAATAAGTCGGGTAATGGCGCGCGACCCTACCGGATCTTGCTCAGGAGAATCTGACGGGAGACAGAGGTGCGGCAGGTGGCGTCCACGTACGTCAATCCAGACCGGAGGCAAATCATGCAGACGTTTGACAGACCGCGCTCCTCTCTTGTCAGGGCCGGCACGGCGATCCTGGCAACAGCCTTTTTGTCGGCCTCCGCGTTTGCCCAGGTGCCTCGCACGCCCGCACCAGAAAACGCGAGCGTCTACTTCATCGAACCCGCTGACGGCGCGACGATCAGCGGTCCGGTGAGGGTCGTCATGGGCCTGCGTAACCTGGGGGTGGCGCCGGCTGGGGCGGATCTGCCCAACACAGGCCATCACCACATTCTGGTCAACGTGAGCGAATTCCCCCCGATGGATGCACCGCTGCCAGCGACAGACCAGGTCCGCCACTTCGGCGGCGGGCAAACGGAGACCATGCTCGAGCTACCGGCCGGCACTCACACGCTGCAGCTGCTCGTTGGCGACCACAACCACATCCCGCACGACCCGCCCATCATCAGCGAAAGAATTACGATAACCGTGAGCCCTTGAGCCAGCACGGGCCCTGGAATCGGGCCAAGAGTTGCAGCATCGTGGTGCTACGAGGCCTGGGCCGCCCCAAGAATGCCATGCAACCCCGTATTCATTCGCCCTTGCGTGGCATCTCCAAGAAAATGGCTTCGCCTCTCCTTCCGAGCAGTGAAGTCTTTGCCAGCGCAGCGGCGGCAGAATCAGCCGTGGTTGTGCTCTGGTGAAGGTCTGACTGCGAGGCGATCGGTCGACTGGCAGGAGCGAAGTCCGTAGTGCTGAGCATTACCGTGGCCGTCGGCTCGGAGAGTCCAGGTGATAGAGCGCTTGGCGGGGTGGCCACAAGCGAACTCGGCGAACGGGTCTTGGATGCTTTGTCGGTGCTTGCCGGGTGTTGATTGCGTGCTTGGCGGTCGAAGCCCCGACCTATCCAAGTGCCCAATCCGGTGCTAAGGCCGGCGAATACTGCTGCCAGCAAGGCTCGGTCGGTGTTGCCCACCAGCCACGGCATGGTCTCGGCCATGAACGGATACGCCACCTGAAAACCACCCACACCCAAGCCCATGCCGAGCATCGCCCCCAAGCGCGCGCCGGATGCGGTGTTAGTTGGGGGCGACAGGACTGGCGCCGCGCCATCGGGACTCGACGTCACCGACGCTTGCACCTGCACCCCCTTCGCGACGAGCCGGTGATACACGAAAGTGCCCACTACGCCGCGCGCGAAGAAGAAGAGAAACAGCAGGGCCACCGGCCATCCGTTGATTGGGCCGCCGCCGAGAAACTGTTGAGCCTTGCCGGCCACGAAGAACAGTAGCAACAGCACCGCGGCAACACGACTCTTGCGGTACACGCCAAAGCACAAACCGAGGATGATCGCAAAATCGATCAGCAACAAGAGGTGAAACCAGTCCGTGGGGTTGCGCAGTAGCCAGTAGCCGAGCATGGACGCGGTTAACGCCACATTCACCAAACCGGCGATCCACGCACTGCGGATCGCGCTCAAGGCCTTTTGCAGGCGGAGCTCGTCCGCGCTCCCGACAATCTCAGCCGGCGCGCTCACGAAGACTTCTCCTCGCGCCGTGCGCGATCAGATGCTCCAATTGCGCCTGCCTTGTGGTCGACCGGCTCGTCTGGCTTTCCGTGCAATGCCTCACGGGTTAGGGCCGGGTCGTCGTACCACTGGCCCTTGGTGCTCTTGGCGGCGCGGCGGCGTTGGATAGCGATGCCGATGACGCACAATAGGGCGCCGCCAAAGCTCCCCACCGCCAGAAAGCTGAAGATAAGGCGGTGCCATGCCTGCTGGCGAGGATCTATCTCGTCGAGATGACCAATCCAGAGAAAGAGGTCATCTATGTACCAACCGACCAGAAGGAACGGTAATAGAAGAAGGCAGGCCCGAAAGACACCCCCATAGGTTCGAAGATCACAGATCTGTCCGGGCGCAAAAGGGCTTTGAGTCAGGTCCCAACTTAGCCGCGTTTTCACGGGTTTTCTCCGTGAGATCTCGTGGTATCGAGAAACGACGGAATGTTGCTGATCCCAGTCTCCAAGGTTGTACCAACCTGAGTGGGCAGATTAGTGAAGGAATGCGGTCTTGGCGGTGCCTGAAGAATTGCCGCTATGGTCGGGTTTGGCGAGGTGGTCCGGATTAGCTGGGATACTGCGAGACTAGTGCCTTCAGCGGATAAGTGTCCAAAGATCGTGCCCGCAGCGGACGCAGCTACGCCCAGTGCGTAATTCACCGCCACACTCTCATTCGCCCCGAACACCGCATTGTGCGCCATCGCATTTCCCCCGAGCAGCATGCCCCCAAGGAGGCTGTTGTTCACCAGCGAGGCGCCAAACAGGGGGGCGGCGATCCACGCGGTGGTGCCGGTCAGCGCCGACCTGTACAGGTCAACTTCGCCGGTTCTGTAGTAATCACCCGCACTCTGGAACCCCGCGCCGACACCGAAGGCCACTGCGCCGCGCGTGCTCACGAGGCCGCTGACCGTCAGGCGGCTCAAACCGATCGGGGACGCGGCGGTGGCCACCGTGGCCAGCACGGCGAGGTCTTCCTTGGTTTGACGACCTACCGCAGCCTCGAAGGCCGCCAACACCGCCTGATCCCCCGGCTGGGTGCTTCCCCACGCAATCGGCGCGCTGTTGGTGCAGGCCACCGAGGGGCAGTGAGCGACCGGCAGGCGGAAGGCCTGTCCGTCGGCGTAGAACCAC
>JAUVVG010000036.1 GCA_030604735.1 Azoarcus sp.
AGGGGTCTGTGCGCGGGGTGACCACATTGACCCAGGCGCACAGTTTGGGCAACACCACCGGCATGGTGTCGACGTAGAGGTCGCCTTGGTACACGCCCATGAGGCTGTTCTTGTTGCCGACCTCGGCGCGGATGTCGTCGCAATAGACGACCTCGATGCGGCGTTTAGTCATCGTGGGGGCTCCGGGTGGTGGCCAGCGCGCGCGAGATGGTTTCAATCGGTTCGCCCAGGGCGTCTACCAGCTTGAGCAGCGTGGAGTGGCGCGGGTCGTCCAGCCCGGCCTCGATGCGCGACAGGCGCGACTGCGAGGTGCCGATGCGCTCGGCCAACTGCGCTTGCGACAAGCCGTGGCGCAGGCGCAGGGCTGCAAGGGTGGTCTGCGGGAAAAGCTCGCCGGCCAGGCGCTGGCGCGCGCGGGCCAGCGCGGCGGCGCGGCGCGGGTTGCGCTCGAGCTCGGCCGCGCGGGCGTGGATGTCGCGCCAGCCGGTGCGCTGGGGCGGGTGGATCACCGCGGCCTCGAAGGCAAACACCTGGGCGGCGCTCGAGGCGGTGTGGGGTTCGCCCTGGGCGATGCGGCGCACCACGCTAGGGGATGTCGAGCTCCTCGTAAGCGGCGATGATGCGCTGGGCAATGGGATGGCCAAGGTCATAGTTGAACTCTCGCGGGACAATGCCGAGCACATAATAACGACGCTCAACCGGGTGAAAGGTGTAGATGATGCGGTGCCGGGCAGCGGTGCCGGGCACATCGAACAGCCTTATTCGCCATAGGGCGTGTGTGTTCCATAGGGCTTGCCAGCGTTTGATGTCGAAGTCGTGCGCGGGGTCGTAGCTGCGAAAGTTGTTAACGGTGAAGCGGTCGAGCAGGTCTTGTGATTGCGCGGCCTCTTGTAGAAACACGTCGAGGGCGGCGGCGCCGTCTTCGTCAGTGTCGTAGAGCGCGTCGAGATCGTCTTCGGCATCCTGGTGGATTGAAAGCGAAAACTGTCCGGGCGCAAAGTATCTCATACCGTTATCGGTATAGCAATGCAGCGGCCCGCGAGACGAGAAGTGCGCCGGGCGTGTTGTTTATGGCACAGAGATTCATCTTAATTCATCCGTGATTTCGCGAGGGTGCCGTGCGGGAAGGCAGGCTGATGTCTTCGGTGTTGGGATCAGGCAACGGCTTCTTGCTCCTCGTTCTCGTCGCTAGCGGGCTCGTACTCGAGCTGGTGCTCGGTCCATTCGCGTTCGAGGGCGGGGTTTTCACGCATCTGCTGCTCGATGCGGAGGGTTTCGCGGTAGTTGTGGGCGTCGGCAACCATCGTCCAGTGCGCAGCGATACCCATCGCCTCTACTTCGGATCGGATATCGTCCAGGCTGACGCGGAAAAACTCCTTGCGCGGATTCACCTTGTTCATCTGCTTCTGAATGAAGCGGCGGTGCAGTGTGCGCTCCAGGCTTGGTGCATCCTCGCTATACAGCATGGCATGGATGTCGAATTCGAATGGCACGCTGGCATCGCCCAATTCGCGCACTCGGTCTTTGGGTTCTAGGCGCCGCGTCATGCCGATCTTAAAAACCTCTTCACCGAACGAGCCGATGTTCGAGATGATGTAGACGTGGCCCGTGCGGGTCTGCTGCGCCATGGAAAGAGCGCGCTGGTTCTTCTCCTCGGCTGCGACTAGGCGGTCTTGAAGCTCCGCGAGCTTGGCTTCGTACTCTGCGCGCTGGGCCTCGTTGGCTGATGCGACCTGCTGCTGCACCTTCTCCATGGCTTTGCGGATCGTCTCCTCTTCCTTGGCAGCCTCCTTCATTGCGCGTTCGTATTCGCGCCGCGCTTTTTCCTCTTCGCGGATCTGCTCGCGGATCTGTCGTTGCTCCTCGCGTTCCTGCTCCTTGATGGCGCGCGCCACTGCCGCCCACTTGAGTTCAGCTAGTCGGGCGTCAAGGTATTCAGGTGTGATCTTGGCGTCGCGAAACGCACGACCGCTATGATTTACCAGCGCGAAGGCGTCCCGAATCTCTTGAGCCAGGACCCCGTAATTGTCGCTCTTGCCCCTGGTTAAGAGGGTGTCGACCTTGCCATTGAAGGCGTCGATGACGAAGTTGATAGCGATCTGCCGACGTGTCTCTTCAGCATAGCCGCACGTCGCGGCACGTCCGGCGCGGATGAGCGCGCGCGTGGTGTCGCGCGCTTGCTTCAGTGACGCGCCGGCTTCGGTGTGGCCGAAATCGTCAGCGAGTTCGTCGAGCAGGCTGTATGTGGGGATGATGTACTGGTCGCCGTAGCCCTTGATTACGTTTTGCATGGCCGTGGCGGTGTCGGCAAACTCGTCAGCGCGATTTTTAATCGCATAGGCCTCGCCCGCGATTTCCTCCGCCCGGCGTTTTGCCGCGTCGATGATTCGACCGGCCTCGCTCGCGGCGGATTCAAGGCGTGCCTCAGCCTGCGCAAGTTTCGCGTGCGCCGCTTGCTGTATGGTATTGCGCTGCGCGGTTGCTTCGTCGATGACGCGCTGCGCTTCGGCCTGCGCGTCTGCAATCTGGCGGAACTGAGACAGCAGGGCGACTTCTGCTTCGAGACGCGTATTGCGGGCATCAAGGCCTGTCGCCCGGTCTGTCAGGCGTTGGTTGTCGGCGCTCAGCTTGGCGTTCTCCGCCCGGGCCCGATCAAGGTCTTGTTGTGCCTGGGCAAGCGCCCATTGCAACTCTGATGCCTTCTTCTCGCGCTCGGCCGCGGCCTGCTCGGCCGCTCGCTTAAGCACCCAAAGGGCGATTGCTGCGACCAGTGCGAGGATGAACAGAATCTCCATTGCATTCCCCTGTGATATGGCAAAGCGTGCGCCGGCCAACTGCGCGGGTACGTAATACAGGCAAGCACCGACTGCAGGCGGCCTCGGCGGGCGTTCTTACGCCCGCCTTCCAGCGCGATGCCGGTAGCTGGCCAAATCCACCACCGGCGCGGTCCACGAAGGTGTCAGGCTGAGCGTTTCCGCTCAGTCTGCCCAAAAATCTCTTTCGCTTCGGCGAGCGCAAGCGCTACCTGGCCGCGCACGTACTTCTTGCCCTTTTCTGGCAAAGCGAGGTAATCAGCCTCGCTTACAGGGTGCAAAGACCAGCTAGAAGCATGCGATTGTCGTTCAGATTGCATGCCTTTGCCATTAGTCGAAGGATATAGTGGGTTTGCCTCGCTGGCTGCATCGCGCACTTCGTAGCGCGTACGGACCTCGGCGAGCGTTTCCGGCCCAGTGCCGAATAGTACCCACTCGGCGTTCAAGCCCTTTTCCCGTTGTAGATTGAATGCCTGCTCTGCCCCGATCTTCTTGGCGCGGCCTTGCAGCCAATGGTTGACCTGGGCCTTGCTCGTGCCAGCAAGCGAGGCAAGGCCTACCTGATTGGTCTCCAGGAGTTCGAGCATTCGCGCGACGCGCTCGGCTAGTGTGGTCATGTTTAGCAATCTATACCCGACCTAGTAAAGATTGCTTGTCTTGTCGTGGTATAGAGTTCTATACTTCGAGTATGCAGACCGATCCGAACTTTGATCTCGCCCCGGATACCATCATTGATCGCCTCGGCGGCACCGTCGAGACAGCGCAGTTGTGCGAGCTTACGAAGGGCGCCGTAAGCCAGTGGCGCACCAACGGTATTCCCAAGCCCTGGCTGAAGTTTCTGCGCGCCGCACGGCCGGATGTGTTCACGTCCGAGCCAGGGCCCGCCAGTCAAGAGGCGGCTTGACATGAACGAGCACGATGATCGCGCCTTCTGCCGCCTCGATTTACGCGCGCTGGTGACCGCCGTCAGAGAGAAGCAGCGCGCCGATCGGCCTCCATTCTGGCGATATCGCGCAGCTCTTCGTAAAGCGCGCGTGCGGCAGCTCGTGCGTCTGCAGAGGCAAGCCCGTGCTGGGCTTGCTCGATTTGCCCCTGTGCCCACATCTGTTCCAGCAGGTCGGCAAACCCGGCCGGGTTGGGGTGGGTTATGACCAGTACGGCCAATACGGTTTGGTGAGCAAATGACTGGGCCAGTGCTTGTTGTGCAATTTCCATGGTGCGCTCCTGTGGTGATGATGATTGAGTGGAATCCTGATTCTAGCTGCATGGGGCGTGCCTCCTTCTCCTGTCTCCTCCCTTCAGGAGCTTTGGCCCCGGCCACAGCGCACGCTATGGCCGGGCCGCTTTTTGCTCGCCGGGATGCGACGTTTGTTCAACAACTGCAGCTTAAACGCGGGCACTGATAACCGCTGAAAAGCGTTGATAGGGAGTGTTATCAATGAGTTTCAGTGATTCTCAGGTCCAGATGACGCTGGATCTGGATGCGGGGCTGACTGACCGCTTCCGCTCGGTGAAGGAGACGATTGCGGCGGGGGTGTATCGGCGTGGGCTGAAGCGCACCGCGGGCGATATGGATGTCGCACCTGGGAACCTGAGCATCATGCTGTCCGGTGATGGGCAGCGGCATCTGGATGTCGACCTGCTCGAGCGCTACATCGAGCTGACCGGCGACAAAACGCCGATCTACTACCTGGTGGCCAAGCACTGCGGTGACCAATCCGCCGCGCGCGACGAGGCGTTGGAGCGTGTGCAGGGGCTGCTGCAGGAGTTGCCCCAGCTGCTGGCCAGCGTGGGGGTGCAGGGTAAGCGGAGGGGCGCACGATGAGCGACATCATCGACGACGCGAACGGCCGCGCTCAGCTCGACCTGGAGCGGGCCATTGCTGCGGCACGTAACAGCAACGGCCTGGATAGCCCGGAGCCGACGGGCGAGTGTCTGAATTGCCAGGCGCCGGTGATCCCGCCCGCACGTTGGTGTGACCCCGACTGCCAGCAGGATTGGCAGTTGCGCACCCGGGGGCGCTGAGGATGGCGGTATCGCTCCAGGACATTGTCGACCAGATGGCAGAGGCGGGGATTACCGGTCTGTCTGCCGCGGACTTGGTCGCAGATGGCAAGTACCATCGTTTTCGTCCTGACGACGAGCGGAAAAAGAAGAAGTCCGGCTGGTACATCCTGTTCGAGCACGTCACCCAATCGGGCCGCCAGGTGCTCAATGGGGCGTTCGGCAAGGGGCCGGATACGTTCAAAATTCGCCCATCGGACACGGGCTTTTCGGTCGAAGAGCGTGCTGAGATTGCGAAGGCGCGCAAGGCCGCCGAAAAGGCCGCCAGGCTGTGGAAGATTGCGCGCGACGAAGGGGCGAGCGCTTACCTCGATCGCAAGCAGGTGCGGGCCTTCGGCGTGCGGTTTCTCAATGGCTCGGTGCTGGTGCCGGTGCGCTCGGCCGAAGGTCATCTGGTGGGCTGCCAGTACATCGATGCCGAGGGCGGCAAACGCTTCAACACCGGCATGGAGAAGACCGGCCGCTTCCACTTGATTGGCGAGGCGGCAAAGGCCGAGCGGCTGCTGTTTGCCGAGGGCTACGCGACGGCGGCCTCTCTCTACATGGCTACCGGCTGGCCGGTGGTTGCGGCGTTCGATGCGGGGAACGTGGAGGCGGTGGCAGCGGTGCTGCGGCCGCTTTACCCGGATGCCCAGTTCGTGTTTTGCGGGGATGACGATCGGCATTTGCGCCGCAGGCTGCGCGAGCGCCTGGTCAAGCTCGGCGTGCCGCCCGACCTTGAGCCGGATGGCACGGCCTACGTGCTGAACACGGATGCCGGCGAGATCCGCGTGCAAGCCGACTGGGAAACCTCGGCGGGGGCGCGCCGGATCGCCTTGACCGTGCAGCGTGCGGGGGCCGATGCGCGTACCTGGAAGCTGGAGAATGCCGGGCGCAAGGTTGCGCTGGCGTGCGCGCGAAAGTTTGGTGGGGTGGCGGTGTTCCCGGCCTTTGCCGCTTCCGATGCGGGTGGTACCGACTTCAATGATCTGCACCTGGGCGAAGGGCTCGGGGTGGTGCGTTCGCAGGTGCTCAACGCCCTGCAGGCCGCGGCTGAGGATGCGGCATCCCCAAAACGTTCGCCTGCGCGCGTTGCAGGGGGTGAAGCGGCGCAAGTGCCCAAGGGTTACGTGGACAAGGCGCTCGAGCACTGGGCGCTGATCTACCCGACCGACACCATGTGGGACGGGCTCAAGCGACGCATCCTGAAGGTGAGCATTGCCAAGGTGCATTACGGGCCGCTGGTGGTGGATCAGTGGCTGGCAAGCCCGGGTCGGCGCACGGTGCTGGACCGCGACGTGGTGTTCGACCCGTCCAACTCGCACGATCCGGCAACACAGATCAACCTCTTCGACGGCTGGCCGCTCAAGCCCGATCCGAGCAAGAGCTGCGAGCGGATGGTGGCCCACCTCTACGACATGTGCGACGAGGACGACGGGCTGTTCCGCTGGGTGGTGTGCTGGCTTGCGCTCCCGCTGCAGAAACCCGGGGCCAAGATGCGCACTGCGCTGATCGTGCATGGCCCGGAAGGTACCGGCAAGTCGATCCTGTTCGACGTGATCCGCCTGATCTATGGCGAGTGCGGCCGCATGGCTACGCAGCTGCAGCTGCAGTCGGAATACACGGACTGGCTCTCGAAGATGCTCTTTTGCGTGGCCGAAGAGGTCGTCACGCGGCAGGAGCTTCGACACCACAAGGGGCTGCTCAAGAACCTGGTCACCAACCCGGTGGTGAACATCAACGAGAAGTACATGCCGATCCGCACCGAGCGCAATCAGGCGAACTTCGCGTTCCTCTCCAACGAGATCAATCCGATGGCGCTCGACGACGGCGACCGCCGTTATACCGTGATCTGGTACGAGCCGCGACGGGGTTACGACGAGGAGTATTTCAAGGCGCTGGGTGCCGAGATCGACAACGGGGGCGCAGAGGCGCTTTACGCCTGGCTGCTGGCGCAAGACTTGACCGGCTTCACCGAGCATACCCGTCCGTACGAAAACCGGGCTAGGCGCGAGCTGATCCAGATCAACATGCCGGCGCGCGACCGCTTCCACCAGGAGTGGCAGAACGGCTTGATTCCGGATCTCGAGTACGGCCCGGCGCGGGTGTGTGATGCCTATGCGGGGTTCAAGCGATGGTGCGCGACCAAGGGCGAGCGATTCATCGACAACGAGGCGACATTCGGTCGCATGCTCGGGCGACACATGCACAAGGGGGTGAAGCAAGGCTCGGTGAGCGTGTGGGACAAGGTGGATGAGGGTACGCACTTCGCCCGTCACAAGGTGCGCCAGAAGTGGCGCGGGACCATCGTCGTGCCCAAGGACTGGATTCCGCCCCCAGGTGATGATGACCGCGAAGAGGCGCTGTGGAAGGCCGTGCGTGCCTTCCAGGACGGGCTCGAGCTGTTCATGCAGGGCTCTCGTCAGCTATTGGCGGCCTGATCATGTGCGCGCGTGCAAGGGTTTCGGGTTTCGTGCAAGGGTCGTGCAAGGGTTCGTGCAAGGGTTTTCGCCAGTGTTTACGTGGGCGTGCAAGGGTTGCAAGGGTTTTTGTCTGGATCGCCCATGCGTGCGCGCGCGAGTGTGCGCAGGCGCGCGAGCGGATGTGTAGCGGGTTTTATCTCTCGCGCGTACGGGAAAGACAACAAAAAACCCTTGCAACCCTTGCAACCCTTGCACAGCCCAGCAATGACGCTGGTTTCAGCCGTGCAAGGGTTTTCGGATCGTGCAAGGGTTTGGAGAAAACCCTTGCACATGGAGCAGGACAGTGAGCATGCCGTCTGCCGATCGCCTGCGCGACCAGCTCCGGCGGGTGCTGCCGGTGCTGCGGGGGCAAGGCTGGGACGAAGCCGATCTGCAGATGATCGGCCCGGCCATCAAGCGCGCCCTCGATGCGGGCGATGGCGGGCTGCTCAAGTGCTGGACGGACTGGATGGAAGAGAAGTTGGCCGATGAGCCGCAGGCCTGTGGCGTGGTGCCGGTGTTGAGCATGGAGAGCGAGAGCCGCGCGCTCGATCGGGAATGGGATCGGAAAATGAAGGGAGGTCGGTGATGGTTGCAAGCGTAAAGGTCGATACAGCCGAAATGGAGCGGGCGGTGGCGGAGTGGGGCGAAGACATGCGCCGTGCGGTGGAGATTGCGGGTCAGCGCGCGGTGATGAAGACCGCCTACAAAGTGCTGGAGGCAGAACAAAAGGAAATGGCGCGTGTGTTCGATCGCGCGACGCGATTCACCATCAACGCCTTCCGGGTCGCGGCCGGGGGTCGCGAAGCCATGCAGGGCGGGCAAATGCGCGCGGTTGCGGGGAGCACGATTGCGGCAGAGGTGAAGCCGAAGGACGGCTACTGGTATCGCGCCGACAATTACCTGAACACACAAATCGTCGGAGGCGATCGCAAGGCCAAGGCATTCGAGCGTGCCTTGGCCGCGCGTGGGTTGCTGCCTCCTGGGTGGCTGGCCGTGCCAGGGCAAAAGGCCAAGCTCGATGGCAACGGGAACATGAGCGTCGGCGAGATCAAGCAGATCCTGTCCTGGTTCAACTCGGCCGAACCTTACGCAGGGAGCACTCAGAACATGACCGACGCCACGCGCGCCAAGCGTCGTAAAGGCACCCGCACCAAACTTGGGTTCGAATACTTCGCCGTCGTGCCGGGCCGCACCCTGCGCAGTGGTGGTCGGCAACAGCTACACCCCGGCGTCTATCGGCGCACCTTCTTCGGCTTCGGCGCCGCGATCGAGCCCATCCTCATCTTCATCCAGTCGGCCAGCTACAAGCCGCGCTTCGACTTCTACGGCATCGGCCAGCGAGTCGTGGCCGATAACTTCGGGCGACTGTTCCAGGAGTTCTTCAATGCTCAAGCAACACGCTGACGTTCGCGGGTCCTCCCATGAGGGGCCGCCCAAGGGTAATTCGGACCTCGATCGTTCTCTAGTCACGGGCCTGCTCTAAGGGGGTAATGTGTCTGATCTTAAAGGGAAAATGACTCAAGCCCAGTTTGGCGGGATCGTTGGAATTTCTCAGCCGGCGGTGTCCGATCTGCTCGGTCGCGGCGTGCTGACGGATGGCGCGGACGGTGGCCAGTGGTTGCGTGAGTACTGCGGGCACCTGCGTGAGATTGCCGCCGGGCGTGCCGCTGCTGGCGAGCTCGACCTTGCTGGCGAGCGCGCTCGCCTGGCGAAAGAGCAGGCCGACAAGATCGCCATGCAGAACGCCGAGCGCCGGGGCGAACTGGCGCCAGTGGCGGCGATGGAGATGGTGCTCGCCAACGTGGGCACGAAGGTCGGGCGGATCCTCGACACCATCCCGGCAATGGTGCGCCGCCGGGTTCCGGGCGTGGATTCGAAGACCATCGAGGCGATCGAGGCGGACATTGCCAAGTGCCGCAACCAGGCTGCCGCGATGACGCTGGCCAGCCTCGACGAACCCGACGAGGCCGATCAGGACGAGCCGGAGGTACTGGACGCATGACCCCCGCCACCCGGAACCTGCACGAGGCGCTGATCCGCTGCGCGAAGGGCATGATTGCCGCCTGGGAAAGGTGGCTGAAGGAACACACGAAGCAGTAGCCGCAACCACCAACCACCCGGCCCGCAGGCCGACCACGCCAGCAGCGCGACACCCGCTGGCCCCGTCGCCACCGATGCCACCCGAGAAAGCACGGATGACACCGATACGTGAGCGACCTTTCGACGATCCACACTGCCCTGGTGGCCGACGCCAAGCCGCAGATTGCTGCGGCGCTGGCGCGGGGTTTGCGCGCCTGGGCAAAGCCTGAGCCGCAGTCGCTCGAGGCGTGGTCGCGCACGCACTTCTACCTGTCGGCGGAGTCGTCCTACGTCGAGCAGCGCTGGACGCCCTGGACGTTTCAGCGCGGGATCATGTTCTGCTGCTCGAACGACGACATCCGCGAGGTCGATCTCAAGAAGAGCGCCCGGGTCGGCTACACCAAGATCCTGCTCGCCGACATGCTCTACACGGCGCACCACAAGCGCCGCAACCAGATCCTGTGGCAACCCACCGACGAAGACCGCGACGAGTTCGTGAAGACCGAGCTCGAGCCCGCGCTGCGCGATGTCGCGGTAATGCGCGAGGTGATGCCCACGGTGCACCAGCGCAGCAAGGACAACACCTTGCACGCCAAGAAGTTCGCCGGGTCGGTGCTGCACACCAAGGGCGGCAAGGCGGCCAAGAACTACCGCCGTGTGTCAGCAGATACGGCCCGCTGGGACGAGCTCTCGGCATTCGACAACGACATCGAGAAAGAGGGCGACCCGTTCGGCCTCGGCTCGAAGCGCGTGGAGGGCGCCACTTACCCAAAGAAGATCGCCGGCAGCACCCCTAAGCAGAAAGGCCTGTGCCTCATCGACGCACGCTACCAGGCTGCGGACGTGCGCCTCAAGTTCAACATCCCATGCCCGGAGTGCGGCGAGCTGCACCCGCTGACCTGGGGCGGCAAGGACGAACCCCACGGATTCAAGTTCGACAAGGCCGACCCCAAGAGCGTGCGCCACCTGTGCCCGCACTGCGGCGTGCTCTACACCCAGGCGGACTACCTCCGCGTAGAGTCGCAAGGCGTGTGGGTGGATGAAGACAACACCCTGCACCTGGTGGTCGACGAGGCCGGCAACGGCCAATTTCTCAACTCAGACGGCACCCCCGCGCCAACCCCCGAGCACATTGCATTCCACGTCTGGACCGCCTACAGCCCGGCGGTGCTGTGGTCCGCCATCGTCAGCGAGTTCATCGCCGCGCACGAGGCCATGCAGACCGGCGACGACGCCAAGATGAAGGCCTGGACCAACACCACGCAGGGCGAGTGCTGGGAAGGCGAGATCGAGCGCACCGACGTCGACGAGCTCAAACAGCGCGCCGAACCCTTCGCCCTCAAGCACATGCCAATGGGCTGCTTGTTGCTGCTATGCGCATGCGACGTCCAGGGCAACCGCATCGAGGCCCAAGTCTGGGGTATTGGCCACGGCGGCGAAATGTGGACCCTCGACCACTGCCAGTTCTTCGGAAACCCCGAGCAGGCCGAAGTGTGGGACGAGCTTGAGGAGTTCCTGTTCGGCGAAACCTACACCCACGCCGCCGGCACCGTGCAGCAGATCTTCGCCACCGCCATCGACTCCGGTGGCCACCACGCGAACGCTGTGTACGCGTTTGCACACAAGCACCGCGCCCGGCGTGTGTTCGCCATCAAGGGCGCCTCGGGCATCGAGCGCAGCATCGAAAACGGCAATGCCAAGGTCAGCTACAACCACCAGGGCAAGCGCGAGCGCCACGGCCCCACGCTATGGCACGTTGGCACCCACCTGGCCAAAGACCGCTTCGCCTCCCGCCTCGAGGTCTCCCGCCCCGGCCCTGGCTACGTGCATCTGTCGCGCGACAATACCGACGAATGGTTCCGCCAGCTCGCCGCGGAAGACCGCGTGACCGTGCGCACCCAGTACGGCACTCGGTACCGGTGGGTACCCAACCGCAAGCGCAACGAGGTCATCGACATGACCGCTTACGTGATCTGGCTCGAGGAGCGCCTCTGGCTGTGGCGGCCGGTCAAGCGGGCGTGGTGGGCGGAGCTGGAGGAGAAGGTCCAGCCGGCCATCACCGACCTGTTCGCGGCGCCACCAGCCAGCCAGTCGCCAGAGCCTGCCCGAGCAAAGCCAGCAGCACGGCCACAAGTCCCCGAAGCCGAAGAGCCGAGCTTCGAACCCATCCCCATGCACTGAGAGGCCGAACATGAACAATCACGACATCGCCGACGATCCTATCGCCGTCATCGAAGACGAAGCTCGCGCCATTGCCAAATCCTTCGGCATCCCCGCCGGCGATGACTTGGCCGCCATGTTCGTCGAACGCATCATGCTGCGCCTTGGTGGAGAGAACATCTACGTGCCGCGTCGCCGGCTCCGCGACCGACAGCGAGTCATCGCCGAGATCCGGGCGCGCTTTACCGGTCGTAATGCGGCCTTGCTGGCAAGGGAGTTCGGGGTGAGCGTGCGGTGGGTACGGAAGGTTGCTGCACCCTGAGCGACTATGCATATGCGCCCGCCCGCCTGCGCTCGGCGCACCAAGAAAGCCTGCTGCTGGGCTATCCGTCAGGGTTGGATCTAGCGGGGAAATGGTTTTCCGAAACGATCAAAGCAGGCCGCCCGAATCGCATTCCTGCGAATATCGCCATCAGCATCTTTTGCGATACAACGCGTTGCGAAATATGAGCGTTGGCAACGAAAAGGCATGAAAACGGGCCGCGTTTGTTGTAGTGCGCCCCCGCGGCCTCAGCACGTTCGATCATGGCCTTGTGGGTCCCTTGCTCGCACGGTCCGGTGACTTCGATGGTCTGCCCACGAACGTCGATTGGGGCGGTAGGTGCATGGAACATCGCCATGTACAGGTCGCCGAAAAGCGTGCTGGGTGCATTCAGTATGTGTTCAGCGCCAGAGTAGAAATCTCGCTGAAGGCAGAATAGACCGATAAACACCAGTAAGGAGTTTTCAACAGCTTCGTTCCAGCCATTCTCGGCCGCTGCCGTTCTCAGCGCCTGCTTCAATTGGGAATAGGGGTATATCGAGGCTATCATGGGGTGGCGGTTGAACCATTCCGCGAGTAGTTCGGCGCGCTCGCTCGTGATATAGCCATCTTGAACTGCGGCTGCGAAGACCGGGTCGGTCAGTTCGGTTAGCGAGCCGTAAGCGTCGAGGTATTCCTCAATGCTTGAAAATGACGTCTGATCGATTTGCATGAGGTGTTCCGTGTGATTTAAGCCTCAACCGTTCATCACATGGCCGAGCTGTTTCTTGACGGCGTTGATTCGTCTCTTGATTTGAGCTTCTTCGGTGTTTTCAGGGTCGCCCGATTTGGCAGTCAGCAGGCTACCACAGCAGCACGCACGATTTACCCCGCATGTTGACGGGCCGGAAATCGCTCGGTTTTGTAGTTCAGCAATGTTCGGAACTGTCAAGGTGAACTGTTCACCTAAACAGTTCCGCCTTTCGCCGGCAATCTGGCCGGCATGGGTATCTACAGCCACCACACCGTCGAGCAGCTCGAACAACTCCGCGCCAGCCTCACGCAGTCGCTGCATGACCGGCTGACCAAGCCCACTGCCGTCGGCAGTGGCGACCGCAACGCCCGCTTCGACCAGCAGACCGCCGAAATCCGCAAGGAGATTGCCGCCGTCTGCGCCGAGCTCGACGCCCGTGCCGGCGTCCATACTCACCGCCCCATCTACGTGGTGTAACGATGGGCCGGCGAAACCGCAAACCTCGCTCCCAGTTGTCAGCCGCCCCGCTGCAGGTCGGCATGGCCTCGCACCAGGCCGCCAGTGGCGACGACCTGGCCACCCTCGGCTGGAACCCCATCGCCGCCTCGGCCGATGCCGACCTGCTGCCCGAGCTCGACACGCTGCTCGCCCGCTCGCGCGACCTCAACCGCAATAATGGCCTCATGGCCGGCGGCATGCAGACCCTGCGCGACAACATTGTCGGCAGTGTGCTCAAGCTCTCCGCCATGCCCGACTACCGCCTGCTGGGCTGGAGCCGCGAGCAAGCCCGCGAATGGGGCAACAACACCGAAGCGCAGTTCCGGAGCTGGGGCGAAACCACCGAATGTGACGCCGGGCGCAGCCTCAACCTGCTCGGCATCGCCCTGCAAGGCCTGGGCGGCGCCATGCTCAACGGCGACGCCATCGCGCTGCCCGTGTGGCTGCCGCGCCCCGGTAGCCGCTGGAACACCCGACTCATGCTGATCGAGGCCGACCGCCTGTGCACCCCGATCGGCATGGAGCACCGCCCGAACATCCGGGCCGGTATCGAGTTCGACCAGTTTGGCGCGCCGGTGGCCTACCACATTCTGAAACAGCACCCCGGCGATGCGCTCGGCGGACTGCTCGGCGTCATGTCCGGCGCCAGTCCGCTCGAGTGGGAACGGATTCCCGCCTTCACACAGTGGGGCCGTCGGCGCGTCATCCATCTGCACGACAAAGAGCGCACCGGGCAAAGCCGAGGCAAGCCCATCGTCACCGCCGTCATGCGCGAATTCCACATGGCTGGCCAGTACAGCAGCAATGAGCTGCAGGCCAGCGTGGCAAACTCGCTCGTGGCCGCGTTTCTGGAGTCCGACCTCAGCCCGGATGCCTCGGCAGCGCTGTTCGGCGACGACCCCCGCGCGCAATGGACGCAGTCGGTCAAGCAGGCTCAGCAGATCCGCAAGCTCAAGGGTGCGGCCGTCATCCCGCTGCCGGTGGGCGCGCGCCTGTCCAGCTTCACCCCGGGTCGTCCCAACCCCAGCTTCGAGGCCTTCATGCTCGCCACCCTGCGGCACATCGCCGCCGGGCTCAACCTGCCGTATGAGCTACTGGTCAAGGATTTCAGCAAATCCAATTACAGCAGCGCCCGCGCCGCGCTGCTCGAGGCCTGGCGCTACTTCCTCGGGCGCCGCCGCTGGCTGGTGGATTACTGGCTACGCCCGATCTACGAGCTGTGGCTCGAAGAAGCGATCAACGCCGGCACGGTGGAGGCCCCCGGCTTCTACGACAACCGCTACGCCTACAGCAAGTGCAAGTTCATCTTCGGCGGAAAGGGATGGGTCGATCCGGTCAAGGAAGCGCAAGCCGCTGTGCTGCGCATGGCCGCCGGCCTCTCCACGCTCGAGCGCGAATGCGCCGAGCAGGGCGACGACTTCGAAGAAGTGCTCGACCAGCAGGCCATCGAGAAAGCCATGCGCGAAGAGCGCGGGCTATCCACCGTCACGCCCGAAGCCACCAAGCGCAGCGGGATTGCCAAACGTGACGCCGAAGAGGCCGCCGGAGAGCCAGCAGGCGAGGCCGGCCAGACCGGCACCGACGACACCGACGACGAGAGCGATGCCACCAGCGCCCGCGCTTACCACAGCACGCTCGCGATGCTCGGCCAGGAGACCCCCACACGATGAAGTACCCCCACCTCGCCGCGAGGATCTTCAACACCCCGCTGCTGATCCACCCGCAAAAGCTCGACGCGATCATTGCCGGGCTGGGCGGGCGGTTGCTCGGTGACGAGGCCGCGGGGCGGCTCGACCTGCGTGCCATTGCCGATGCAGTTCAGTCCGGCCCACTGCCAGCCGACATGTTCAGCTCTCGCCGTATCGCCGACGATCCGCGCGCGCCGTTTGCGGATCAGAAGTCGAGGGGCGATTACAGCAACGTCGACGGCGTGGCCGTCATCGGCGCATCCGGCGCGCTCGTGCATCGCACCCGCTTCGATGCCGACAGCACCCGGTTGCTGGGTTACAACGACCTGGCGGCCGCTGTCGAGCGCGCCATGGCCGACAGCGACGTGCATGCCGTGCTGATCGCGCTTGACAGCCCTGGGGGCGAAGCCCAGGGCGCGTTCGAGCTTCACGACCGTCTGATGGCAATGCGCGGCAAGAAGCCGATGCTCGGCATCGCCGACGGACTCGCCGCTTCCGCCGCCTACCTCGCGGCCGCCGCTCTGGACGAATTCGCCATCACCAAGACCGGCTATGCCGGCTCCATCGGCGTCGTCATGCGGCACGTCGACTTCTCCGCTGCGCTCGCGCAAGACGGCATCCGCGTCACCCAGATCTATGCCGGCGCTCACAAGGTCGACGGCAACCCCTACCAGGAACTGCCCGCTGCTGTGCGGGCCGACTTCCAGTCCGAGATCGACAGCCTGTACCAGATGTTCATCGAGGCCGTGGCAAGCGGCCGGCGCATCGATGCAGAAGCGGTGCGCAAAACCCAGGCCCAAACCTACCGCGGCCCCGCTGCCGTGGCCGCAGGCCTGGCAGACCGCATCAGCACCACCGATCAGATGATTTCCGAATTGGCTGCGCTTCGTGCGCGGTCGTATCCCGTCGGGCAACCCGCCCGCGCAACGGCTCAACAAGGAGACATTTCCATGAGCGAAACCAGCAATCCGGCGGGTCAAGCCCAGCAGCCCGCCACCGGCTTCACCCAAGCCGACATCGACAAGGCTCGGGCAGAAGGCGTGGAGCAGGGCGCCCAGGCTGAACGCACCCGGGTCGGTGCCATCCTCGGCCATGAGTCCGCTTCCTGCTCGCCGCTGGCGATGCAGTGCATCAAGACCGGGCTGACCGCCGAGCAATCGACCGCGATTCTCGGTGCCGCGCCCAAGCCCGCCGCGCTCGAGGAAACCTCGAGCAATGCCTTCGCAGCCGCGATGGGCGCCATCGGCAACCCGGATGTATCCGGCATCGAGGCCCACTCGGACTCGCTGAACCCCGAAGCAGCCGCCGCCCAGCAAATCCTCGCCGCATTCAACGGCGTTCGCCAGTAAGGAGCTATCGCCATGGATTACAAAGCCAAGTTTGCCTCTGAGGCACACACCCCGGACGCGCTGCTGGCCGGCAATGCGCATCTGCTTGTCGGGCGCACGGTTACGGTCAAGAGCGGGCAAAACCTGGTGCGCGGCGCCGTTGTCGGTAAGGACGGTGACAGCAAGTACCTGCTGAGCCTGTCTGCCGCTTCTGACGGGAGCCAGACCCCCGACCTGATCATGGCCGAGGACTGCGACGCCACGTCCGGCGACAAGACCGCTCTCGCCTACGAGCGCGGCGACTTCAACGCCAACGCACTCACCCTGGGCACCGGGCACACCGTCGCCAGCATCCGCGAAGGGTTGCGCGCCAAGGGCATCACCATCCTCCCGGCTCAGGCCGCCTGATAGGAGAGCATCAAAATGGATATTTTCAGCACTGGCGTCCTGAAGCGGGTGGTGACCGAGCTGCCGCAGCCCGCCCCTTTCATCCTCAACACCTTCTTCCGCGAAGAACAGCTCGACACGAGCGAGGAGATCCATTTCGACGTGGATACCGGCAAGCGCCGCATCGCGCCGTTTGTCTCCCCGATCGTGGCCGGAAAGGTGGTCGAATCCCGCGGATTCCAGACCAAAACCTTCAAGCCCGCCTACATCAAGGACAAGCGCGTTTTCAATCCGGCGCGCGCACTCAAGCGTTCGATTGGCGAGCGCATCGGCGGTGAATTCACGCCCGATCAACGCCGCGCCATCATGCTCGCCACCGAGCTGCAGGACCAGCTCGACATGCTCACCCGCCGCATGGAAGTCATGGCAATCGAAGCCATGCGCACCGGCAAGGTCACCGTGGCCGGCGACGAGTATCCCTCGGTTGAAGTGAATTTTGGCCGCGAAGCGACGCTCACCAAAGCGCTCACCCTTGCTGCACGTTGGGGGGAGACGGGCGTCAAGCCGTTGGTGGATGTCAAGGCGTGGTCGATGGAGGTTACGCAGCACTCCGGCACCACCGCCAATGTCGTCGTGATGGACGCCAAGGCATGGGATCTGTTCTACGCCGACGAAGGCGTGCAGAAGGAACTCGACCGCTTCCGTGGTACGGCCTCGTTCAACCCGATCGCGGCCGGCGAGGGCGGTCGTTTCATGGGCACCATCGGCGATCTGGAGTTCTGGGTCTACGCCGGCTGGTATGTGAATCCGGCCAACGGCAACCTGACGCCGTATCTGCCGGACTACACCGTCATCGTTTCCAGCCCGCAGCTGGAAGGTGTGCGCGCGTTCGGGGCCATCCTGGACGAAGAGGCCGGTATCCAGGCGCTGCCGTATTTCCCTAAGTCGTGGGTGGAGAAAGACCCCGGCGTGCGCTACCTGCTCATGCAGTCTGCACCGCTGCCGGTTCCGTACCGCGTCAACGCGTCGCTCGGCGCGACTGTCCGCTGACCGAGGAGGGTGACATGAAACTCATCGCCAAAGTCACCCTCGTCACCCCCGACGGCGACGTGCCGCCGGGGGGCGAGATCGAG
This sequence comes from Azoarcus sp., assembly GCA_030604735.1. GTDB lineage: Bacteria > Pseudomonadota > Gammaproteobacteria > Burkholderiales > Rhodocyclaceae > Azoarcus_F. The sequence continues at coordinate 17,650 of JAUVVG010000036.1, forward strand.
CTCAAGGGCAAGGCCGAGGCGCAGTCGCTCATCGACCGCGGCTTTGCCGAAGAGGCGCCGTCCGGCAAGCGTGGAAAGGACGAGACCGACCCAGCAGCGGCCGAGAAGGCGCCCGAGTAATGCAACCGTCAGCTCCCTTCGCCGACATCGAAAGCATGCTCACCGACACCACCATGGGCATGCTCGCCAACGTCATCGTCACCCCGACGACCGGCGAGCCGTTTTTGGCCATGTTGGATGTCGCTGCTACCGAGTTTTTCGACTCGTCGCGGGGCGCGGACTATACCTTGCGCTACGCCTCCACGCACGCGCTCTCACGCGGCGACACCCTCACGGTAGCCGGCTCGCCCCTGGTTGGGCTGGATGTCGTCCTCAAAGTGTCTGAAAAGCCCACCGCGTTGCGCGCTGGGCATGAATCGGTCGCCCCGCTGGTAAAGGCCGCCTGATGTTTCTGCCCTACGAATCCGCGCTCAAGGTTCACCTCGCCGGCGCCGTGCCCGATGCCCCGGTGTACGGCACATTCGACGAGCCCGACCTCGAGCGCGAGTCCGTTTATGTGCAAGTGGTGTGGCAGGGCTACGGCGTGACCGATCAGAGCATGGGTCGTAGCGCAGCCGCCCTGGTGCAGCGGTTTGCGGTGTTTGTCGGTGTAGGCACCGCGCGTGTCGATCCGGCGCAGGCCGCCATCGCTGCCAACGGCCTGGCGGCACTGTTCAACCGGGTGCTGGCGTTCGTCTACACCGGTCCCACCGGCGCCCGCATCAAGCCGCAAATCGAGCAACCCCCGCCGCCGGCTTACCAGGGCGCCGCGGCCGCGCTCGCCATCTATTTCACCCTCTCGGGCGTCGCTAGCGCCCAAACACAGGAGTAATCCACCATGTCCGACGCACAAGCATTTCTCGGCGCTGGCGACCTCTACATCCAGCGTCAAGACCCGATCAGCCTGTCCTGGGGCCCGCTGCACGGTCCGTTCGATGCCGAGCGCTTTGCCTACCAGCCCCAGTCCGAGAAGATGGAGAAGACCTCCAAGGGTAAATTCACCTACGGCCAGGTCCGGTCGACGGTGTTCAAGCCGACCGCCCCGCAGTTCAGCGTGACCCTCGGCCAGGCCAACCGCGAAAACCTGCCGCTCGCCCTGATGGGCACCACCGCCGCCATCAACCGCGCCGGGGGCACGCTCACGGCCGAGGAGGTTACCGTCACCGTCATCGGCGGCTGGATCGAGCTGCCCTGGGCCAACATCAAGGCGGCCGGGCTGGCGATCACCAACGAGGCCGGCGGCACAACCTACGTGCGCGACACCCACTACATCATCAACCTCGAGATGGGCTGGCTGATGATTCTGCCCGATGCCGGCATCGCGGCCGACGCGGTGCTCAAGATCACCGGCACCTATGGCGCCATCACCGGCACCCGCATCGACGCGTCCACCACCAACCAGCTGCGCGCCCGCTTCATCCTCGACGGCCGCAACCTGGTCGATGGCTCCCGCGTCAAGGCGATCGCCAAGCAAGTCGCCATGTCGTCCGATGCCGAATTCGACATGCTCGGCGACGATTTTGCCGAGATCCCGCTCACCGGCTCGGTGGAAACCCCGGTCGGTTCCCAGACCGGTTTCGAAGTCGAACTGCTCGAACTCGCCTAAGCCCAGCCCTCAGACCAGATCATTTTCGTGGCGTTACGAAAATGGTCGCGTCTGACGACTGGCCCGCCACCATGCGCACTTACGCGATGCCACACAACACCGTGCATTTTCTCCATTCGCTGTGGGAATCGCTGCCCGAGCCCATCAAGGCGGCGATCCTCGCCGCGCTGGTGGCGATCCTGCGGATCCTCTACGACGGCAAAGAGCCGCGGTGGGTACGGCGCGCGCTCGAAGCCGCGCTGTGCGGCTGCATCGCCATGGGCGTGGCCTACCTGACGGAATCGCTCGGCCTACCGCATGGCTGGGGCGTGTTCATGGGGGCGGCCATCGGCCTGTTTGGCGCCGACTCGGTACGCGAGTTTGGCCGGCGCTACATCTCAGGCCGCATTTCGCAGGATCGCAAGCGATGAACTTCGAGCAAGCTTTGGCAAAAGTCCTGGCCCACGAGGGCGGGTTCGTGGACCACCCGCGCGACCCCGGTGGCGCCACAAACTACGGCATCACCCAGGCCGTTGCCCGCCAGCACGGTTATCAGGGTGACATGCGCGACCTGCCACGCGCCACCGCCGCGCGGATCTACGAGATGAGCTACTGGATTCCCATCCGCGCCGACGATCTGCCCGACGCCCTGCGGTTGCCGGTGTTCGACGCCGCAGTCAATTCCGGCGTGCGCCGTGCGGTGCAATGGCTGCAAGAGCTCGTCGGCACCCAGCAGGATGGTCTCATCGGCCCGATCACGCTCGCCGCGGTGCGCAACCAAAACCCCCACCGCCTCGCCGCCCGCTACGCCGGCCGGCGGCTGATGTTCCTCACCCAGCTCCCCACCTGGGACGCGTTCGGCCGCGGCTGGGCGCGTAGGGTGGCCGGCAACCTGCTCGACGAACGCGGATGACATCCATCATGCCCCCCAGCCCTCCCAGCCCCATCACCGACCTCGCCCGCGAGCGGGCCATCCGGCGCCACCCGGCCGCGCACCTGTGCCGCTGGTCGGCCGCGGTCGAGCAGATCACCCTCACCAACCTGCGCATCGGCTACGCCTGGCACCGTACCTGGTTGCGGCTGCTGTTCGGCGCGCTGCTCGTCGTGGCCGCTACCGGCTGCGCCTCGGACGCCGCGGTGATCCGCATCACCGAATACCGCGCCGGCACCCTGGCCGCCACAGTGGCAGGGCAGGGCGTCGCGGTCACCCAGTCCGGCAAAGAGGCCGCTTTCGCCCGCGTGGAGATCCTGTACCGGGGAGATCGCGGCACCGTGGCGGTCTCGAGCGACCCATCGCGCCCAGACCCTGCCGCGGCATCGCCTCAGGCGATCGAGCAGCCGGTCACCCTCGCCCCCGCAACTCACGTGCCCCGCTGAGCATGCCTTTCCGTAACGACCCCATCCTGCAGGCACTGCCCCGCGCCGACCACTGGGCGCTGGTCCGTCCGCTCGTGTACAACTCCCCGGGCGAAACCATCGTCATCCCGGCCGGCTTCATCACCGACCTCGCCAGCATCCCGCAGCTATTCCGCTCCATCGTGCCGGTCAACGGTCGCCACCGCGCCCCGGCCATCCTGCACGACTACCTCTTCGTCATCCAGGATCGTGAGCGCGCCGAATGCGATTGGCTGTTTCTCGAGGCCATGGAAGACGCCGGCGTGCGCTGGACCCAACGCCACCTCATCTACCGCGCCGTGCGCCTGGGCGGCTGGCTGCCCTGGCGCAACAACGCCCGCGCCATCGAGCGCGCCCCGGCCGCTCACTACCGCGCCAACGGGCTCGACCCGGCGCACTACCAGACGGCGGTGTAAGCGATGGCCGCCAGGGACACCGTTACCCGGATTCTGATCACCGCCAAGGATGAGGCTAGCGGGGTATTCAATAGCGTCAGCGGAAAAGCGAAGGCGGTTGCTGCCGCAATAGCGGGCTATTTCAGCTTCCAGGCGTTCAAGGATTTTGTCGGCATTGCCGCAGAGTTTGAGAAGTCGATGTCTGGGGTGCAAGCGGTAACGCAGGCATCCGGTGAAGACATGCGGCGCCTGACCGCAGTTGCCCGCGAGCTGGGCGCATCGACCAGTTTCTCGGCAAGCGAAGCTGCGCAAGCCATGCAGTTTCTCGGTATGGCTGGCTTCGACACGAACCAGATTATCGCGGCGATGCCTGGGACGCTCGCGCTTGCCAAAGCCGGTAATTTGGAGCTGGGCGCTGCCGCAGACATTGCCAGTAATGCACTCAGCGGGTTTGGTTTGTCTGCGGGCGAAATGGCCACGGTCGCTGATACGCTCGCCGCGGCAGCGGCAAGCTCGAACACGAGCGTCACCCAGCTTGGCGAGGCAATGAGCTACGCCGCGCCGATTTCTGCCAGTTTGGGCGTCGACATCCAAACGGCGGCCGCTGCCGTGGGCGCCCTCTCTGACGCCGGCATTCAGGGGTCGCGAGCGGGTACCGGGTTGGCCGGCGTGTTGCGGCAACTGACCAACGTCACCAAGGCGGGGCAGGGCGTACTTGATCAGTACGGACTGTCCCTGGAGGACGTCGACGTCAAGACCCGTGGCCTGGATGCGGTGCTGAAGTCCCTCGCGGGCGCGGGACTGTCGGCCGGAGACGTGATCAAGCTGTTCGGGGCAGAAGCTGGCGTAGCCGGTCAAGTGCTCTTGAACATGAATGGCCGCGTCAGCGAGTTGACCGCAGAGTTGCGCGAAGCAGAAGGCGCCGCACAGGCCATGTCCGACGTCATGAGCAACAACCTGGACGGCGACCTGACAAAGCTGCGATCGGCGCTCGAAGGGCTGAAACTCTCCGGGAATTCGCTGGGCGGGATTACCGACAATCTGCGGGTACTTACGCAGAACACAACCACCTACATCCAGCAAGCCGTCGAAAACCTCGATTTGCTCGGGGAGGCCTTGCGCAAGTCACGCGGCGACCTGCAAGGGCTTGCCGACGACAACAGCATCAAAGCCTTTGCGGACCGGTCGATCGAGTATTTTGCCCTGGTGGCAGATGTCGCAAGGGCGTCGGCGTTCTCGATAGGGACCGCATTCGAGGGCGTCGGCAAGACGATCGGTGCGGGCATGGCGCAGTTGGCGGCCAGCGTTCGGGGCGATTTCGCCCAGGTGCGCGAGATTGGCAATCTGTGGTTGCAGGACATGGCGGACATCAACGACAGAGTCATTGCATTCGACACCGAGCGCTATCGTTCAGCGGCGCGAATGATCGAGCAGATGCGCTCGGAGCGCCAGGAGGCGAAAGCCCTGGAGCAGGCGCAGGCAGAGCTATCGGTATCCGCAGAGGGTGTCGCTGAGGCAATGGATGGCGTGGCGACCGAGGCAGAAAATGCCAGCGACAAGATCAGGGCGCTTCGAGAGCAGTACGAGCAATACATCGCCGTGGGCGATACCCAGGGCGCGGTCGTTATTCTGGAGCAGATTCGTCAGCTCAAAGAACTGGCCAAAGCGACCGAGGAATCAGCCGAAAGCCTCGAAGAAAAAGAGCAAGCCCTAAAAGATGTGGCGGCAGCCACAAAGGCACTCTATAGCGCAGAACTCGATCTGCTCGGTACGCAAATAGCCACGCTGAAAGCTCAAGCCAAAATTGCCGAAGCAAAAGGCCGCGAGCGCGAAGCGTCACGCCTGCTCGAGCAGGCTAAGAAGCTGGAGGCCCGGCAGTCCGAAATTGTTGCCCGCGCGAAGCTGGAAGAAGCCCGCGCGGGGCTCGCTTCCGCGGAAGCAAACCACGCCGATATGGTGGCGTCGGGGTCCGCCTCAGAGGTAAAGCTGAAAGCGGCTGCGGCGGCAATCAAAGTCGCTCAGGCAAAGGTCAGAGCCGCAGAAGCCGGGCTAGAGCTCACTCGTGTATTGAAGCAGCTTAACGAAGAGCTCGAAAAGAACAAAGAGAAGACGGACAGCACCGCAGACAGCAATGATCGCCTGGCGGACTCGATCGAACGCGTCAACAACGCCGGCCGCCCCTCCCGCCAGGGCGGGGCCATCGACTACATCGGCACCGCGCGCCGCGCCGGGTTCGACATTGATCCAGACGACATGGACCGCTTTATCGAACTTGCCAACGGATTCGGTGCAAGAAACCAGTCAACCATGCGCCTGACCGCAGGAGACAGCGTCTATTCTTACTCACGCAAGCTCAACCGCGCCTACGAAAGTGCCGCGATCGAAGCTGCCGAGCGATTGATGGCCGAAAAGGCCGGCGAAAAAACGCCACCGCTTACCACGCGTCAACTCGGCCCCGAGCTGCCGGAGGGTCGCTCCTATCAGGTCAACGTCAATCTCGGCGGCCGCCGCACCAGCGTTGCCACCGCGACCGACGACGACGCACAGCGCCTAGTCGGCATCCTGCGCGAACTCGAATCCGACATGGCCCGCGCATCATGAGCGACCCCGTGATCACCCTCTCCGACGGCACGACCACCATCGCGCTCGATCCGGATCTGTACTGGGAAGACGAATACACCTGGTCGGCCGTCGAGCAATCCGTCGCCCGCAGCCTGACCGGCGCGCAGATCGTGCAACTCGGCCTGCGCCAGGCCGGCCGGCCGATCACACTGCGCCCGGAAGACGACGTCAGCGCCTGGATGTCGCGCGCCGTGATGGCGCAGCTGCAGGCCTGGGCCGACATCCCCGGCAAGCGCATGACGCTCACCCTGCGCGGTACCGCCCATCTGGTCATCGGCCGACACCACGACGGCGGCATGATCGACGCCCGCCCCCTTATCCATTACGCAGACCCCGCCGACACCGATTGGGTGCTGGCCACGCTGCGGTTTCTCACTGTGATCGAGTAACGCTATGCCCATCCAAGAAGCCAACATCGTCTTCGTAGAATCCCAAGTGATGGACGACGTGCCCGAAGGGGGCGGTGCGCTCACCGGCCGGGTCATCCAAGACGGCCGGATGAACAACGTCTTCGAAGACATCTCGGATCTGGACCGCGCCTACGGCCGCTTCAACCTGCGCAAGATCGGCGTGGCGGTGCGCACCCTCAGCACCGACCTCTTCGGCGGAGCCAAGTCGGTCATCACCGAGTTGCCCGAAGACCCGGACATCGCATACACCCTGTTCCAGACCGCCGACGCCTTCGACACCCGCGCCGCGGCAGCCAACCGGGTGGAGTCGTACCTGTACAAAGGCCCGATGTGGGCTGGCTACCTCTACGAGAACCACATCAGCGGCATGCGTGCGATCAACATCGTGCAGCGGGTGGGGTCGGCGCTGCCACCCATCGGCAAGACGCTGTGCCTGGTGCAAGACGAGGGGTTGGCCGGCGAGAAAGAGCAGTACATCCGCGTCACCAAAGTGACGACGACCGAGACCGTTTTTACGGACGGGAGTGGCGAGTACATCCGCTGGGTGGTGAACCTCGAGCTGTCGGACGCGTTGCGGCACAACTTCAACGGCCATACCCCGATCCGGCAAGACACCAATCAGAACTACACCGGCAAGACCCGCGTGCGCGACACCACCGTGGCCGATGCCACCCGCTATTACGGGGGTCAGGCCCTGGCGGCCCCGGCCGCGATCGGCGACCTGACCGTGCGCGCCGCGAGCATGTTCACCCAGCTCGTGCCGAGCGCGCAGACCGAAACCCCGCTGGTGAGCCAGGTGTTTTACCCCGAGCTGGTGCGCACTGTGTCGGCCGGGGCGCGCAACGTGGAGGTCGCGCAACAGGCGCACACCCTCGCGCGCCAGGTGACGGCCGAGAGCCGGCGGTTCAACTGGATCGAAACCCTCTCACCCCTGCCAGCGGCCAGCGCGCTGGCAGTGAGCTACCGCGCGCAGGGCAACTGGTACACCCTCACCGACACCGGCGCCGGCCAGATCGCCGGTACAGACCCGGCGTTCGGGGCCGGGACTATCGACTACGCCACCGGCGCGCTCAGTATCACGCTCGGCGCGCTGCCCGATGTGGGCAGCCAGATCATCATCGGCTGGGCCAGCCCGGTGCACTATCTCGTGCGCGCGGGGGCGACCGCAGACGCAGGCACCACGCTGGATCTGGAATACACGCTGGAAAACGCGCCGATCGTGCCGGGGTCCGTCACCATGAGTTATCCGGTGGGGGGCGTGTCGCGCACGGTGACAGACCCGAGCAGTAACGGCAATCTCTCCGGTGCCGGCGTAACTGGGACGATCAACTACGCGACCGGCGAAGTGTGGCTAAAATTCAGCGCGCCACCGGACCGCGCGGCCTTCATCAACAACGCATATACGTGGCGATCGGGTACGGGCCTTGTCAGTACCGCAACGTCGTTGCCTGTGTCGGGCGGTACATTCACCGTACCAGGCACGGCACCGTTCCGCAGCGCCGGCTCGATGACTTTCCAGTTTGCAGAAACAACCGATCAAGCGCGTGCTTACATCACCTCCGGCGGGCAGGTGCGCATATTCGCAAATCGCGAGCGCCGCACCAGTACGTATGAGGGTTATATTCATTGGCCAGATCAGCAGGTCGGCACGTTCAACACAGCAACTGGCGTCGTGACGCTGACCGGCGCCACCGCCACTCGCGCGGCATGGAACACGGGCGGAGCGGGCTGGTTGCGGCCGTCGGTGTCGCTGTCGATCACGAGCGTGTCCGATCTCGCCGTCGAGCGCGACACCGACGCATTCGACCCCAACGCAATCACGGACGAACAGGTCGCCCCGTCATCGATCGGCCTCACGGTCGATCTGACCACCACCATTGCCGATCCGGTCATCCCCAACTCGGTCCGCTTCACCCTCACCGGCAAAACCTACGACGACCGTAACGGCCTGCTCTACACCGACATCAACCCTTCCACGGGCGTCGGTCTGCTGGCGGGCAGCATCGACTACGAAACCGGCATCTGCGAGATCAACTTTTGGGCGGACAACGCCGCGGCCAACGTCAGCGTGTCGTCATGCCTCACCGTGTACGGCCAATGGACCGCGATCGAGGCCTCGTTTCGCACCGCGCTCGCCCCGGTCAAGCCCGAGGCACTGTCCATCGTCGCCGTCACCGAGGACGGTGACCAGATCACGGCATCTGCCGACCAGGACGGCGTGATCGCCGGCCCTTGGATGCGCGGCGAGATCAATTACGAGTTCGGCACCGCCTGGGTGGAGTTCGGCCAGATGGACGGGGGCGAGTGGGTGCCGCGCGCCGTACTCCCCGATACCCTGCGTTACAACGCCGTTGCGTACAGCTATCTACCGCTGGACGCCGACATCCTCGGGATCGACGCCGTGCGCCTGCCCGCCGACGGGCGCGTGCCCATCTACCGCCCCGGCGACATCGCGCTGCTCATGCACGCGGCCGACGTGGCCCCGGCTACACCCACACTCAACGCCGAAAGCGGCCTGTACGAACTCGACTGCGGCCGCACCCGCGTCGGCTGGGTGCGGCTGACCGACGCCAATGGCGACCCGATCACCGAGGCCTACGAGCTCGACCGCGCCAATGGCACAGTGCTGTTCGACGACATCGCCGGCCTGGCCACCCCCATCGCGGTGCGTAGCACCGTGGCCGACCTGCGCATGATCACCGACGTGCAGATCAATGGCGAGGTCACGCTCGCCCGCCCGATCACGCACGACTTCCCGGCCGGGGAATCGATCCTGGCGTCGTGCCTCATCCACGGCGACCGCCGCGCGCGCGTGTCCGCGACATGGGACCAGCAGACCTGGAACGGAACGTGGTCAGACAGCATCGTCGGCGCCGCGGCGACCGCGACGTTGAATTTGATCGACTTCCCTATCACGGTCACCAATGAGGGCTGCGACACAGATCGGTGGCTTCTGCGCTGGACCAACCCCAGCGCCGTCGAGCTGATCTCCGAAAAACGCGGCCTGGTGTGGTCCGGCACCTGGACGCCCGGCGGCGACAACATTGCCCCGATCAACCCCCGCACCCGCATCTGGGACGACGCCACCCAGACCTGGCTCGGCGGCACGCCCTACCTGGTGATCCCCGGCCAGGCCAACGGCGGGGGGTGGGCCGCCGGCAATGTTGTGCGCATCAACACCGTGGGCGCCATCGCCCCGCTATGGCTCGCCCGCGCCATTCAACAATCCGACGAACCCCTGGACGACGGCGCCGACGGCTGCGAGCTGTACTGCCTGGGCAACGTCGACCGCCCGTAAGCGAGAGCCCCATGGACATCTCCCCCCAGCACGAAGCCGCCGTCATCGCCGCCTGCCGCCTGCCGGCCCTCTATGCCCGCCTGGCGCTACTCGCCGGCGACCCGGCCGAACCCGAGCGCGCGGCGATCGCCTTTTACGGCACCGCCTACCCGGACCCCGCCGGCGCCGCCCCCGGCGCCGACCCGATCGTCACGCTCCCGCTGACCTGGGCCGCCGGCACGGTCGACGAGGTCCTGTTCCAGATCCTCATCGTCACCCCGCTCGAGGCGCAGGTCACCGGCGCTGACCCGGACGACGGCACCATCCCCCAGTGGGCACGCGTCACCATGCCCGACGGCACCTGGTGGGCAGACCTGACCGTGTCGGTGGAGGGCGAGGGCGGCGAGATTCAGCTCGTGCAAACCGGCACCGAGGGCGACCCGGCCGTGCCGGTGGCGCGGTTGTTCAACGGGGCGTTTGCGCGGATTGCGTCCGCAGTGATTCAGGGGTGAGGTCATGAGTGCAATAAAAGGCCTGCAAGGCGGGCCAGCCACCAAAGCCACTGGCGGCGCTGTCGAGCGCGTGCTGCTGCGAAACACGCAGATTCCCTATGCGTCCGAGCGCGCCTTGATCACGCCGACAGGGTATTGGGGGTGCGCGCTGCCCGAGGGCACTTACGATGTCAGCTATATGGCTGCGGGATGCGCACCGGTGTTGCACGGGCCGTACCACGTCGATTCGGATAGTGATATCAGCAGTTTTCCGGTGCTATCAGCGATGCCCGATTGGGATGCGGATAATGTTGATGGCAGTGTTTTTGTGGCAGGACTTGATTTCTTGTTTCGTGGCACGCATGGGGCTGAACTTTCTGTCTTCGGATCATTGGGAGCCGGTCAACTCAAGTGGTTTGGTGTGGTGCTCGCCCCAAACGGAAAAATCTACGGCATCCCTTTCGACGGCACGTCGGTGCTGGAGATCGACCCGAGCACAAACACGGTTACCACATTCGGCAGTCTTGCGTCTGGCGGCAACAAGTGGCAGGGCGGAGTGCTCGCCCCGAACGGAAAAATCTACGGCATCCCGTCCTCGTCGGCTGCCGTGCTGGAGATAGACCCCGTCGCCCGCACAGCGACTACGTTCGGAAGTCTTGCTGGTTCGTCTAAGTGGGCGGGCGGAGTGCTCGCCCCAAACGGAAAAATCTACGGCATCCCGGCCTCGTCGGCTGGCGTGCTGGAGATAGACCCGACAACCAATTCTGTCTCGACGTTCGGCGCGTTGGGTGCCGGGGTCAACAAGTGGGTGGGCGGAGTGCTCGCCCCGAACGGAAAAATCTACGGCATCCCGCTCTTATCGTCAGCCGTGCTGGAGATAGACCCCGTCGCCCGCACAGCGACTACGTTCGGAAGTCTTGCTGGTTCGTCTAAGTGGGCGGGCGGAGTGCTCGCCCCAAACGGAAAAATCTACGGCATCCCTTTCGACAACACGTCGGTGCTGGAGATCGACCCGAGCACAAACACGGCTACCACATTCGGCAGTTTTGCGTCTGGCGGCAACAAGTGGAACGGGGGTGTGCTCGCCCAGAACGGAAAGATTTACGGGATTCCTAGGAGCGCCGACACCGTGCTCGAAATTAATCCAGACCTGAAGACGACCTCGACGATACAGACAGTATCTGGGGTTAATAAATGGTTCGGCGGTGTGCTGGCAGAAAACGGAAAAATTTATGCCGCGGCAGCGAACGCAGGTTCCGTTCTCCTCATCGATCCCGCCGGGTCGGGCTCATTGCCGGCAAAGGTCGCATTGTCCCGCTATCTGAATAAATACTAAGGGCATGAACTACCTCCCCCCAGATCTCGGGGTCGTAATAACCCTTTCGGACGGCTATACACCTCCAGCGCTTGATGCGCCGGTCGTACTATGCGGAGACACCGGCGAACCGCCCGCTGACGGCGGGGCCACGCTATACGTCGAAATCCCCCCGTCCGCGCCTGGCGCAACCCTCGGCGCAGTCGCCAGTCTCCGCCAGCCAGCCGCCCTGGTCAGTGCGTTATTCGCACCAACGCCCACCGTCGCCGTAACGCTGACCGAACAACCGCCCCGCGCGGCCGAGTCGATCTGGTCAAAAGCCCCGCTGCACCGCCCAGCCGTCCCAGGCGCAGTCATCCACACCGACCAGGTGCAGGCGCTGCACGCGGCAATCACCCCGCCCGCGATCGCGCTCGACCTCACCTTCCGCGGCCGCGAGCGCGCCTATCTCGCCGACCTGCACGTCGTCACGCTCCCGCTGCTGATCGTGCCGACCCCGGCGATCAGCGCGCACATGCTCCCCACCGCCCATGTTGCCGTTACAGCCGCGCCGATCGCGCCCACCCCGACAGCACAGGTCGATCTGCGCCAGGCGCTGGACCTACCCGACGCCGACGGCCCCGGCGTGCGCGCACCCAGCGCACAGCTCAACGGGCAAGCCGCCTCCGCGCTGGCCGTAGCCCAGCAGCAGATGCTGCACCACCGCACTGCAGCCCGCGCCGGGCACCACCACGGCCTGCCTCGCACCGGCGCCGCGCGCCTGCCGCACCAGTCCATGCTCACCCGCCGCCGCCTGGCCGGGCTACCGCACGCCCACGGCCCGCGCATCACCGCCCGCGCCACCGCACCGCACGCCGACACCCTGCGCACCCGCCGGCCAGTCACTGCACCGCACGCCCAGGCCATCGCCCTGCGCACAGGCACCCGCGCCCCGCACGCCGAGCAAATCCGCACCCGCAACCGCCTCCAGGCCCAGCACGCCCGTAGCCCGCGCGCCGCCCAGGGCCTGACCGTAGGCCACCACAACGCGCTGCGCACCGTCGCCCGCCTCGAGGTCCGCTGGACGCACGCCGACTGGCCCAAGCTCGGCCGCTGGTGGCCGTTCTACCAGCCCCCCTCGTTGGGCGCCCCGGTTGTCCTGGTATGCCCCTACACCCCGCGCCCGCTGTCCTGCCCGGTCGTGCTGCACTGGTACCCGATCCCGCAGCCCCCATGCCCCGAGATCGACGACCCCGACCAGCCCGGCGCAACGGTCGTCATCCCCGTTCTGGAGTACTACCTCGTGATCAACACATTCAGCCTGGTGCGCGCGAGCGACAACGAGCCCATCGAGGTGGACGGATTCTCCGCCTCGATCGACGCCGATAGTTGGACCTGGGGCTGGTCCGCCACCCTGCACGCCGACCTGATGCCGCTGGTGCGAAGCCCCGCGCTCGGGGAGCATGTCGAGCTCATCGCCACCCTCAACGGCACCCCCTTGCGCTTGGTGGTCGAGCGCATGGGCCGCGACCGCCGCTTTGCCGACGCGCGTTTGCGCATCAGCGGGCGCGGGCGCGCGGCATGGCTGGCTGACCCGCACAGCCCCATCATCACGCGCCACAACACCGAGCAGCGCACCGCCCAGCAACTGCTGACCGACGCCCTCACCACCAACGGCGTGCCCATCGGCTGGAGCGTGGATTGGCGCATCACAGACTGGCAAGTCCCGGCCGGCGCCTGGAGCCATACCGGCACCTACATGGACGCAGCGGCCCGCATCGCCGAAGCCGGTGGTGCCTACGTCCAGGCCCACAACACCGACCAGACACTGATCATCCTGCCGCGCTACCCGGCTGCGCCGTGGGCCTGGTCGGCCGCCACCCCGGACATCCAGTTGCCCGAGGACGTCGTGGAAGTGGAGGGCATCGAGTGGCAAGACAAACCGGCTTATAACGCCGTGTGGGTCGCTGGCGGTGAAGGCGGGCGCTTAGACCGCATCCTGCGCACCGGCACCGCGGCCGACCGCTATGCTCAGTCCATCGTCGATCCGCTCGCCACCGCGCCCGAGATGACCCGCCAGCGCGGCCTGGCTGTGCTCGGCGACACCGGCCGCCAGGCCCACATCAGCCTGCGCCTGCCCGTGCTACCCGAGGGCGGCATCATCCAGCCCGGCCAGCTCGTCCGCTACACCGAAAACGGCGTCCAACACATCGGCCTGTCTCGCGCCGTCACCGTGCAGCACAAGTGGCCGCAGCTATGGCAAACCGTGCGCGTCGAAACCCACGAGCTGGAGCCCATCTGATGACCGCCTGGAACCCCTACCGCCGCCTGCTCGGTCTCATCCCCGGCCAACCGCTAGACGCCGGCGAAGTCGTCGCAACTCACGACGACGGCGTCACCGTGCAACTCCTCTCCGGCGCCCTGATCCGCGCCCGCGGCGAAGCCCAGATTGGCGATCGGGTGTATGTGAGGGCCGGCACGATCGAAGGGCCAGCGCCGGCGCTGTCGGGGATTGATCAGGAGGTGTAGCCCTCAGCGCAACAACGCCTCGCGCTCGGCCCGCAGCAGATCCAGCCGCACCCGGTCCGCCTCGGCCTGCACCTGGTAGCGCTGCGCAATCGCCTGCATCTCCTGCGTCAAGCTCACGTCCCGCGTTGCCCCCGCCAGGTTGTTTGCCGAATACCGCATCGCCCGCCGCGCCGCTTGCATCTCGCGCTCCATGGCCTGGTTCTGCCGCCGCATCCGCGCCTCGACAACGCCGATCTGATACCCCAGATCCCGCACCATCCGCTCACGCGCCATCGCGTCGATATTCTCCCGCGTCGCAGCCGACCGCGCCTGCGCAGCACCGGCCGCACCAGCCCCGCCCGCGGCCATCCCGGCCGCGCCGGTCCCCACGCCCGACGCAGGCCGCACCGTGATCTCCTGAGCATCAGCCGCGCAGGGCTGATCCGAAAACACCGTCCGGCCGTCCACGGTGCAGCGGTACACCTGCGCCTGGGCGACTGTGGAAAGCAGCATTAGGGTGAGTAGGGGGGCGATTAGTTTCATGATGGTGGCCTCCAGTTTGATGACCAAAGGATAGCGCAAGACGCTGTCATCCGCCCGTATCATAGGCGTGTGTGAGGTCTATAATCATCTCCGCAACCCCTATGTAGCCCCGTATGAAATAAGGGCGCTAGGGGCGCGAATCGTGGCATGTTGCGGAGATTGTATAAACGTAAGTTATTGAAATATTGTAGTTGTGCGACAGACTTGAAAACCGGCAGGGGTTTGCGCCCCTCGTGAGTTCGAATCTCACCGCCTCCGCCAAATAAATAAATAAAAACAAAGCGTAAAATTAACTTTCGAAGGCCTCGCGGGTGTCCTTCAGGTCCTGCTCGGCAGGATTGCATAAGTGCTCACGTCCTGCCCGACCGAGCCCGCCGTCCCGATAACCACGATCAGTGGTGTGGCGTGCATCAAGGCCTCTCCGATCTCAAATCGCGAAAATCAGCAGGCTGCCCATGACGACCGCGGTACACCGCATCCAGGCGGCACGCTTGGCGATGACGCCGAACGAGATGCCGGCCAGGCCGATGCCGATCTTCAGCGTATCGAAGACGGCCGCGGTCGGGTCGAAGGCGAGACGGATGATGTCCGGGTTGGCGACCATCGCGAGCGGGATGATGTAGAGGCCGATCCCGAGCGCCATCGCCTTCATGGCCACCTTCAGCCAGTTCTCGTCGACCATGCCGGCCGCGATGAAGACGCCGCCGCAGACCGGGGGCGTGATCGTGGACAGCAGCGCGTACCAGAACACGAACAAATGGGCGAGCAAGGGGTCCAGGCCGAGTGCGGTCAGGGCGGGGCCGGCGACCGAGACGCAGATGACATAGGCGGCCGTGGTCGGCACTTCCATCCCGAGCACGAGGCAGGCGATCGCAGTCAGGAAGAGTGCCGGCCACAGTGCTTCGTTGGAAATCGACAGGATCGTCGAGGTCAGCTTGACGCCCAGCCCGGTCATCGCGAGCACGCCGATGATCAACGAGGCGCAGATGATGATCGAGCCGATGACCGCGACCTGCTTGCCGGCGATGAACACCGCGTCGGCGAGTCGTGTCGCGAAGCTGCGGAGCGAGAACTGCAGTTTCGCGTTGAACAGCAGCAACGACACGCCGACGAAGATCGCGGTGCTGGCCGCGTACTGCGGGGTGACGCCGCCGACGAAGATGCGTTCTAGCAAGACCGCGAAGGGCACGGCGAAGAACAGCGAGGTCATCAGCACTTCGGCACGGCTAGGCTGGTTCTCGGCCTCCATCGGGCGAAGGTCGTGACGGGTCGCGTAGGCGTCGATGCCCATCCAGACGGTCGCGAAGTACAGCAAGGCCGGCAGAACCGCTGCCGCCATGATCTGAGTGTAGGGGGTGCCGGTGAGTTCGACCATCACGAAGGCGCCGGCGCCCATCAGTGGCGGCATGATCTGTCCGCCGGACGAGGCGACCGCCTCGACCGCGCCGGCGAGCGAGCGGGGATAGCCGAGTCTGACCATGGTCGGAATCGTGATCGCACCGGTGGAGGCGACGTTGGCCGAGGCCGAGCCGGAGATAGACCCCATCAGCGCCGACGAGATCACCGCGACCTTGGCCGCGCCGCCGGTCAGGCGACCTGCGACCGCGCTGGCGATGTTCATGAAACCACGGCCGGCTTCACCGGCGTTGAGCACCGCACCGAAGATCACGAAGATCGCGACCACCCCGACGCTGACGCCGGTGAGCGAGCCCCACAGCCCGCCCTCGGCGATCGCGAGGGTGCCGACGAAGCTCTGCATCGGCAGACCAGGGTGGCCGAACTGCCCCGGAATGTGCTCGCCGAAGATCGCATAGAGCAGTGCCAGCAGAGCGACCAGTGGCAGCGGCCAGCCGATCGCGCGGCGCGCTACTTCCAGCGCCAGCCCGATCAAGAATACCGCGATCGTCATCTGCAGCGGCGTGTCGATGAAGCCGTACTGGTTGGACAGGGCGTCCTCGTTGATCGCGATATAGGCGCAGGCGGCCACGCCAAGCAGGGTCAGCACCCAGCCGGTGTAGCGTTGCGCCGGCGTGCGCGCCATCAGGATCAGGATCCAGGGCAGGCACAGGGCCATGTGGATCGGCCGGCTGATCAGCGCCGGCGTCAGGCCGTAGAAGATCAGCCCGAGGTGAAAGGCGCAGGTCAGCGCGCCCAGTGCGATCCAGGCGGGATGAGGCCGGTCGGACGATGTCGAGCCGGCCTGAATCGCGTCTGTCGCGACGGCTGTGAGAGGTGACTGCATGGATGGTGTGTTGGGGGGTCAGGCGGGAGCGCGGGTCACTCGCCGGGTACTTGGCGAATGACCCGGTGGGATGGGATCAGCGCAGACTGTCGGGGATGGCGATACCGGCTTCGTCGTAATAGCGGATCGCGCCCGGGTGCAGTTTGCCGGCGATGTTGCCGATCATGTCGGTGGTGATGCCGCCCCACCACGGCGAGGTCGCGGCCATGCTTTCGCGGCGCTCCCAGAAAGTGCGGGTGATCGCATACGCGGTGTCGTCGTCCATCGAGGTGGTGGCGTAGGCGATCACCGGCAAGGAGGTGGTTTGCACATCCTGATCGACACCCGAGTAGGTGCCGGCCGGAATCGTCTGGCGGGCGGCGCCGGTCTTCTCGACCTGCTCGTCGGTGAGCGACACCAGGCTGACCCGCATGCTGGCCGCGGTTTCGATCACGTTCGGGGTCGGAAACGAACTGGCGGTGACGAAGGCTTCGATCTGCCCGTTCTTAAGTGCGTCCGGACCGCTGCCGATTTCGGCGTTCGCGATCCGCACCTTGCCGTCCAGGCCGAAAAGTTCGAGATAGCGCGCCGCTTCGCGCGCACCGAAGGTTCCGCGACCGATCAGGATGTGCTTGCCCTCCAGGGCGTCCAGGCCGACCACGCCCTGGCCACCGGCGAGCACGATGTGCATGGTGATGGCGGGAATCGGAAACAGGCCGCGGATCTCCTGGTACTGCGGGCCCTTGCGCTCGGCGAACGGGCCCTCGCCGGCAATGGATTGTTCGATCAGCGAGGGTGGCGTGGTGAACACGTAGTTGCCCCGCCGGACCAGCACTTCCATCACGTTCTGCACCGAGCCCTGGCTTTCCTCCAGCGTCATCACGATGTTGCCATTGGTGCCGGACCGGATCGCTTCAGAGAGCTCGACTCCCATCTGGTAGTAGGCGGTGCCAGCGGAAGCGGACTTGTAGGTCACCCGGGTTTCGGCCTGGGCGGTCAGGGCGCCTGCGCCGAGCAGAACGGCTGCGACCGAGGTGACGACGGAACGTGTGAAGGTGTGCATAAGGGATCTCCCGAGCGTTGTTATCAGTTCTGGGCGGTTCGTAACCGCGCCTCGCCTGTGTGGCCGAGGGCGAAAAGCATAATAGGGCGCCTCGAAAAACCTAGGCACCTCTGTGATTGGTAAAATTGGATTGTTCTGATTTCGTTCTCTGCCGCCAGCCATGAAGAAGCGCACCGCCATCAAAACTGACCTGTTTGCCGACGATCATCA
>JAUVVG010000035.1 GCA_030604735.1 Azoarcus sp.
GGCTCTCGGCCGGATCGACCTTCTTCCTGCTGAGCGCCTTCCTCGTCCAGTATCTCGGACTCGTCGCCGAGCGCTGGTACTTCTTCGTCGAAGCCAATCACCCGCAGAACCTCTACTACCAGTCGATTTCATGATGACGCGGGTGATGCCAGTGCGGTAACGGCTGGCGGCAGGGACATGTCGCCACGCCGTGTTTGAAGTAAGCTGTCGCCGCACATGAACATCATCCCATTCGAGGCCCTGGCCTGTCCGCTGGACGGCTTGCCCTTGCGGCGCGGCGACACGACCTGGCGCTGCGCCAGTGGCCACAGTTTCGACATCGCCAGCCAGGGTCACACCCATTTGCTGCCGGTCCAGCAAAAGCGATCGCGCGACCCGGGCGACAGCAAGGAGATGGTCGCCGCCCGGCGGCGATTTCTGGCGACGGGACATTATCAGCCTATCGCTGCCGCGACGAGTCGGGCCGCCCTGGCGGACCTGGCTTCCAGCGCGACGATCAGCTGCCTCGATGCCGGCTGCGGCGAAGGCTACTACCTGCGCCAGCTGGCCGGCGCGGCCCATGACAAACAGCGGCTCGCGCGGCTCGCGCTAGTCGGACTCGATATCTCGAAGGGGGCGGCCCTGTCGGCGGCAAAGCAGGACAAGCGGATGAGTTGGGTGGTCGGCAGCAACGCGAATCTGCCGGTGCTCACTGCCACCCTCGACCGGGTGTTGTGCCTGTTCGGCTTTCCGGTCTATCCGGAATTCGCACGCGTGCTCAAACCGAAGGGGCTGCTGCTGCAGCTGGACGCCGGACCGGATCATCTGCGGGAATTGCGCGAGATCATCTACCCCAGCCTGAAGCCGGAGCGCGCCCTCGAACCATCGCCCCCGCCCGGCTTCACCCACCTCGGCACCGAAACGATCCGCTACCGCGCGCTGATCGACGGCGCCGACCAGATCGCCGATTTGCTGACGATGACGCCACACCTTTATCGTGCCAGCGCCGAGGGACGCGCCAAGGCCGCGGCGCTGACCTCGCTGCAGATCACCGTGGACGTGCGTCTGACGCGTTTCGCTCGACAAGCGTCGGGCTGATCGACGCACCCGATCGAGCGCTTGCCCATCGCGTGTCGTGGCGGCGAGGCTGCAGGGTTCAGGCAGGGCAGCCGTTGCAGGCGGCCCGCCCCGGCAGCCCGGCCCTACACGCTCAGTCGAACATGTCGGGCTGGGTGACGACCAGCTCGCTCCAGATCGTCTGGAAATGCAGCCAGCCGATGTACTCGCTGCCGACATGTTCACGGCTGTAGCGAGAGCGCTCCGGCGACACCAGGGACGGCGTCTGGCCGGTGGCCTCGACCATCAACTGCTGCTGGCAGCAGCGCTCCAGCGCGATGAACCAGAACGCGGCCGCCTCGATGCTGTGACGGCTGGCGGTGAAGAGCCCGTGATTCTTGTGGATCGCCGCCTTCACGCCCTTGAAATGATGCGCCACGCTGCCGCCCGCCTTGACCTCGACCGCAACCTGACCGGCTTCGTCGTCGATGACCGCGTGATCTTCAAAAAAGGCCGCCGCATCCTGCGAAATCGGCGCCAACGGCTTGCCCAGCGAGGCGAAGGCGGTGCCATAGGTGGTATGGGCATGGCACATCGCCAGAATGTCGGGATGGGCTTCATGCACGGCCGCGTGCAGCACGAAGCCGGCGCGGTTGAGCGCGTAATCGCCCTCGACGACATTGCCCTCGTGGTCTGCGAGGATCAGGTTGGAAACCTTCACCTGATTGAAATGCACCGCCATCGGGTTGGTCCAGTACAGATGTGGCCGTTCCGGGTCGCGGATCGTCAGATGGCCGGCGAAGCCATAGTCGAAACCCTGTAGCGCAAACGCGCGGCAGGCCCCGACCAGTCGCTCCTTCAGGTACTGACGCTCTTGCTCGTAACTGGAAAATTCGGGGATACCCGGAAACATCAGCCCGGGCTGGTCGGGCTGGTAGATCGATACCTTCTTCTCGGTGGTCGGATCGTAGCGGTGAATCCTGCTTTTGACGCGTGTGTCCATGCTTGTCTCCTGTTCGGGCTTGTCTTGTTATGTCTCTAGCGGTGGGACGGGTCGGCCTCGGCGGGACAGGCCGGCCCTTTAGGATCCTCTACGCTTTCGACATGTTCCTCCTGCCGGCCGGCCATCACAAACGATGCTTTCGCATTGATTTATGAATTTTATTCATCTATATCCACCTGAAGATGAGAAAACTTCCTAGCCTGAATCGCCTCCGTGCCTTCGAGGCCGCCGCCCGGCTGGAGAGCTTCACCCTGGCCGCCCGCGAACTCCACCTGACCGCATCCGCGATCAGCCACCAGATCAAGGACCTGGAACAGGAGTTCGGTCGGCCGCTATTCGTGAGGCAAAGCCGCAGCGTCAAGCCGACACTGGAGGGGCAGCGCCTGCACCAGAGCCTGGTCCGGATCTTCGATGCGCTTGAGGCGGCCTGCGCCGAAGTCGCGCAACCGGTCCTCGAGCAAGTGCTCGCCGTACATTGCGCACCAACACTGGCCGTCAAATGGCTCGCCCCTCGCCTCGCCACGCTGATCGCCCGGCATCCCGACCTGAAGATCCGGCTGACCACCGGTGCCGAGCCGGTGGACCTGACCCAATCGCGAGAAGTGGATCTGGCGATCGGATACGGCTTTGTCCACGACCGCCCCGGGGTAACCGTGATCCCGCTCGGTGACGAGCGGATCGTGCCACTGGTGTCGCCCCGGCTTATCGAGGGTGCCGGTGACATCGCCTGCCTGCTGCAAAGTCTTCCGCTGATCGAGTCGCAACTGAATCCAGTTTCGTGGCAACACTGGTTCGTTCAGAACCGCCTGCCGATCCCACCCCGCCCCGGGCTGTCATTCGACCGTGCCGCGCTTGCGATCTCGGCCGCCGCCGACGGCATGGGCGTGGCGCTGGAGAGCACGCGCCTGGCCGAGCGGGAACTCGACAGGGGCGAACTCGTGATTCTCGGCGAAGCGGTGTTCGACCCCATCTGCCGACCGACCCATTTCCTGTGTTTGCGTGACAACGAGAGGAACGTCGAAAAGATCCGGACCTTCGTCGACTGGCTGCTCTCCGAAGTCGAGACGCCGAAGACCGGAACGCTCGACCTGAACGCGCGCAAACGGATACCCTGACCCAGCAGTGGCGACGTGCGGCCTGGACGAGGTGAAATGACCATGTATATCCCTGGAAGCTTCCGTGAAGAAAGAATCGAAAATTTGCATGCGCTGATTGAAGCGCACCCCCTGGCTCTGCTGATATCGCAAGGCCCGGCGGGTCTTCAGGCGAGTCCCGTCCCCTTCATGCTGTATCCGGATGAGGGGCGCTTCGGTGTGCTGCGCGCTCATCTGGCCAGAGCGAATCCCGCGTGGAAAGAGCTACAGGCCGGCGCGGAATGCCTGGTGATGTTTCGCGGACATGACGGATATGTCACGCCGTCCTGGTATCCCAGCAAGGCGGAAACGCGGCGGGTCGTGCCGACCTGGAACTACATCGCGGTCGAAGTCAGGGGCACGCCGACAATAATCGAAGAACCGGCGTGGTTGCGCCGGCAACTGGACGACCTGACTCGGCGCCATGAAGGGATAAGGGCGAAACCATGGTCAGTCGCGGACGCCCCGGACGATTTCGTTGCCGCGCAGTTGAAAGCGATCGTCGGCATCGAGATCCCCGTCAGCCGGATCGAGGGCAAATGGAAGCTCAGCCAGAACAGGACGGATCTCGACCGTCAGGGGGTTGTCGACGGCATGGGGGATGAGACTGATCCACATGGCCACCCGTTTCTCGCGGAGCAAATGAAACGCAACTGACCGCGTTCGCCTGTTATGCGGTGAAGTGCGGGTTCGAAGCGGCAGGCAACTTGTGCCTGATCCCGATGACACGCCCCAGGCCCTCGGGTCGGGGGTAAGCGGTGTGCTGGACCAGCGAGTGATCGACGATCGACTGGATCGTGGCCGGAAAGGGCGCTGAACGACGCGTCACCATGTCGATATGCATCGTGATGACTTCGTTGGTCGCGGCGAGCCAGCCTTCCTCCGCATGGAACATCCGATGAAACAAGTGCAGTCGTTTCGTATCGGCGTCGACCAGCTGGGTCCTGACGACATACGGATCATTCAGCCGTAGCTCGCGCTCGTAGGTCACATGCATTTCGAGCGCGAAGGTCGAGCCCCCTTCGCAAAGGTAATCGGCATCCAGGCCCAGGGTCGCCAGAAAGTAGTCGGTGCCCTGGTCGAACGCGAGCACGTAATAGGCCACGTTCATGTGTCCGTTGTAGTCGATCCACTCCGGCCGGATGTGGCCACTCTCGGTCTCGGGAAGCGTCGCCGGATCGCACTCGGGGGCAGTATTCATAGGGGTACTCCGTACTTGCGCGTTTGTCTTCGAGAAGTCATATTCTGTTCTAGCTCCGGTAACAATGCGTAACACCTGTCGGCGACCTCGATAGGATCACATCGAGTAGGCACGTGCCAATTCTTTGCGTGAACAGGTTCTTGCCGGGGATTCACCAGGTCGTCCAGACCCGATGCCGGGTCCGCACTCGAAGGAAGAACGCGTATGGTTGAAGAGGGATCCATGGCACCGAATTGTCTCGCAATCCAGATTGCATGGAGCGGGCGCCGATGACCAACACCTCGTCAGCCTATCTGCGTTTCCAGAACGTCAAGAAGACATACGACCATGAAAGCCTGGTCGTCAAGGATTTCAGCCTGGACGTCGCGAAGGGCGAGTTCCTGACCCTGCTCGGCCCCTCTGGCTCCGGCAAGAGCACGGTGCTGATGATGCTCGCCGGTTTCGAGAGCGTGACCAGTGGCGAGATTTCGATCGACGGCGTTTCGATCACCCGCCTGCCGCCATACAAACGCAACATCGGCATGGTGTTCCAGAACTACGCGCTTTTCCCGCACATGACCATCGAGGAGAACCTGGCCTATCCGCTGACGGTGCGCAACATGGCCAAGGCCAAGATTCGCGACCGGGTGGGCGAATATCTCGGGCTCATCGAGATGCAGAAGTTCGGCAAGCGTTTTCCCGGACAGTTGTCCGGCGGACAGCGACAGCGCGTGGCGCTCGCGCGCGCGCTGATCTTCGAGCCATCGCTGGTGCTGATGGACGAGCCCCTTGGTGCGCTGGACAAGAAGCTGCGCGAGCAGATGCAGTACGAGATCACGCGCCTGCACCAGATGATGGGCTACACCGTGATCTACGTGACCCACGACCAGACCGAGGCCCTGTCGATGTCCGACCGCATCGCGGTATTCGACGATGGCATCGTGCAACAGTGCGCCAGCCCGGCCGAGCTCTACGAGCGCCCCAGAAACGCCTTCGTCGCCGACTTCATCGGCGAGAACAACTTCATCCGCGGACGGGTGAGCAAGGTCGAGGGCGAAGTCGTGCATATCGCCTTGCCCGGAGGGGACACGGTCACCGCCCGGGCCGAGAGCGAATTGCGCCACGACCAGGAAGCGATCATTTCGGTCAGGCCGGAAAAACTCTTCGTCGAACCGACCTCCCACGCCAGCGACAACCGCGTGCCGGCCCGATTCGTGACCCGCCACTATGTGGGCGACTTCATTCGGTATTATTTTCAACTGTCGGACGGGACCGAGATCACCGTCAAGGTGCTCAACGACCTGACGGCGCCCAACTTCTCCGAGGGCGACGAGGCGGGTCTGGTCTGGCTGATCAAGGACTGTTCTGCGTATCCGGCCTAGTGATGGGACGGGTGCCTTTTAACGGGGTTTCATGCACATCCGGTGCGGCCGACCCCATGACTCTGGAGAAGACGATGAAGAAACTGTCAGCACTGGTTGGCATGGGTGCCTTGCTCATGGCAACCACCGCATTTGCGCAGCAACAGACGCTCACCGCAGTATCCTTCGGCGGATCCTACGGCGCCGCGCAGCAACGCCACATGATCGAACCCTTCATGGAGAAGACAGGTCACCGGATCCTGTTCGAGGACTACTCGGGCGGTATCGCCGAGATCAAGGCGCAGGTCGAATCGGGCAATATCCAGTGGGACGTGGTCGACATCGAAGTGATCGACCTGGAACGGGCCTGTGCCGAAGGGCTGCTCGAGATCATCCCGCGTGACGTGCTGCCGCCGGGCGACGACGGCACGCCGGCGATGGAAGACTTCATGCCGGGTGCACTCGACAACGAATGCGGCGTCGGCGTGATCTTCTGGACCACGCTGTACGCGATCAATACCGAAACCATCGGCCCCAACAAGCCCAGCACCATCCAGGATCTGTTCGACACCGAGAAATTCCCGGGTAAGCGCGCATTGCGCAAGCGCCCACAGGTGAACCTCGAATGGGCCCTGATCGCCGACGGCGTCGAGCGCGACAAGATCTATGAAGTGCTCGCCACCGAGGAAGGCCAGGCCCGCGCCTTCGCCAAGCTCGACACCATCAAGAGCGACGTGGTCTGGTTCGACAGCTGGTCGCAGGCGCCGCAACTGCTCAACGACGGCGGCGCGATCATGGTTCAGTCCGCCAACGGCCGCTTCTACGCGGCCATCCAGGATGAGGGGCGGCCCTTCGAGATGATCTGGGACGGCCACCTCTACGACCTCGATGTCTGGTCCATCGTCCGTGGCAGCAAGAACAAGGATCTCGCGCTCGAGTTCATCAAGTTCGCGACCGGCACTGTCCCGCTGGCCGGCATGCAGGAAGTCGCTTACGGCCCGACCCGCAAGTCCTCCGCACCGCTGGTCGATCCGGCCGTCTTGCCGCTGCTGCCCTCCTCGCACATCGAAGCCGGCGTCAAGGCCGACGGGGTCTTCTGGGCCGACTACGGCGAGTCGCTGGGTGAGCGCTTCAACGAGTGGCTGTTGAGATAAGCGCCAGGGTTCGCGCCCGCCGTCCGGACTTCCGGACGGCGGGCGCGATCGAACGATCCGGATCTCGACGATGACCGCTACCTCGCTCTCCAAGGAAGACCTGGGTGCCGCACGACGTGCCTTGCGCCGACGCAAACTGACGGCGTTTCTGCTCGTCGCACCCTTGCTCGTGTTCTTGCTCTTCGCCTTCGTTGCCCCGATCGGGAGCATGCTGTTCCGCAGCGTGCATAATCCGAACGTGGCCGACCTGATCCCGGACACGATGGAGCTAATGGACGACTGGGATGGCGTGTCGCTGCCCGACGAGTCCTTGATGAACCAGTTTGCGGTCGATCTCAAGCGCCTGGCCAATGACCGGACCTCGGGGCGACTGGCCGGTGAGGTCAACCGCATCCTGCCGGGTTCGAGCAGCGTGATTCAATCCACCGCGCGCCGGATGCGTACGGTCGATGACGACGAACTCCAGCAGAATGGCGCTGCGCTGCTGTTCGATGCGCATGCCAACTGGCAGCAAGTGCCGATCTGGCAGGCCATTCGCCAGTCGGGCAACCCCTACACGATCGCGCATTACCTGACCGCGCTCGATCTCGAGCGCACGCCCAGCGGGGAAATCCAGGCGCGCGACGGGCCTCGGATCTACGTTTCGCTGTACATCCAGTCGCTCAGGATCGCGCTGTTCATCACGGTGCTGACCTTCCTGCTTGGCTACCCACTGGCCTACTTCATCGCCAACGCACCGATCCGGCTTTCCAACATCCTGCTGATCTTCGTGCTGTTGCCGTTCTGGACCTCGCTGCTGGTCCGCACCACATCCTGGATCGCGCTACTGCAGACCAATGGCGTGGTCAATACCGCCTTGATGGGGATCGGGCTGACTTCGTCGCCGTTCTCGATGCTGTACACCGAATTCGCGACCATCATCGCGATGACCCACATCCTGCTGCCCTTCATGATCCTGCCGCTCTACAGCGTGATGAAGGGCATCGACCCGAGCTACCTTCGCGCCGCGATGTCGATGGGGGGCAAGCCAATCCCGGCCTTCCTGCGCATCTATTTCCCGATGACGCTGCCCGGCCTGTCCGCGGGCGCACTGCTGGTGTTCATCGTGTCGGTCGGCTACTACATCACGCCCGCACTGGTCGGGGGTGCCGACGGACAGATGATCTCCAACCTGATCGCCTTCCACATGCAGCAATCGAACAACTGGCCGCTGGCCGCAGCGCTGGGATCGCTGCTGCTGTTCGTGATCCTGTTGCTGTACTGGACCTATGACCGCCTGGTCGGGACCAAGAATCTTTCATTCGGCTGAGCACAATGCGCGAACTGCCTGCTTACTACGGATTCTGGCATTACCTGGGGCACTACGGGCTAAGGGTGCTGGTGGCCTTGGTGCTCGCCTTCCTGATGCTGCCGATCCTGATCATCATTCCGCTCTCGTTCAACGTCGAGCCCTACTTCAGCTTCACCGAGGGCATGCTGCGGTTGGACCCGGACGCCTACTCGACCCGTTGGTACGAGCAGGTCTTCAACGATCCACGCTGGATCCTGTCGATCAAGAACAGCTTCATCGTCGGCATCGCGGCCGCCACGCTGTCCACCGTACTCGGCACCATCGCGGCGGTCGGCCTGGCCTCGCCGGTGATGCCGTTCAAACGGCTGATCACCGCCCTGTTGCTGTCGCCGATGATCGTGCCGGTCATCATCATCGCCGCCGGCATGTTCTTCTTCTACACCCGTTTCAACCTCGTCGGCAGCCACCTTGGGCTGATCCTTGCCCATGCGGCGCTCGGCATTCCGTTCGTGATCATCACCGTCACCGCGACCCTGACCGGCTTCGACCGCTCGCTGTATCACGCCGCGATCGGCATGGGGGCCTCGCCGCTCAAGGCGTTCTGGGACATCGTGATCCCGCTGATCCGCCCGGGTGTTATTTCTGGGGGCCTGTTCGCCTTCGTGACTTCCTTCGATGAAGTCGTGGTGGTCCTGTTCCTTGCCGGTCCTGCCCAGCGCACGATCCCCCGCCAGATGTTCTCCGGGTTGCGCGAGCAGATCAACCCGACCATCCTCGCCGTGGCGACCATGCTGATCCTGATCTCGATCGCGCTGCTGGTCACGCTCGAACTGCTCCGGCGCCGCTCGGAACGTATTCGCATGGGAACCAGCGCCTGACGCCATGGACAAAGGTGGACCCAAAATTCAGGATCCCCGCCATGACCAATGAACATGCCTTTGTCGCCATCTGCCTTTTTGCCGCCTTCGCGGATGGCGCCAAGGATGACCGGGAGCGCGAACACATTCGCGAGGTCGCCGAAACGCTGGGCATGGACAGTCCGGAACTGCCCCGCCTCTATCAGGACGTATTACTCGGCCGGATACAACTCGCCGACGTGGCGAATGCGCTCCAGGATCTGGGGGCACGGCAATACGCCTACGAAATGGCGGTGTGCGTCTGCGATGCCGACGGCAGCCAGAACCCGGCCGAACGCCGATTCCTGGAAGAATTGAAGTCACTGCTGCGTCTCGAACAGGATCCGCATGCCGCG
Organism: Azoarcus sp.; assembly: GCA_030604735.1. GTDB lineage: Bacteria > Pseudomonadota > Gammaproteobacteria > Burkholderiales > Rhodocyclaceae > Azoarcus_F. The sequence goes on from JAUVVG010000035.1 coordinate 9,410, forward strand.
CGAGTGCAACAGTCCGCCGATGCCGTCGCCGCGGCGGTCGTCGTACCCGCCAGCCTGCCGGAATCGCTCTCGTCACCCGCGCCGGACACAAAGCCCACTCCGTCCAGCCCGGAACTGGACAAGACCATCCTGAACTACGCCATCCTCAACGGTGCGCTCGAACTCCTCCCCCAATCCTGGGCCTCGGTCGCGATCATTCCGTTGCAGATCAAGATGGTGTATCGCATCGGCAAGGCGCACGGCTACGAACTGGACCAAGGGCATATCCGCGAGTTTCTGTCGACGGTCGGGGTCGGCCTGACCTCCCAGTACCTCGAACAGTTCGGCAGAAAACTGATCGGCGGCTTGCTGGGCAAGATGGGCGGCAAGGCACTTGGCGGGATCGGCAAGGCCGCCACCGGCGTCGCCTTCTCCTTTGCCACCACCTATGCGCTCGGCCAGGTGGCCCGACGCTACTATGCGGGCGGTCGCCAGATGAGCACCGAGATGCTGCGTACCAGCTTTCAGGAGATGCTCGGCTCGGCCCGGGGCGTGCAGAGCCAGTACGCCGGCGAGATCCGGGACAAGGCCAGCACCCTGGACGCCACCCGCGTGATGGCGTTGATGCGGGGCGATACGGTCTGAATGCATCGCCACGATGGAAGCGGCTCCGGACGATTCATAGCGATGGATCGACCGCCTCCAGTGGGAAAATGACCACATGGTCGGTTTTTTTGGCCTACACCCTGATCGCATCCGGACTTGACTTATGGCCCCTCGGGGTCAGGATCGGCATGGGCGTCACCGCGAAAGGATCTCCCGATGAATGACGCGAGATCGACTGGCGACGACATCGACTGGAACGACCCCTCCATCGCCAGCATCCGGCGAGACATGCTGCGTTTCGCGCAGATGCAGTTGCGCGATGCCGGTTCGGCCGAAGACATGGTGCAGGAAGCCCTGCTCGCCGCGATGACCAGCGAGCAAGCGTTTGCCGGGCGTTCCGCGCTGAAGACCTGGATGTTCGCGATCCTGCGCAACAAGATCGTCGATCACATCCGCAGGCACGCACGCGAGATCAGCCGCAGCCAGCTCTCCGCGCAGGATGATGACGAGGGCGAGGGCGAGGACGGACTCGACATGATATTCAATCGCAAGATGATGTGGTCCTCGGGACACTGGAACCATGAAGACGGACCGGACACCTGGTCCGACCCGGACGAGGCGCTGTCGCAGAAGCAGTTCTGGACGATCTTCGACGCCTGCGTCAATCACCTGCCCGAGAAGCTCGCGCGCATTTACATGATGCGTGAGATGCTCGAACTGGAAACCGACGAGATCTGTCGGGAGCTCGGCATCTCGACCAACAACTGCTGGGTGATCCTGCACCGCGCCCGGACCGGACTGCGTGCATGCCTGGAAGACAACTGGTTCAAGGGGGACGCTCGATGATGAATTGCAAACAAGCCACCCGCCTGATGTCCGAAGAACTGGACCGGCCGCTCAAGTGGCAGGAGCGGGTCTCGCTGGCCACCCACAATTCGATGTGCGTCTATTGCAGGAACTACCGGAAACACATGGCCTTCATGCGGGAGGCGGCGCGGCGGTATCGCGAGGGGCTTACGGAACAGCAGGATTGACCTAAACGACGAGCATCGGTCCGCAACACTTGGCCGTGCTCTCGTTCTCGACAAAGTCACTTGCTACTTCTGTACGATTTCTGCACGGAGAAGTCAGTTCCGGTGGCGTCGACCAAGCGATACCGATTCTAAACTGCATGGACCGATAATTCGTCCTTGCGAAGCTGTTCCTGGCTCACGCTTGGTGCAGTACGACATGTGTATTGACACTCGCACCGAACGGTGGGATAAGCCGAGCTCTCACTACGCGAACCGGAGTCGCCTTTGGGCCGGAGTCCTATTCATCACCCTGCCCGGCTCGTTCCCCTGTCTTTCCTCGTGGCGATAGTGCTTGGCACTGGCTTACTCATGTTGCCGATGTCCAGCGTCGAACCCGGAGGCGCGCCTTGGCTGACAGCCTTTTTTACCGCCGTATCGGCAGTGTGCGTGACGGGTCTGGTGGTGGTTGATACGGGTACGTATTGGTCCATGTTCGGCCAGGGCATCATCATGTTTCTGTTTCAGATCGGCGGCTTCGGCATGATGACCGCAGCGACGCTGCTCGGGCTCATGGTAAACAACTCGCTTCGCTTGCGAACCAAGCTCATCACCCAGGTTGAAACGCACGGACTCGATCTTGGTGACGTCACCATTGTCGCCAAGGTGGTGCTGTTCGTGACCTTGATCGCCGAGGTCATCGTTTCCGGCATCCTTTTTCTGCGTCTGCATCTGGGCTATGGCCTGCCTGTCGAAGAGGCGGCGTGGAGCGGCGTCTTTCACGCGATCTCGGCCTTCAACAATGCCGGCTTTTCGATTCACGAAGATAGTCTGATGCGTTACGCCTCCGACACCTGGATCCTGTTGCCGATCATGGTGGCCATCGTTGTCGGAGGCATCGGTTTTCCGGTGCTTCATGACCTTCGGGTTCGACTACGCGATCCACGGCATTGGTCGCTCCATACGAAACTGACCCTGAGCGGCACTTTGCTGCTGCTGATGACGGGTTTCTTAGCGCTGACAGCATTCGAGTGGTCGAATCCACTCACGCTCGGGCCGATGTCCATTCCCGACAAACTCCTGTCTGCGGCGTTCGCCTCGGTTTCCGCGCGAACGGCGGGTTTCAATTCGATCGATATCGGAGCGCTCACCCACGAAAGCTGGGCCTTGCATTACTTTCTGATGTTCATCGGCGGCGGGAGCGGAGGCACGGCTGGTGGCGTCAAGATTGGCACAGCCATGATCTTGCTACTCCTTGTCGTTGCAGTCATCCGCGGTCGCCCTGACTCGGAAGCCTTCGGTCGACGGGTCAGCGATTCAGTGCAAAAGCAGGCAATCACCGTGCTTGTCCTTGGGAGTGCAATGGTCGTTCTCGGGACGCTGTTGGTCTTGCGAACCACCAACCTACCCACCGACCAGGTCATCTTCGAGGTGATTTCCGCTTTTGGTACGGTGGGGCTTTCAACCGGCATTACAGGGGAACTGCCCCAGTCTGGACAATTGATGCTGACGCTGCTGATGTACACCGGCAGGGTTGGCACCATTACGCTTGCCGCAGCGCTGGCTCTCGGGGCACATCGTATGCCGTATCGCTACCATGAGGAGCATCCAATTGTTGGCTAGATTATTCACGGAACGATTTGCCTTTTCCAAAGGCGATAGCGTGGTCGTGATCGGCCTTGGCCGGTTCGGCAGCGCGGTGGCTCACTCCCTCATGCAGCTCGGGCATGATGTGATGGGAATCGACAATGACCCTGGGCCCGTTCACGAGTGGGTGGACTTGCTCACGCATGCCGTTCAGGCAGATGCCACCAACGTCATGACGATGCGCCAACTCGGCGTGGCCGATTTCTCGCACGCGATCGTCGGCATCGGAACTGATCTCGCTTCCAGTTTGATGACGGTCATGGCCCTCACCGAGCTCGAGATTCCGGATATCTGGGTGAAGGCGCTGACCCCGGAGCACGCCAGGATTGCCCAGCGGATAGGCGCGCACCATGTCATCAACCCGGAAGCCGACATGGGCGAGCGGGTCGCTCACCTGATCAGCGGCCGGTTGATGGACTATATTGAGTTTGACGATGGCTTTGCGATAGCGAAGATCCAGGCACCTGTTGTGACGCATGACCTATCGTTAGCGGAGTCGGCCGTGCGCGAGAAATTCGGCGTCACGGTCGTAGGCATCAAACGTGTGAATGAGGATTTTCAGCACGGCAAGCCCGCGAGTGTCGTTCGGCCTGGAGATCTGCTGATCGTCTCCGGCCCCACGAAGAAGGTCGAGGCTTTTGCAGCAAGTGGGAGGCGACGCTAACCGGCAAAACGGATGGTGGCGGCTGAAATGTGTTTCTAGTGGCATCTTGCTTTACCACTTCTGGAAAGGCCCGCGAAAAATGCTCAACTGGGTTCTGAATCAATTCAAACGGCAGGCGGAAGAAGACCTCGAGCGGGCGCGTGAAATGGTCAAGGCCGTGGAGAAAGGTGACTCGCAAGCCGACCTTGTACAAGCGCGTGAAACTGCTCGCAAATTCGGGATCGAAGTGGATGTGGATGCAGACGCTGATGAGGTGATTCGCGCAATCCGCGAGTACCTCTATCGTCACAGCGGGTCGTAAATATGTTATCCCGCTTCGACTTTACGACCGTCCGAGACGATGAATGCAGTTCGTCCATTTTGCTGACCCGGATCGCCGGTCAACGACGTTTGCGCACGAATGCGAATGCCGCATTGTAAGTCTGGGCTCGCCTGTGCGACAAACATCTCATCGAGTAACGACGAGCCCAGTTGCGTGCCCACGGGCATGAATCACGCTACACTCGTGATGACTGTGGATACGGCGTCTATGTCTCAAGGACCATGGGCTGAGCCTATGGCAGAAACCGGATATCGCCGATCCAGGTCGTGACCGACTCCCCGGTGTTGTCGGTATCCGCCCCCACGGCGATGCCGATCACGCGTGGCGCCGGTTCGCCGAACACTGCCTCGAAGTCACGCGCCAGATCGCGGCGTACCTGGCGCCATTGGCCGGCGTGCGCATCGCCACTGTCGACGACGATCATCTGTACCCGATCGGTGTAGGGGTTGGGTCCGGTTGCACCGGCTGGCTGGGCGGTCCCCCAGACATAGGCGATGGCGGCGGTCGGCAGCTCGGCGCCGTGCAGCCCTCGGGCCAGCGAAATCCGCATCCGGTCGCCCAAGCGCAAGCGCTCAACCGGGTAGTCGAACAGCACGTACACCCGCGCGGCGTAGTCGTCGCCCCGCTTACGGGTGAAGTCGGAGGCGGCGACCGGATTGGAGACTTTCCATGCCCATTCCAGCACCGGCGTTTGTCCCGGATCCACATCGACCGGATGCAGCTGGGTCGACGCGGCCGCGTGCGACTCCACTTTCAGCACCGTGCGCCCTTCGTCTTCGACCAGTGAAAACACATTGGGATTGGGCACCTTGGGCAGGGTCTGGTGTTGCCAGGGCGACGGCACCGCGGCGCTGGCCTGTGAGGTGGAAAAAGGCCTGATCATGGCCGCAGTGGCATGACTCGTCCCGACTGAAGACAACAGCAGGGCGACGGCACACAGTAGAGGATTGATCTTGCGCATATTCGATCTCACGATGGGACAGGAGTGATTGGACAGGGAAACATTCGACTCTGTCGTGCTCAAACCCCGATTCCTTACAAGAAAAACCGAATGAATGAACGATCACACCCGCGTAGTCGGTCATCCGGGCCAGAGGCTCTTCCTGACTCGCATCTTGCTCGGACCGACGAACCCGGCGTGATGCGAGGCGACCCGCCAGGATTCGACCGAAAAAATCAGGAACCCGGTGTAAGTTTTACCGGAGTATTCCGTCCAATCTCACAACACCCTACGCCGCTAACCCCGAGGAGTCTCCATGCACGCCACCCTGCCGCTCTTGCAAGCCACAGGATTCCCTGCCATTCAGCGCAAACAACTCGACACTTTGCAGGTGAACATCGGCTACCGCTGCAACCAGACCTGTGTGCACTGCCATGTCAATGCCGGACCGTATCGCACCGAGATGATGGACGACGAGACCATGGCACTGATTCCGCAGGTGCTGGCGCGACAAGGACTGGGCACACTCGACCTGACCGGGGGGGCACCGGAGCTGCATGAAGGCTTCCGCGAACTGGTGATGGCGGCACACACGCTCGACGTGAAGGTGATCGATCGCTGCAACCTCACCATTTTGTTCGAACCGGGGCAGGAAGACCTGGCCGGGTTCCTCGCCGCACAGCAGGTCGAGGTAGTGGCCTCCCTGCCCTGCTACTCGGCAAGCAATGTCGACAAACAACGCGGCAACGGCGTGTTCGACAAGAGCATCGCCGCCCTTCAACAGTTGAATGCGCTCGGCTACGGCGTCGAGGGCAGCGGGCTGGTGCTCAATCTCGTGTACAACCCGATCGGTCCAGTGCTGCCCCCACCGCAGGCGGGCCTCGAGGCGGCCTACAAGCGGGAGCTCGCCGAACACTTCGGCATCGTCTTCAACCAGCTCTACACCCTCGCCAACATGCCGATCCAGCGTTTCGGCAGTACCTTGATCTCGAAGGGGCAGTTCAACGACTACCTGCGTCTGCTCAAGGAGAACTACGCCGCCGGAAACCTGGACAACGTGATGTGTCGCAATCTGGTCAGCGTGGATTGGCAGGGCTACCTCTACGACTGCGACTTCAACCAGCAGCTCGGCCTGCCGCTGCCGGGTACCGGTCGGCCGCATCTGCGCGATCTGCTCGACGACGACCTCGCCGGACGACCGATTCGCGTGGCCGATCACTGCTACGGCTGCACCGCCGGCCAGGGCAGCAGTTGCGGCGGTGCGCTGTGAGTTCGAACCTGAAACGACTGCTCATCGGGGCCGTGGTCGCGGTCCTGTTCGGGGCCTATTTCGTCTTCGATCTGGGCCATTTCCTCAGTTTCGAGACGCTCAGGCAAGGTCAGGCCGAGTTCGCGCAGATGCGCGACGAGTCACCCTGGCTGGTGACCGGCGGCTTCTTTGTCTTGTACGTCGCGGTGACCGCCTTGTCGCTGCCGGGTGCCGCGGTGATGACGATCGCAGCCGGTGCCCTGTTCGGACTGCTGACCGGCGTGATCCTGGTCTCCTTCGCGTCAAGCATCGGCGCGACGCTGGCCTTTCTGGTGTCGCGCCACTTGTTGCGTGACTGGGTGCAGACCCGCTTCGCCGACAAACTCGGCGCGATCAATCGCGGCATCGAGCGTGAAGGCGGCTTCTACCTCTTCACCTTGCGTCTGGTGCCGCTGTTTCCGTTCTTTCTGATCAACTTGGTGATGGGGCTGACGCCGATGCGCGCGCGCACCTTCTACTGGGTGAGCCAGCTCGGCATGCTCGCCGGCACGGTGGTCTACGTGAATGCCGGCACGCAACTCGCGGCGATCGACTCACCCGCCGGCATCCTGTCACCGGCGCTGATCGTGTCGTTTGCACTGCTCGGCATCTTCCCGCTCATCGCGCGACGCATCGTCGAGGCGATCCGCAAGCGCCGGGTGTATCGTGGCTGGACCCGACCCGCGCGATTCGACCGGAATCTGGTCGTGATCGGCGGGGGCGCGGCTGGTCTGGTGAGCGCCTACATCGCGGCCGCGGTCAAGGCCAAGGTCACCCTCATCGAAGCGCACAAGATGGGCGGCGACTGCCTGAACACCGGCTGTGTGCCGAGCAAGGCGTTGATCCGAAGCGCCAAGCTGGCTCATCAGATCCGTCACGCCCATCTTTTCGGCCTCGAGGCCGGCGCCCCGGTGTTCAGTTTTCGCGAGATCATGGCACGCGTACGGGACAAGATCCGCGCGATCGAGCCGCATGACAGCGTGGCGCGCTATACCGGGCTCGGGGTCGAGGTGTTGAAGGGCTATGCCCGCATCGTCGATCCCTGGACGGTCGAGGTCACGCTCGATGACGGCGAGATCCGATGCTTGCGCACCCGCAGCATCATCGTCGCCACCGGCGCGAAGCCCAACGTGCCGCCGATCCCTGGGCTGGAACAGGTGGACTATCTGACCAGCGACACGGTGTGGGACGCACTTTCCACGCTCGACGCGCCACCTGCGCGCCTGGTGCTGGTCGGTGGCGGCCCGATCGGTTGCGAACTGGCCCAGGCGATGGCGCGGCTGGGTTCGAAGGTCACGCTGCTGCAACGAGGCAAGCGGTTGATGCCACGCGAAGACGACGAGGTGTCCGAATTCGTCCGGCAGGCGCTGATCGCGTCCGGCGTCGAGGTACTCACCTCGCATGACATCCTGCGTTGTGAGCACGCTGGAGCAGGAACACATTCGCGTGAAGGTACGGGTGAAGACGAGCACCCCCGCATCGTGGTACGCGCAGCGGGCACGGGCAGCCAACAGGAACGACGCATCCCGTTCGACGCCCTGCTGCTGGCGGTCGGGCGCGAAGCGCGGCTCGAAGGCTTCGGCTTACAGACACTCGGGATACCCACCTCAAGTACCGTCGATACCAACGGGTATCTGGAGACGATCTTCCCCAACATCTACGCCGCGGGCGACGTCGCCGGCCCCTACCAGTTCACCCACACCGCAGCACATATGGCCTGGTACGCCTCGGTCAATGCCTTGTTCGGCACTTTCAAGCGCTTTCAGGTGGATTATTCGGTGATTCCCTGGACGACATTCATCGATCCGGAAGTCGCGCGGGTCGGGCTGAATGAGCGTGAGGCGCGCGAACACGGCATCCCATTCGAGGTCACCCGCTATGGCCTGGACGACCTGGACCGGGCGATCGCCGACAGTGCAGACCAGGGTTTCGTCAAGGTGCTGACGGTACCGGGCAAGGACCGCATCCTCGGAGTGACCATCGTCGCCGAGCATGCGGCCGAACTGCTCGCGGAATTCGTGCTGGCGATGAAGCACGGTCTGGGCCTGAACAAGATCCTTGGCACCATCCACACCTACCCGACGATGTCCGAGGCCAACAAGTATGTCGCGGGCGAGTGGAAGCGGGCACATGCCCCACAGCGCGTTCTCGAATGGGTCGGCCGTTTCCATGCCTGGCGGCTGGGGTAAGCCATCAGCCCGAGTTCACCCCCGCGCCGTCAGTGACGCCTGCAGGACTTTTCTGAGGCCGCCGAACTTGCGCCGGTACTGGGCCGGCGTAAGCCTCACCTCGCGCTTGAACAGGCGATTGAAGAAACTGGCGTCCTCGTAACCGAGTTGCTCGGCGATCGCTTCGACCGGGTCCGGGGTGGATTCGAGCAATTGCTTCGCCTCCTCGATGCGTATGGTGTGTACGTAGGCCAGCGGCGACATTCCGGTCGCCTGCCTGAACCGGCGCGTCAGTGCGCGCTCGGACAAACCGACCAGGCGGGCCATCGCCGCGACCGGCGCCGGTTCCTCGTAGTGACTGGCCGCCCACAACTGGGCGCGAGTGATCAGCGCATCCTCGGTCTGGCGAGTCGCCGACAGGCGGGCATAGGGTTGCTGGCCGACCGCATGCCAGTCGATCAGGTAGACCCTGGCCAGTTGCATCGCCGCTTCGACACCGGCGAAACGCGCGACCAGATAGAGCCCGAGGTCCTGCCAGGAGGTCCCGCCACCGGCCATGACCAGCCGCTGCCCTTCGCCGGCGGTCACCAGCGATCGATGTCGCTGCAGCTTGACCTCGGGATAGTGTGCCGACAGCGTGTCGCAATAAGCCCAGTGCGTGGTCGCCTCGTGACCGTCCAGCAACCCGGCATGCGCCATCAACAAGCCTCCCGAACAGGCTGCGCTGATGATCGTACCGGCGTCATGGCACCGACGAAGCCAGGCACATTCTCGATCGAAGCGCCCGCTCAGCGGCTCGCCCGGCGCGACGAACACCTCGGGTATGCAGACAACGTCGGGGAGTGAAGCCGCATCGAGCGCCCCATCGGGAACGACCATCACGCCATTGACCACACGTACTGGTAAGCCATCGACGGACAGCAATCTCGGCGAGAACAAGGCAGGCCCCGGCACGCCCTCGGTGACCACGCCCCAGTCGCGCCCGGCGGAGTGAAAGAGGTCGAAAAGTCCGTAGGTCACCGAAGCGGTCACCTCCGGGCACACCAGCACGTCGACCCGCACCGGCACCGTGCCGACATCCTGCAAACCCAATCGACCACGATCGCTCATGTTCAGGCTCCCCCTTCAGCGACTGGCATCTCCCGTCGCTTCCCGCTGCTCGCATGTTCGTTGGACGGACCCTTGTCGGTCCCACTTTCATCCTGGCCGAAACGTCCTGTTCATGTCCGAAACCGCTGCGGTCGATCGACATGACCCGCCTCAGGATAGCCCCATCGGCATCCAGCCGTACTCACGATCAATCAGGAGGATAGACTTATGTATCACTGCACGACAACCGATCATGCGGGCAACCCGGTCGAGTGCGCGAGCGACGCTTCGCTCGTCACCTATGCGCAGGCGCTCGAGGCATTCCACGCGTTCCATGGCGACCCGGTCGCGCTCATCGAAACCGCCCTCGCCAGCGAACCGGACTTCGCCATGGGATGGCTGATGCACGGCTGGCTTCATGCGACGAGTACCGAACCGGGCGCACGTCCGACGTTACAGGATGACATCGCACGCGCCATGCGATCACCGTGTGGCCCGCGTGAACGCGCCCATCTCGAGGCCTTGCGACAGTTCAACGAGGGTCATTGGACCCGCGCCGCCACGCATCTGGCGGCGATCAATGATCGCTGGCCGAAGGACGCACTGGCCTTGCAGGCCGGCCACATCATCGATTTTCTGCGCGGCGACACGCCCAGCCTGTGCAGCCGTATCGCCGCCGTCCTGCCACACTGGCGCGAATCGGACCCGGGCTACGCCGCCGTACTGGGCATGCACGCGTTCGGACTCGAAGAGAATGGCGACTACCAATCCGCTGAGCGCGCCGCACGTGAATCGCTGGACCGTTCCCCGTTCAATGCCTGGTCACACCACGCGATGGCACATGTTCTGGAGATGCAGGGACGAAGCCGGGACGGGATCGAATGGATGCGCAGCAGGCAGCCATTCTGGGCCGACGACAACTTTCTGGCGATCCACAACTACTGGCACCTGGCACTGTTCCATCTCGAAACGGGCGACATCGATGAAACGCTGGCGCTGTTCGACGGGCCGATCCACGGGAGCGGATCGAAGCTGATGGTAGACCTGGTGGACGCCTCGGCCATGCTGGCCCGCCTCCAGATCATTGGCATTCCGGTCGATGGCCGCTGGCGCGCTGTCGCCGACGCTTGGGCCGACAGCGCCCGTCCCGGGCATTACGCCTTCAACGACTTCCACACCATGCTCGCCTGGCTGGGGGCGGGACGCGATGACGAGGCCGAGACATGGCTCAAAGCACAAGGCACGACAGGGTACGACCCGGACAGCGACCTAGACAGGGTGGCACGTGCCGTGGGCTTGCCGCTGCTCGACGCGTTGCATGCGGCCCATTATGGAGACCCGACACGGGCACTCACGTTGCTCGAGGCGGTCGAGCCGCATGTTCGGAAGTTCGGCGGCAGTCATGCCCAGCGTGACCTCATCGAGTTGCTGCTGATCGACTTCGCGTTGCGGGCCGGTCAAAGCGAAAAGGCCCACCATCGTCTGACCGCCCGGCTCGCGCGCAGGCCCGACGGCTTCATCAATCGGCAGTTGTCGGTCCGTGCCGCGGCACTGCAACCCCCAGGAACCGACTTCGGGCACCCACATCCGGCCACCCAGGTCGCTCCGATCACCGAGACGACGGGTTCGCACTAAGAGACCTCGCCCGATCGGGCCCGATGGTGCCATGGGTACCAACCACTGGCGCGGCACCGGTGCGGCACGCCCCGGTGCCGCCGGCGAACCAGCGCGGCCGGATGGAGTCGGACCTGTTCGGGCGTAACCGGATGCTGAGGCGCCGGTGCGTTCTTGCACTCGCCCCGAACTCTGGAGGACATACCATGAGCGAGCGTGACGCATACATTGAAAAAATGAAGGCAAGGATCGATGAGTGGAATGCCGACATCGACAAACTGGAAGCCAGAGCCCGTGAGGCCGAGGCCGACATGAAAATCAAATATGAGCGGCAACTCTCGGAGATGCGCATGCACCGCGAACAGGCGCGTGAGAAGATACGTGAGATTCGCGAGTCCAGCGAGGAAGCCTGGGCGAGTATCAGGGTGGGCATGGAATCGGCCTGGAACAGCATGAGCAAGGCGTTTCGCGACGCTGCGGACAAGTTCAAGTAAGGGGAATGCACTTTCTTCGCATGGACCAAAACCGTGCCTACCCCGTCGTCCGACCGCCGGGCACCATCGCGACAGCAGAAGTCGTGCCACGCGTCATGCCCGGCCTGTCATGACGAGGAGACTCGGCAATGATCGATGTTAACCGCAAGCAGAAAACGCCCGCATTGAGGCGCCCCCCTTGGCTCACCAATGCGCAGGGAAACAGACGACGCATAGGCGTCGAGCTCGAGATCAGCGGGCTAGCACTCGATGTGCTCGCCGCGCATGTCGCGGACTTTTTCGGGCTGCGGGTGAAGTCCGCGGGACGTTACGAGCGTTTTCTCGAAGGAGATCCCGACGGTGACTGGGTCGTCGAACTCGACTTCGACTTGCTGAAGAAGCTCGGACGCGAGCCCCGCGTCGGGCATTCCGACGCCGCAGTCGACCTGGGCCGCGCCGCCGAGGATGTGCTGGCCTGGGCCGCCGAGTCGCTGGTGCCGCTGGAGATCGTCAGCCCACCGCTGCCGCTGGAACGACTGGACGAAATGGAAGCACTGATCGTGCGCTTGCGCGAGGCAGGCGCCAAGGGTACGTCCGACAGCCCGATCAATGCCTTCGGGATGCAGTTCAACCCGGAACTGCCCAGCCTGGAACCCCGCTTGATCGCGGCCTCGCTCAAGGCCTTTCTGTGCCTGTACGACTGGCTCTTCGAGCGTGCAGACATCGACCTGTCTCGTCGGGTGACGAGCTATGTGAACCCGTTCCCGGCCGCCTATGTGAAGAAGGTCATCGCCACGGACTACTGGCCCGAACTGGCGCCACTGATAGACGATTATCTGGCAGACAACCCGACCCGCAACCGCGCGCTCGACATGCTGCCGCTGTTCATGTTTCTCGATGAGAACCGCGTGCGTGCGAAGGCGGACGATGCGCTGATCAAGGCCCGCCCGACCTTTCATTACCGCCTGCCCGATTGCGACATACATCTGCCGGAATGGGGACTGTACGTCGCCTGGAACGACTGGGTGGAAGTCGAACGCCTCGCGGCGGACGAGACCCGCCTTCAGGCTTGCTGCGCCGCTTACCTGAACTATCTGGACAGCCCGCTGGAACGTCTTTTCGGCAACTGGGCCGCCTCGGTGGAGCATGAGTGGCTAGACCGGTAATCGCGATCACCGGACCGCGGCGGGGCGCTTTCGGCCCACGCTCGCTCGTGGCGCTCGCCGTTTTCCTTTACGGCGGACGTCCTATGCAATTGCGTCCGGGTGACGAGCAGCGACCGCTCGCCTACCATGGGGTGGTGGTGACCGGTGGTCATGATGTCGAGCCGGTCCTGTATGCCGCCGAGCCCGAGGTCGAACCCAATTACGACAGCGCGCGCGATGCGCTGGAAACCGCGGTGATCCGCGACGCGCTCGCGCGGCGACTCCCCCTGCTTGGTATCTGCCGCGGTGCCCAGTTGCTCAACGTGTGCCGGGGCGGCACGCTGCACCAGGAGCTGCGCTCAAGACGCCGGAAAACGTCCAACCGCTGGACGGTTCTGCCGCTCAAGACCCTGTGCGTGGCCGAAGACAAGCGCGCGGACGCCGATGCCCCCCGGGTGTTGGCCTCCCTGCTCGGATCCGGCCGATCACGCATCAACAGCCTGCATAACCAGGGCATGGACCGAGTCGGCGACGGGCTCGTCGTCACCGGGCGCGATCTGGACGACATCGTGCAGGCGGTCGAGGATCCGACCCAGGCGTTTCTGGTCGGCGTGCAGTGGCACCCCGAGTTCCTGCTCTATCTGAGCGGCCAGCGTGCCTTGTTTCGCGAGGTCGTGCGCTGTGCCAGAAGGTATGCCGAGCGCGGCTGATAGCCTCTTCACCACCGATTCACACGCTGTCAGCATAAGGCAAATACAATGACAGCCGGATCCGGAACCCTGTCGCGTTAGCATTGACCAATTGGGCGCGGCGACAAACCGCAGGACCTGGCATCGCGGCTGCGACTGCCGAATGAAACATAGCCAGAGAAAGCACCTGAACCTATGACCGAGAAGAAGTCCACCAAGAAAACCATTGAACTCGCCCTGCAGGGTGGCGGCGCCCATGGCGCGCTGACCTGGGGCGTGATAGATCGCCTGCTCGAAGAATCGCGACTCGTGATAGAGGGGGTAAGCGGAACGAGTGCGGGTGCGATGAATGCAGTCGTACTTGCCGACGGACTGGAGGCCGGCGGCGCAGAGGGCGCACGCCGTGCGCTTGAACGCTTCTGGAAGACGGTCAGCGAGGCCGCCATTGGCAGCCCCATCCAGCGTGATCTTTGGTCGCGCATCAACGGTGACTGGGGCCTGGACAACTCGCCCAGCTATCTCTTCTTCGACCACCTGAGCCGGGTGTTCTCCCCCTACGAGCTGAATCCGCTCAACCTCAACCCGCTGCGTGACCTCGTGACCGGAATCGTCGACTTCGACCGGGTCAACCGTTGCACGGCGATCAAGGTCTTCGTCACCGCCACCAATGTACGCACCGGCCGCCCAAAGGTCTTTCGCCAGCCCGAGCTCAGTGTGGACGCGGTGATGGCTTCGGCCGCCCTGCCCCTGATGTTCCAGGCGGTGGAACTCGACGGCGAAGCCTACTGGGATGGCGGCTTCATGGGAAATCCGGCCCTTTTCCCGCTAGTCGATGAGTGCGATGCGCGCGACCTGGTGCTGGTGCAGATCAACCCCTTCGAGCGCCCCGAGCTTCCCCGCAGCGCACGCGACATCATCAACCGACTCAACGAGATCACTTTCAACGCCAGTCTGCTCAAGGAATTGCGCGCCATCATGCTGCTGCGCGACCTGATCGACGCCGAAGGCATGGAACAGGAACGCTACCGTGACATGCACCTGCACCGCATCCACGGCGACGAGGTCCTGCTCGGGCTCAAGGCGTCGAGCAAGCTCAACGCCGAATGGACCTACCTGTGCCATCTGCGCGACCTCGGCCGGCAGTGTGCCGATTACTGGCTACGACAGCACTGGGATCACCTCGGCGAGCGCTCGACCTTCGATCTGGACTGGCTCCTTGAAGACAGCATCAAACCCGCCGGCAACATCAAGGGAGGCGCTGCCTGTTAGGCCTGTTCGGAACCTCCTCACCTTCGCCATATAAACTGCTCCGGACCTGCACCACGCAATACAAACTTTGAACGAGATCATGACTCAGGCAAAACCCGCTTCACTGGAAATCCAGAAACCCTACGCGCTGTCGGCTGACGAAGCGCTGAGCCGGCTCTCCGCCACCAAGGAAGGCCTGTCCTCGGATGAGGCGGCACGCCGACTGTCCGAGGTTGGCCCCAACCGCTTGCCGACGCCGCCCAAGGACGGGCTGCTGAAACGCTTCTTCAAGCACTTCAACGACGTGCTGATCTATGTTCTGATCGCCGCCGCCGCCATCACGGCCGTGCTCGGGCACTGGATCGATACCGCGGTGATCATGGGCGTGGTCGTCATCAACGCCATCATCGGTTTCATCCAGGAAGGCAAGGCTGAGGAGGCGCTGGAGGGCATCCGCAAGATGCTGTCGCTGCACGCCCACGCCCGCCGCGACAACCAGTGGTCCGAGGTCGAGGCCGACGGGCTGGTGCCGGGCGACATCGTGCGCCTGCGCTCGGGTGACCGAGTGCCGGCCGACCTGCGCCTGATCGAGGCCACCAACCTGCGCATCGAGGAGTCCGCGCTCACCGGCGAGTCCGTGCCGGCGGACAAGAGCACCGAACAGGTGGCGAGCGACGCGGGCGTGGGCGACCGCTTCGGCATGGCCTATTCCGGCACCATGGTTGCCGCTGGTCGCGGCATCGGCGTCGTCACCGCGACCGGCCCGAACACCGAGCTCGGCCGCATCAACCGCATGATCTCCGAGGTGCAGACGCTGCAGACCCCACTGACCCGGCAAATGGCACAGTTCAGCAAGATCCTGTCGGTGGTCATCGTCGCGCTCGCGGCCCTGATGCTGGTGATCGGGATCACGTTGCACGACTTTCCGTTGGGCGAGGTCTTCCTGGCCGCAATCGGTTTCGCAGTGGCCGCGATTCCGGAGGGCTTGCCTGCGATCCTCACGATTACGCTGGCACTCGGCGTGCAGCGCATGGCCCAGCGCAATGCCATCACCCGCAAGCTGACCGCAGTCGAGACCCTGGGCTCGGTCACGGTGATCTGCTCGGACAAAACCGGCACGCTCACCAAGAACGAGATGACCGCCCGCCACGTGATCACGAAAGGCGGCTCTTACCACGTCAGCGGAACCGGCTACCGTCCCGAGGGCGACATCACCCTGAATGGCAAGGTCGCCGACCTGACGCAACATGGCCATCTGCACGCGGTGGTCGAGGTCGTCGCGGTCGCCAACGACACCCATATCGCCGAAGACGACGGCCAATGGAAGGTCACCGGCGAACCCACCGAAGGCGCGCTGCGCACCCTCGCACACAAGGCCGGCTTCGACGCAGACGCGCACGAGCGCCACGCCAGCATCCCGTTCGAATCGGCCAACAAATTCATGGCCACGCTCAACACCACGCCGAGCGGGCAGCGCCGTATCCTGCTCAAGGGTGCGCCCGACCGCCTCCTCGACCGTTGTCACAAGGAACTGGGCGCGGACGGCGAGGCGGAACCACTGGAACGCGATTTCTGGGAAGAGCAGATCGAAAGGCTCAGCGCCGAAGGCCTGCGCGTGCTCGCCGCAGCCGCGCGCGAAGTCCCGGGCAGCAAGGGCGACCTCGCACTGGAGGACCTCGAAGAGGAGATGATCTTCCTCGGCCTGATCGGCATCATCGACCCGCCCCGTCCGGAGGCGATAGCCGCGATCAAGTCCTGCCACACGGCAGGCATCCGGGTAAAAATGATCACCGGCGACCATGCCGGCACCGCGCGTGCGATCGGCATCGAGATGGGGCTGGGCCAGGGCGAAGAACTCAAGGTGATTTCCGGGGCCGAGATCGAGGCGGCCTCGGACGAGGCGTTGCAGCAGATCGCTCATGACTGCGACATCTTCGCCCGCACCAGCCCCGAGCACAAGCTGCGCCTGGTGAAGGCACTACAGGCACGCGGCGAAGTCGTGGCGATGACCGGCGACGGGGTCAACGACGCCCCGGCGCTCAAGCGCGCCGATGTCGGCGTGGCGATGGGCATCAAGGGCACCGAGGCCACCAAGGAGGCGGCCGAGATCGTGCTCGCCGACGACAACTTCTCGTCCATCGAGCGCGCGGTAGAGGAAGGCCGCACCATCTACGACAACCTGAAGAAGGCCATCCTCTTCATCCTGCCGACCAACGGTGCCCAGGGCCTGGTGATGCTGGCCGCGGTGGTGTTCGGCCTCACCCTGCCGCTGACACCGGTGCAGATCCTGTGGGTGAACATGGTGGTGGCAATCACGCTGGCGCTGGCACTGGCCTTCGAGCCGGCCGAGCCGGGGGTCATGCAGCGCCCGCCACGCAAGCCCGGCGCGCCTATCATGGGACGTGCGATGCTGTGGCGGGTGGCAATCGTGTCACTGCTGATCGGGGGCGCTACCATCGCCATGTTCGAGTTCGAACTGGCGATGGACATGGAATTGGGGGTGGCGCGGACGATGGCGGTCAACACCCTGGTGATCGCGCAGACCTTCTACCTCTTCAACGCCCGCTTCCTGACCGAGTCGAGCCTGCGCATGAAGCTGGTGTTCACCAACCGCGCCGCACTGGTCGCCGTCGGCGTACTGGTCTCACTGCAACTGGGGTTCGTCTACCTGCCGTTCATGAACCTCTGGTTCGGTACCGCGCCGCTGGAACTTCGCCACTGGCTGGTGCCGCTGGGCATCGGCGTCGCCGTCTTTCTGATCATCGAGGCGGAAAAGGCCTGGAATCGTCAACGCATTCCCAAGACCGCGCCATAAAGGGCGCCATAGCTTGCCGCAGTGGTCATAATGGCATTCATGACCCCGGACCAGTGGCTCATCCTGATCATCCTGACGGCGACCGTCGTGATGTTTCTTTGGGGCCGCTGGCGCCACGACATGGTGGCGGTCGGCGCCCTGCTCGCCAGCGTCTTGGCCGGATTGATCCCGGCGCGCGAGGCCTTCGCCGGTTTTGGCCATCCTGCGGTGGTCACGGTCGCCTGCGTGCTGGTCCTCAGCCGCGGGCTGCAGACCTCGGGGGCCGTCGATGTACTGGCGCGCGCCGTGCTGCCGGCCCAGGCCGGACGGATGCTGAGCCTGGCCGCCCTGATGGGCCTGGGTGCCTTTCTGTCCGGCTTCATGAACAACGTCGGCGCGATGGCTCTGCTGATGCCGGTGGCGATCCACTTGTCGCAGCGGCTGGACCTCACCCCCGGCCAGGTGCTCATGCCGCTGGCCTTCGGTACGATTCTTGGCGGCATGACCACCTTGATCGGTACGCCGCCCAACCTGATCGTCTCCGGTTTCCGCGCCGAGCATGGAATGGGTGGCTTCGCGATGTTCGACTTCACTCCGATCGGCCTCGCAGTCGCGGTGGTCGGAGTGCTGTTCGTCGCGCTGGTCGGCTGGCGGCTGGTTCCAGCGCGCAAGCAGGCGGGCATCGAGGGTTTCGAATCGGGCGCCTACATCACCGAGGTGCGCGTACTCGAGGACAGCAAGGCCGCCGGCATGCGTCTGGGCGAGATCGAAGCCGAACTCGCCGAAATCGACGCCCAGATCATCGGCCTGGTGCAGAGGGAAGTCCGCCTCATCGCTGCCAATGCGGGACGTACGGTACACGCCGGCGACATCCTGATGATCGAGGCCGAAGCCGAATCCTTGACCGGTGTGCTGTCCATTCTCGGCCTGAAGCTGGAAGAAGCGGTCAAACCGGAGGAAGACGAAGCCGAAGAAACGGTAGCCGAGGATGAACGACCATCCAAGGCGAAGGCGGCTGGTCGATCGGCAAACGGAGGCAAGGGAAAGGACAAGAACAAGAAGGCCGAGGAAACCGAAACCCCGGTCAAATCTGGCGAGGTGGTGTTGATGGAGCTTGCCGTGCTGCCCGGATCTCCGCTGGCAGGACGCTCGGCCAGCGACCTCTTGTTGCGCACCCGCTATGGGATCAACCTGCTCGCCCTGTCCCGGGAAGGGCAGCGTTCGATGAAACGACTGCGCTCGATTGCAATCCAGTCGGGCGACCTGCTGCTGTTGCAAGGCCCCCCCGAGTCGATCTCTGAGTTCGCCGCCGACAACGCCTGCGTGCCGCTGGCGCAACGCGAGTTGCGCATCCCGAACAAACGCAAGATCTGGGAGGCCAGCCTGATCATGCTGTTCGCGATCGGCGCCGCCGCCTTCGGGCTGCTGCCGGCCGGGGTATCGTTCGCGATCGGCGTGCTCGCATCGATGGCGCTGCGCACCGTCCCGCCGCGCGCGGTTTACAACGCCATCGACTGGCCGGTGATCGTCTTGCTGGCCGCCCTGATCCCGGTCGCGGGCGCGATGGAGGCCACGGGCACGGCCGACCTGGTCGCCCGTTTCCTGATCGACAATGTGGCGCAGGGGCACGCGATCATCGGACTGGTGCTGATTCTGGTGATCACCATGTTCCTGTCCGACCTGATGAACAATGCTGCCACCGCCGCGGTGATGTGCCCGATCGCGATCGGCACCGCCGCCGCACTGGGGGTGAACGTCGACTCGTTCCTGATGGCGGTGGCGATCGGGGCCTCGTGTGCCTTCCTGACCCCGATCGGACACCAGAACAACACCCTCATCCTCGGCCCCGGCGGTGTTCGCTTCGGCGACTACTGGAAGCTGGGCCTGCCGCTGGAAATCATCGTGGTCGCCGTCTCGGTGCCGTTGCTGCTGATCGTCTGGCCGCTCTGAGGCCAGATCCCTATTCAGGTCGGAACGAAAGGCGGAAACCTGTGCATCGGGCTGCTAGACTGCACGCATCATTCATATCGGAAATCATCGCATGGACGCTTTTCTGAGCTTTGCCGGCATCATCGTGATCGTGGTGATCGCGCTGCTTTTCGCAGGGGTCAAGACCGTACCGCAGGGTGAAAAATGGACGGTGGAGCGCTTCGGGCGCTATACCCACACGCTGGACTCCGGGCTGCGGGTGATCGTGCCCTTCATCGACCGGATCGGGCGCAAGCTCACCGTGATGGAGCAGGTGCTGGATGTACCGGCGCAGACCGTGATCACCAAGGACAACGCCGCCGTGATCGCCGACGGGGTGGTGTTCTTCCGTATCGACGATGCCGCGCGCGCCGCCTACCAGGTGCGCCACCTCGAAGACGCCATCGTCAACCTGACCACCACCAACCTGCGCTCGGTGATCGGCTCGATGGACCTCGACGACACCTTGTCCAACCGCCAGAAGATCAACGAGATCCTGCTCAGCGTGGTGGACGAGGCGACCAACCCGTGGGGCATCAAGATCGTCCGCATCGAGATCCGCGACCTCAAGATGTCCACCGAGCTGCAGGACGCGATGAACCTGCAGATGACTGCCGAGCGACGTCGGCGCGCGCAGGTGACCGAAGCCAACGGCAAGCGCGAAGCCGAGATCCTGGCCGCCGAAGGCGAGAAACGCGCCGCGGTGCTGCGCGCCGAAGGTGACCGCGAAGCCGCCTTCCTGAACGCGGAGGCCCGCGAACGCGAAGCCGAAGCCGAAGCCAAGGCGACGATGATGGTGTCGCGGGCGATCGCCGAAGGCGACATCCAGGCGATCCAGTACTTTCTCGGCACCAAGTATGTGGAGGCCTTGCAGGAGATCGGCCGGGCACCCAACTCCAAACTGGTGCTGATGCCGCTCGAGGCCGGCGGCATCGCCGGCGCGGTCGCCGGGGTGACCGAGCTCATCCGCCAGACCCAGGCGGACAAGGCCTGATGAACGGAATGCATCGATGACCGCCCTCGAACCGCTCTTTCATTCGCCCTGGCCCTGGGTCATTGCCGGCGCGGTCCTGATCGGACTCGAGATCGTGGCGCCGGGAGTGTTTCTGCTGTGGATCGGTCTCGGGGCCGCGGCCGTCGGGCTATCGGTGCTGCTTGCCCCGGACATGCCCCTGCCCTGGCAGCTGATGGTCTTCGCCGTGGCGATGCTGGGATCGATCGCTATCGGTTTCATGATCCAGCGCCGCAGCCGGATCAGCATCTCGGGCACCACCCTCAACCGCGAACTCGACGCGCTGGTCGGACGCGAGGTCGAGGCGATACACGATTTTGCCGGTGGTCACGGACGCATCCGGGTGGGAGACTCGAGCTACACCGCGCAGTGCGTCTCCACCACCCGGCCGGTCGCGGCCGGCGCGATCGTGCGCATTACCGGCCTGACAGCGGATGGCATTTTGACGGTGGTGCCCTTGGACGATAGCCCCCGCTCGGGTCCGACGGGTACGAGCGAAAATCAATGAAACCGGGATACAGGACTAGCGAATTCATTCACTGTGCGGTCGAATGGCGACCTTGCGCCGTGGTCACGCCTCAATCCATCCGACGCTGCTGGATGAACGCACACAAAGGGGTCTCGTACTGTCTCGCACTCCACACGCTGGAACAGGAGGCCACACCATGAATACTCGATACGCATTGTTGCTCGCCGCAGCGATATCGTTGCCCGCCCCGGCCTGGGCAGAAACGGTCGGCGCCGTCGACACCGCCTTCAAGCTGATTGGCCGCAATCATCAGGTGGTGGTCGAGGTGTTCGATGACCCCAAGGTACAAGGCATCTCCTGCTATGTCTCACGCGCCCGCACCGGCGGCATCAGCGGCAGTCTGGGCCTGGCCGAAGATACCGCGGATGCATCGGTAGCCTGTCGTCAGGTCGGCGAGATCGCATTCGTCGAACCTTTGCGTCAGCAGGAAGAGGTGTTTTCGCAGAGCGCCTCGATCCTGTTCAAGAAGGTCCGCATCGTGCGCATGGCCGACACGCGACGCAACACCCTTGTCTATCTGGTGTATAGCGACAAGCTGATCGACGGCAGTCCGCAAAACAACGTGACCGCGGTCCCGGTGCCCCGCTCGGTGCCCATTCCTATGCGCTGATGGCAAGCCATTCCGTCGAAACGGGTGCGAGCGACCGGTCGAAACCGTCTGTCGCCACCTGATGAGTACGCGCACCTTGCACAGCCGCTTCTTCTATTGTGCTGGTCTCGAAGAAAGGGGAGCCAGTACCGGGGGAACGCTCTGCCCGAGGGAGTGATCAACGAGTCATGCAGCCACGCCCATGCACGAAGCGGCCGCCCCTTACCAGACATGAGGTCTCGAACATGCCACACGCCCAGATCCAGTCCTTCTTCGACCCGGCCACCTTCACGGTCACCCATGTCGTGTCCGACCCGACCACCCGACACGCGGCGATCATGGACAGTGTGCTGGATTACGACCCCAAGTCAGGCCGCAGTTCCCGGGCCTCTGCCGACAAGGTCATTGCCTATGTCGAGGAGGCCGGCCTCGCCGTTGACTGGTTGCTCGAGACCCACGCCCACGCCGACCACCTGTCGGCCGCGCCGTATCTCAAACAGCAGCTTGGCGGCAAGATCGGCATCGGTGCCCACATCCGCCAAGTGCAGGGGGTGTTCAAGGAGGTTTTCAATGCCAAGGACATGAACACCGATGGCGCCGAATTCGACCACTTGTTCGAAGACGGCGAGCGCTTCAAGATCGGTGAGTTGGACGTGGAAGCGATGCATACTCCAGGCCATACCCCGGCTTGCCTCACCTACCTCATCGGGCAGGATGCCTTCGTCGGCGACACCTTGTTCATGCCCGACTATGGCACCGCGCGCTGCGACTTCCCGGGCGGCGATGCAGCGACCTTGTTCCGCTCGATTCGCAAGGTACTGTCGTTGCCACCCGAGACACGCCTGCATCTTTGCCACGACTATCCACCGGACGGCCGCGCGCCGAAATGGGTCACGACCGTCGCTGAACAACGTGCCGGCAACATCCATGTGCGCGACGGCATAGGCGAAGCGGACTTCGTCGCGATGCGCACCGCACGCGACAAGACTCTGGGCATGCCGACACTCATCCTGCCCGCCATCCAGGTGAATGTGCGTGCGGGCAACCTTCCGCCGGCCGAGGACAACGGCGTGCATTACCTCAAGATTCCGGTCGACCTGCTCTAGTCGGGGCGACAAGGGCGCACTCCTGTTGCAACTTCCTTGGCAGTCGCGACGCCTTCCAGTCACAAGCTGCGACAATGGCGGCCAATTCATTTTGAACGCCTTCTCAGGAATCCCCCATGGAAATCAAGGTCAATTTTCTCGACAAGCTTCGTCTCGAAGCCAGGTTCGATGACTTCACGGTCGTGGCCGATCAGCCGATCCGCTACAAGGGCGATGGCTCGGCGCCCGGGCCCTTCGATTACTTTCTGGCTTCGTCGGCTTTGTGCGCGGCGTATTTCGTGAAGTTGTACTGCGAAACCCGCAATATTCCGACCGACAACATCCGCCTGTCACAAAACAATATTGTCGATCCGGAAAACCGCTACAAGCAGATCTTCAAGATCCAGGTCGAGTTACCGGAGGAACTCTCCGCCAAGGACCGTCAGGGCATTCTGCGGTCCATCGAGCGTTGCACGGTAAAGAAGGTCGTGCAGACCGGCCCCGAATTTGTAATCGAGGAAGTCGCGAATCTGGATGCCGACGCCCAGGCCTTGCTGACGCTCGATCCCGACTCGGAGGCCAACACCTATATTGCGGGCAAGGACCTGCCGCTGGAACAGACCATCGCCAATATGTCGGGGGTGTTGGCGGGACTGGGCATCAAGATCGAAATCGCTTCCTGGCGCAATCTGGTGCCCAATGTGTGGTCGCTGCATATCCGCGACGCGCACTCGCCGATGTGCTTCACCAATGGCAAGGGTGCAACCAAGGAAAGCGCCCTGGCGTCGGCCCTGGGCGAGTATATCGAGCGCCTCAATTGCAATCATTTCTACAACGACCAGTTCTGGGGAGAAGACATCGCCAAAGCGGCGTTTGTGCATTACCCGAACGAGCGCTGGTTCGAACCCGGGCCTGATGATGCACTGCCGGACGGTATTCTGGATCAATACTGTCTTGAAGTTTACGACCCCGACGGCGAGTTGCGTGGCTCGCACCTGTACGACACCAATTCCGGCAATGTGGCGCGCGGCATCTGCTCGCTGCCTTATGTTCGCCAGTCGGACGGCGCGGTGGTGTATTTCCCGTCCAACCTGATCGACAACCTGTATCTGAGCAATGGCATGAGTGCCGGCAATACGCTGGCCGAGGCGCAGGTGCAATGCCTGTCGGAGATTTTCGAGCGGGCGGTCAAGCGCGAAATCCTGGAAGGCGAACTTGCCCTGCCCGATGTGCCGCCCGAGGTGCTGGCGAAGTATCCCGGCATCGTGGCCGGCATCGAGGCACTGGAAACTCAGGGTTTTCCGGTGCTGGTCAAGGATGCCTCGCTGGGCGGCGTGTTTCCGGTGATGTGCGTGACCTTGATGAACCCGCGCACCGGCGGCGTGTTTGCCTCCTTCGGGGCACATCCGAGCCTGGAGGTGGCGCTGGAGCGCAGCCTGACCGAGTTGCTGCAGGGGCGTAGTTTCGAAGGGCTGAACGATCTGCCGCAGCCCACCTTTGAAAGCGGCGCGGTCACCGAGCCGAACAACTTCGTGGAACATTTCATCGATTCCAGCGGTGTGGTGTCTTGGCGCTTTTTCAGTGCCAAGGCCGATCACGCGTTTGTCGAGTGGGACTTCTCCGGCCAGGGCGAGAACTCCAATGCCGAAGAAGCCGCAAGCCTGCTGGGCATCCTCGAAGAAATGGGCAAGGAGGTGTACATGGCCGTGTATGACCAGCTCGGCGCTACCGCTTGCCGCATCCTGGTGCCCGGGTATTCGGAAATCTATCCGGTGGAGGATCTGATCTGGGACAACACCAACAAAGCATTGTCCTTCCGTGCCGACATCCTGAACCTGCATCGCCTCGACAATGCCGGCCTGGAAGCACTGCTTGAGCGTCTGGAGGACAGCGAGCTGGATGATTACACCGACATCATCACCTTGATCGGGGTCGAGTTCGACGAGAACACGGAGTGGGGACAACTGACGATTCTGGAGCTGAAGCTGCTGATTCATCTCGCCTTGCAGCAATTCGAGGCGGCAAAGGAACGGGTGGAAGCCTTTCTGCAGTACAACGAGAACACGGTCGAGCGCGTATTGTTCTATCAGGCCCTGAATGTGGTGCTGGAAGTCCTGCTGGACGACGAACTGGAACTGGATGATTACGAGCGCAACTTCCGCCGGATGTTCGGCAACCCGCGGATGGATGCGGTCATGGGGTCGGTAAGCGGCAGCGTGCGCTTTTTCGGCCTGACGCCAACCAGCATGGCGCTGGAAGGGCTGGACAGGCACCAGCGTCTGATCGACAGCTACCAAAAACTGCACAAGGCGCGCGCCAAAGTGGCGGCTCTGGCCATTTAGGTTTACGCGTACTTTCCAAGAAACGATCGCCCCCAAGCTGGGCAAAGTAGCTGGACGATGCTGAAACCCGCCAAGCTCGATGATGGCGTCGATGCCGTCACCACGGTGAGCCTGGGAGACAACCGCTTTGCTCGCCGGGTCGAGGGCGAAGCCATGGTCGCGATCGAGGTCACCACCGTCATCCCGGAGTGTACGACGCACCGCCCGATCCCGGCGGCTGTATGGTCAGACGCGGGGGAATCGGTCACACTCCTCGGGCAAGCAAGAATGCAGCACCCTTTGCAGGTCGCTGCGCATTCCCGACGAGGAGACAAACATGTTGACACAGCAACGTGTTCATATCGACACCGTGCTCGAAGCGGTGGGGGCGCAATCGGCCACCGGCCGGGCCATTGCTCATGACGAGGTGATCCGCAGCTCCTGGCGGCGTTGCGTGCGGGAGCACCGGCTCGATCCGACAAGAATGCAGGAAGCGGTGATCCTGCCGGATGCACGCTTGCGCGAACACCAGGACCAGATGGAGTCCTTCATCCAGATCGCACGGCATGGGCTGGAACAGCTTTACCAGCACGTGGCCGGCCTGGGTTACTGCGTGCTGCTCACCGATGCGCATGGGGTGACGGTCGATTTCCTCGGCGACCTGGTGTTCGAGCCCAGCCTGCGCAAGTCCGGCCTTTATCTCGGCGCCGACTGGAGCGAGGCCTCCGCCGGCACCTGCGGCGTGGGCACCTGCATCGCCACCGGCGAAGCGCTGACGGTGCATCTGGACGACCACTTCGACGCCACCCACATTCCGCTCACCTGCACCACCGCGCCGGTGTTCGATGCGCTGGGCGAGTTGACCGCGGTGCTGGACATTTCCGCGCTGACCTCACCGCAGGCCAAGGAGAGTCAGCGCCTCGCGTTGCAGTTGGTGAAGATGGTGGCAGGCCAGATCGAGAACGCCAGCTTCCTGCAGCGCTTCCGTGGCGAGTGGATCCTGCGTCTGAGCACAGCGCCGCAGTTTCTGGAGGTTAACCCGCAGTACCTGCTCGCGCTGGATCAGACGGGCCGGGTCGTGGGGCACAACCGGGCGGCGCAGTTGCGGCTGTGTGCAGACCTCGGCGTGAAGCACTTGGTCGGGCGACCGTTCGAACAGCTTTTCGAGGCGCGGCTGGGCGACCTGGGGCGCTTCGTCAGCCCGCTGGCACCCGATCAACGTGCCGTGGCACTGGCGGGGGGCGGCCGGGTGCTGTTCATGCTGGCTTCACCGGCGCAGACTCGCGGCGCGGTGCCGGTTGTGGACGAGCGGCCGAACGCCCTGCCAGCGCCCCTGGCGGCCTTGTCGGGTGGCGACGCGATGCTTGACCGGCAGATCGAGCGCGCCGCGCGTCTCGTGAATTCGCCGGTGAGTCTGCTGCTGACCGGGGAAACCGGCTCGGGCAAGGAGTTCTTTGCGAAGGCGGTGCATGAGAGCAGCGCGCGGCGGCGAAAACCCTTCGTCGCGGTCAACTGTGCGGCGATTCCCGAGACCTTGATCGAGAGCGAGCTCTTCGGCTACCTGCCTGGCAGTTTCTCCGGAGCAGCGAGCAAGGGAAAGCGAGGCTTGATCCAGGCCGCGGATGGCGGCACCCTCTTCCTCGACGAGATTGGCGACATGCCGCTCGCGCTGCAAGCGCGCCTTTTGCGCGTGCTGGCCGAGCGCGAGGTACTGCCGATCGGGGCGATGCAGCCTCAGCCGGTGGATATCCGCGTGATCGCTGCAACCCATTGCGATCTCGTTGAACTCACCCGCTCGGGACGCTTCCGCGACGACCTCTACTATCGCCTGAACGGCGCGCAGATCACCCTGCCGCCGCTGCGCAAACGGGGCGACCTCGGCTGGATGATCGATCGCATGCTGGCGATGGGCGTTCGCAACGATGGCGGCGAATCCTCCACGCCGACCCTGTCCGCAGCGGCGCGAGAACGACTGATGCAGCATGCCTGGCCAGGTAACCTGCGGGAACTGCGCAACGTGGTCGAGTATGCGCGCTCGGTGTGCAGGGGCGGCCAGATCGAACTCGATGACCTGCCCGATGCGCTCAACCCTCCGGTCGCGGCGCTCCCCGGCCGCGTCCATTCTGCCGACAACCTGCCCGATGAAGCCGTCCGGCTGCTGCAGGCGCTGCGCGAAGCACACTGGAACGTTACTGCCGCGTCCCGGGCGCTGGGCCTGGCACGCATGACGCTCTACCGCCGCATGAAACGCTGGGGGATCCAGTCACCCAACCAGACGGACGGCTGAGCAGGAGCGCCCCAAAACCCCATCAGCATGTTACACCTGTCACAGCGCGCGCTGTGACAGTCGTCTCCCGGTGACACTTGCTCGGTCGTCCCATGCACACCGCAAGGCCCTTTCATCAACCTCGATCCCTATATGAATCCTATATTTGCGACCACGAGCCATTCACGCCTACCGCAGCTGGCGTGCGGGCACGCCCCTTGCATTTGTACTCGCACCGGAATATGCCGGTCCAGACAATCAAGGAGACAAGAGCATGATCGAAACCGTGAATCCCCCCACCTCGCAGGCCAGCGACTGGTTGCGCTCATTTGGTGACGCGCTCGCGCGCGGCGACATCGGTGCCGCTGTCGATCACTTTGGCGCCGAGAGCTACTGGCGCGATCTGGTCAGCTTTACCTGGAACATCACCACCATGGAGGGGCCGGACAAGGTCCGCGAGATGCTGGAGAGCACACTCGCAAGCACCGCTCCGTCGAACTGGGCGATCGCCGGCGATGCAAGCGAATCGGGCGGCGTAGTCGAGGCATGGTTCACCTTCGAGACCGGTGTCGCGCGCGGGCGCGGCCATGTGCGGCTGAAGGAGGGCAAATGCTGGACCCTGCTCACCACCATGGTCGAGCTCAAGGGCCACGAAGAGAAGAAAGGCGAACGGCGCATCCTCGGCACCGAACATGTCGCGGTACCGGGTGGCCGCAAGACCTGGCTCGAGCAGCGCGCCGAGGAGGAAGCCACGCTCGGCTACACGAAGCAACCCCACACAGTGATCATCGGTGGCGGCCAGGGCGGCATCATCCTCGGCGCCAGGCTGCGCCGGCTGGGCGTGCCGACCCTCATCATCGAGAAGAACGAGCGCCCCGGCGACAGCTGGCGCAAGCGCTACAAGAGCCTGTGCCTGCATGACCCGGTGTGGTACGACCATCTGCCCTACATGCCGTTTCCGGACGACTGGCCCGTGTTTGCGCCCAAGGACAAGATCGGCGACTGGCTCGAGATGTACACCAAGATCATGGAGCTCAACTACTGGGGTTCCACCACGGCGAAGCACTGCGAATGGGATGAGGCCGCGCAGCGCTGGAAGGTCACGGTCGACCGCGATGGGCAGGAGGTGGTGCTCGAGCCCTCCGAGCTGGTGATCGCGCTGGGGGTGTCGGGTTATCCGAACGTGCCCAAGATCGCCGGCGCCGAATCCTTCGAGGGCGACCAGCACCACTCCAGCAAGCACCCCGGACCGGAAGCCTACCGCGGCAAGAAATGCGTGGTGCTGGGCTCCAACAACTCGGCACACGACATCTGCGCCGCGCTGTGGGAACACGGCGCCGACGTGACCATGATCCAGCGCTCCTCCACCCACATCGCCCCCTCGGCCGCCCTGATGGACCTGGCGCTGGGTGGGCTCTACAGCGAGCAGGCGGTGACGAACGGCATAGACCACCACACCGGCGACCTCGTCTTCGCGTCCGTGCCTTACAAGATCATGCACACCTTCCACATTCCGGTGTATGACGAGATGAAGCGACGGGAGGCTGATCTCTACTCCCGCCTCAAGAAGGCTGGCTTCATGCTCGATTTCGGGGTAGACGGCTCGGGCCTGTTCATGAAGTACCTGCGCCGCGGCTCGGGCTACTACATCGACGTGGGCGCGAGCGAGCTCGTCGCCAATGGCAGCATCAAGCTCAAGAGTGGGGTGAACATCGAGGAGATCAAGCCGAAATCCGTCGTACTGACCGACGGCACCGAGTTGCCGGCCGACCTCATCGTGTATGCCACCGGCTATGGTTCGATGAACAACTGGCTCGCCGACCTGATCTCGCCCGAGGTGGCAGACCGGGTCGGCAAGGTATGGGGGCTGGGCTCCGATACGCCCAAGGACCCCGGCCCGTGGGAAGGCGAGCTGCGCAACATGTGGAAGCCCACTCAGGTGCCACACCTGTGGATCCATGGCGGCAACCTGCACCAGAGCCGCCATTACTCGCAGTTCCTGTCGCTGCAGTTGAAAGCCCGCATGGAAGGCATTCCGACGCCGGTGTACCGGCTCGCGCCGGTCCACCACACGCGCTGACCGCCCAACGCCAGTGCGCACCCACGAGCAGTCAGCGGTTGCGCACTCGGCTTTGGGGCCGGTCGCCACATCACCGGGTTTCCGCCGCTCGCCTTTCGCGATCTTGATGGGATTGGGCGAGCCCACCCGTGCTGGACGATCACTGCGCCGGCTACTTTCGAGCAAGCCCTCACTCATACTCGACCAACAAATCCTTGACCGCGATGACCTCACCCGGCTTGGCATGCACCGCCTTGACCACCCCGTCGGCCTCGGCGCTGAGCAGGGTTTCCATCTTCATCGCCTCGATCGACAGCAAGGGCGCGCCCTTGCGCACCTTCTGCCCGGGCTTGACCGCGACCGTGACGAGGGAGCCCGGCATCGGCGCACCGACCTGCTTGGGATCGCGCTCATCGA
>JAUVVG010000050.1 GCA_030604735.1 Azoarcus sp.
CAAGATCCGCGGTTTCCTCCTCGAGAAGGGCTGGCAGGGCCTCCCCGCGCCGACGATCCACGGCAAGGTCGGCCTGCGCGCTTCGATCACCGCCGAGCTCGTGATGGACGAGGTGTTCGTGCCGGCCGAGAACATGTTCCCGGAGGTCACCGGCCTGAAAGGCCCCTTCACCTGCCTCAACTCGGCCCGCTACGGCATCGCCTGGGGCGCGCTCGGCGCAGCCGAGGACTGCTACGAGACCGCCCGCCAGTACGTGCTGGACCGCCAGCAGTTCGGCCGCCCGCTGGCCGCCAACCAGCTGATCCAGAAAAAGCTCGCCGACATGCTGACCGAGATCACGCTGGGCCTGCAGGGCTGCCTGCAACTGGGCCGGATGAAGGACGCCGGCAATGCCCCGATCGAAGTCACCTCGATCATGAAGCGCAACTCCTGCGGCAAGGCGCTCGACATCGCCCGGGTTGCGCGCGACATGCTCGGCGGCAACGGCATCTCGGACGAATACTGCGTCGCCCGCCACCTGGTGAACCTGGAAGTCGTCAATACCTATGAAGGCACCCACGACATCCACGCGCTGATTATTGGCCGCGCGATCACCGACATCGCCGCGTTCTCGAACTGAAGCCCGATGCTGCCATGCCCCCGCCTTCGGTTGCGGCGTTTTTTTGGCTACGCCGCCGCACTGCGCCGCTCCGGTCTGCAAAAGGCCTGGCGGCGCGGCTGAGCGGCACCAAATAATCCGCTCTGCGAGCGTGTAGGCAAGGCTGGCGACTAACGATATACGAGCACCGGAATGACGCTATGCGTCAACACCTTGTGCGTTTCGCTGCCCAACAAAAGGCCGCTGATCCCGCGACGCCCGTGCGAAGCCATGAAGATGACGTCGCAGCCCCGCTCCCTCGCGGTGTCGATGATCGCCAAGTAAGGCGTTTCGCTCACCAGTGTCCTCATATCGGCAACGACGCCTGCGCCAGTCGCGGCCTCGACAGCCTTTTGGAGGGTTTCGTCCGCACGGGATTGCGCGAGCTTCTTGAAACGCTCGGGTGCATGTGCGTCCATGGCCGGACCGTCGCCATAGATCGGCACTGGTGGCTCCGGCTGGGCGTAAAAGAAGGTGATGCGCGCATCGACCTCCCGGGCAAATGCGATCGCCCGATCGACCGCACTGTCGGACAGCGGTGAGCCATCCGTGGGCACGAGAAGGTGTTTGAACATGCTAGTCATTCTCCAGGGGGATTCCAGCGCGCCCGCGGCACGCCGGATGATTTCGAATGGAAGGACGAAGCTTGGCGGCGCAGCGTGTCACATGCCCTGATAGATCGGTCCTTCGCCGCCTTGCGGCACCACCCAGTTGATGTTCTGAGTCGGGTCCTTGATGTCGCAGGTCTTGCAGTGCACACAGTTCTGCGCGTTGATCTGCAGCCGGGGGGCGCCGCCTTCGCCATCGCGCACGATCTCGTAGACGCCGGCCGGACAGTAGCGTTGCTCCGGCGAGTCATACTGCTCGAGATTGATCCGGATCGCCACCGACGGGTCCTTCAGCTGCAGGTGGCAGGGCTGCTCTTCCTCGTGGTTGGTGTTCGACAGGAACACCGAACTGAGGCGGTCGAAGCTGATCACGCCGTCGGGCTTGGGATAGTCGATCGGCTGGCATTCGCTGGCTGGCTTGAGCGCGGTATGGTCGGCGGTGTTGTGCAGCGTCCACGGCGCCTTGCCGCGGAACAGCATCTGATCCATGCCGAACAGCAGCGAGCCCATCCACAGGCCCTTCTTCATCAGCGGCTTGAAGTTGCGCGCCTTGTAGAGTTCGTCGAACAGCCAGCTCTGGCGGAATGCCTTCGGATAGGCCTCGAGCTCGTCGCGGGCGCGCTCGGCAGCCAGCGCCTCGACCACCGCCTCGGCCGCGAGCATGCCTGATTTCATCGCAGCGTGGATGCCCTTGATACGCGACGCGTTCAAATAGCCGGCATCGTCTCCGATCAATGCCCCACCCGGAAACGTGGTCTTCGGCAGGGATTGCAGGCCGCCAGCCGACAACGCCCGCGCGCCGTAGGACAGGCGCTTGCCACCGTCGAGGAAGCGACGGATGTCGGGGTGGTTCTTGTAGCGCTGGAACTCCTCGAACGGCGACAGATAGGGGTTGGCGTAGTTCAGCCCCACGACGAAGCCGATCGCGACCAGATTGTCCTCCAGGTGATACATGAAGGAGCCGCCGTAGGTCCGCGTATCCAGCGGCCAACCGGCGGTATGCACCACCAGGCCGCGCACGTGATGTTCGGGCTTGATCTCCCACAGCTCCTTAATCCCGATGCCGTAGGTCTGCGGGTCGACGCCATCGCGCAGCTTGAAGTGTTCCTCGAGCTGCTTGCCCAGGTGACCGCGGCAGCCCTCCGCGAACAGCGTGTACTTCGCGTGCAGTTCCATGCCCAGCTGATGATGGGGGCCGGGCTCGCCTTCGCGGGTCAGCCCCATGTCGCCGGTCGCGATGCCCTTGACCGCTCCCGAGTCGTCAAACAGAATCTCGGCCGCCGCGAATCCCGGGTAGACCTCGATCCCTGCCGCTTCGGCTTGTTCGCCGAGCCACTTCGCCAGGTGCCCCAGACGCACGATGTAGTTGCCGTGGTTCTGAAAACAGGCCGGCAGCAGCCCGATTGGAACGCTGCGGCTGCCGTTCTCCGACAGGAACATGAACCGGTCTTCAGTGACCTCGGTGCTGACCGGCGCGCCCCTTTCCTTCCAGTCGGGAAAGAGTTCGCCCAGCGTGCGCGGATCGAGGACTGCACCGGACAGCGAATGCGCACCGATCTCGGCCCCTTTCTCGATCAGACAGATCGAAAGCGCCTGACCCTTCTCGTCGGCCAGTTGCTTCAGCCGGATCGCGGCGGCCAGGCCTGCAGGGCCTCCACCGACGATCAGAACATCAAACTCCATGGATTCACGCATGCTCGGGATCTCTCAATGGCGGGCCGTAGCGGCCCAGGTGATTCGGTTCAGCGAAGTGCCGACGTCAGCTCGGGAACGGCCTGAAACAGGTCGGCCACCAGACCGTAGTCAGCTACCTGGAAGATCGGCGCTTCCGGATCCTTGTTGATCGCCACGATGACCTTTGAATCCTTCATCCCGGCCAGGTGCTGGATTGCACCTGAAATACCGATCGCGACATACAGTTCCGGCGCGACGATCTTGCCGGTCTGACCGACCTGATAGTCATTGGGTACGTAGCCCGCATCCACCGCTGCGCGCGACGCACCCAGCGCCGCCCCGAGCACATCCGCCAGGGGTTCGAGCTGGGCGTGATAGTTCTCGCCGCTGCCCAGACCGCGACCGCCTGAAACGATGATCCGCGCGCCCGCCAGTTCTGGCCGCTCCGACTTGGTGAGCTCGCGCCGAACCAGTCTGGCCAGGCCCAGATCGGCCGCAGCTTCGACGGTTTCAACCGGTGCAGGCCCGCCCTCAGCTGCAGCCTCGAACGCGGTCGTGCGCACCGTTATCACCTTTACCGCGTCTTCGCTGCGGACAGTAGCCAGCGCGTTACCGGCATAGATTGGACGGACGAAGGTATCGGGTGCTTGTACCGCGACGATGTCGCTGATCTGCGCGACGTCCAGCAGCGCGGCCACACGTGGCATGAAATTCTTACCGAAGGTCGTGGCGGGCGAGAGCACATGGGTATAGCCGGCAGCTTGAGCGACCACCAGTGCGGCAAGGTTCTCCGCACCCTGCGCGGCGTAATGGGGGGCATCGGCCACCTTCACGCGGGACACCCCGGCGACCTTGGCGCAGGCTTCGACCGCAGCTGTGCAGTCGTGGCCGGCCACCAGCACGTCGATGTCGCCACCAATGGCCACAGCGGCAGCGATGGTGATCAGGGTCGACCCCTTCAGGGTCTGGTTGTCATGTTCAGCAATAACGAGAATGCTCATGTCAGATCACCTTTGCGACGTTCTTAAGCTTGTCGACCAGTTGTGCCACGTCGGCGACACGTTCGCCGGCGCTGCGTTGAGGCGGCTCAGTCACCTTGAGTGTGGTCAGGCGCGGACGCACATCCACGCCCAGCTCCTCGGGTTTCAATATATCGAGTGGCTTCTTCTTCGCCTTCATGATATTGGGCAGCGTTGCGTAGCGCGGCTCGTTCAGGCGCAGGTCGGTCGTGACCACAGCGGGCAGCCGGATCTCGAGCGTCTCCAGACCGCCGTCGATTTCGCGGGTGACCGTGGTCACCCCGTCTGCCAGCGCAACCTTGGACGCGAATGTGGCCTGCGGCCAGTTCATCAGTGCGGCCAGCATCTGGCCGGTCTGGTTTGCGTCATCGTCGATAGCCTGCTTGCCGCAGATCACCATCTGCGGCTGCTCCTTGTCGCACACCGCCTTCAACAGCTTCGCAACCGCCAGCGGCTGAAGCTCGGTATCGCTCTCGACCAGAGTGCCGCGGTCCGCACCAATCGCCATCGCTGCGCGCAGCGTCTCCTGACACTGCGCGAGACCGCAGGAAACTGCGACTACCTCGGTCGCGACTCCGGCTTCTTTCAGCCTCACCGCCTCCTCAACGGCGATCTCATCGAACGGGTTCATCGACATCTTCACGTTGGCGATATCGACTCCACTGCCATCGCTCCTCACACGTACCTTGACGTTGTAATCGACGACGCGTTTGACGGGTACGAGTATCTTCATTCATTTCACTCCAGAGTATGTTTGCCGCAACGACTCGAGCGCTCCGGCGGCAAGTGGCGGGTCGGACTACAGCCGACCCAACCGTCCCATGATCAACCTGACCATCTCGATCAACCTCGGCCTGACTTCGTCGAGCAAAAACTCCGGCGCCAGATTGAAGGCCGGGCCGCCGACGTTGATCGACATCAACGGCAGACCTTCGCCAGGCTGGAAAGCCACCGCAATCGCGTTCACGTCTTTCTGCCACTCGCCGAAGGAACTGCAGCACCCCCTCTCGCGAAACTCGTCGATTGATCGCCGGATGCCGGCCTCGATGCGCGGCCATGCAAGTTCGTCCAGTTCGCGAATGCGTTCCATCAGCTCCAGTCGTTCCGTACCAGGGCAAATCGCGAGATACGCTCGCCCCATGGCGGTCGTACCGATCGGAATGCGGGAACCCACATCCAGACTCAAGGTGAGCGCTGAATGGCTGCGGGCGTTCTCAACGTAGATCATGCTCAGCTTGTCCCGAATTCCGAGCGAAACCATCCCCTTCGAGAAATCGGCGAGCTCCTGCATCAATGGCCGCGCGATCTGTCGCACGTCGAGCTTGGACAGGATGGCGCTGCCTAGCGCGAGCGTGGCAGTGCCGAGACGGTACTTGCCGACGCTGGGTACCAGATGCAGATAGCCCAGCTTCGTCAGGGTGTAAGTCAGGCGTGCCACCGTCGAGCGCGGCAGCTTGCAGGCGTCCGCAATCTCCTGATTGCCGAGAAGTTGATCGCCGCTGCGAAAACTGGACAGCACGTCCAGCCCGCGCGCGAGCGCCGTGACGAAGTGCCGGTCCTCCTTGGCGTTGCTGCGCGGGATGTCGATATCGTCTTCTTGCATCATGTCCGTCTTGTACTCCCTGCCTTTGTGTTGTCCGGATACGAAAGCTTCGATGCCGCGGCATCTCGGCTAGCACGCACCCTCAGGAGAACTCCCGCCTGCCCTGCGCTCGAAAAAATGCGCAAAACCGGCCTGTACCTCCGGATCGCGCAAACGCTCGCCGAAATGCAAGGCTTCATAGTCAAAGGCATGTTGTATAGCGGCCTCATCTGCGTGGCGCAACATCTTCTTCGTAATGCGCATGGCGTCAGCCGGAAGACTTGCGAGTTCCAGAGCAAGCGCGCGAGCCTGGTCCTTCGCTGCACCCGCTGCTGCGAGCGAACTCACGAGTCCGCTCGCGTGCGCCTCGGCAGCATCGAAGGGCCGCGCGATTGAGCGTCAGCGTGCAGATGCGGTCTCCGTGCTCGACGAGCAGTTTGTCCATTTCAGGTCAACACTCGCGATCCAGGCCAGCCGCCATGCGCCGCAACTCGGCCTTGAGAATTTTTCCACTGGGTGCCGATGGCAGGTGCGTGACCACGATGCGCGACGGAATCTTGTACGGAGAAAGGTTTTCGCGCAGATGTGCCCGCAGTGCATCCAGGTCGATCTCGCAGTTCTCGACCGCTTCGATAAAGGCGATCACCTCCTCGTTGCTGTCGACATCCCGCCCCACCACCGCCGATTGCATCACCATGGGAAATGCGTTCAAGACCTGCTCGACTTCAATCGGATAGACATTGAAGCCCGAGCGAATGATCAGCTCCTTGGCGCGACCCACGATGAAAACCGCCCCGTCCGGCTCGATCCGCGCAAGGTCGCCTGTGCGCAACCATTTGCCGGGCAGGAAGGTCGCCGCGGTCTGCTCGGGGGCACGGTAATAGCCCTTCATCACGTTGGGCCCGCGCACGCACAGCTCACCGACGCCTTCCGTGCCGCCTGCAGCCTGGTCGTCGTGAAGCTTGACTTCGATGCCGGGAATCGGCTGACCGACCGAACAATCGGTACGTGGCGCATCCAAGCGCGTCTGGCAAATTGAAGGGGAGGCCTCGGTCATGCCGTAGCCATTGTTCAGCGTGATGCCGAAGACGCGCTCGAAACTGGTCTTGACCGGGGCGGTCAGCGGCGATCCGCCGGCCTGCGCGACCCGCAGGCGAGGCGCCGTGAAGTCCTCCGAATTGCGCACCACCCAGTCGGTCAGGCGCGCATACATGGCCGGCACGCCATGCAGCACCGAAACGCCCTGCAACGCAATCGCACGCGCCATATGGTCCGGCTGGAAGCGCGGCACCAGCAGCAACTGGGCGCCGCTGATCAGGGTTGCCGACAGCAGCGACGACAAACCATAGACATGGGATAAGGGAAGCACACCGTACACGACGTCTTCGGGCACCATGTTGCGCATGCGACGGGTGTTCTCACCCACAAAGATCAGATTCGCATGGGTCAGCATCACCGCCTTGGCCGCGCCGGTGGTGCCAGACGTATATACCAGCGCAGCAACCTGCTCATCGGGCGCATCGAACACCGGTTCGGGCACCGCCTCGGCCAGCGGACCCACACTGATCGGGCCGACATGCGAAAACTCGACAACCTCGGCACCGAAGTACTGCGCATGACCTCCGGCTTCCGGCGACACACGGTCGAAGTAGAGCGCCCGGCGCGCGCCCGAGTGCTCTATGTAATTGCCGATCTCCCGGGCGGACAGCCGTGCATTTACAGTCGCCGACCAAGCATCGAGTGCGCTGATCGCGAGGATCGAAACGCACAGCGCAACACAGTTTTCGGCGACGAGCAGGACGCGATCCCCCGGACGCACGCCCAGCCGGGCGAGTCGTTCCGCTGCGTCACCCACTGCACGATCGAGTTCGGCATAGGTGAGCGCGACGCTTCCATCATCGAGCGCAACCGCATCCGGGCGCAGCTGAACCCAAGACTCGAAAAGTTGATGAATTCTGCGGATGGGCATCGACACCATGGGGGAAAGAGACATCGCTAGACCTCGTCGTTCACAAGAGACTGATTACGGCTCAGGACGACGAACGGTCACCCCGAAGTGCGTGAATCTTTACACAGCTTTCCGATAACATCAACAAAAATGGACATTTTATCTGCATTGCAGAATTCCAATACAGCGACGAGCGTCACATTCAAGTGGTGTTGGCGGCACGAAAACACCTCCGACGCAGGCTTCCGCCCGGAACAACAGGCAAATCGATGACAATCCAGACTCTCTGCGGTAGACGCATTGCGCACCAACCATCGCAGAATAACGATGCTCTCGACTGCATCGCAAACAAAAAAGGATTGACAACCTGCCATCAAGGCGTCTAGATTTCGTCCGGCTGGCAGATTTTTTGTCTGCACTGCAGATACAACACATCCAAGTGGGCACACACCAATTGCTCGTGCCCCACACCGGAAACGAATTGCCATGACGAATGAACAAGCCAACAACAGCAATACGATCCGCACCATCGGCATCGTCGGCTGTGGCCAGATGGGGGCGGGCATTGCGCAGATTGCGGCGCAGACCGGCTATCGGGTGATGCTGCACGACACCCGCGCCGACGCCGCAAGAAACGCATGCACCACGCTTGCACGAACCTGGACCCGCCTGGTCGAGAAGGGAAAACTCACCGCGGACGCAGCGCAGGCGGCGCAGGGCCGGCTCAGCCCGGTCGACCGGCTTGCCGACCTTGCCCCGTGCGACGTCGTGATCGAGGCCATCGTCGAGAATCTCGACGTCAAGCGTGCACTCTTTGCCGATCTGGAGGGCATCCTCGCGCCGAACGCGATCCTCGCGACCAACACTTCGTCGCTGTCGGTCACGGCCATCGCGGCGAGGCTGTCGCGTCCGCAGCGGGTCGCCGGTTTCCACTTCTTCAACCCAGTGCCGTTGATGCGCATCGTCGAAGTCATAGACGGGCTGATGACGGACCCGGAAGTGGGTGACCAGCTTCTGGCACTCGGACAGGCATGGGGGCATGTCGCGGTTCGCGCCAAGGACACGCCCGGCTTCATCGTCAATCACGCCGGGCGCGGTTTCGGCACAGAGGGCTTGCGCGTGCTCGCGGAAAACATCGCCCCGGTCGCAGTGATCGACCGTATCCTGCGCGACTGCGCAGGCTTCAGGCTGGGCCCGTTCGAACTGCTCGACCTGACCGGACTCGACGTATCGACGCCGGTCATGGAATCGATTTACCACCAATATTTCGAGGAACCGCGTTACCGCCCGCAACCGATCCTCAAGACGATGCAGGCCGCCGGCCTCCTCGGCCGCAAAACCGGCCGTGGCTTTTATGTGTACGGCGACGCCGCACAGGCGCCGCTGCCGGATACAACCTGGAGCGGCACCCCGGCCGCGACAGTGTGGATCAGCCCTGCCCATCCCGAGCTGGCCGAGCGCGCAGTCCGATTGGCCAAAAGCTGCGGGGCACGCGTATCCGTATCGAAGCAAGCGGAAGCCGATGCGCTTATCGTCGTCACTCCGCTCGGCGAGGACGTCACCAGCCGGATCGCGGCCGAACAGCTCGACGCCGCACGCACGATTGGAATCGACACGCTGTTCGACACGAGCAGGCGCCGGGTGCTGATCTCCAACCCGGCGCTCGACCCTGAATGGGCGGCACGCGCCGGCGCACTGTTCTCGGCTGACGGCGTGCCGGCAGATCTGGTGCGCGACAGCATTGGCCTGGTCACG
Source organism: Azoarcus sp. (assembly GCA_030604735.1). Classification (GTDB taxonomy): domain Bacteria; phylum Pseudomonadota; class Gammaproteobacteria; order Burkholderiales; family Rhodocyclaceae; genus Azoarcus_F. Next base: position 9,224 of record JAUVVG010000050.1, read on the forward strand.
CAGCGAGTGGTCGCGCACATCATCAACATCGCCTGCGAGATCGCCCAACAGAACATCGCATCACCCGACGATATCGACCGCGCGGTCACGCTCGGCCTCGGCTACCCAGCCGGCCCTCTCGCTTGGGGCGACCAGCTCGGCCCGGCGGTGGTGCTCGCGCTGCTAGACAATCTCGCCCGCATCAGCGGTGATCCACGCTATCGCCCCAGTCCTTGGTTGCGCCGTCGCGCCACGCTGGGACTTTCCCTCACTACCCAAGAGGTCTGAACATGCTCGACGCCTTTATCTACGACGGTCTGCGGACCCCTTTTGGGCGCCACGCCGGCGCGCTGGCCCCGGTTCGCCCGGACGATCTGATCGCCGGCGTCATGCGGGAACTGGTCGAGCGCAACCCGTGGGACGCCGCCGACATCGAAGACGTCATCCTTGGCAACACCACCCAGGCGGGCGAGGACTCGCGTAACATCGGACGCTTCGCACCCTTGCTCGCAGGCTTTCCCGACAGCGTCCCGGGCCAGACCGTCAATCGCCTGTGTGCCAGCGGACTGGCGGCGGTGATCGACGCGGCGCGAGCGATTACCTGCGGCGAAGGCGAGCTTTATGTTGCCGGCGGCGTCGAGAGCATGAGTCGAGCGCCATTCGTTCTCGGCAAGGCCGAGAGCGCTTACAGTCGCGACGCACGCATCTACGACACCACGATCGGCGCACGCTTCCCCAATCCGCGTTTCGTCGCGCAGTACGGCGGACACTCGATGCCCGAAACGGGTGACAACGTCGCGCACGAGTTCGGCATCAGTCGCGAGGCAGCCGATGCGTTCGCGCTGGCTTCGCAGCAGCGCTACGAGCGTACCCGGCAAGATGGTTTCTATGCCGGTGAGATCTGCGCGGTGTCGGTACCCACCGGACGCAAGACCCCACCGCTCCAGGTCGACACCGACGAACACCCGCGTGCCCAGACCACCGCTGACTCGCTAGCCCGGCTGAAGCCGCTGTTCGAGGGCGGTGTGGTCACCGCCGGCAACGCCTCCGGCATCAACGACGGCGCGGTCGCACTGATCGTGGGCAGCCGCGCCACCGGCGAGCGGGTTGGCAAGGCGCCGATGGCACGCATTGTCTCGGCTGCGGCGGCCGGGGTGCCGCCGCGCATCATGGGGGTCGGACCCGGCTACGCCATTCCGAAGGCACTCGAGCGGGCCGGACTGTCGCTTGCTGATGTCGACATCATCGAGATCAACGAGGCCTTTGCATCCCAGGTCCTGGGATGCCTGAAGGTGCTCGGTATCGACGCCGCCGACGTCAGAGTCAATCCAAACGGCGGCGCGATCGCGCTCGGGCACCCGCTCGGCGCTTCGGGAGCGCGCCTGGCGCTGACCGCGACCCGGGAATTACACCGCCGACACGCACGCTATGCTGTAGTAAGCCTGTGTGTGGGGGTGGGTCAGGGTCTTGCCATGGTTATCGAAAGAGTCTGACCGGTGCGGCCGGTCGCGCGAGCGGCTGGTCGGCCAACTTGTTGTTCATCCAATAAAACCGCTCTAGGAGCAGGAGGAGTCTCACATGCGTATTCGTCTGAACCATATTCTTGCCGGTGCACTGGCTGCCGCACTGGCAATTCCCGCCATCTCCGCCGCCGACGTGACGCTGCCGCGCACGCTGGCTTGGACTGCCTACGGGACCAATTCGAGTGGCTACGCGCAGGCAGTGGCTATAGGGAACATGCTGCAGAACAAGTACGGCACTTCGCTGCGCGTACTGCCGGGCGACAATGACGTGTCGCGCATGACCCCGCTGCGTACCAAGCGGGTGGACATGTGCGCCTGCGGCATCGCCAGCTACTTCGGATCTGAAGGCGTGATGATGTTTGCCGATCCTGAATGGGGTCCGCAGCCGGTGCGCGTGATCACGACCTCGATCGCATCCTTCGGCCTGGCCCTGGCAGCGGCCGGCGACATCGATGTGAAGACGCCAGCCGACCTGCGCGGCAAGCGCATCGCCTACGTTCGCGGTGATGACGCACTGAACAAGGGCACCGAGGCCTACCTCGCCTTCGGCGGGCTCGGCTGGGACGACGTCGAGCGCGTCGATTTTCCGGGCTATGGCCGTTCTTTCGACGGCATCATCGCAGGCCAGGCCGACGCATCATTTACGACCACGGTCACGCCTCCCGCCCAGCAACTCGCGAGCAGCCCTCGCGGTATCGCCTGGCCGGTGCTGGATCACAACGACACCGAAGGCTGGAAGCGCCTGACCGACGTCGCACCTTACTTTCAGCCGCACACGATCACGTCGGGGGCGGGCGGTATCAGCGCCGACAATCCCTACTACGGGGCCAGCTATCCCTACCCGATCCTGATCGCGAATTCCGATCTGGACGCGGATACGGTGTACGGCCTGATCCGTGCGATGAACGACAACTTCGACGACTACAAGGACAGCGCACCGGGTGCGGCAGGATACTCGTTGGAAAACCAGAATCTGAAGTGGGTCATGCCGTTCCACGAGGGTGTGATCCGCTTCTTCCGCGAGAAGGGCATCTGGACCGATGACATGCAGGCGCACCAGGACGACTTGATCAAGCGTCAGGAACTGCTCGCGAGCACCTGGACGACCTGGATGGCCAGCAATCCGCCGCGGGATGCCGATGCCTTCCGCGAAGGCTGGATGAGGGCACGTGCCGAAGCGCTCCGGACCGCCGGTATGAACCCGGTATTTGAATGACCTGCCGCTAATCGGCGATAGACCCGGCACGCCTGCAGGCGTGCCGTTTCATTCTGAGCGCCTTGCTGCTCACCTCCCCGGAGCCACACACATGAGTGCTGCCGCCAATGACGGGCAACAGGAACACGAAGCGACGGGCACCCGCGAACTGACGAGCATACTGCGCTTCGTCCCGGGAACCCTCGCCAGCCTGTTGATTCTGCTGACCATAGAATTCTTGTTCAACCTGCGGGTTTTCGGCATGCCAATGCTGGAAACCCAGTTCTACTACGCTGTCGTCGCGCTGATGCTGCCACTGGTATTCCTGTTATGGCCGGCGCATCGCCACGCCTCACGCACCAGTGTGCCTTGGTACGACCTGTTGCTCATGGTCGTCGCATTCGCCACCTGCGGGTACTTCGTTTATCGTGCCGAATCGATTCTCGAGCGCGGCTGGGCTTTTTCTGCCCCGACCGAAGCGGTGTGGATGAGCTATTTGCTTTGGGCACTCATCATCGAGGCCGCACGGCGCGCGGGCGGCTGGCCTATCGCGCTGATCGCTGGCGTATTTTCGCTTTACCCGCTGGTCGCCGACATCATGCCGGGTCCGATCCAGGCCTTCCCCTCCACGCTGGAGCAGGCCGCGATGTACCACACCATGAGCACCGAGAGCGTCATGGGCATACCGCTGCAGGCCTTTGCCGGCCTGGTGGTCGGCTTCCTGGTATTCGGCGTCGCCCTGCAGATGACGGGCGGCGGTCAGTTCTTCATCAACTTGGCGTTCGCGATGCTCGGACATGTGCGGGGCGGCCCGGCCAAGGTCGCGATACTCTCCAGCGGCCTGATGGGATCCATGAGCGGCAGCGTCATCACCAACGTGATGACCACTGGCGTGCTGTCGATCCCGGCGATGCGGCGGGTGGGCATGAGCCGCTCGTTCGCCGGTGGGGTCGAGGCCTGCGCGTCCACGGGGGGGGTGCTGATGCCGCCGGTGATGGGCGCGACCGCGTTCGTGATGGCAATGTTTCTCGAAGTACCCTACTCCGCGGTCGCGATCGCAGCCATCGTTCCGTCGGTCCTCTACTTCCTGGGCCTGTTCATTCAAATCGACGCCTATGCGGGGCGTCACGACCTGAAAGGTCTGCCCAGAGCGGAACTGCCATCGTTCCGCAAGACCTTGAAGGAGGGCTGGTACTTCATTTTCGTTTTCGCATTGCTCGTCTGGATGATGATCCACATGCAGCGCGAGGCGGTGGCCCCGTTCTACGCGACAGCGTTGCTGTTGGTGATCAACCAGATCCTGCCTTATCACCGGTGGGGCTGGAAGCACGTAGGTAAGATGTTATCTTCCGCGGGAAAACTATTTGCCGAACTCATCGCGATTTTGACCGCTATCGGAATGCTGGTGGGCGCACTGTCGATGACCGGACTGTCTGGCACAATCTCTAACGACCTGATCAATCTGGCCGGAGGTAATGCCCTCGCGCTGCTGTTGATGGGTGCTTTTACCTGCTTCCTGCTGGGTATCGGCATGACCGTGACTGCCGCCTACATCTTCCTGGCAGTGGCGCTGGCACCAGCCCTGATCCAGGGGGCCGGGATGAACCCGATGGCGGTGCACCTGTTCCTGCTGTACTGGGGCATGCTGAGCTTCATCACTCCCCCGGTGGCGCTCGGCGCCTTTGCCGCAGCGACGATCGCAGGCTCCAAACCAATGGAGACCGGCCTGCAGGCGATGCGCCTGGGCAGCGTGATCTACTTCATCCCGTTCATGTTCGTACTCAACCCCGCGCTGATTGGCCAGGGCGAATGGAATGAAGTGGCAGTGGCGGTGGCACAGGCGCTGCTCGGTGTGACACTGTTCGCATCGGCCATGCAGGGTTACCTGGTCTTTGTTGGCAGCCTGTGTGCGCACCGAATCCTGCAGTGGCCAATCCGTGGCTTGCTGGTGGTGGCCGGCCTGTGCGTGGCGATACCGGGCGGCGGCGCCGTCCCCTTCACCAATGGCGAGTTGCTGGTCGCGGGGCTCGCGACCGGATTGCCCGCAATCATGCTGGCAATCGTCCTGAACCGGCGCAAGGCCGGGCACGCCGTCCCCTGACGCGGGTGCACGTGGCGAAACCTCCACCAGCGTCTTGAAGGTTTCGCGCAAACCATGGAGCACGGGGGCGGGGTCTTCAGACCCCGCCCCCGTATTGTTTCGACCCACGCAGAGTCGCCGGGCGCTCGCGCCCGGCGAATCACTCATGCATCGCTACCGCGCTCCGCATAGATCAACTTGAACGTTGCCATACCCTTCGCAACCAGCTGCCCATCACGGTCATTCACCGATGCTTCGCAGAACACGGTCCGCGCCGTCCGGCTGGTCACTTCCGCCCGGCACCGCACCCAGTCCCTCGCCGGGCGAATAAAGCTGGTGTGCAGATCGACGGTCACCACGCCCTTGGAAGCCGGTTCGGACAGTCGCGCAGCACTGCCCATGGCCACGTCCAGCAGCGTCATGATCAAGCCACCGTGTCCGGTTCCCATGCTGTTGGTCATCTGCGGTCCGAGCACCACCTCCGAGAGGGTCCACCCCTCGCCACGCGCCACCCCGCGTATGCCGCAATATTCCAGGAACGGAATTCTCAACCCGAAGTAGTCGTTCGCGGCGTCCTCGCCACACACCAACGGGAGGTCCTCCTCACTCATGGGCGGCTCTCCTGCGCATGAGCAGCGAGATCGGCCTGATACAGCGGGCCACCCAGATGGCGTGGATATCCGAACCCATGCACTGCGATCACGTCACCATCCGCAGGACGATACAATCGCGACTCGGCTCTCGCGGCCATCAGTGCATCACCGAGCACGCGCTCGGCATCGGCCTCGTTGGCACTTGCGAGTGCCGACGCCACCGCAAGCATCAGTAGCCCGTCCGCATCGGCCGATGTGCACACGCACTGGGTTCCGAGATGCTCCCCCAGGCCGAGAGCGAGCGAAAGCAATTCCGGTGTGCCGACACCGATCTCCATGCAACCGATTCGTCCGCCACGCAGCGCAAACCCGAGCGGAATTGCTTCGCCCTGGTCGTTAGCGAGCTTCGCCACAAACATCGTGGTCGCGCGCTCATCGATGCAGGTGCTCGCAACAAGCGTCAGCGTCGCCGCCGGCGATTCGCCGCTGCCCTTACCGAGCCGGGCCTGCAAACACTCGACCAACTCCTGCGTGCCGGCGAGCAGCTCGTCCACAAGCGATACCGGGTGCTTGGCCGCGCGCACCTTTACCCCGGGCACCCGGGCACATTCACGCTCGGCGAAGAAAACATGGCGCAAGGCGCGTGACTCAGGCGACGACATCAACTCCACGAACAGTCTGCGCTCCTCGGCGACCGCTTCCTCAAAGGGCAGGTCGGCAGCCAGAGCGACCGCTTTCAAACCTGCAAGTGGCGCCGGACAGCCGGGGAAGTCCTTTTTCAATTTCTGTGCGAGACCCTCCTGCCACACTTGCAGATCAGCATCGAAGCGCACCGGCAGCGTTCGAGTATCCGGATGGCTCTCAGATGTCGCGATGCGATCGAAGAAAGCCGCGGCTGTCACCGTGATCGGCAAGATGGGATCCTCGCCGAGGGCATCGACCAAGCCCACGTCGGCCGCTTCGCGGGCCGACACCGGGTCGCCACGGGTCACCCGTGCCGCAGCGAACTCCATTCCGGCCAGTCTCGGCAGCATCTGGGTTCCCCAGGCGCCTGGAATCAGCCCAAGATTGACTTCCGGCAGGCCAAGGCGGGCCGAAGGATCGGCGACCCGATAGTTACAGGCCATCGCCAGTTCAAGCCCGCCGCCCAGCGCCGCGCCATGGATCGCGGCAATCACCGGTTTGCGGGATGCGAACACTCGCGCCAGCACCTGCCGCAGGTCCGGCGCACGGGTCGAAGCCGGCGTACCGAACTCGCGGACATCCGCGCCGGCGCAGAACAGCCGGCCTGCACCGGTCAATACGACGCCCGCAATCCCTTCGTCGCTGTCGGCCGCATCCAGGGCCTGCACGATGCGCTCGCGCAATGAATGACCGAGACCATTGACCGGCGGGTTGTCCAGCGTGATCAGCATTAGGCTAACCCCCTTGGGGCTGGTAAGGCGGGTAACTTCCATTTGTTTCTCCGTGATCGTTAGCGTACTACAGGGCCGAAAACCGTCTTCAGTGGCGTCCTGCAAGCTCGAAGCATACCGCAAAGCGTCTGCAAAGCAGACACTTCGTCCACAAATGATGAAAGCCGGCAATTATGCCGCAACCGACGATTCTCAACCGCAGGTCTCACAATTTGGCCATAACAGAAAGTTACTCCTGCTCTAAAAACGCGATTATGGGTTGCATCGACGGTGCTGATCTACTATTCTTCGTCTGCACTTCAATATTTATGTCTGCATTGCAGAACTTAACGACGAACTTTGTTGCACCGTCATCCTGAGAGGCCCGCATGGATCTGAATTTCACAACCGAAGACCAAACCTTCCGCGAAGAAGTGCGCTCCTTCCTGCGCGACCACCTGCCATCCGGCGTTCGCCACAAGGTCTTGAACGGCACCCATCTCGACCGTGACGACTACCTGGCCTGGCAGCGCGCGCTGCATGCTCGCGGCTGGGGTGGTCCGTCATGGCCGGCCGAGTTCGGAGGCACTGGCTGGACACCGGTGCAACAATACATATTCGATGAAGCCTGCGCCGAAGCCGGAGCACCGCGCCTGGTGCCCTTCGGGCTCAAGATGGTCGCACCGGTGATCATGGCCTTCGGCAACAAGGCGCAGCAAGACCGTTTCCTACCACCCATCCTCGCGGGGACCGAGTGGTGGTGTCAGGGCTACTCGGAGCCGGGTGCCGGCTCTGACCTCGCCTCGCTTAAAACCCGTGCTGTGCGCGATGGCGATCACTACGTGGTTAACGGCCAGAAAACCTGGACCACGCTAGGCCAGTACGCGGACTGGATCTTCTGCCTGGTGCGAACCGATCCGGACGCCAAGCCCCAGCGCGGCATCTCCTTCCTGCTGATCGACATGAAGTCCCCCGGCATCACGGTGCGCCCCATCATCACAATGGACGGCTTGCACGAAGTAAACGAGGTTTGGCTCGAGGATGTGCGCGTGCCAGCGGAGAACCTGATCGGCGAAGAGAACAAGGGCTGGACCTATGCCAAGTTCCTGCTCGGCCATGAACGCACGAATATTGCGGGCATCGGTATCGCCAAGCGCGAACTCGCCCGGCTCAAGCGCATCGCAACCAGCGAAACTCGACATGGCCAGCCACTGCTGCAGGACCCGTTGTTTTCGGCCGAGATCGCCCGGGTCGAGATCGATCTGATGGCGCTGGAAATCACCAACCTGCGGGTGTTGTCGGCTGAAGCCGAGAACCGCGCGCCGGGACCGGAAGCGTCAATCCTCAAGATCAAGGGCAGCGAGATCCAGCAACGCCTGCTCGAGTTGATGACCGAGGCGATCGGACCGCAGGCGCTGCCCTTCGACCGCGACGCGATGGCGGCTGGCTACCAGGGGGACTATCCGCTTGCCGCTTACGCACGTACGCCGACCTGGCAGTACCTCAATCTGCGCAAACTCACAATCTACGGTGGGTCCAACGAGATCCAGCGCAACATCATTTCCCAGATGATTCTGGGCCTGTAAGGGGCAAATCGATGGATTTCACTTTCACAGAAGAACAGAACATGCTCGTGGACACCGCCGAGCGCTTTGTGTCCAAGGAATACGGTTTCGAGACCCGCAACCGCATCATCGGCAGCGAAGCCGGCATGAGCAAAGCGGTGTGGCAGGGGCTCGCGGATCTCGGTCTGCTCGCATTGCTGGTACCTGAAGAAGAGGGCGGCCTGAACGCCGGCCCGGTTGAAACCATGCTGGTGATGTCCGCCCTGGGCAAAGGTCTGCTGGTGGAGCCCTACCTGTCCAGCGCCGTCATGTCGACCCGCGCGATCGCCGCGCTCGCGGGCGCCGAACAACGCGCCGAATGGCTGGAACAGATGCTCGCCGGCACATTGATCGTCGCATTCGCGCACGACGAGCACGGAGCACGCCATGATCCGCTGGCAGTCGAGACTCGCGCCGTGCGCATCGGCGACGGCTATCTGCTCGACGGGCGCAAGTCAGTGATCCGCCATGCCTCGCAGGCCGGAATGCTGCTCATCAGCGCCCGAGTGGATGACGGCATCGCGCTATTCGCGGTCGATCGCGACACCCCGGGCGTGCGCCTGGCGACCTATCCCTCGGTCGACGGCGCCCGCGCCGCAGACGTGTTCCTGGAGCAGGTCTATCTGCCGGAATCCCGACGCCTGGGGCAGGGGGACAGTAGCGACACACTGCTCGCGGTCCTTGACACTGGCCTTGCCGCGCTGTGCGGCGAAGCCCTGGGGGTGCTTCAGCGCAGCCTCGACACCACGATCGAGTACGCCCGCACCCGTAAGCAGTTTGGCGTGCAGATCGGCAAGTTCCAGGCGCTCCAGCACCGCATGGCAGACATGCTGATTCATGTCGAGCAAGCCCGCTCGATGACTTACCTCGCAGCGGTCCGCGTGCTCGACAACGACGCAGCCCGGCGCGCCGCGGCACTGTCCGCGGCCAAGGTGGTCGTCGGCGAAGCCTGCCGCTTCGTCGGACAGCAGGCGGTGCAGATCCACGGCGGCATGGGCGTCACCGATGAACTCGATATCTCGCACTGCTTCAAACGGCTATTCGCAATCGAAAAGACTTTCGGATCAGCGCTTGACCACCTCGACCGTTATCGCAGAACGCTTGCCGCCTGACGACAGGCGGCGTAGATTGCGTCGCTCACTTCAGTCGCCCCGTTCGCACGGGGCGTTTGCTTTCAGATCAGCGAGACACCCCATGCCCAAGATTCTTTTTGTCGCGGCCGACCCACGGCCGGAGCGCTGGACCACCGAGATCGAGCGCGCGTACCCCGAAGCCGAAGTGATTGTCTGGCAGGACGACGGACGATCCCACGACGCCGAGTACGCAGTGGTATGGCATCCGCCCGCCGCGTTGTTCGCGCGCGAGCGCAATCTCAAGGCTCTCTTTAACCTCGGTGCGGGCGTCGACGGTCTGCTTGCTCTGAATGCACTACCCGCAGACCTTCCGGTGATTCGGCTCGAGGATGCCGGCATGTCGGTGCAGATGGCGGAGTTCGTGATCCATCAAGTCGTCGAGCGCACGCGCGACATGGCGGTGTATCGCGCGCAGCAGCGTGACGGGGTATGGCGGATTCATCGCCCGATCGACCGGGCGCAATGGCCGGTGGGAGTGCTCGGGCTCGGTCAGATCGGTGCACGAGTCGCCAAATCACTCGCTGCGCTGGACTACCCGGTCGCCGGCTGGGTGCGCAGCCAGCGTCGCCTCGACGGCATCGAGGTCTTCAATGGCAAAGGGGCCCTGCAGGCAATGCTGGCGCGTAGCCGGATCGTGATCAACACGCTTCCGCTGACGGACGAAACCCGCGACCTCATGGATCACGCCTTCTTCGCGGCACTGCTGCCCGATGCGGTGGTCATCAATGTCGGGCGCGGCGAACATCTCGTCGACGAGGCCTTGCTACAAGCAATCGCCAAAGGGCGGGTCGCTGCTGCAACGCTGGACGTGTTCCGCGACGAACCGCTGCCGGCGGCGCATCCGTTCTGGAGTACGCCGCAGATCACGATCACGCCGCATGTCTCGGCACGCACGCTGCGCGAAGCGACCATCGCGCAAATCGTCGCGAAGATTCGCGGCATCGAGGCCGGCACCCCGGCTTCCGGGGTCGTCGACCCGGCCCGCGGCTACTGAATCTGAAAACCGCACCGGTGACTCCCACGTCCTGGACGTTGCCGCTGGTCATGGCCCTGACGCTGGGCTACCAGCTCAGCGGGATTATTGCACTCGCGCTCGCCAGCCATGTTGCATTGATTGCGTATGTCGCGCTCGAGTGGCCACGCCTGACCCGTCTGCCGCGCACGCTGGTCACGATTGCGACCGCGATGACCTTCGCACTGCCGTGGTTCAGCGGGGCGCCACTGCAGGCCTTGCTCGAGGCCTTCAACCGCGCTGCTTGGTTCGGGACCTTTCTGGCCGCCTTGTCCTTTCTGCGCGAGGCCGCTGCCACATCGCCGCTGGTGCGCCAGTGCGGCGAGGTCGTGATCACTCAGCCGCCGGCCAAACGATACGCCACCCTCAGTGGTGGTGCGTTCCTCATCGGCGTACTGCTTAACATGGCAGTGCTGAACCTGCTCGGCACCATGGTGCAGCGCGCCAACACGCTGACCGCGGCGGCGGGCCACCGGATTGTGCAGGAAGTTCGCACGCGCCGGATGTTCAGCGCGATGATCCGGGGCTTCGGTACCGCCCCGCTCGGCTCCCCGCTGTCCATCACGCTGGCGATGATCCTGTCCATGGTTCCCTCGGTAGACTGGCGCAACGTATTACCGCTCGGTCTGCTTACGATGCTGCTGCTGATTGCGTTCGGCTGGCTCTGGGATCAACGCGAAGCGCCTCGCCACCTCGCCGGCCTGGTCGGCAGGCAGGCGCCCCTACCCCGGGGCTGGGTGCCGATCACGCGCTTTTTTGCACTGGCAGTGGCGGTGTTCGTGGCCGCGGTTGCACTCGAGGCACTCGCCACGATTCCCCTGCCAATCGCCATCCTGCTCACCGCCCCCGCGGCCGCGTTCATGTGGATGATCACCCAGCGCAGGCGCAAAGGTCTGGTCCGTGCCGCGGCTCTGTCGGCCGCACGCCTGATTCGACGCGCGCCGGACCAGTTCGGCAGCATGCGCACCGAAGTATGCGTACTCGCCGCTGCAGGCCTGATGGGTACGCTGATTGCCGCGGCCATCCCGACCGAAGCCTTCGCCGAACTGCTCGTGATGCTGGGCGTGCATGGCCTGCCAGTGGCCTTGCTGGTGTTATTACTGATGGTGATTCTGCCACAATTCGGTCTCAATCCGGTGCTGGTCGCGACCATCATCCTGTCCTCGATGTCTCGACCGGAGCTCTTCGGCCTGTCGCCGACCCTCCTCGCGCTGGCGACCATGAGCGGTTGGACATTGGCGATCGGCTCGTCCCCGGTAACGACGTCCATACTGATCGCGGCCCGAATGGCACAGGTGAGTCCACGGGTAGCCGGATGGTCCTGGAATGGAAGGTTTACAGTGGCCGCGACCTTCTTGCTGCTCGCCTGGATTTCGCTACTAGGCTTGATTCTTTGAGCACGCGCCTCTGCTTCGCCTTCCAGGGCTCCCACCCTCATCATGTCCGGCCGAGCAGGTGTTCCTTCTTGCCCCGGAGCGGTGACAATTGCGATCTAGAATTCAACCGTATCCCGTATTTCTCACAGCCCCAAGTTTCACCGCGGTGATCGGTTGTAATCCGGCGCTCCGGAGCCTTGTTGTCGGGTTTCGATTTCAAAGACGACCGCGGGATGGTTGGGAGGCTGGGTTTTTGGCTCGATCAGTCGCCTTGAGCGTCCGTTTGCGCGGATTTTGAGCGCAAGCTCGCCTCGCGAGGACGTAGTCACGATCGATGAGTGGGGTTCAAGGAGGCCCAGGCAAACAGCCGGGCGCAAGCCTCGCCTGGGCAAGGCGCCAGGCGGTCTGAAACGGATGGCTGCTGGCCATGCTGATGTGGATGCGCAGCACGCTGATCTTGACTCGTGCGCCGATCTTGAGCAGTTTCAGTCGCAGACTCTCGCAGGTGGCATCGGCCAGCTCGGTGCCCGCCAGCCCGATACGGCGCAGTGCTTCGAGCATCACGTACGCGAAGGAGGCAAACTACAGCCACAGCTGATTGGCCCGCATCGTCGCCGTCGAGGTGCGATCAGCGAACAAGTGTAGCGGCACTCCTCGATGCGGTTCTCCATCTGCATCGCGGCCTCCTCTGAAATATGGTTAAGTCTTTCTCGCAAAAAAACTTTCTCATCTTTTCGGCCGCGATGCTCTTCCTATTTGTGAGAAATGCGGGCTACCTGATGAGCCGCATGCCGCAGGCTTTGGCTGCGGCCTGGTCAAATGTCACAGTATGGCCACAACCCGCCTCATTCGCCGAACGCTCGATCAGACAATGAGCAAAGTTGGCCTTGCCCTCTCGGAACATCCGAAGGGCCTTCCATACGATATCGGCCTGAGCCACCACAAGTTCCCTGGTGCGCAATAACGCCTCCAGGACTGCGCAGATTTCGCTCTTGGTGCTGCCATAACAACCCGACAAGACCCACACAAGCTCCACGACCGACACGACGCTGATAAACCCGGGGTTTTCAACGGTCAACGACTCGATCAACTTCGTTGCCGTTGGCGATTGCGTCGGATCGTCTTGCGCGACGTACCGGACCAAGACATTCGTATCCAGACCAATCATCCGGCCTTCGCCCCATGCGTCGAGATCGCCTCATTCATGGCTTCGATCGTCACCGGCGCCGCAGGCTTGCGAATCAGCCCCTTGAGCGCCGTAACCGACTGTGTAGCGGCGACAAGTTCAAACCGGCCTGGCTCCACCTGGACAAACTCAACCCTGTCACCCGTCTCAACGCCGAGCGCGGCCCTTACGACAGCAGGGATGGTGATCTGGCCCTTGCTAGTCAGCGTTGCTGTAGACATAAGACCTCCTTTATATCCTTACTCTAAAGTAAGGATATAAAGGAGGCAAGATCGCTCAGCTCAGCGCCGGACTCCATAGTGATTTAATCGTGTCTGATCCCATTTACGTTTCTACAAGCCCGGCTCGGCCGGGAGGCACGAGTTGGCGGCCTTGCCACAATGACGAATCGACGTTGACGCTCATCTGACGCTTGACTATGGTTGATAAAACCGACTAAATAAGTCAGGTAATGGCCGCTACCGCACCGACCCTTGCGAAACGCAGGCTGATGAGATCCAAAGGTACGGCGAGTGGCGTGCGCGTCAATCCAGATTGGAGGAAAACCATGCAGACGTTTCATGACACTCGGTCCTTGCTTGTCCGGGCCGGAACGGCGGTCCTGGCGACAGCGTTCTTGTCAGCCTCCGCGTTCGCCCAGGTGCCTCGTACGCCCGCACCGGAAAACGCGAGCGTCTACTTCATCGAACCCGCCGACGGCGCGATGATCACCGGTCCGGTGAGGGTCATCATGGGCTTGCGTAACATTGGAGTAGCGCCGGCTGGCGTTGATCTGGCCAACACCGGCCATCACCACATTCTGGTCAACGTGAGCGAACTCCCGTCGATGGACGCGCCGCTGCCAGCAACAGACCACTTCCGTCACTTCGGCGGCGGGCAAACCGAGGCCACGCTCGAGCTACCGGCTGGCACCCACACGCTCCAGCTGCTCGTTGGCGACCACAACCACATCCCCCACGACCCGCCCATCATCAGCGAAAGAATCACGATAACCGTGAGCCCTTGAACCGGCACATATCAGCGGCTGAAAGGCAGTTGACCGCCACAGTGCTGCCCGACAAGGCCCATCGGACCACCGGCCGGTCAGGCCGACCAACTGAAGTAGATCGTCCGACAGGTTTCAGAGTGGACCTGACGCTCGAATGACCATGGTCTCTATAGGTTGAAGGCCGCCGTTGGCCGATAGCCCCTTGCTGGAATCATCGCTGTTGGCAGCCGCCAGCCGCCTCAAGGCTGCTGATGGGCAGGCGATCCAGCCTCAGATCTCGATCTGCTCAGAGATATCGAGAGCGTCATCGACCTTGATGCCCGTCGTCGTCACTCATACTCGACCAACAAATCCTTGACCGCGATGACGTCACCCGGCTTGGCATGCACCGCCTTGACCACCCCGTCGGCCTCGGCGCTGAGCAGGGTCTCCATCTTCATCGCCTCGATCGACAGCAAGGGCGCGCCCTTGCGCACCTTCTGCCCGGGCTTGACCGCGACCGTGACGAGGGAGCCCGGCATCGGCGCACCGACCTGCTTGGGATCGCGCTCATCGA
>JAUVVG010000067.1 GCA_030604735.1 Azoarcus sp.
CGTTGTTGTAGTTGGCGAGCGAAGTCAGGAAATAGCGCTCGGCCAGTGGGCCGAGGATGACGCCCAGCACCAGCGGAGCCGCCGGAAAACCGGTGCGCTTCATAACGTAGCCGACCACACCGAAGAACAGGCAGACATAGACGTCGAAGAGGTTGTTGCGCACCCCGTAGGCGCCGACCACGCTCATCACCACGATAAAGGCGCCCAGAATGGTTGGCGGAATGCGCAGCAAGGACGAGAAACCCCGCGCGACCAGCACCCCCAGCCCGATCATGAACACGTTGGCGAGCAACAGACTGGCGAAGATGGTGTAGACCATCTCGGACTGCATCGCGAACAGCAAGGGCCCGGGATTCACCCCATGCAACACCAGTGCGGCCAGCATGATCGCGGTCGCGGCGGAGCCCGGAATGCCGAGGGTGAGCAAGGGCACCATGGCCGCGCCAGTGGTCGCGTTCTTGGCTGCCTCGGGGGCTGCCAGTCCTTCTTCTATACCGGTGCCGAACTGGTCGCCGCGCTTGGAGACCTGCTTCTCGATGCCGTAGGCGATCACTGCGCCGACGGTCGCTCCAGCGCCCGGGATGACACCGATGGTGCAACCCAGCGCCGAACCACGGGCGGCCGCCCCCTTGACCTTCCAGAAGTCGCGGAACGACGGCAGCTTGAGCTTGGACTTGCCGTCGGCGCCACTTGTGTGACGCTTCGCACCGAGCATCTCGAGCACTTCGCAGAAAGCGAACAGGCCGATCATCACGACGACGAAATTGATGCCGCTCTGCAGCCCCGGCAAACCAAAGGTGAGGCGTGGCGAGCCGTAGAGTGGATCGACGCCGACGCTGCCGATCACGATGCCCAGACTGAGCGACAGCATGCTGATCCAGGGACGGGTTTTCGCGATCGCGATGATGCTGACCAGGCCGAGCACGGTGGCGGCGAAGAACTCGGGTTGACCGAAGCGAAGTGCGAACTGGGCGAAGGGCGGCGCGCCGAAGGTCAGCAGCAGCGCGCTGGCGATGCCTCCGCAGGCCGAGGCCGAGATCGCGATCGTCAGGGCCTTGCTCGATTCGCCGCGTTTGGTCATCGGGAAGCCGTCCCAACAACTCGGCAGCGATGCAGGGGTGCCGGGGATGTTGATCAGGATGGCCGAGATCGAGCCGCCGAACACCCCGCCCGCGTAGATGCCGCCGAGGAAGACCATCGAGCTGAGCGGGGTCATCATGTAGGTGAAGGGCAGGGCGATCGCCATCGCATTGACGAAAGAGATGCCCGGTATCGCACCGGCGACGACGCCGACGGTCAGGCCGGTCAGCATGATCGCCAGGTTGAACGGGTCGAGTGCGGTCAGCATGCCGCCGCCGAGATTGATCAGTGTTTCCATGTCTTAGCGGCCTCGTTCAGAAAATACCGACCGCGCGATAAAGCGCGATCGTCCAGTCGGCGAATACGCCCTGGCCGCGACTGAGCGGCATCGAAGCCAGCTTCACGAACAGGTAAAGCAAGCCGAGGGTGCCGAGCAAGCTCACCGGGATGAGCGTCTTGGGACGGTAAATGCCCCCGAGTGCGCACCAGATAGCGATGAACAGTACGGTTGCGAAGGCGAATCCGATCATGGAGATGAGATATCCATAGCCGGCGATCATGACCAGACCGGCGGCGATCCGGAGTTCGCCGGTGATGCCGGAACCCGGCTTGGCACGCGAGGCGCTAGGCCCACCCGAGGGCGGGCGGACGCCTTGCCCCGAGAAGGGCTTGAACTTCCAGAGAATCATCAACAGTTCCTGGATCAGCCATCCTCCGGCGAAGAGGATGCAGCCGTAAAGCATGATGGTTGGCCAGGCGGTCGGACCGAACAGGCCGCGGGTCATGCCCGCGGTGCGCACCGGATTCTCGTCCACGTACTGGAGCAAAACCAGCGATAGCAGGACAAAGCCGGCCGGTGCGGCCAGGCCGACGAGATTCTGCTTGAACGAACGATTGGGATCCATGACTACGCCTTGAACAAAGGTGTCTGGGAGCGTGCAGTCCGCCCCGATTCGACAGGGCGGACGCCTTGATGCGCGGCCCCGGGATTTAGCCGGGGCTCTTCCGGAAAACGTGGATCAGTTGGTGGCGTCCAGCCGTGCCTTCACCGTTTCGTAGAAGTTGCGCACATGGGCTTCGGCTTCTTCCGGCGAATAGATGCGGGTGCAGGTATAGGTCTGGGCGCAGAATTGCTTCCATTCGTCGGATTCGAGCGCGTCGTTGATCGCGTTGCGCAGTACCTCGACACGATCGGCAGGCGTGCCCTTTCTCACCACGATGGTGCGGAAGTTGGGCAGGTCGCTGATATCCATGTCATGTTCGCGCGAGGTCTCGACGTCCGGGAAGGACTCATGGCGCTTGTCGTCGAACACCACCAGCGGACGCAACTGCCCGGCCTGCAGCAACTGGGCGACGTCACCCGGCTCCTCGTAGATCATGTCGGTATGGCCACCGAGCGGTGCCGAGTAGCGCTCGGCCGGACGGGAGAACGGCACATTGGTCGTCTCGTATCCGAGCGAAGCCAGATACTTCAGCGTGATGTCATCCTGGGTGCCGTAGCCGGAGGTGGCGACCTTAAGCTGGCCGGGGTTGGCCTTGGCATGGTCGAGGAAGTCCTTGAAGGTCTTGAATGGGCTGTTGCGCGGCACGAACAGCATGGACGGTGAATCCTGGGTCACGGCGACGACCTCGAAGTCATCGACGGTCGAAGAGCCCAGCCCGGCCGCCCAGGATGACACCGTGAGTGCGATCATGGTCGCGATCGAGTAGCCATCGGCGGCGTTTCCGAGCAGCTGGGTCAAGCCGGCGTTGCCGGATGCGCCGGCGACGTTCACCACCGGGAAGGCGACATTCAGGCGCTGTTCGAGCAGGCGTCCCATCTGGCGACCCATGCTGTCTGCGCCGCCGCCGGGCCCGAATGTGACGATCACTTCGATCGGGCGTTCAGGATAGGCCTGAGCCATCGCCGATTGGGCGCCTCCGAGAATCAGTGCGGGCGCTACCAGGCCGAACAGGGCGTGCTTTGCGAACTTGGTGAACATGGTGTTTATCTCCTCATTGGTATGGAACGGCAGGTGTGCGGTTCGGGTTCGCACAGACCCCGGTCACATCCGCATGCCACGGCGATGCGGGCTACGGTTGACCGACAAGAGGGCAGGCCGGATTTCGGTCCCAGCCCCGTTCCTTTGCACGCCTCTGCGGGCGCGTCTCGGACAGTCCTTTCAATGGCGATCCCGCAGACGGGATGCCCATTCATACCTTCACGCCACCAGCTTGAGTCGCTGGATCTTGCCGGAGGGACCGCGGGGGAGCTCCTCCATGAAGCGGAACACCTTCGGCGTCTTGTAGGGGCCCAACTCGGCGCGACAGAAAGCCTGGAGTTCCTCCAGCGAGCATTGCTGGTTCTCGCGCAGAACGACACAGGCCAGGATCTCCTGTCCGTAGTGCTGGTCGGGTATGCCGACGGCGGCGGCTTCCAGTACCGCGGGATGCTTGAGAATCGCTTCGTCGATCTCGCGCGGGGCGATGTTCTCGCCGCCCTTGATGATGAGTTCCTTGATCCGCCCGGTGACGAACAGGAAGCCGTTCTCGTCCAGGTAACCGAGGTCACCGGTCTTCAGCCAACCATCGGACGAGAGCGTCTTGGCGGTTTCTTCCGGGTTCTTGAAATAGGCCTTCATCACGTTCGGGCCGCGCACGAGGATCTCCCCGGTCTGGCCTGCCGGCAGGGTGGCGCCATCGGTGTCGACGATCTTCGCCTCGCAACCATAGGCCTGCCCCGGGCTGCCGATGACCCGTTTGGCCGGATCGAGCGGGTTGGTGAAGCAGGGCGCTGCGGTTTCGGTCAGTCCCATCGTCTCGATCACACCGAGGTGGAACTTCTCTTCGAAGGCCTTGTGCTGCTCCGGCGGCAACGGGGCCGAGGCCGAGCGGCAGAAACGGACCTTGTCTATCGAGAGGCCGAGCTCCGCGGGTGTGGCCGAGTGGATCAGGTAGGAGATCATCGTCGGCACCAGGTTGATCCAGGTGCAGTTGTGGTCGACCACTGATTTCCAGAAGGTGGAAATCGAGAATCGATGCGGCAGGACCAGGCTGCCGCCATGGATGACCGGCGAGGTCGCGACGACGATCTGGGCATTGATGTGATAAAGCGGCAACGATCCCATGACCCGATCGTTAGGTCCAAGGTCATGGGCCGAAGAAACGAAACGGCCGCCGGATACTACGGCCCGGTTCGGCAGCAATACCCCCTTGGGTGTTCCGGTCGTGCCCGAGGTGTACATCATCAGGGCGTCGTCTTCAGCGGTGACCGGTGCCAGTTCGGCGCCGGTGTCGTGGTCCGACAGGAAACTCGCCGAGTCGACATCGCATTCGATCACAGTGACTTCACGCCCAACCTTGGCCAGGGCGGCCTGCAGCCTTTCCATCTGGTCCGGAGCGGCGAACACCACCTTGGCCTCGCTGTGATCGAGCACGTACTCAAGTTGTGCCGGCTGGGCGAGCAGATTGAGCGGTGTCACGCAGAAGCCGCCATACATCAGACCGATGAACAGGCGACAGGTCTGGAACCCGTTGTGCATCAGCAGCGCGACCTTGTCCCCCGGCTTCAGTCCTTGCCCGTGCAGGTAGTGGGTCAGGCTGCGTGACGCCTGCTGCAGACCCTTGAAAGTCAGGGTCAGGTCCGGCTCCGGCGCGATCAGATAGACGCTGTCCGGTCTGTTCGTGGCCTGATAGTCAACATACTCTCTGATGGTGTCGATCATCTCTGCATCCTTGTCGCGCGTTCGTTCCGGGATTGACGAAAAACCGGGGGAAGGGGGGCGGCGTTGCGGTCGGGGACTCAACCGTACTTGCGCAGGTAGTCGCCGAAGATCTCGTCCTCTTCCGGCACCTTTTCCGGCAACGGCCGCGCTATCCGGGTGATGTTCATGTACTGGCGGTAGTTCATGTTGTCGGAGAAGTTGTTGCCCCCCCAGGTGCCGCAACCCATCGAGAGCGAGAAGGGCAGTCCATTCTCGAAGCTGCCGCCGGTCGCGAAGCAGTGGGCCTGGTTGACGATGACCCGGCACACCGGCAGTTCCAGGCCCATCTGCAACACCTTGTCGTCGTCGTGGGTGTGGATGCTGACCGAGTGCCCGGCGCCCTGAAAGGCGTAGATGTCGCGGACGATGCCGCAGGCGTGGCCGAAGTCGCGGGCGCGATAGACGGTCAATACCGGCGAGAGCTTTTCGCCCGAGAACGGGTAGTCCGGTCCGGTGCCGGTTTCCTCGACCATCAGGAAGCGGGCCGTCGCGAACTCGGGACGGGTCAGGCCGGCGATAGACGCGATCATGCTGGCCGACTTGGCGGTGACCTCTCCGCTGAGCTTGCCCTCGGGCCACATCACGGCTTGGAGGCGGGCTTTTTCGTCGGCGTTCAGCAGGACGCCGCCGGCCTCGGCGAGTTGATCCATCGCTGCGGCGTAGATTGCGTCCTCGATGATCACGCTGTTCTCCGACGAGCAACTGGTCGCGTTGTCGAAGGTCTTGGAGGCAGCGATCTTGTGCGCGGCTGCGGCGATGTCGGCGGTCTTCTCGATGACCGATGCGACGTTGCCTGCACCGACGCCGAAAGCCGGTGTGCCGCAGGTGTAGGCTGCGCGGATGTTGTTCTGCGAGCCGGTGGCGACCACGAGGTCGGCTTGGCGCATCAGCGCCTGGGTCATCGCCTTGGTGATCGGGGCTTCGAGACACAGGACCAGGTCACGCGGCGCGCCGACCTTGTCCAGTTCGGCGTGAATGTATTCGAGCAGCGCGACACAGGTGGACAGCCCCTTGGGCGAAGGCGCCAGGATGACCGCATTACGTGTCTTCAGCGCATTGATCACCTTGTTGGCCGGGGTGGCCGCCGGGTTGGTCGAAGGCGTGATCGCCGCGACCACGCCGACCGGGCGCGCGATCTCGATGATGCCGCGCTCGGGATACTCCGCGATGATCCCGACCGTCTTCACCGATTTCAGATCGCGCAACAGCCCGAGCGTCTTGCGATGGTTCTTGGTGATCTTGTCCTTGACCACGCCCAGTCCGGTGTCCTTGACCGCGAGCTCGGCCAGCCGGATGTTGTTGGCCGGGTTCATGATCGCCCAGCCTACCGCAGTGACGACTTCGTCCACCTGTTCCTGGCTGTAGGTTTCGAAACGTCTTTGAGCCGCGCGTGCTTTTGCGATGAGTTCCGCTACCGCAACCTCGGCTACGTCGTCGCGTCGTGCAAACAAGTCCTGTGAAGCCATCTGTATTTCCTCTGTGTCTCGTTCAGGTCATGCCCTGGAATCGATCGTCTCTTTTCGAGGGTATGGGTTGCGAACTACGCTTGTTCGGTCTTGCTCTTCGATGTGCCGATGAATCTCCGTCATCGCGACATGCGCATCCGGGTGGACCGAGTGACTGATTGAGCGTTTTGACTAAAAATGATACTAATCGTTTCGTTTGTCGGTACAGGCTAAAAATCTATCGATCGACGTGCTTGATGTCAACATAAAATTAAAAAAACGGTACGTATTGTTCTAAATAAAAATATACTGCATCATGATTTCAAGGTAATTGTCTGCTCGAGGCGTTCGGGCGGTGATCATGGAGAGCTGCAGCCGATGGATGAACTCGAAACTGGGCCCGACCGTCAGGTGTCGGCGCGAGCGCTCTTCGGTATCGATACCGATCTCGTCGTTCCGGCTTTCGTCGAGGGGGAGGATCATGTCCCCGAGATCGACGACGCCTACCGCTTCAACCCCGAAGTGACGCTGGCCATCCTCGCCGGTTTCGCGCGCAATCGCCGGGTGATGGTGCAGGGTTTGCACGGCACCGGCAAATCGACCCATATCGAGCAGGTCGCTGCGCGGCTGAACTGGCCTTGTGTGCGGGTCAATCTGGATGGGCATATCAGTCGCCTCGACCTGGTCGGCAAGGATGCGATCGTGGTGCGCGACGGCCTGCAGGTCACCGAATTTCAGGAAGGCATCGTGCCGTGGGCGTTGCAGCGTCCGGTCGCGTTGATCTTCGACGAGTACGATGCCGGTCGCCCGGATGTGATGTTCGTGATCCAGCGCATCCTCGAGCGCGACGGCAAACTCACGCTGCTGGATCAGAACCGGGTCATCCGGCCGCATCCGTACTTCCGGCTGTTCGCGACCTCGAACACGGTCGGCTTGGGCAACCTCACCGGGCTTTATCACGGCACCCAGGTGCTCAACCACGCCCAGATAGACCGCTGGAACATCGTCGCGACGCTGAACTATCTCTCGGCCGATGAGGAGGTCGCGATTGTGCTGGCGCGCGTGCCGGCCAAGGATACCGACAAGGGGCGGGCGCTGATCGGGGCGATGGTCGCGGTGGCCAACCTGACCCGTAAGGGATTTGCCGCGGGTGACCTGTCCACGCTGATGTCACCGCGTACCGTGATCACCTGGGCCGAGAACTGCGAGATCTTCCGGGATTCCGCGCTCGCGTTCCGGCTTTCCTTCCTGAACAAGTGTGATGAAACCGAGCGCCCTATCGTCGCTGAATACTATCAGCGCTGCTTCGGCGAGGAGCTGGACGAATCCTGGATGCGGGAGGTCAATCAGCCGTGAGCGCCAGCGCCCAGCAGCAGGCGCGGCGACAGCAAAGAGTGGAAGAGCTTTGCGCGGCGACGCTGCGTGCGCTGACCGGCGATCCAACCCTGCATTACCGTGGCCGGCATGTTTATCGCGGCGAAGTGCGTCTGCCACAACATGCGCCGCACCTGCGTATCGCGCCGGAAGAGGATGGTTTCACCGACTGCCGTGCTGCGGCCGACGGCATGGCCTTGCGGCTGCTCCACAGCGATCCGGTCGTGCACCGCAGTCTGTGCCCGTCCGATCCGGTCGAACGCCTGGTGTTCGAGCTGCTCGAGCAACTCCGCGTCGAAACCCTGGCGCCGGCCGACATGCCGGGCATCACCGCCAACCTGGATGCGCGTTTCCTGAACTGGTCCAATGCCTTCTTCCATTCCGGCCTGACCGAGGGGCGGCTGGGGATGTTGTTGTACACGGTGGCGCAGATGTGTTGGTCCCGTCTGACTGCGAAACGCCTGCCCGAGGAGATCGAGGACCATATCGAGATCATGCGCGGTTCGCTGGTCGATGAACTCGGGGCGCCGCTGCTGGGCATGCGCCGGTGCTGCGGCGATCAGCGGGCTTTTGCCCCCCACGCGCTCGCCATTGCCCATGTCGTCGGCGAGCGTGTGCGCGCGGAGCAGGCAGAATCCGCGGACGAGGATAACGAGCAGGACGACCAGGAGGTGGTCCGGGGTTTCGCGTTGCTGCTCGAGTTCGACGAAGAGGGCGATCTAGATAGCATCGCCGCGGCTACGACCGGCGACAGCAAGGTGTTCGAGCAGGCAGCACAGCATTACCGGGTGTTCACCACCCGCTACGATACCGAGGTTCAGGCCGGCTCGCTGGTACGCAAGGCCTTGCTGCGCGAGTACCGCGAGAGGCTGGACAAGGCGGTGGCGGCGCAAGGCGTCAACTTGTCACGGCTTGCACGCATGTTGACCGCGGTGCTGGCCCAGCCGCAGCGTGATGGGTGGCTGTTCGGCGAGGAAGACGGCCGGATAGACGGTCGCAGGCTGGCCCAGCTGGTCAGCTCCCCGACCGAGCGCCGTCTGTTCCGACGTGAGCGGTACAAGACAACCGCCGACTGCGTGGTCGCGATCATGATCGACTGTTCCGGCTCGATGAAGACTCATGTCGAGCGGGTCGCCCTGGTCGTGGACTTGTTGTTGCGCGCGCTCGAAATGGCTGGGGCGCGGACCGAGTTGCTGGGTTTCACCACCGGCGCCTGGAATGGTGGGCGGCCTTATCGGGAGTGGATGAGCCGGGGCCGACCCAAGGCGCCCGGGCGGCTCAACGAGGTCTGTCACATGGTGTTCAAGGACGCCGACCGCTCCTGGCGTCGGGCGCGGGCGGACATCGCAGCCTTGTTCAAGGCCGATCTCTTCCGCGAGGGGATAGACGGCGAGGCGGTCGAGTGGGCCTGCGACCGGTTGATGGCGAGGAGCGAGGCCAGACGGATCCTGATCGTGATCTCTGACGGCTGTCCGTCGGACAGCGCGACCGGGCTGGCCAACGACGCCTTCTATCTCGACAATCATCTCAAGGCGGTGGTGGCGCGTCGGGGCGGTCCGGGAGGGGTCGAGATTCTCGGGCTCGGGGTCGGCCTCGACCTCAGCCCGTTCTATCGTCGCTGCCTTGCGACCGACATGTCGCAATCGCTCGACAATGCGCTGTTTCAGGAAATCGTCGAACTCATAGGCGGGCGGCATCATCGCTGATTCGTAGAGGAGCAGGAAATGGCAAAAACGAGAATGGTCACCCAGTTCGGCCTGGGCAGTTCGATCCGAAGTCGAAACTATACGCAGGCCGCCGCGCGGGCGATTCGCGACGCGCTGTGGCACAACTCCCTGAACGTCGCCGATGCGTTCGGCTTTCCGAAGGAGGCGATGCTGATCGACGTGGCCATCGGGGTGCAGCAGCCCGAGGCAGTCGATACGGCCGAGCTGCTCGGGATTTTTCCCTACGGTCAACCGACCATCAGGGTAGAAAAGGGCGGTCTCGACATCACCAAGCCCGATGGCAGCAGCATGACCGTGATCGCCAATGCGGCGGTCGTGGTGTCCTTCGACATGGAGCGCAACGATGGCTGAGAAACGGATCATTCTCGAGATGGGTACCGGCAACGACTTGTATGGCGAGGACTACACCAAGGCCGCCTGCCGCGCGGTTCAGGACGCCTTGCATCATTCTTCGATCGTGCTGTTCCGGTCGCTGGGCATCGACCACCGTGAGATGCGGGTGCAGGTGACGATAGGCGTGCAGCAGCCCGATCGGGTTGATGCTGCGGTCGTGGCTGCCGAGTTGCCGCGCGGGCGAGCCGAGGTGAGGGTGGTGCACGGCGGATTGAACGTGCATGACCCGGATCAGGGAACAACGCATGTGCTGGCAACCGCGGCGGTAGAGGCCTTCCTGCCCATAGAGCAGGCGGCCTGGCGTCTGTCAGCGGGGTCCTGAGCGTGCCTGGCTAAAGGGGTGTCTTGTGAAAACGGAATAAACTATTTCGAATATCGTGATGCTCGCAGGTATACTTTGCCGCATGCGTGAGGCCAGATGGAAAGGGCGTCTCGCATCGTCGCGTTTTTATCTGTCATGCTGAGGTGGGGATGAAGTCGGAAGTCAACAAGATCGATGGCGACACGCCGGCGATGCGCCTGCTGGCCTTGCTGGAAGTGATCGCGACCAAGGATCAGTTCTTTTCGCTGCAAAGCCTGGTCGAGGAAACCGGCCTGCCCAAACCGACGCTGCACCGGATGCTTCAGCAGCTGGAGGGGGCGGGCATGTTGCAGCGTGACGGCGACGGTCGCCATTACAGTACCGGTGTGCGCTTGCGCCGTCTGGCCGAGAATCTGTTGCTCAACAGCACGGTCCATGGCGCGCGCCATACCGTGCTGCGACGGCTGGTGGAGGAGGTGGGTGAAAGTTGCAACATCACCGCCTTCTCGGGTAGCGAGGTGCTTTATCTGGACCGGGTCGAGACGCCCGCCCCGTTGCGTTTCTATCTGCACTCCGGATCGCGGGTGCCGGTCCATTGCTCGGCCAGCGGCAAGCTCTTCCTCGCTCAGATGACGCCGGCGCAGCGCCGCCGGCTTCTCGAACATGTTCCGCTGGAACGCTTCACCGACAAGACCAAGACCGACCAGGCTGCGCTGGATGCGGAAATCGAGCGCGTCAAGCGCGATGGCTATGCACTCGATGACGAGGAGTTCTTGCCCGGCCTGTTGTGCGTGGCGGTGCTGGTGCCGTCGTCCAAGGGGCGTTCCAATCTCGGCGTCGCGATCCAGGCCCCGATCATGCGGCTCACGCCGGACAAGGCCTTGCAGTTTCTTCCGGCCTTGCAGCGGGCCGCGACGGCACTTGCGGCGATCGACGCCGACGCGACGCCTGAATCCCAAACCGAGAACTGAATCAGCTTTGCAGAAGAATAGCGGCCCCGACCGCCACAGCGGTTCGGGGCTGCATTCATTTGGGCAGCAGTCCCAGCGACAGCCAGGGGATCAGTGCGATCAGAATCCAGGCAGTCAGCAAGCCGAACATGTAGAGCATCGCGAAGCGCACCAGTTTCGAATACGGAATGCCGGTCACGCCACTGGCGACGAACAGGTTCAACCCGAAGGGCGGGGTGACAAAACCGATGGCCGCTCCGACCAGGAAGATCACCGAGAAGTGCACCGGGTCGACGCCGGTCGCGACCGCGATCGGCGCGAGAATGGGCGCGAGGATGACCGTGACCGGCAAGCTTTCGAGGATGCACCCGGCCGCGAGTACGATCGCCATGCACACCATCAACACCAGGATGCGGCTGTCGCCGAACCAGCTGATGAAGTTCGCTACTGCCTCGTTCGCGCCCAGCAACCCGAGTACCTGCTGCATCACGATCGATATCGCGATCATGGGGGCGAGCATGCCGGTCAGCTGCCCGGAGCGGAGCAGGATGTTCGGCAGGTTGCGCCACTTGATCTCGCGGGTGATCAACAAGCCGGCGAGCAGGCAAAAGCCGACCGTGATCGCGGCCGCTTCGGTCGGCGAGAAGATGCCCGAGTAGATCCCGAAGATCACGATGAAGATCGCGAAGAAACCGAGGTAGGCATCGCGCGCGGTGCGCAACATGCGCTTCATGTCGAAGGGCGTGACTGTGCCCCAGCCGTTCTTCTTGCACATCCACCAGCACACCCCCTGCATCGCGATCACCATCAGCATGCCGGGCAGGATGCCGGCGATGAACAGGTCCGAGATCGACAAGTTCATCAGAAAGCCATAGACGATGAAGATGATCGACGGTGGGATGATGATCCCGACGGTACCCCCGGCAGCGGCCGTTGCCGCAGCAAACCGGCTGTCGTAACCATCCTTGGCCAGCAGGGGATGCATGATCCCGCCTATGGTCGCAGTGGTGGCCGAGTTCGACCCGGAGATCGCGGCGAACAGCCCGCACGAGCCTATCGTCGCCATGCCCAGTCCGCCGCGCATCCAGCACAGGCAGGCATGGGCGAACTTCGCCAGACGCTGAGCGATGCCGGCCGACGCGATCAGGTCGCCGGTCAGGATGAACAATGGTAAGGACAGCAAGCCAAAGAAGTTGAGCCCCTGAAACAAGGTGACGCCGATGTTGGCCAGGGTGAAATCGATCACGATCGACACGCCGACCACCCAGAAGCCGATCACGAGAAAGATCGGCACGCCGATCAGGAAGAGGAAGATCACGCCGACGGTGACGAGCGCGATCAATATTGACTGGTCCATGATGTGTGCTCCGCTCAGTCAGTGCCGACTGTCTGGGTATCGACCAGGAAGGGTTGTCTTTTGCGATAGCGCTGGATGTCCGACCACAGGTTCTGCAAGGCGCGGATCATCAATAGGCTCCAGGCGACCGGGGTCGCGAGGTAGAACCACCACAGCATCACGTTGTCGGTGCCCTGCACGATCGCGAAATTGTTGTAGGCGAGCTGGGTCTGCGCCACGGTGTAGTAAGTGACCAGACAACCGAAGGTCACCCATAACAGGGCGTCCAGCCACATGCAGGCGAACTGGACCTTGTAGGGCATGCGCAAGCGCAGTTCGTTGAAACTGAGATGGGTGCGTTTCTTGACGTTGTAAGAGCATCCCATCCAGGCCACCCACAGGAACAGGTAGATCGGGATCGAGGTGCTCCATGGAATCTGGGTGCTGAAGACATAACGTTCGAACACCGCGTAGACGATGATCATCGCCATCGACGAATAGGCGATCAATATCAGCGTGCGTTCGGCGTTACGGTCCAGCCACCTGAGGGCTGCGAGCGGGTACGACATCGATCCGTCTCCAATGGGCCAGTTGATGCCGGAACGGCTGGGATCGCCAGCAGTTCCGGCGGA